>JAAELT010000388.1 GCA_024226315.1 bacterium | reverse complement strand
GGTCGAAGAGTCGTGGTCACAGCTCTGAAACTGCGACGACTGTACGTGATCCCGGCGCTCGCGCATGCTTGAGATACCAAAACGTTTCGCAAATCCTGACCATTTTGCGCAGAATCTTGGGGCTAAGAGACTAAAGCTGAGGAGCAGGAGGATCGCGTTGGTGGCCATGACGAACAGGAATCCGGTGGCGCCGTGGAGAAAGATGATCACGCCCCCCACGGCCATCCCCGCGAGCAAGACCACGATCTGACTGAGCGCGAAGTACATGTTGACCCGCGCGAGCGCCTTGAACGCCTCCAGGCTGGCCGCGCCGTCGATGGCGGGGTGGCGGTCCTTGAAGTGCTGCGCCTTGTTGGCGAGCACGATCGTGACGATGGAGGCGAAGAGGTAGATGAGGCTGTAGATCGTGATGAGAGTCATGGCACCGGTTCTCCGTTCTCGCTGATGGCTTGGTCAATCTCGTAGTCCACATTGGGCGCAGCCTCGCCGGTGACCTTGGCGGTTCGCGGGCCCCGCTCGGACGATGTTGAATGTCCCAATTCCTCATGGCTGCGAGAACGCGTTCTGGAACCGCTTCTTCGGGTTATCGAACGCCACCGAGGCTGGATCGAACTCGTCTGGCTTATACGGCCAGTAGTTCTTCGCGTGGCCCTTTAACCACTCCGCCATGCCTCTATGCTCCTCGTGAGATGGATCAGCAAGAGCCTCCAGAAGCTCCTCGTATCCACCTATTCCTCCACAATCCTCAGGAGGACAAGCCCTTCCACCGTCAACGCAGGCGGGGTACTTCCGACCTGCCTCCTTGAGAAGGATCCCAACTAGGGTAACTTCATGTGTCCAGCCATCGCCGAAGTCGTACTCGTATTCCAGCACATCTCCAAGCTCCATGAAGAACTTCACTATCGGCACCTCCCATCCCGCTACCGTCTCATCATCGAAGTCGTCATCGGGGATTCCAATCGTAGATCGGATGCGCCCATGCCTCCGTGGCGGATTGAACGAATGAAGATGGTAGTCCAGCCAGCCCATGGAATCTTGGATGGCAACGTGTAGATCCCAGAACGAATACGCTTCGGGAACATCGATCATTCGCCATATAGACGGTTCGATTCCGATCAGACGGATGCGGAAGCGCATCACACGCGCTACTTTCCTACTCACGCAGCCTCCTTTAGAACGAGTGAGCTCAGCCGCACGCGAAGCGTGTCGCGCTGCAGCGCCTTGTTAGCCGAGTGACGGCTCATGATCTCGGAAGCTCTTGCTTTAGATCCTCAGCAATTCGTTCGAACTCATGTTCAGCAAGATTCAGCAGGTGTCCGAGCGAAATCAACCGTGACGCTGGCGAGTCGCTGGATCTAGTTAGATCGGCACCTAGACGTGCCCGTTCGTATAGTTTATGCGACGGATGTCTCCATGCTTCGCTTAACGCCGAATATACTTGAACCTCAACTACGCAATTCTGAAGCGTGACCGACGCATGGTACGCAAAGTATCCACTTGCTGGCTTAGCCTCTTCATCCACTGTTATGCCCTCGATTCTGTGAAAGTGCTTCTCGGCTTCACTATGCCCGACAACATCCTTCCAGTATTGAAGACGCTTGGCGTACTTCGTTCGTACTGGCGAGCGTCCGTTTAGCTCGACGGAGCATACCACGAGCGTTATTCCGGCTCGGCGGTGCCGCATCAACACTCGCGGCCCGCGGTCGGGTCAGATCACGTGCATGTCGTCGGCGACGTATGCAGGCCGTTGCAGAATCTGGTCTTGCCGCCGCGCATCCCAGGTCGGGGCCAGCCGCCAGGAGCGGGAGTGCCGACCCGAATCCGTCCTCGAAGCGCGAACGACGCGAGTCCGACGACCAGAACCCCGGCAGATCTCGGTTCAGCCGCAATCCGCACCCACGCAACCCCGTCTTCACGAGCACCAGGCGCGATCGGCGCCTCCGGAACCGCGTCTTCGCGAGCGTCAGACCCGATCCACGCCAACGGAACTGCCCCTTCGCGACCATGAGCAGGGTTCCAGAGCGCTGCAACTATGTCTTCGCAAGCGTCCGGCTCGACCGACGCCGACTCCCGGCCCGCGCCGCAGCCGGCCAGACTTGACCCGTTCGCCGGATTTCTCGTCGTATGCGACGAATTCGCCCCGCGAGATGTCGAGATCCTGACGATGCTGACGATCCTGACGATCCTGACCCCCAGATCGAAAATCCGACTTCCGGCGACCCCGCACCGGCGCGGCTGCGCGATTTGCGACAGGGGGTGAAACATCGTCAGCATCGTCAGGATCGTCAGGTTCGGCTCTCGTCGAGGCTCGGCTTCCGGCGCCTGCTCCTCGAGTGCCAGCCACCCCGGGCCGCGGGCCGCCAGCGCCAGATCGGTCCCAGGGCGATCGCCATAGAGCTTTCCAGCGCCAAATCGGTCTCAGGGCGATCGCCATAGGGTCTGCCGGCGCCGAATCTGCTCCAGGGTAATCGCCACGGCACGCCGAGTCGTAGTCGGCGCCCACCTGCTCCGAGCTCCGGGGACAGCATCAAGCCCGTCTCCGTCACCCTCCCCGGCCTCGGTCAATATCTTTCCCCGCCCCTGAATCGCCTTCTTCGACATCGAGGAGCCTCTTTCCCAGCTTTGGAGTCGCTCGGCGCGAAGCACCGGGCGGGAATGATCGGTGCCGAAATCGCCTCCCCCGAGCCCGGGTCGGCTCTTTCCGGTCGGTCAGCCGGCTTCCCCCGCATGTACAGCGAGGTCGTCGCGAGTCGGCGGGCACACCGTCACCGGTGACAGCCACGACGACGCCGTCGTGACCCCTCTCCGCACGGGGTGGCAGCGTGCACGTCGCGGCTGCACCACCACGCTGCCACCCCTGGCAGCGGCGACATCGCGGCCGCGCCCCCGCGCTGCCACCGGTGACAGCCACGATCTGCCGGCCGGCGCGATCTCTGGGGGAAGGACCGCGACCTGGAGGGCGCGACTCTTGCTCGCGGCCGGAGCAGGCGGGACGCCCGCGCTCCCAACACGACAAGACCGCTCCGTTTCAGGCGGGCATACCCTAGGTCCTTCAGGGGCGCAACGTCACGGCGCCGCGGCACTGGAGCCCCGGCGTCCATCGCGCTCCAGGAGGTGCCTCATGCAGGTCACGACCACCGTCCGGGCCGGCTATGGACCGGAAGCGGACCCCAACGGCTAGGCTCGTTAGCGCCCGGAGCGGGCGCGCCCTGGCGGGCGTGCCCGCTCCTCATCGAGGACTGCGGCGACGCGGTCGACCATCTCCAGCGTGATCCCACGGCCAACCTGGCCGCAGCGCAGCAGATCCAGGGCGGCCGCCGCGGCGACCGGGCTCCGCTCTTCCAGGGGAATGATGAACCGGGCCATAGTGCTGGCGGTGGTGTGAGCTTCGGCGCCGCGTCCCAGCAGGAGCAGCACCCGTACCAACTCGGTGGTCTCCAGGGCCGCTTCGCCCGAGGAGATCGGTTGAAAGACCTCGATCGCTTCGCGCAAGTGAGCCTCCGCCGCCTGGTATTGACGCCGATCGACGGCAAGCCTGGCCCGCAGCCTCAGGAGCCGTGCCGCCATCCAGGGGCCTACGCGAGGCGCCAACTCAGCCGCAAGCGAAGCGTACTGGTGTGCGCGCTCCGGCTCTCCGAGCTCGCGATAGGACAACCCCAGCATCTGAAAGGCGGCGAAGCGATTCCTGTGCTCGTCGGTTGCCAGCAGCTCGAGTGCCCGGCGCTCCATGGCAACGGCGCCGTCGAGCCGGTCGAGCTTACGCAGCCAGATCCCGCGATCGACGAAAGTCTTGCCGACAGCGTTCATGTCTCCGGCCAGAAGGTGGTAGTCGGTCGCCCGCGCCGACAGGCGCGACGCCCGGCCATAGTCGCCGCAGTGGTCCGCGACGGCGTAGGCCAGCCGCTGCAGCAGGTCGCCGAGGAGACCCTGGTCGCCGGTGGGCTCGGCGCGCTCGAGGGCCAGTACCAGCGTCTGCTGCGCCGCGTCGTGATCCTCGGTCATCCGCAGCGCCGAGCCGTAGACCGCGAGCAGCGGGATGCCCCACGCCAGCGGGCGCAGGCCGGCGGCGACCTGTTCGAGATCGGTGCGGGCGAACCTGCCGGCCTCCCTGGCGTCCCGGTAGCGGTGGGCGTCCAGGTCGCGGACGTGTTCGGAAAACTCGCCCGGCGGCTGCCATTCTTCGAACAGCAGGAGGTCCCCGACCCGGGCCACGATCTCCGGTGGCTCGCCGAGCCGGCGGGTCTCGAGCTGGGTCAGGGCGATCGGGTCGAGGGAGCCGAAGACCTTGCCGAAGAACACCGCGGGGGCGACGTCGAGAGCCCGCAGGATGCGCAGCAGCGCAGCAAGGTCGTAGCGCCCGTCCCGGCCGGCCGCCAACCGTTGGCGCAGATCGCGGACGTAGCTCCCGCCCAGCCCGGCGGCGACCTGGGTGCGGGTGCCGCTGCTGGCGCTGCGGCTGGCGCAGGTCTGGAACGAAGCGGAGTCCGCGAGCGAGTGGCTCGCCGGCAGCGAGCGGCTCAGGATCTGCGTCGATGCCCTGCTCGCTTCGCGCGCTGCTCCGAGCTCGTAGCTCAGCGTCTCCGGCTCCGGTTCCTCCCGGACACGATGCCCCACGATGGCGACGGGCAGGGCGTCGCGCGCGGATCACTGCGGCGGAACGGGTACCTCGAACGGCCACACCAGCGGCAGGACGATCAGCACCACCGCCAGGCAGACCAGCGTCAACGGCAACCCGACTTTGATGTAGTCGGTGAACCGATAGCCGCCCGGGCCCATGATCAGGATGTTCGCGGGGTGGGCCACCGGGCTCATGAAGCTGGCCGACGCGGAGAGCGCGACCGCCATGAGCAGGGCGTAGGGAGAGATGCCCAGGTCCTGGGCGGTGTTGAAGGCGATCGGCGCCATCAAGATGGCGACCGCGGAGGTCGGCATGACCTGGGCGCCCAGGGCGGTCACCAGGTAGAGCGCGGCGACGATGGCGTAGGGGCCGAGGCCGCCCACCGCCGACACCACTTTCTCGGTCAGGTAGAGGGCGGCGCCGCTGCTCTGGAGCGCGGCGCCCAGGGGCAGCATGCCGGCGATCAGGAACACCGCCCGCCACTCGATAAACTTGTAGGCCTCGTCCATCGTCAGGCAGCGGGTGAGGATCATCAGTACCGCGCCGAGGATGGCGGAGAGGTAGATCGGTAACCAACCGAGGATGACCGGGGTGAGCACCACCGCCATGATTCCAGCCGCCAGCGGCGCCTTGCGCACGCGCACCGGCACCTGGGCGTCCTCGGTGAGCACGAGGAAGTCTGCCTCGCCGCCGAGCAGCTGTAACTTGCGGCGCGAGCCGTAGAGCAACAGCGCGTCGGAGTGGCGCAAAGGGGTGTTGCGCAGCTCGGAGCGGATCGCCTCGCCCTGGCGGAAGATGGCCATCACGTTGAGGCCGTACTTCTCGCGGAAGTGGATCTCCTGCAGCGTCAGGCCGGCGAGCGCGGTGCGTGGTGAGAGCACCACCTCCGCGAAGCCCGTGTCCTCGGACTCCAGCTCGCCGAGGCCGGGAATCTCTTCGCGGTCGATCTCGAGCTCGCGGAGCGCGCGCACCTTTCCCAAGTTCTCCGGGCTGCCTTCCACCACCAGGATGTCGCCCGGTTTCAGGCAGGCCTCGGGACCGGTGATGAGGCCCCGGGTACCGTCGCGCACGATGCCCAGCACGGTGAGCCCGGCGGCATCGCCCAGCCGGGCCTGACGCAGGTTCTTGCCCAGCAGCGACGAATCGCCCGGCACGTGAACGATCTTCAAGGAGTCCTCGAGCTCGTAGACGGACAGATCCCTGGCGGCTGTGACCACCAGGCCCTCGGCCTCGCGCAAGGCGTCGATCTCGGCGTCGGACCCCTGCACCAGCAGGACGTCCTCGGCCTCGAGCACCAGGTTCGCGAGGTTGGTCCGCATCGGGCTGTCACGGCGCAGCACCGTCAGCACGTTGACGCCGAAGCGGCCGCGGAAGTCGAGCTGACGCAGCGTCTTACCGACGACCGGGCCGCCCAGGCGCACCTCGCGGAAATCGAATTCGGCGGCCATCAGCTGGATCAGGGTACGTGACTCTTCGTCGACTTCCAGGTATTCGTGACCCTGCAACTCCCGCAGGCGATCCAGTGCCCCCTCCACCAACAGCGCGTCTCCCGCCGCCAGGATGGTGCGGCGCTCGGGCGCAAGGCGCAGTCTGCCGCCTCGATTCAGACCAATGACGTTGACCCCCAGGGCCGAGCCCAGCCGGCTCTCGGCGAGCGTCCTGCCGGCCAGGGTCGAGCCCTCCGGCAGCCGCAGAATCGACAGCCGCTGGCGCAGGTCGTAGAGCTGATGCAGATCCTCGTCCCCGCCCGAAGGCAATCGCGCCTTGCCCCGCACCGGCAGCATGTGGCGGCCGATAAGCGCCATGTAGGCGACGCCGGCCAGCATCACCGCCAGACCCACGGGTGTGAAGTCGAAGAGCTCGAACGGCTCTTCGAGACCGAAGTCCCGGGAGGCGTCGGCGATCAGGATGTTGGGCGGCGTACCGATCAACGTCACCAGGCCGCCGAGCAGCGAGCTGAAGGCGAGCGGGATCAAGAGCTTCGACGGCGCGATGCCGAGCCGCCGGGTGATGTCCATCACCACCGGCAGCAGCAGCGCCGCCACACCGACGTTGTTCATGAACGACGACAGCAAGCCCGAGGTGAGCATGATCGCCACCACCAGGCCGATCTCGCTGCGGCCGGCGAGGCGCAGCACGAAGTGTCCCAGCCGGTTGGCGACGCCGGTGCGGGTGAGGCCGCCGCTCAAGATGAACACCGCCCACACCGTGACCACCGCGGGATTGCTGAAGCCGGTCAGGGCCTCGCGCGGACCCACCAGCCCGGTGAAAGCCAACGCCAGCAGCACCATCAGCGCCACCAGGTCGACTCGCACCTTCTCCGACACGAAGAGCACCACGGCGACCGCCAGGATGCCGAGGACGAGGCCGATTTCGAGGGTCACGCTTCGAGTCTACTCCACCAACGCGTTCGCCATCAGCTCCGTCACGCTCACCGTCTCCACCCCCAGCTCGTAGTGGTCCGAGAGGTCCGAGAGCTGCAGGTGGCAGTTGGCGCACGCCGTCGCCAGCACCGTGGCACCGGTCGACTCCACCTGCTTCGCCTTCATCTCACCGCTGGCGAGGCGCACGTCGTCGTACTCCGGCATCGAGTGGAAGCCACCGCCCCCGCCGCAGCACCAGTTGCGCTCGCGGTTCGGGGTCATCTCGCGAAACTCCTCGGTGCAGGCCGAGAGCAGGCGACGCGGCTCTTCGACGACGCCACCGTTGCGGGTGATGTTGCACGGGTCGTGGTAGGTGACCGGCTCCGGGTTGGCGGATGGGTCGAGCCGCAGCCGGCCCTCCGCCACCCATTCGTCCGCCAGCTCCAGGATGTTCTTGACCTCGAACGGCAGGCTCTCCTGCAGCCAGTCCGGCGCCTCCCAGCGCAGAGCGCGGTAGGCGTGGCCGCACTCCGAGGTGACGACCGTGTGGACGCCGAGCCGCTCGGCCTCCTCGATGTCGCGCGTGGCGATTGTCCTCGAGATCTGTGAGTCACCCAGGAAGACGCCGAAGTTGGTGACGTCGTAGCAGGTGCTCGACAGCGTCCACGACGCGCCCGCCTGCTGGAAGATTCGGCAGCAGGCCTGGATGCTCTGTGGGTACTTCATGAGCTCGATCGAGGCGGGAATGAACAGGATGTCCGCTCCCTCCTGGTCGATCGGCACCTCGTAGTCGTCATCGTCGAGCTCTTCCTGGAGCTCTTCCTCGATCCACTCCATGCGATCCAGGAACTGCTCGCGGGTCAAACCCAGCGGGCTGCCGGCCTCGCAGGACTTCCGGCCGTGCTCCATCAGAGTCGGCGGCGCCTTGCCGGCGCTGGTCAGGATCGCCCGGGCGGTGGCGATCATCGCGGCGTTGTCGATGCCGAGCGGGCACTCGATCGAGCAACGCCGGCACATGGTGCACTGGAAGACCGGCTCCACCCAGTCGTCGAGGGTCTCGTCGTCGAGGTCCGAGAGCCCGAGAAGCCACGGCAGGAAACGTCCCGTGGGGGTGTGGTAGCGCTGGTAGACCTTGCGCACGGTGTCGGCCTTGAAGCACGGGATGTGCTTGGCGACCGGATCGGCGCGATACAAGTGGCAGGCCTCGGCGCACAGGCCGCAGTGGGTGCATGCCTCCAGATAGGTGGTCAGCGGCAGGTTGAGCCGGGCGTCGAGAACCTGGAGGGCGTCGTGGGCGACGGTGGTCTGGGCCATGGTTCGCGTTCCGGCGTCAGTAGCTGATGGGCAGGTCGTGCCGCAGCACGCCGCGGCGGCCGAACTGCAGACCGAAGAGTGAGCGCGAGACGAAGAACAGCAGCATGTGGTAGATCTTGCCGAGCGGTACGTAGAGCAGCAGCAGGATCGCCGTCAAGCGCCAGAAGCCGTTCAAGGCCGGGAACAACGCGGTCAGAAAGCCACCCAGCAGGTAAAGCTGGACGAGCGCGTTGGCCAGGAAATCGTCGAGAGTCGAGATCGCGTGCATGTACGCCCTGGTGCCTCGCTTGACGAACAGGCCCAGGGCGCTCACCAGCCCGACAAAGGCGGCGACGGCGAAGATCGGCAGACTCCAGTCGGGCCACGAGGCGAACCGCCTGCCCAATGCGAAGAGCACCGTCAGAAAGATCCCGAGGTGCATGCCCATGCCGGCGGCGTAAGTCCAGGGATGGCGGCGGGTCGAGTCCTTCTTCCAGGGCAGCATCGAGAAGGTCAACGAATACAGGATACCGCGGCGAGGGCTGCCTTTCGGGGCGCCGAGCTCCACCTTGTAGCCCCGGCGCAGCACGACGGCGGTGCGCAGGACCAGCAGGAAGAGACACCAGGCCAGAGCGTAGGGGAAGACGAGCCGCGTGAGGTGGTCGAGTAACTCCATGGTCTTCGCGAAGGCTGTATCTGCCTCGAATACGCATGCCAGTCTGCTCCTGACCGTCGCGATTCGAAACACCCGGAGGAACGGCGAGTGCCCTACCCGCGCGGGCAGTTCCCACAACGGATATACTGCACTCCTCCACGCCCTGAATCCCGCAGTCTCCGTAGGCCACCAGTATGAGCACGACAGCGCCAGACCGTATGAGCACGCCGGACGGCGAACGCCACCACTTGCTCGAAACCATCCGCGATTCGCTGGTGGGCGAAGATCGAGCCATCGACGGTCCCTTCGGGCTCCGCCGAGTCACCTATGCCGACTACACGGCGTCCGGCCACTCGTTGACCTTCATCGAGGACTTCATCCGCGACGAGGTGCTGCCGCTCTACGCCAACACCCACACCGAGACCTCGGGCACGGGTCTGCAAACCACGCGCTTCCGCGAGGATGCCCGGAAGATCGTCAAGCAGGCCGTCGGCGGCTCGGACGACGACGTGGTGATCTTCTGCGGCTCGGGCGCCACCGGCGCGATCCACAAGCTGATCGACATCCTCAACCTGCGCGTGCCGGCGGATCTGGACGCCCGCTACCGGCTCACCGAGCGGATCCCGCAGGAGGAACGCCCGGTGGTCTTCATCGGCCCCTACGAGCACCACTCCAACGAGCTTCCGTGGCGCGAGTCGATCGCCGACGTGGTAGTGATCGACGAGGACGCCAACGGCCGGATCGACCTCGAGCACCTGGAGCGGGAGCTCGAACGCTACGGCAAGCGGCCGCTCCTTATCGGCAGCTTCTCGGCCGCCTCGAACGTCACCGGCATCGAGTCCGACGCCGACACTGTGGCCGCCATCCTGCACCGTCACGGCGCGCTCTCCTTCTGGGACTACGCGGCCGCGGCTCCCTACGTGAAGATCGAAATGAGCCCCGCCGGCGACAGCTTGGCGAGCAAGGACGCGGTTTTCCTGTCGCCCCACAAGTTCGTCGGCGGCCCCGGCACCCCGGGGGTGCTGGTGGCCAAGAAGAGCCTGTTCAGCAACCAGGTGCCGGCGGTGCCCGGAGGCGGCACGGTGGCCTACGTCAACACCGAGGAGCATCGCTACCTGGAGAGCCCCGAGCACCGGGAAGAGGGCGGCACGCCGGCGATCGTCGAGTCGATCCGCGCCGGTCTGGTGCTGCAGCTCAAAGAGTCGGTGGGGAGCGAGGTCATCCAGCACCGCGAGCACGACTTCATCCAGCGAGCAATCGAGTCGTGGAGCGGCAACCAGAATCTCGAGATCCTGGGCCACCAGGAGGCACCGCGGCTGTCGATCGTGTCGTTCGTCGTGCGGCACGGCAACGGCTATCTGCACCACAACTTCGTGGTGGCGCTGCTCAACGATCTGTTCGGCATCCAGACCCGGGGCGGCTGCTCCTGCGCCGGGCCCTACGGCCACCGCCTGCTGGGGATCGACCTCACCACCTCGAGGGAGTTCGAGCGCGAGATCCTGCTCGGCTGCGAGGGGATCAAGCCGGGGTGGGTGCGGGTCAACTTCAACTACTTCATCTCCGAGGCGATTTTCGACTTCCTGCTGCGAGCCGTGCACCTGGTGGCCGAGGAGGGCTGGAAGCTGCTGCCCCAGTACCGCTTCGACGCCGTCACCGCCCAGTGGCGCCACTGGCGCGGCCACCCCGATCCGCCCATGGGGCTCGATGACGTCACCTACCGCTCGGGACGGATGGAATATCGCTCACGTCGCGCCACCGAGCCGGAATCGGCGATCGAGGGCTACTTCGAAGAAGCCCGGCGGACCCTCGCCGTGGCCGAAGGCGAGGCCGATCCCCAACCTGTTCCCTTCGAATCCCCTTCAGCCGGCTTCGAGCGCCTGCGCTGGTTCCCCCTGCCCGAGGAGATCGAAGGCGAGCTCCGCGGCCGGGTCAAGACGCCGCCGGCTTCGGACCTGCTGCATCTTTAGAGGCCCGGAACGCCGAGCTACCCGGTGGTCCCTACTGCTCGGGTAGCCGCGTAACCGCCCTTATCGCTCACTCGCGATCAGAGCTCGGGAACTGGTCGGGCCGCGAGGCGCCAGATCAGCTGCTGAAAGGCCGACGGTTTCCGCCGCTCGCAGGCGGCGGGGGACTGAGGCGGTCGGCCTCGGCCTGGACGAGGACGATCGTCTTCTTCTTCGCGAAGAGGTACTGATAAGCTGAGCACCGGAGGTCGACCATGGCACACATTCTCGAAATCCCGGATCCGCTCTTTGCCGCTCTGGAAACCGTGGCGGAAACCAGCGGCAAGACTCCGGTAGAGTGGATCGCCGAGCAGCTTGCGCGAAGACGCGCCGACGCCCAAGACGAGGTTTCCCGCCCGGCGGAGGCAAAGACATTGGCGAACCTCATGGAGGGGCGGCTTGGACGGGTGCATAGCGGCGGAGATCAGCGCCTGTCCGAGACCTGCGGCGAGAAACTCACCGACCATCTGGTGGCGAAGCGCCGAGCAGGGCATTTGTGACGCTCAGCGATACCGGGCCCCTGGTGGCCTTGATCGATGGCGACGATCCGCACCACGCCGCCTGTGCTCGAGCTCTGGAGCAGCTACCGCCGGAACCACTCGTGACGACCTGGGCCTGCTGGGTCGAGGCGATGTACCTCCTGCGGCGAGCCGGAGGACTTGCGGCCCAGGAAGAGTTGTGGGGTTTCCTCGATAACGGCCTAGTTCGACTTCATGAGTCGCCACCTGCGGAACAGAGCCGGATGCGGGAGCTGATGAGGAAGTTCGAAGATACAC
Source organism: bacterium (assembly GCA_024226315.1). GTDB lineage: Bacteria > Acidobacteriota > Thermoanaerobaculia > Multivoradales > J023 > JAAELT01. Next base: position 22,496 of record JAAELT010000388.1, on the reverse strand, counting down.
CGATGGATCTCGCCGATGCATCTCTGGTCGCTGCGGCCGAGGCTCTGAGGCTGCGGCGGATCCTCACCCTCGACCGGCACTTTTACGTCTACCGAATCGAGGATCGAGCGACCTTCGAGGTCATACCCTGAACTACCGTCGAGCCTTTGGAGCCGATCCGCCCCGGTGCCGGTCGTCAAACGGCGGGCCGACCCGCTGCCGGCGGCGCCCAACGCTCTGGCGGCCGTGAGGGGCCGGGACCGGGACCGGGGCGTAGGATCTCGTCGAGGTGGAGTTGCTCCAGGACCGCGGCGCGGTCGGCGTCGGTGGGCTGCCAGGGGTAGTCGCGGGGCGCCTCGGTGGGGCGCCAGCTGCCCATGGGGCGGGTGCAGCCGGGCTCGCCGCCGGCGCTGGGGCAACCGTTGGTCATGAAGGCGTGGCCGTCGCGCACGGCGCGCTCGACCAGCTCGGCGGGAGCATGGATGCGGGCCAGGGTGCCCTCGTCGTCGTAGTCGAAGGCGCCCGGCTCGAGACCACACTCCTCGAGCAGGAACTTGGCGAGCTGGACGCGGCGCCAGCGACGGACGGGGGTCTTTGGATGCTCGGCCATGCGCGAGTCGGGCTCGGGGTTGAAGCAGAAGAGATAGGAGAAGATCTGTCGCTCCAGGAGGTCGTCGAAGATCCCTATCAGGTCGTGGTCGGTCTCGCCGAGCCCCACCAGGGTGTGGCAGTTGACCTTCCAGGGGCCGTAGAGGTCGCGCGCCTGGTGGACGATGTTCCAGTAGTTGTCCCACTTCAGGCCACCCCGGGGGACGTCGGAGCGGATCTGGCGGAAGAGCTCCTCGGTGACAGCGTCGAGGCCGATGCCGATCATGTCGGTGCCGGCGTCTTTGAGCGCGCGCAGGCGCTCTTCGTTGAGCGTCGGCGGCGCCACCAGGATCGACAGCGGCGTGGCGAGCCGGGAGCGGATCCGCCGGGTGATCTCGAGGGTGTCGCGGTAGGCGTAACCGTGGGTCACCATCGAGATGCACAGGCGCGTGAGCTTTTCCTCGTGCTCGGCCATGCGATCGACCAGCTCGTCGGTGCCGACCAGCGGCCATTCCACCCGGATGAACGACTTGTCCTCGTAGGCGCCCTGGCGCGAGCGCGCCAAGCCGCAGTAGCCACAATCGGAGCGACACCCCTGGTCGTAGGTCAGCAGCAGATTGATGCCGCCGAAGTCGAAAGGACGCTGGAAGCGGCCGGACTTGAAGCGTAGCGCCAGGGCGCTGGCGTAGCTGATCCGCACCCAGTCGGGGCTGGTCTGGGACGATACTTCGAGCTGGTCGTCGATCTGTACCAGGGGCGTCATATCCGTCCTCCTGACGGCTGGGAGGTCGCCGCCGGATCAGGGAAGTAACAGGAGCCTTCGAGGCGCTGTGGGTGGGCGTCGCGCTGAAGATCGAGCGCCTTCTCGGTCGCTTCCCAGATCGCCGACGCGATCGCCTCGGATGGCATGCCGAGAGCGTTGGCCGCGGAGGACTCCGCCGTCAGCTCGCCGATCCGACCGGGCTCGGCGCGGCTCCAGCGCAGCGTGGCCTCCAGCCGCGAGACGGCGGGCGGCAGGACGTTGAAGTCGCCGGTGACGAGCGCGCTCTTGATCACCTCGCCGTGGGTCGCGACGTAGACGCGCAGCAGACCTTCCGGGGTCTTGAGCAGAGCCGATCCGCGGGCGTCGCGCCGCGGGCTGCGCTGATATATCCAGGCGTCGTCGCCGTAGCGACGGGCGACCAGCTCGTCGCGGCGGCGAGCTTCGGGCTCATCCAGCTCACCGTCCTGGAGCTCGACTCCGAAAGTCTCGGCGAAGCCCGCGCGCACCGCCTGCCGAACCTCGGTTGCCTGTACCGGCCGATCCAGCTCACGCGAGACGGTGGTGACACGCTCACTGATCCTGGCCACGGCCTTGCCTGCGAGCTTGGCGCCCGGGATGCGCAGCACTCTCAGCATCAGGGCGACGTCGAGATCGGCCAGTACGCTGGTGTGGAACAGGATGGCGCCGCGCGGATCGAGATACAGGCCGAGACCGGCGATCTTGCGGCCGGAGACCTCGAGATCGTTCTTCGAGCGGAAGGCGGCGTCGACGCCGAGCCGGCGGAGTCCGGCGATCACCCCTTCGGCGTAACGCTTCAAGAGCTCTCGCGGGGTCGACTCCGCGCTCGCGGGCGCGGCCACTGCGATGCCGAGCTGCCCCGGCCCCATGATGATCGCGCCGCCACCGGTCGGTCGCCGACCGACCTGGACGTCGTGTGCTCGGCAGAAGTCGAGGTCGACCTCGTCTTCCAGGTTCTGGTACCGGCCGACCAGGGCGCAGTGTGGACGGTAGGTGTAGAGGCGCAGCGTGGCGCCGAAACCGCCTGAGGAGTCCTCCCGGCCGTGGCGCAGCATGAGAGCCTCGTCGGTCGCCAGACCGGCAGCGGCGGCGGCGCCGTCGTCGCTCAGGCTACGCCAACGGCTCATACCTCGGCCCAGGTCATCGAGCAGCAGTACTCGTAGAACGCCGGTTCGAGGTCGCGGCCACGGGCGTACTCGACGATGCCCTCGGCGGGGTAGGCGATGCCGTTGAGCCCGTGATCGACGGCGGCCTGGTCGAGGGCGATCTTCATGTCCCCCATCGGCCGTCCGCAGCCCAGGTTGATCTGGGTATCCGGCATCTCCGAGCGGGCATGGGCGAAGAAGTCCACCACGTCTTCGATCGGCGGCGGCGAGAGATGCCCCATGGCCGTGCCCACCAGCGGCGTCAGCACCACCAGGATCAGGGTCGAGACCGGGTGGCGGCGGATCATCTCGAGCGCCTTGTGCTCGCCCAGGAAGCGCCCGTAGTGCAGACCGAGCACGATGTGCGGGATGATCCGCATGTCTCTGGCCGCCAGCAGCTCGAGCGAACGCTCGAAGTCGGTGGCCGAGAGCTCCAGGTGGTAGACCTGACCGATGGTCTCGTCCGCGCCGATGATGTCGAGCATGACGCCGTCGACGTCAGCTGACGCGAGACCCTCGGCGAGCCGCGGCGAGACCACGCCGGAATGGACGATCACCTTCAGGCCGAGCTCCTCGCGCACGCGCTTCATGTCGTCCAGGTGCGGCATGAGCGGCACCTCACCGGTGCGCGTCGAGCCGCCCGAGACCAGAATGCCGTCGGCGCCCTGGCCCGCCAGCTCCCGCGCGGTGTCGAACAGGCCCTTCTGGCGCGAGACGGTGATCATGCCCTGCAGCACTTTGGTCTCGCAGTGGTCGCATTGCAGCGCGCAGGCGGTGCCGGTGACGCTGATCGGTAGGAACCGGTTGGCCTTCTTCGGCCGCCACTCGGCGGTCTGCCAACGCTTGAGCCCCGGGGCGTAGAACTCGATGGAGTTGCCGAAATGCCGTCGGCGCAGCCTCATCCCCTTTGATTCCGCCGAAGGCGGACGCAGGAGTCGCGCGCTCGCGGGCAGCGGCTCCGCGGTCGCGGGGGATTGAGACTGACAGCTCACTGAGTGATCGCTCCCTGGCGCTCGAACTTCTCGACCTCGGCTGCAAACCAGGCGCGCACGCGGTCGGGGTCGCGGAGCAGCAGAGCCAGCTCTTCGTCCGGCCGGGAGGGCTGCACCTCGATCAGCCAGTGGGCCATCGGATCCTGATTCACCAGACCGGGACGGGCGACGACTTCTCCGTTGTGGGCACGGATCGTGCCCGAGATCGGCGCGATCAACGGACCGACAAACTTCGCCGCCTCCAGGCTGCCGAACGCCTGGCCACGCTCGACGGAGGTGCCCACGGGCTCGAAGGAGACCGCGACCACGTCGCCGGAGGTCTCGCTGCCGAGGGGATCGAAGCCGCAACGGGCAGCGCCTTCGGCCACCGTCTCGACCCACAGATGGGTCGCCTCGTCATAGGAGCGACCCGCCGCCAGCCGGTAGCCGCCCACCGTGAAGAGCTCGAGTGTCGTCATCATGTCTTCCTCTTGTCGCCGCGCGGCCCCAAAAGCCATTCATCGTAATTAGGGAATATAGTAATGAGCGCCGCGAGGGATCGTCAAGCGAGGGTCGGCAGAGTTTCGAAGAGCCGGACGACGCGGCGGCCGGTCACCCCGAAGGGCTCGAGCGTCCGCCGCAGCTCAGCGGACCGAACCGACTGCCCTGCGAGCTTGCCCTCGAGCGCATTTGCGTCGAGACCTGGTGCCACAATTCTCGCTCTCTCGATCTGTCCGCCGACGATCGAGGCCTCGACGCTCAAACCGTCTTCCGCCATCATCACCAGCCAGGCGTCGGCGCTGATCTTGACATGGTGCATCGTACGCCGCGGCCGCTCCGGCACGGCGAGCCACTCGGGATCTCCGAGGCGCTCTTCCCACTCGCTGATCGCTTCCTCTTCGGACTCATTCAGCGCGCTTTCGAGACATGTTCCGAGGGCTTCGCCGTAGGCCTCGATGAGAGCCGAGCGCGCTTCGTCGAAGCCCACCCCCTCGAAGCCCTCGGCCGCCAGCGAGGTGACGTGGCGCCGCATCAGGCGCAAACACTCCTGGCGCGACCGGTCGCCGGCCAGCGCCAGGACCTCGACCATCCGCTCGTGTGGAAAGCGGAACAGCACGTTGCCCACCACGGTAACGCCGTCGTCGATGCGCCCGGCGCCAGTGCCCGAGATCTTGCGGTTGCCGCGCTCGTCCGCTACCGCGAGGTCGTTGACGCCATTGCGGCGGACCGCCAGACCGAGAGCTCTGAAGGCTGACGCGGCTGGTTCGAGACACATCTCGTAGAGGAGGTCGATCCGGGCCGGTGCCCGGTCGGCGGGCAAGGTGACTTGAAAGAAGAGCTGATCGGCGTCGAGGTAGACCGGTCCACCACCGATCTGGCGCCGGATCACCGGCAGGCCGAGGCGGTCGCAGGCGCCGAGATCGATCTCGTCGATCGAGCGGTGGTAGCCGAGGCCGACGTAGGGGGAAGAGGGGCGGCAAAAAGACAGGACCGTGGCGTCGCCAGGCTTCATCGCCGAGGCGATTCCGTGCCACAGGGCCTGAGACCTGAACGGACCGACCGTGCCGGCGTCGACGACTCGCAGCTCCACCGTGTTCGGATCTTACACGTGATCCCAGTTTTACAGCTTCGTTACAAGAGCCCTACCCGAACGGGTATTCCAGTTTTTCCGGCTCTCCTGGCACAGTGGCTGAGAGCAGCACAGTGAGAGCACCATGAAAAGGCACATCCTCCCTTCCCTCTGCTGCCTGGCTCTGACGACCACCGTCGCGGCCGACGACTGGCCGCAGTTCCGGGGCCCCAACCGCGACGGCATCTCCGCCGAAACCGGCCTCCTGCGCGCCTGGCCCGAGGACGGCCCGACCGTGCTGTGGTCGTTGCCGATGAACCAGGGTTACGCGGCCGCCGCTATTCACAGCCAGCGCGTGGTGTTTCACGACTACGACTCGGAGACCTCCGAGTGGCTGGTGAAGAGTGTCACCCTCGACGAAGGCCGTGAGCTGTGGACCTACCGCGAGGCCCGCCGCATCCGACCCAACCACGGCATCACCCGCACGGTGCCGGCGCTCGACGGCAAGCACGTTTTCTCGCTCGACCCCAAGGCCACCTTCCATTGCCTCGACGCCGAGACCGGCAAGGAGATCTGGCGCAAGAACCTGGTGCAGGAGTACGGCACCAAGATCCCGCCCTGGTACAACGGTCAGTGCCCCCTGCTCGACGGCGACCGCGTGCTCGTCGCCCCCGGCGGCTCGGCTCTGGTGGTGGCCTTCGACAAGGCCACCGGCGATGAGGCGTGGCGCACTCCCAATCCCGAGGGCTGGCCGATGTCGCATGCCTCGTTGATGCCGGCCAGGCTCGGCGGCGTCGACCAGTTGCTCTACTCCACGCTGTTCGGGGCCCACGGCATCGCCGCGGCCGACGGCAAGCAGCTGTGGCACTTCCCCTTCAAGTTCAACATCTCCGCGTCGCCCTCACCCCTGGCGCTCGACGGCGAGCGCGTCTACATCACGGCGGGCTACGACAGCGGCGGCGCGATGCTGCGGGTCAGAAACGGTGACGGCAGCTTCACCGCCGAGGAGGTCTTCGTGCACGCGCCTGATACGTGGAACTCGGAGGTGCAGACCCCGATCGTCCACGATGGTCACTTCTTCGCCGTGGGTAAGAAGAAGCGCGGCCTCTTCACCTGCCTCGACGGCGATGGCAAGGCTGTGTGGACGAGCGAAGGCAAAGCCTCCTTCGGCCTCGGCAGCTTCCTGCTCGCCGACGGCATGTTCTTCATCCTCGAGGGCCGGACCGGCATGCTGCGCCTCCTCGAGGCGAGCACCACCGGGTACCAGGAGCTGGCGAGCGCCCAGGTCCTCGGCGGCCACGACGTGTGGGCGCCGCTGGCGCTCTCGGGCGGCAAGCTGGTGATCCGCGACCTCGAGCGCATGGTGTGCCTCCAGGTGGGGAAATGACCCAGGTGGCGGCGCCACTGGAGTACCGCTTGGCCGGCACCCTCGGCGCTGGCGATTTCGATCACGCGCTGCGGGGATTGGCGATGGTCTCCGTCATGCACGTCGTGGCTCCCACCGAACCGACTCCTTTCAATCTGCTCCACGCGGTCGGCGATTCACGCGTCGCGGTCTACGGTCGGGAGCGTCAGGTGCGCAGCTGGCCAACGTCGAAAGACGGATACTCGGTGGCGGTGGACGACACCGTGTGGGTGGGCGAGGCCGGGCAGATCGAGATCTTCGACCCCCTCGGCCGGTTGATCGACACCTGGCGCGACGACGATCTTCTGGGTCTGGTGACCGCCATCGGCATCACCCGCGAGAGCGTGTTCGTCGCCGACGCCGCCGCGCGCTGCATCCGTCATTTCGACCGCGAACGGAACCTCCTCAACAACATCGGCGACCGGCATCGCAAGGGCGGCTTCGACATCCCCAACGGGGTGGTGGACTTCGTCCTCGGCCGCGGCCGAGGACGCGGGTCCCGTTGGGTGGTCCACGTGGCCAACCCGGGGATGCATCGGGTGGAACGCTACACACCGGACGGCGAGCTGCTCGGCAGGTTCGGCCGTTTCGACGGCGTCGATCCCGAGGGCTTCCCGGGCTGCTGCAACCCGACCAACGTAACGCTGACCTCGAGCGGCCGGGTGGTGGTCACCGAAAAGGCGCCGCCACGCGTCAAGATCTACGATTCGGAGGGCCAGCTACTCACGGTAGTGGCGGCCGACGAGGCCTTCGACCCGGCGGCAAAGAACATGGACGTCGCGACCGGATTCATGGATCGAATCTATGTCGCCGACACCGCAGGGCGCCAGATCTGCGTCTTCGAGCGGACGGAGAAGCAGTCATGAGCCGACTCACCCGGCGCGAGATGCTCGGCCACGCCGCCCGCGGCGCGGCTCTCGTGGGGATGGGCGGGGTCACCGCCTACCTGACGGTCAAGGCTCACGACACCTACGCCTGGGAGATCGACCCGAACAAGTGCATCAACAGCCAGCTCGGCGCCCTCGGCGTCGAGATCTGCGACGCCTGCGCCACCGACTGCGTGCTGCCACTGTCGGCGGTGCGGGCGGTCAACCACTACCCCGAGTGCGGCCGCTGCTACATCTGCCCGGCGTATTTCGAGATCAAGAGCGCCGTCGGCCCCGACGGCCTGCCGAGCGAAAAGCTCTGCCCGCGCGACGCCATCGAGCGCAAGGCGATCGGCTGGATCGACCCCGACGACCCGGCCAACAACTTCTACGAGTACGTCATCGACGAGTCTCTGTGCAACGGCTGCGGCCGCTGCGTGATGGCGTGCAAGGAGCCCGCCGGCCTGGGCTCGATCCGCCTCGAGGTACGCCACGACGTCTGCCTCGACTGCAACCGTTGCTCGATCTCCACCGCCTGCCCCGAGGACGCCTACGAGCGCCGGGAGCCGGCGGCGTAGTCCGGACTCGGCCGCGAGAAGGGCGGGACGAGCATGCGACGCGCCATCCACGTTTCGCTGGTAGTCGCTCTGCTGCTCGCTTTCGGTCTGTCAGCCGCCGCCCAGGACCCGGCCGACTACCAGCGGCCGGTCGACGTCGCGCCTACCGACGAAGTGATCGGCGAAGGCTACGTGACGCCCGAGGTGCAGCGTCCCCGGTCGCTGGCGCCGTGGCGCCAGGTGCTGGACATGGCGCTGCTCGGCGGCGCTTTGTTGCTGGCCGCCTGGATCGTGCTGAAGCGGCGCAGTCGCCGGCTGGCTTTCGCGCTCACCGTCGTCTGCCTGGCGTACTTCGGCTTCTACCGCGAAGGCTGTATCTGCCCCATCGGCTCGATCCAGAACGTCGCGGTGGCGCTGGCCGACCCGAATCACGCGGTGCCCTACTTCGTGATCGGCATCTTCATGCTGCCGCTTCTCGCGGCGCTCTTCTTCGGCCGGGTGTTCTGCGGTGGCGTGTGCGCCCTGGGCGCGATCCAGGAACTGGTGCTGCTGAAGCCGATCCAGGTACCGCCACGACTCGATCGCGCGCTGGGCTCGCTCAAGTGGCTCTATCTCGTCGCCGCCGTCGCCCTGGCGGTGCTGCCGGCGGCCGGACGCGACTTCATCATCTGCCGCTTCGATCCCTTCGTGGGCTTCTTCCGCTTCACCGGGCCGGTGCACATGATGCTGATCGGCGGGGCGTTCCTGCTGCTCGGCCTGTTCGTCGGCCGGCCCTACTGCCGCTACCTGTGCCCGTACGGCGCACTGCTGTCGCTGACCTCGCGGCTGTCCTGGCGCGGCGTCTCGATCACGCCGGACCGCGAGCTCGACTGCGGCCTGTGCAACAAGGCTTGCCCCTACGGCGCGATCGAGGAGATGCGCGCGGTCCGCACGTCCTGCCTGGCCTGCGCCCGATGCTACGAGTCCTGCCCGGTTCACTTGAGCTGCCGTGGCGCGGACGCGGAGGCGGCGTCGTGAGCCGTGTAGCGCCATGAGACCAGACGATCGCGGGCTGGGCGTGTTCGCCTTGACGGTGCTCGCCGGCTTCGCGGTGCTGGCGTCGACGGCGATGCTGGTGGCGGACGCCGCCGTGGCCCGGGCACGGGCGCTCATCGACACCGAGAGAATCGAAGCGCTCGAGGAGCGCGCGCGGACCGACACCGAGGCGGCGGCCGAGCTCGAAGCGGAAAGGGAGCGGCAGACCGAGACGTCGCTCAGGCGGGAGACGAACAACCGTCGACTGGGCTGGGTGCTTCTGGTCTCCGCGGCGCTGTTTCTAACCGGCGGCAAGTGGCTCGTCGGCCGACGGGGCGACGCCTCTCCGGGTAGGGGCTCACGGCGTACGCCCGATCTCGTCGCGATTCGAAAGAAGGGCGCACGCCGTGAGCCCCTACAGGAGCCTTCGGTCCCGCCGGCCGAGCCCGAATTGGATCTCGCCTTCGTCGACGATCTGGTGGCGCGCCTGGGCCGCGGCCAGGAGGCGGCGATCCCCCTGTTTCAGGCGATCCAGGGGCACTACCGTTACCTTCCCGACGCGGCCCTGCGGCGCCTCTGCGAGCTGACCGAGATCACGCTGGCACAGGCCGCCGGCACCTCCAGTTTCTACGCCCGCTTTCGCCGCACACCGGTGGGCGAACACGTGGTGCGACTGTGCCACGGTACTGCCTGCCACGTCGCCGGCGTCACCCACGTCGACGAGGAGCTGCGGCGTCATCTCCGGGTGCCACCCGGCGCCGACACCGATCCGCAGCGGCGTTTCACGCTCGAGCCGGTGGCGTGCCTGGGCTGCTGCAGCCTGGCACCGGTGATGATGGTAGGCGAGGAGACCGCGGGCCACCTGACGCCGGCGACCGCGGGCGAGCGGCTGACGGCGACGGTGTCACGTTTGCCCCCCTTCGGGGGGACGCCAGTGTTACGTTTGCCCCCCTTCGGGGGGACGGCATGAGCGCGGGGGATTACATCGAGCTGCGCGTCGGCCTGGGATCGTGCGGCATCGCCAACGGTGCTCGCCCGGTGTTCGAGGCGCTGGCGAGCGCGGCGGCGGAGGCCGGCCGGCGATCGGCGGTGAAGGCCGTGGGCTGCGCCGGTGGCTGTCATCGCGAGCCGGTGGTGGAAGTCATCGACGACGGCCGCCGGGCCGTCTACGCTCACGTGACGCCCGAGGAGGCGCGCGCCATCGCCCGCCGCCACCTGCGGCCGCGGCGCTGGCTCACCCGCGTCCGCTGGGGTCTCGACCAGACCGCGACGGCGCTTCTTTCCGATGGACGGGACCCGACGCCGGACTCCCAAGTGGCGAAGGTCGCGCCGCCCCTTCGGCAAACGCGCGTGGTGCTCGAGAACTGCGGCGAGATCGATCCGCTATCGCTCGACGACTACCGCGCCCGCGACGGCTACCGGGTGCTGGAATGGTGCCTCCGGGAGTCGACTCCCGACGAGGTGATCGCCGCGATCGAAGCTTCCGGGCTGCGAGGCCGGGGTGGCGCCGGTTTCCCCACCGCCCGCAAGTGGAAGCTCGCCCACTCCCGGGAGGCCCCGAAGTACGTGATTTGCAACGGCGACGAGGGCGACCCTGGCGCCTTCATGGACCGGCTGGTGCTCGAAGCCGATCCCCACCGGGTGGTCGAGGGGCTGGCGATCGCCGCCTGGGCTACCTGTGCCGAGGAGGGCTTCTTCTACGTCCGCGCGGAGTACCCGCAAGCCGTGCGGCACGTGCGCGAGGCCATCCGCCAGGCTGAGGCAGCCGGTCTCCTGGGCGAGAGCGTGCTCGGCACCAGCTTCTCACTGCGGCTCGAGGTACGCGAGGGGGCGGGCGCGTTCGTCTGCGGCGAGGAGACCGCGCTCATCGCCTCGCTCGAAGGCAAGCGCGGAATGCCGCGCTTGCGCCCGCCGTACCCCGTCGAGCAAGGCTTTCGCGGCCGACCGACGGTGATCAACAACGTCGAGACCCTGGCCTGCGTGCCGTGGATCCTGCGTCATGGTGCCGACGCCTTCGCCGCCCTCGGCACGGCAACCAGCAAGGGCACCAAGGTCTTCGCGCTCGCCGGCAAGGTGCGCCGCGGCGGCCTCATCGAGGTGCCGATGGGAGTGACCATCCGCGAGGTCGTCGAGACCCAGGGCGGTGGCCTCGAAAACGGCCGCCGGCTCAAGGCGGTTCAGCTCGGCGGTCCCTCGGGCGGCTGCGTGCCGGCGCGCCTCGCCGACACCCCGATCGACTACGAGGCGCTGGCCGAGACCGGGGCGATCATGGGCTCGGGCGGCCTGGTGGTGCTCGACGACCGCGACTGCATGGTGGACATCGCGCGCTTCTTCCTGCGCTTCACCGCCGAGGAGTCGTGCGGCAAGTGCACCTTCTGCCGCATCGGCACCCGGCGCATGCTCGAGATCCTCGACCGCATGTGTGAAGGCGAGGGGCGTGACGGCGACCTCGACGCGCTCACCGAGCTGGCCGACCGGGTGTCGCGCACCAGCCTCTGCGGCCTCGGCCAGACCGCGCCGAATCCCGTGCAATCGGCGCTGCGTCACTTTCGCGACGAGTTCGAGACCCACGTTGTTCCACCTGCCCCCCTTCGGGGGGACGAAGCCCACTGCCCTGCCGGGCGCTGTTCGGCGCTGATCTCCTATCGGATCAACGACGCCTGCATCGGCTGCACGCTGTGCGCCCAGGCCTGCCCGGTCGGCGCTATCGACGCGCGTCCCTACGAGCGACACGTTGTGGACGACACGCTCTGCACCCGCTGCGACATGTGCTTCCAGGCCTGCAAGGACGGTGCGGTGGAGGTGGTTTCGGGGCGGATGACCTGTGCCACGTCACCGGTTCCGAGACAGGGAGACTGATCGAGGTCAGTCATGAGCACGATCTCGCTCGAAATCGACGGCCGGGAGATCACGGTCACGCCGGGGACCACCATCCTGACCGCCGCCCGCGCGCTCGGCATCCGGATCCCCACCCTCTGCCATGTCGACGGCCTGGAACCATCGGCGTCATGCTTCCTGTGCTGCGTGCAGGTGGAGGGCCAACGCACCCTGTCGCCCGCCTGCGCCTTGCCGGCGGCGGACGGCATGCGGGTTACGACCGACAGCGACGACGTCCACGCGTCGCGCAAGATGGCGCTCGAGCTGCTGCTCTCGGACCACGCCGGCGACTGCGTGGCACCGTGCGCGGCCCAATGCCCCGCCGGCCTCGACATCCCGGGCTTCGTGCAAGGCATCGCCGCCGGCTCACCCCGTCACGCGATGGAGGTGATCTCCGACACCCTGTCGCTGCCTGGAACCCTGGGCCGCATCTGTCCGCGGCTGTGCGAGCAGCACTGCCGGCGCTGCGATCATGACGAGGGGCTGGCGATCGCCGCGCTGCATCGCTACGCCACCGACCGCAACCTGGTCGCGCCCCGGCCGTGGGAACCGCCGGCCCCAGTCGCCACGGGCAAGTCGGTGGCCATCGTCGGCGCCGGTCCGGCTGGGCTCACGGCGGCTTTCTACCTGCTGCGGGCCGGGCACGCCTGCACCCTCTTCGACGCCCACCCGGTGCCCGGCGGCATGCTGCGCTGGGGTATCCCCGACTACCGCCTGCCCCCCGCCGCGCTCGACGCCGAGATCGAGGTCATCGAACGCCTGGGCGCCGAGCTGCGTATGAGCACACGCTGGGGCCGCGATTTCACCCTTGCCGACCTGCGCCGCGATCACGACGCGGTATTCCTCGGCATCGGCGCCCAGCTCTCAAAGGGCCTGCGTTGCGAGGGCGAGGAGCTGGCGCTCGCCGGTCTCGACTTCCTCGCCCGGGTGGCGGCGGGCGAGCCGACACCCGTGGGTGAACGGGTGATCGTGCTCGGCGGCGGCAACACGGCGATGGACGCCGCCCGCACCGCCATACGGCTGGGGGCTGACGTGCGCGTCCTCTACCGCCGCACCCGCCATGAGATGCCATGCCTGATGGAGGAGATCGAGGGGGCGGAAGAGGAAGGCGTGACGATTGAGTACCTGGTGGCACCGGTGCGCCTCGCCCACCGCCCTGGCAGTGGGCTGGACCTCACCTGCCGGCGCATGGAGCTCGGCGAGCCCGACGACTCGGGCCGCCGGCGCCCGGTGCCCGTGGCGGGCTCAGAGCTCACCCTCGAATGCGACACGGTGATCGCCGCCGTCGGCCAGGGCGTGGAGCTCGATCTCCCGAAGAGCGAGGGTCTCGAGGTCACCGGCTGGGGCATCGCCGCCGATTCCGCGACCCTGGCCACCAACCTGCCGGGGGTCTTCGCCGGCGGTGACGCCGTGCTCGGCGCCGACCTGGCGGTGCGCGCGGTGGCCGCGGGGAGGCTGGCGGCAGCCTCGATCGACCAGTACCTGAACGGTCGCGCGGTGGAGGGCATCGCCAGCTGGACGGACGTCGCCATGCGGCGAATCGACGAGGGCGAACGGGCGGCGATCTTCCGCGGCATCGAGAGCAGCCCGCGGGTTCCGACCGCCACGCTCGACCGCAGTGAGCGCCTGACCAGCTTCGTCGAGATCGACCCGGGCCTCACCGCCGAGCAGGCCGAGAGCGAGTCGCGACGCTGCCTCTCGTGCGGCTGCCGCAAGGCCGACGGCTGCGCGGTGCGCAATTTCGCCACCGAGTACCAGGTGGACCCCTACCGCTTCGCCGGTGACCGGCGCCGCTTTCGGCAGGACTCGAGCCATCCCGAGATCTTCTTCGAGCCCGGCAAATGCATCGTCTGTGGCGTGTGCGTCGAGATCGCCGAACAGGCCGAAGAAAGGCTGGGCCTGGCGATCGTAGGGCGCGGCTTCGAGGTCGCGGTCGCGGTACCGTTCGACGAACCGCTGTCCGGCGGCCTGCGCGAGGTGGCCCGGCGGTGCGCCGAGGCCTGCCCTACCGGCGCGCTGGCGCTGCGCACAGCACGGGCATGCGATCTCGACGGCGGCCGCCTGGTCAGCCTCGGCAGGTCGCGCCTGCGATCGGCGGCCGGCGGCGGCTGAGCTGCTGGCGAACCGTCGTTCAACTCGCTTCGCTGCCCCGCCCCATCGCCTCGGACACGAAATCAGCGATGTCCTTGACCACGATCTCGCCCTCGTTGCCCGAGGTCTTGACCGCGTCGCGATACATCGTCAGGTCTTTGGGGCAGGCGACCACGAAGTAGTCGATCTCGCCCAGATCCAGGGCCTCGCGGATGCGGTTCTCGCTCGGACGCTCGGTCATGTCGTCGTGGTCCTTCATCCAGATCCGGCCGCCGCCGGCGCCGCAGCAGAAGGAATTCTCGCGGTTGCGCGGCATCTCCACCAGTTCCACGCCACAAGCCCGGATCACCTCGCGCGGCGCCTCGAAGCCGCCGTTGTAGCGCCCGAGATAGCAGGGGTCGTGGTAGGTGGCGCGACCGCCGAGGCCGCCGTTGAGAGAGATCTTGCCGTCGCGCATCAGCTCCAGCAGCAGCGTCGAGTAGTGCTGGATGTGCTCGTACTTGCCGCCGTGGGGGCCGTATTCGTTCTTGAGCGCGTTGAAGGTGTGCGGATCGGTGGTGAAGATCTTCTCGAACTCGCAAGCCTCGAGGGTCGCCACGTTCTGCTCGGCGAGGGCCTCGAACAGACCCTCTTCCCCCGCCCGCCGAGCATCGTTGCCGGCCGACTTCTCCTTCTCGTAGAGGATGCCGAAGTCGATGCCGGCGCTCTCCAGGATCCGCGCCACTTTGAGGCTGATCTCCTGGCAGTCGGGGTTGTAGGAGGCAAAGTCGCCGACGTACCAGAGGTACTCTACCGGCTCCTTGGCGGCGTTCTTGATCTTGAAGTCGAGGCCCTTCTTGGCCCACCGCGCCCGTTTGCGCGGCGAGTCGCCGAAGGAGTTGCCCTTCTCGTCTAGGCTGCGCAGCACCTCGGCCATCTCGTCCGGGGTCTCGCCGTCGAACACCAGGCCGCGGCGCAGGTCGATCAGATCCATCATCGACTCGTTGCCCACCGGGCAGACCCGGACGCAGGCATAGCAAGTGGTGCACGACCACACGGCATCCACAGAGGTAGCGAAATCAAGCAGGTTGGCGCCGTCGCCCTGTGCTCCGTGATCCCCGGCTGCAAGAGCTCCGGCATTGTCGTTCATGAAGTAGCGCTTGTTGATCTCGAGCGCCGCCGGCGACAGTGGTGTGCCGGCGGCGTGGGCCGGGCAGACCTCCTGGCAGCGATTGCACTGGATGCAGGCCCAGCCGTCGAGGACCTGTGGCCACGACAGGTCGGTGAGCGTCCTGGCGCCGGGGCTCGAGGCGTCGGCGACGCCGTCGAGCAGACCGCGCGAGGTCTTGCGCTCGAGCGCGATGTTGAGCGGCGCCACCATCAGGTGCAGGTGCTTCGAACGCGGGAAATAGAGTAGGAAGAGCACGATCAGCCCCATCGCCAGCCACCAGCAGACGTGGACCCCGGTCTCGAGCGCGCTGGGCGACATGCCACGGAAGGCGCCCGAGATCAGGCTCGCGGTGGGCAGCCACGGATCGCCGTGGCCCTTCTCCGCCAAGTGGAAGGCGGTGCCCAGCCAGCGCGCGCCGACATGCAGCAGGATGAAGATGCCGACGATCAGCGAATCGCGCCGCACGCCACCGGCGGCCACCTTGGGATGCAGTGTGACGTTGGTGTTGAACCCGAGCACCTTCGGCTTGCCGATGAAACGGCGGATGAGCAGGCCGATCATGCCCACCAGCACGAAGACGCTGAGCAGGTCCGCGGCCAGGTTGAAGACGCCGGCGAGCACTTGCCACACTTGCCCCCCTCCGGGGGAACCTTTACCGATCGTCGTCCAGCCGGAGACGAAGGCCTCCAGCAAGTCGTTCACGTTGACCAGCAGATAGAAACTGAAGCCGAAGAAGATGAACGCGTGCAGCAGGCTGACCAGCGGCCGGGCTTTGAACACCGGCTTCTGGAGCAGCACCTCGAAAAACGCCTTGGCGAAGCGGCCGGCGAGACCGTTCGTGCGCTCGGCGCCCCGGCCCTGCTGGACGATCTTCACGATCCGGCCAAAGCCCCGGTAAGCGAGAGCGCCGCAGACCAGGACCAGCAGGAGGAACGCGACCCGTTCGGGCATGCTCAGCATGGGAATTCTCCTTATATCACTATATGCGACTATAGCGGTGGCCGGAGAGGGGGGTCAAGCGTTCAGCCGATTCGCCCGGCTGCCTTCCGGAGCGCCTCCCGGTGCTCTCGCAGGAACGCCGGTGTGGCGATCTCGTCGACCGTATCCCCTTTCTCTCCGACAAGGTAGACGGCTCCAGCGGCTTCTTCGACGCAGCGCCACTCCATTTCCACGCCGGCGAAGTAGAAGGCGGCCTCGATCGTCATCTTGACCACGGGAGCCGTAAACGTATGCCAGTGCAGGTCATGCGCGCTACGCCGCAACTCGCTGAGGCTGGCTGCCGCAAACTGACGTACGCCCTCTCTCGCGTACCAGAACGTGTCGGGGGCGATCGCCGTCCATTGATCGATGAAGGACAGGATGTGCCCCTTGCTCTCGTAGTCGTCCCCGTTCCGCTCGAACAGGTAGTCGTCGACAAGGTGCTCGATCGGGGTCGGGATCCTGTCCGCTTCGCAGCGATGGGACTCAGAAGGAATCGACAGGAAAAACCGCCCCCCGGACCGCAGAAGAGAGAACCACTCGCTGAGAGTCTCGATCGGGTTCGGCGTGTGCTCGAGAACATGGTGCGCGATCAGGAAATCCGCCGGCGAGTCCCTAGCCCGAGCCCGCGCGGTTTCCAGATTGATCACCTGATAGCGCACCTTTTCGCCGAAGAGAGTCTCCAGCTCCGGGATGCTGCGCTTGTCGACGAACGTCAGCTCGGTGATCCCACCGTAGTGACTCGGAGTCGCGCCCGCACCGATCTCGAACCCGCGACCACGGACATACTGGTTGCCGATGATCGCCCTGTTCTCGGCGTCGTGGTCTGCGAGCTTCGACCTGATTGCGGTCATGTTCGACGAATCGGCAAGGGTGTGGGAATCGTGCCCGTTTCGGTAGGGAATCCTATCGGGCGGGCAGATCGATCATCCAGATGTCGGAGGTCGTCTCGCGCAGCTCGTAGGCCACGAGGTCCCCAGTGGGCGAGCAGGCCGGGTAACGCACGAAGGTGCCTAGCCCTCCGGCATGATCGGTGATCCGCTCCGCGATTGGAGCTGTAGGCGAGGGACTTGCCGTCGGGCGACAGGCTGGGGAAGGCCTCGATCTCGGGCGAGGCGGTGATGTGGCGCAGACCCAGCCGGTCGGCGAGCCGGTCCGCGGGCTTCTCGCGGAATCGCGTCAGCGCCACCACGGCGACGACGGCAACGAAGATCACCACCAATGCCAGGGACAGCAGGTTCCAGTGGCGTCTGCGATCACCTGCTGCCGCGGCGAGCTCGGCCGTTTCGCGTGAATCCGGGTCGCGTGAGCCTGATCGTGACACCGGAGCGACCAGGCGGTAACCCCGCCTGGGGATGGTCTCGATGAAGCGGGGCGCCTGAGCGTCGTCGCCGTTTTCCGCCGTAGCTCGGCGATGGCGCGGGTCAGGACGGAGTCGGCAACGAACTGGTCCTTCCAGACGCTCGAGAGGATTTCGCCTTTCGACAGCACGTGGCCGGGCTGCTCCGCCAGCAGCACCAGCACGTCCATGTGCTTGGGCTCCACATGAACGACGCTGGCGCCTCGAACCAGCCGATCGAGATCCCGAGGCCGTCGGTGCCCAATCCGGCGAACAACGCCCGGCAGGCAGGCCCCTGCTGAAGGCGAGTCCTGGCCAGCGCCAGGGCGCCCGAGATCGACCACCGGACTCTGGGGGGAAGCGTGGCAAGGCGATTCGGCCGTTCCTCCTCCGGTGAGTCGAGCCCCTCGACGGTCGCGGCCGCGAGAACCTCGGGGACGAGTGTGAGGAGAATCGACGCCAGTAGGATCGTGGGAATCGTGGGGATCGGGGCCGCTGGATGTTGGACGTTCACGAGGCCTCCTTTCGACGCCTCCAGCATCGCTCGGGAGGCCCGCTCGGGTCCTAATGGGGCGGTCATGCCGCCGTGATGGTTTTCTGATGTCGGCCTGAGAGTGGGCTCTACTCGACATAACCCAGAGCCCGTAGCACCTCGACAACTTCGGGGTCCCGGGTCGGTGAAGAGGGAACCACCGGTCCCATCTTCGCCCCCCACCGTTCCAGCAGGCCCAGCAGTCGATCGGATGCCGCACGAGATTCGCGATCCTCGTGCCCGGCGGGACTCGTGGCGGGTAGCGGACGATCAGCGGCACGTGCAGCAGCTCCGAGTAGAGCGAATGCCCGTGGAACCGCCCAAGCATCGTCGCTGACGCCAATCGGGCTTCCGCGAAGTGATCCTCGAATTCCTCTCCGTGGTCGGACGTGAGCACCACGATGGTGTCGTCGAGGATCCCCCGGTCACGCAGCAGGTCAACGACCCGACCCACGTAGAGGTCGACGAAGCGGACCTCGTCGTCGTACGCCTCGCTCAGTGCCGTGGTCGGAACGCTCGCGTCCTCGGGCATCAGTGAATCGACCACCACGGCGTCCTCGATCGGCACGCCGTCCTCACGCCTCAGGTACGGCGAGTGGGGATCTCTGAAATTGACCCAGGCAAAGAAGGGCCGAGGCAGGGATCGTGAGATCAGCCTCTCGAACGTCCAGCAGGACGTTGGGGCTTTCGGTCCCGGGACTCGCGGCCGCCCGGGCGTCGAGGTCCCGCTCCAGAGCGTCCGCGCGTACGTAGACGAGATGGCTGACCAGCGAGCAGGAACCACAGCAGGCCGATGACCAGCCCGGTGACGCCGACGCCGGCCGGTCCACGGCTACTGTCGCTCGCCGTCTTCCGGGGCGGGCTCATCCCGCGGCTCCTGGTCGTCTTCACCGCCGTCGCCAGCGGCGTCCTCGACCACTTCGGCCGCCTTCTCCATGGCCTGATCGGCCCCCTCCACGATCGCCTCGGCCGCCTTCTCCGCGGCCCGCTCCGCGCCCTCTTTCGTCGCCTCGGTCGCCCTGTCCAGCGCCTCGTCGGCCATCTCCTCGAGCTTCGCGCCCGCTTCTTCCCCTGCCTGCCGCACCGTCTCCGAGATCTCCGGATCCTGCTGGATCAGGTACCAGATACCGGCCGCCAGCAGCAGCAGGCCCAGCACCGTGAACGCCAGCTTCACGAGCTTCTTGAACAGGCTGTAGACCAGCAAGAGGGCCAATAGTCCGAGCAAACCGAGGATGATCCAGGACACGACGTCCTCCGTGTTCGAGCAGCCGGAATGGATGCCTGTCGGCAATCCTACCCCACGCGAAAAAACCTCTCGTGCTACCATCGAGCCATGGCCGAACCGGAGCGTCACTCGAGCATCGAGGAGTACCTCGCGTTCGAACGCGAGAGCGAGATCAAGCACGAGTACCTCGACGGCGAGATCTTCGCCATGTCCGGCGCCAGCCGGAAGCACAACCGGATCAGCTGGAACATCGCGGAGGCCCTCGGCCCGCAGTTGCGGGAAAGCGACTGCGAAGGATTCGTCAGCGACATGCGGGTCCACATTCCGGCGACGGGGCTGTTCACCTACCCCGACGTCACGGTCGTCTGCGGAGAGCTTGACTTCCACGACGACCAGACGACCGATACGCTGCTCAATCCCACGCTCATCGCCGAAGTACTCTCGCCCTCGACCGAGGACTACGACCGAGGTCGCAAGTTCGCCCACTACCGCAGCATTCCGAGCCTGCAACTCTACCTCCTGGTCGCCCAGGACCACGCCCACGTCGAACGCTTCGAACGGCAGCCGAGCGGCCTGTGGGTGCTCTATGAGACCGACGACGTCGGGGATCGCGTGGAACTCCAAGCGATCGGCGCGAGTCTTGCCCTGGCCGACGTCTACTACCGGGTGCCGGGAATCGCGACGCAGGACGCCGGATAAACACTACAACAGCTTGACCAGAGTCGCGATGATGCCGCGTCCCGGCGCATGCACCGGGACGGATCGTTCAGGAGTCTGTCCGAAGAACCTGGCTCAACGGTCCTCGATCGCCTCGGTGAGCTCCTCGCAGACGTCGAAGAGGTCTTCCTTCATCCCGTAGTGGGCGAAGTTGAAGATCGGCGCCTGCTCGTCGGTGTTGACGGCGATGATGGTCGCCGCGCTCTTCATGCCCTCGATGTGCTCGGGGGCGCCGGAGATGCCGAGCGCCAGGTAGACCTTGGGGCTCACCTTGAGGCCCGACTTGCCGACCTGCCGGGTCTTGGGCAGCCAGCCGGCGTCGATCAGGGGACGCGAGCCGGCGACGGCGGCGTCGAGCGCCTCGGCGAGCTCTTCGGCGACCTCGACGTCGTCTTTCGAGCCGATACCGCGACCGATCGCCACCAGGACGTCCTGGGCGGTGATGTCGACGTCGCCGGCCTCGGGCTCGATGAGCCGCTTGAAGCGCACGTGGCCGGCGGTGGCAGGCGCCGGCAGGCTCTCTTTCGCCGCCGGTGGGCCGTCGGCGCGACCGGCGTCGGCGGGGGCCGAGCCGGCGAGCACGCTGACGACGCAGGGGCCGTCGCCGAGGTCGCTCACAACGTCCATCTTGCCGCCGTAGAGCTGGCTGGTGGCGGTGATGTTTCGCTTGCCCCCCTCTGGGGTGACGTTCTCGCCGCCCGCAACGGCAGTGCCGAAGGCTGCGTGGGCCATGCCCTTCTTGACCGCCAGAGTCGACGCCAGGTCCATGCCCATCGAGGTGTAGGACACCAGCACGGCGCGCGGCGACTTGGCGTCGACCACAGCTTCCAGGGCGGCGCCGTGGCTCTCGGGGTTGAAGTCGCTCATGTCAGCGCCTCCGACGCTCACCACCAGGTCAGCGGCGCCGAGTTGGTCGGCCATCTCGCCTGAGCCGCCGATCAGGGCGGCGATCAGCGAGCCGCCGAGCTGGCCGGCGAGCTCCCGGCCCATGCCGAGCAGCTCGAAAGTCACGTCGTCGAGCTCGCCACGCAAGTGCTCGGCTACTACCAGAACGTCGCCAGCCATCAGATCACCCCCTTGGATTCCAGGATTTCGACCAACTCGTCGACGCTTTCGAGCATCTGCGCGCCCTCGCCGGTCTCGGGCGGCGTCATCTCGACCACCGAGACACCCGAGCCGCCGCCGGCCGAACCGGAAACGGTCTCGATGGTGGCCTCGTTTTGCACCTGTCGCACCTTCGATACCGGCGCGTAGCGCGGGGTCGCCCGCGCCGCCTGGATACCGAGGACAGCCGGCAGGTCGACCTCGTACTCGGCCATCAGGCCGCCGGAGAACTCCTTGTGCACGGTGACGGCGCCACCCGACCCCTCGACGCTGGTGACCACCTCGACGCACGGCGCGTCGAGCAGGGCGGCGACCATCGGGCCGAGCTGCCCGTCGCGCTCGTCGGCGGCCTGGACGCCAGTGAGGATCAGGTCGTGGGGCTGCTCGCGCACGACGCCGGCGAAAATCTCGGCCAGGCCGCGGTAGTCGCCGACCTCGCCGGCGCCGGGTCGCCCCGGAGGGGCGCCAACGTGGCAAATCTTGAGGGCGCGGTCGGCGCCTTTGGCCAGCGCCGTGAAGAGCATCTTGTCGACCTCCTCGCCGTCGAGCGCGATCGCGGTCACGCTGCTGGCGCCGGCTTCTTTGAGCAGCAGCGCCTCTTCCAGCGCGTGATCGTCGAACTCGTTGAGCTTGAGGCTCACGCAGTCTTCGTCGAGCGCCTTGCCGGTGTCGTCGACCTCCAGGTCTTCCACCAGGTCGGGCACTCGTTTCATCAGCACGATGATGTTCATCTAGGGGTTCTCCATACAACGGTCCAGGATCTCGATGATGTCCAGGACCTCGAGCTTGCCGTCGTTGTCGGTCGACTTGACCGCGTCCTCGAAGCGCGACACCTCGTAGGGGCAGCACACCGCCAGCACCTCGGCACCGACTTCGACCGCCTCCTTGACCCGGTTCTCCGACAGCCGCTCGGCCTGGTGCAGGGCGGCGTGGCCGTCGAGCCACATGCCTCCCCCACCACCGCCGCAACAGTAACCCTGTGCCTTGCAGCGGTACATCTCGGTGAGCTCGATTCCGGGCACTGCCTGGAGCAGGTGGCGCGGCGCGTCGTACTCGCCGTTGTGCCGGCCGAGATAACAGGGGTCGTGGAATGTGACCTTCTTGGCGAAGGATCCGGTCAGGAGCGGCGTCAGCTGGTCGAGCCGGGCGCTCAGGTACTGGGTGTAGTGCTCCACCGGGAAGGTCTCGCCGCCGTTGAGCTTGGGGTACTCGTTCTTGATCGCGTTGTAGGCGTGGGGGCCCGAGGCCACGATCTTGTCGAATTCGTACTTCTTGAGCTGCGCGATGTTGTGCTCGGCCATCTCTTCGAACAGGCCGGGCTCGCCGGCGAGGCGCTGGGAGTCGCCGTCGCAGCGCTCGTCGGCGCCGAGGATGCCGAAGTCGACACCCAGGCGGTTGAAGACTCGCGCCATGGCATTGGCGGCGTCGACACCGCGGTCGTGGTAGGCATAGTAGTCGCCGACGAACCACAGCACCTCGACCGGCGCCGGCTCCTTCTCCTTCGGCAGAACCCTGATCTCGGCGTCTGCCTTCCTGACCCACTTCGCCCGCTTGCGCGGCGACTGGCCCATGGGATTGCCGTACTCTGCGACGTTCTGGAACATCTC
>JAAELT010000387.1 GCA_024226315.1 bacterium | reverse complement strand
TCCTTCTTCCACGCCCTTCGTCCGATCTCCTGTACGCGCTGGATGGTTCTGTTGCGCGGACTGGCGCGAGCCCGTGGCTTCCGAGACGACGTTGCCGTAGTCGATGGCGGGACCACGACACGTGCTCCTCGTTCACTCGCGGCCTCGTAGATGGCGGCCGTGTCGTAGGCGCCGTCGGCAGTGACGCAGGTGATCGTGCCCTTGATCCTGCCGAGCAGATCGAGTGCCGTGTTCGCGTCGTCGGCCGTGGCATCGGTCAGGCACTGGGCCAGGATCATGCCGCGTGAATCGACGGAGAGATGCAGCTTGCGCCAGCCGCGGCGGCCCTTGGCGCCGTGTTTGGCAGCAGCCCATTCGCCCTCGCCGAAGGCAGCCAAGCCGCTGCTGTCGATCAGCAGGTGGACCGGGCCCTGGTGGGGGACGGCACGCAGGTCAAGGGCAAGGCCCTGGCCGCGCCGAGACAGTGTTGTGTGATCGGGTGACTCGAGCTCCAGGCCCATGAACCGCAGAACGGAACGAAGGAAGCCTTCGGCCTGCCGGAGCGGCAGATGAAACACGAGGCGGAGCGTCAGCGCCGTTTCGATGGCCAAGTCCGAGAACTTGGGTTGCGCGCCTCGGCCCC
>JAAELT010000386.1 GCA_024226315.1 bacterium | reverse complement strand
TCATGATCAGCTCGAGGGCGTCGCGGTACTGGCCGGCCGCGATGTGCGCGGCATAGCCCTGGATGCACAGGCCCAGGGGACATTGCACGGCACAGGGGGCGACCGGGTCGCGGGCGACCGGGTCGCGGGCGGCGAGCGTCTGATCGCTGATGATTTCCAGCGCTCGGCCACGAGCCATCTGGCGTTCGAAGGGCCGCGTCACGCCCTGGTCGCAGCGCAAGCCGCAACTGTTCGCTTGCCCCCCTCCGGGGGGACCTTCGCGCCCACAGCTGCGGCAGCGGCTGGGGTCAATCTGGTACCTGACGCTGCCGTAGGGCTCGGCGCCGGTATCCCGCGTGACGTGGATCGGGCAGGGGTGTTGGGCGATGATCACGCTCACCCCCTCGGCGTCCCGGGCGCGTTCGAAGGCGGTGATGGTCGCCGCCAGGTCAGCCGGGTCGACGGTCTCGACGTGCCCGGCGCCGAGGGCTCGCACCACTCCCTCGATCGATACCCGGTGGCTCCTTTTTCCGGCCCCCGAGGTGGGGCTTTCCTGGAATCCGGTCATGGCGGTCACTTCGTTGTCGAGGATCACCGCCACCATCGAGACGTCTTCTTTGATGGCGTTGAGCAACGGTGGCATGCCGGAGTGGAAGAAGGTGGAGTCGCCGATGAACCCGACGGTCCGCTGTCCGGTCACCCGGCTGACCCCGGCGGCCAGGGTGAGGCCGGCACCCATGCAGACCAGGGCGTCGGCGGTGTCGAGGGGCGGGCCGAAGCCGAGGGTGTAACAGCCGATGTCGTTGAAGTAGAGGCAATCGTCGCCGAAAGCGGTGCGCACCGCGAAGTAGGTGGAACGGTGCGGGCAGCCCGGGCACAGCACCGGCGGTCGCGGGGCGACGGTGTTCTCCCCCCTCGTTCCCCCCGGGGGGACGGACGGGATCTCGGGCTCGGCGGCGGGAGGCGTGCCAAGACCGAGGGCAGCGTGGAGACCGCGGCGGACGACCTCCGGCTGGTACTCGTACTCCTCGGGCAGATGTCCCGTGCGCTTGCCCAGGATCTCGGTATCCAGTCCGTGTCGGGCACAGAGGGCGGCCACCGCGTCTTCGATGAACGGCGACAGCTCCTCGACCACCAGGATCCGGTCGACCTCGCCCAGGAGCTCCACCAGCTCGGCCTCGGGCAGCGGGTGGACGCCGCCGAGGCTCGCCAGGATCACCCGGTCTTCGAGCCCGTACTCGCGCAGCAGGTCGGCGCAGGTGGCGGCCGGGGCGCCCGAGGCCAGGATCGCCTGGCGGACGCCGTTTCCTCCCGATCCCGGGGCAAGGTCGCCGGTTCGCCGGAAGAGCCCCGCCATCAGCCGGCGCGCTGTCTCCAGTCTTTCCTTGATCTCGAGCCGCAGCCGGCGGGCGTTGGCCGGGATCGGTACGAAGCGTGACGGGTCGCGGACGAAGCCTCTCATCCGCGGCTCCCGGCCGGCCCCGGAGGTCGCCACGCCGGGCTGGAGAAGCCGGCCGCAGCGTACCGCGGCGCGGCTGTGGGCGACACGCGTGGTGATGCGCAGGAGCACCGGCAGGCGGCTCTCCTCCGACAGGGCGAAGGCCATGCGGGTCATGCCATAAGCCTCCTGGGGAGTGCTCGGATCGAGCGTCAGGAGGTGGAGCATGGGGCCGAGATAGCGTTGATCCTGCTCGTTGGGGCTAGTGTGGCACGACGGGTCGCCGGCGCTCACGATCACCATGCCGCCGACCACCCCGATGTAGGGGATGGTGGAGAGGGGATCGCCGGCCACCATCAGCCCGAGGTGCTTCATCGCGCAGATCGAGCGGGCGCCGGCCAGGGAGGCGGCGAAGGCCATTTCCAACGCCACTTTCTCGTTGACCGAGTACTCGAACTCGATGCCCCGCGCCTCAGACACCCGGGCGAACGAGTCGGTCACCTCGGAGGACGGAGTGCCCGGGTAGCCGCAGGCAAAACCCACGCCGGCCTCGAGGGCGCCGCGCACGATCGCCTCGTTGCCGAGCAGGAAAGCGACTCGGCCCTCGGGGTCTTCGGAGTCTGCCAGCAGGGGATCCACGACAGTCATCCTTGAGCGCGCCTCCGGCGCGACAGTCTCGGCGGTGCTCAGCTGTGGCATTTCTCCGTCATTCTCCCTGGGGGATGTTACGCTATCAAGCGTTTGGATCTCTCACACTGGCGGCACCGCTCTTTCGAGTGCCGGTTAGTCGGGAATCGAATAGATGGGTCAGAGTCGAACGCAGCACGACATCGCGCCGGAGGCGCACCAACGGCAGTGATCGGGTCACCGCGGATCCAGGTCGAGGAGCTGCCTCGCTCCGGCCTGTTCTTCGCGCAGCGGATGGAGGTCGTCGGGATTTCCGGCATCCGGGAATTCCTGGCCAAGGGCAACCAGATTCCCGACATCATCGATCTCTCCATCGGGCAGGCGCACTTCGACGTCCCCGAGGCCCTCAAGCAGGCGACGATCAGCGCTGTCGAGGAGAGTTGCGGGCGCTACGGCTCGCCCCAGGGAGCCCCGGAGCTGGTGGCGGCCACCCGCCGTCACCTGCGGGAGAAGTGCGGTCTGGCGGCAGACGAAGATGTGATGATGACCTGCGGCACGTCGGGGGCCATCACCCTGGCGCTGATGGCGCTGATCGGCCCCGGCGACGAGGTGCTGGTGCCCGATCCTCACTTCGTGATCTACCACGACCTGGTCGAGCTCGCCGGCGGTACGCCGGTCTACTACCGGCTCGACGACAGATTCCAGCTCGACGTCGATGAGATCGAGAGCCGCATCACCGGCCGCACGCGCCTGCTGATCCTCAACAGCCCGGCCAATCCCACCGGTACGGCGTTCACTCCCGGCGAGCTCGAGGCATTGGCCGACCTGTGTCGCGAACGGCGCCTGCCGGTGCTCAGCGACGAGCTCTACGAGCTCTTCGTCTACGACGCGCCCCACGCCAGCATCAAGCACTTCCCCGGCTGCGAGAGCCTGTTGGTATCGGGCTTCTCGAAGTCCTACGGCATGGCGGGCTGGCGGCTGGGATGGGCGGCCGGGCCCGCCGAGTGGATCGACAAGATGCGCACCCTGCAGCTGTTCATCTACGTCTGTCCTCCGACCCTGGTCCAGAAGGGCGCCCTGGCGGCTTTCGACATCGACATGAGCGCCATGGTCGACAGCTACCGGCGCAAACGCGATGTCATGTACCAGGGCCTGGTAGCGAGCGGCTACCAGGTGGTCAAGCCGGCGGGCTCCTTCTTCTTCTTTCCGCGCGTACCGTGGGGCGACGACCTGGAGTTTTGCGAGCACGCCCTGAGCGAGAAGCTGGCGCTGCTTCCCGGCCGCTGCTTCAGCCGCCGCAAAGACCACTTCCGCCTCACCTTCGCGGTCTCTGACGAGACCCTCGAGCGTGGTCTCGCGGCGCTGGCGAAAATCGCCAGACGCCCGTAGGCCCCGAAATCACCCTGAGATTCCCCCAGGAGTCGGTCCCATGACGCCCGCACATCTCAACCCACTCATCACCCGTCCGTCCCGGCCGTTGCCGGCCAGCGTCGCGATCATCGGCGCCGGAACCATCGGACCCGACATCGGCTATTACCTGAAGAGCGCCCTGCCCGATCTCACCCTGGTCCTGGTCGACGTGGCCCAGGAGGCCCTCGACCAGGCGGTGGAGCGCATCGCCGGGCATGCCAAGAAGGGCGTTGCCAGGCGCAAGCTGACCGAGGAGCAGGCCGCGGCGGTGAACAGGAACCTCGTCGCGACCCGCGACTACGGCGAGATCGCCGATTGCGATTGGGTCCTGGAGGCGGCGACCGAGGATCTCGAGCTCAAGCGCCGGATCTTCGCCCGGATCGAAGAGGTCGTGCGGCCCGACGCGCTGATCACCTCGAACACCAGCTCCCTGCCGGCCAGCCGTCTGTTCTCCGGCCTCGAGCACAAGGGGCGAGCCACGGTCACCCATTTCTTTGCCCCGGCGTTTCGCAATCCGGCGGTCGAGGTGATCCGCTGGGCGCAGGGTGATCCGGAAGTCGTCGACTACCTGAGCTGGCTGTTCTGCGCCACCGGCAAGGTTCCCCTGCTCACCGAAGACGTCCTGTGCTTCATGCTCGATCGGGTGTTCGACAACTGGTGCAACGAAGCCGCCTACCTCCTGGACCGGGCGAGTGCCGGCGAGATCGACACGGTGGCCGGCGACTACGTCCACGCCGGACCTTTCTTCGTCCTCAACCTGGCGCGGGGCAATCCGATCATCGTGGAGACCAATACCTTGCAAATGGAGGAAGGCGAGCACTACCGGCCGGCTTCGATCTTCAACTCGGTGGATACCTGGCGGACC
>JAAELT010000385.1 GCA_024226315.1 bacterium | reverse complement strand
TGGGGCTGGCGGTGAGCCGCCAGCTGGTGGAGATCCACGGCGGCACGATCGGCCTGGAGTCGGCCGTGGGCGTTGGCTCGACCTTCTCGTTCAGCCTGCCGCTGGCGGCGGGGGTGCCGGCCGCCGGGGCTCGAGCGAGAGGTAGTTCTCGCGCAAGACGCGGCACCGAAGCTCTGCTCCCGGATCAACGTGATGGCTTGCGTGGACCTGTTTCGCTTTTTGAATCGCCCGCTCTCTGCTTGCGAAGACCTCTTCGGCTTTTCTGATCGCCCGCGGCCAGCTTGCGAAGACCTGTTTCGCTTTTCTGATCGCCCGCGGTCAGCTTGCGAAACCCTCTTCAGCTTTTCTCCTCACCCGATTTCGACTCGGCGTCCCAGTCATCGTCCTTCGACGGGGCTGGCAGCGGCGTCCCTCCCGTCCCTGGCTAGCCGGGAGATCCGGCTCGTTCCGGTGATCAGCTTGGCGACGCGCATCGCGGAGACGATCACCGGCGTGATGCCGCCGCCGGGCTTGGTCCAGTGGCCGACGAAATAGAGACCTTCGAGCGGGCCGGTGACCTCCGGGCGCCCTTTCCCCAGCTGCTGCGGCGACATCTCC
>JAAELT010000384.1 GCA_024226315.1 bacterium | reverse complement strand
TCGAAGACTCGGACGGCCTCATGGGTATAGGACTCGTGAAGAGCGGGATCATTTCGTTATCCTTGTCTCCATGGAGAGGGAAGAGCTCCTTCAGCAAGCCGCGACGCTGATCGAGAAGACGCAGGGCATCGCCTTCATCGTGCCCGAAGACACCGGCTTTTTCTCGATCGACGACGACATGGTGCAGCAGGTTCGCGGCCTGATCGATCAGGCCGTGGAGCTGCTGCGTGATCTGACCGGCCACTACGACACCGAGAGCAAGGCGCTTCATGAGGGCGAGGGCGACGATTTGCTGAGCGATATCGGTGCCCAGATCTCGAGCGAGCTGGCCGCGCGCGAGGTCTCGGGACTGGCTTTCGTGGCCCGTGGGCAGCTGATGGAGATGCGCGAGTCCCTCAACAGCGCCCTGGAGCACAAGCAGGTCTGGGTCGTCGCTTCCCATTCCGACGCCGGCCTGCGCCAGGTCGGCAAGGCGTTGATCGCCATCGAGTCGGCGATCTGTGAGTACGAGGGCTTCGAGGCGCGAGACCGCAGGTGGGTCGACCTCGACGACTCGCTCGAGATCCGGCGGCTGTACAGCCAGTTCCGGCGTGCGGTGCTGCGCGGTGGAGAGCCCCAGCCCGACCAGCTCACCGTCCGTCTGCGGAGCGCCGCCACCCGGATCGCGATCCTGCGTAATCTCGAGATCTATCCTTTCCTGAGGATCGACGATCGGCTGACCATCCGCAAGCTGCAGAAGCGGATCCTCGCCTGGCTGGCTGGCGAGGACGAAGGCGGCGAGCAGGCCGGCTTGCGTCTGTGGCAGGATCTGGTCTCGTTCGCCCGCCTGCTGGTCAAGGTCAACGATCGCGAGGAGCTGCGGGAGCACGATCGGCAGGCCGTGACCACCATCCACCGCATGCTGTTCAGCGCCAATCGGTCGGTGAAGAGACTCAGCGAGAATCAGCTGAAGGAGCTGGAGCGGCTCGTCGGGCGCGACGACGATCTCGACCAGCTCATCCTCAACGCCGAGAGGCATCCGGTCGAGGAGCTGCAGGAGCCGCTCGAGTGGCTCCGAGACAGTCTGCAGAGCACGTTCGCCAGCGTCCCGCTCGGAATCCCGCTGCTCGACGAGGAGTAGAGACGGATCAGGGCCGACACGGAGGTCGGCCCCTACACGATCAGGTCTAGTACTCCTCCGCCTCGTCCTTCGAACCCTTCAACCGACGCCACCACTGGTAGATCAGGAACAGGCCGAAGGCCATGAACCACACGTACCACCAGTCCACCAGCACGGTGAAGTCGATGTCGAAGCGGTCTCTCAAGAGCCCGTAGAGCCCCAGAAGGAAGACCGCGACGCCGGCCGCCAGGCCTCCCGAGCCCCAGTTCGACACCTTGGGCTTTTCCTGCCAGCCGGCGTCCGGCCGGTAGCCGAAGTTGATGTACGTCGCCTGGCGATAGGCGTCGAAGATGTTGAACAGCCAGATGAAGATGATCGCGAACACCAGCAGCACCGCTTCCGGGGGCCGGGTGTCGTGGGCCAGGGCGATCGCGCCGATGAAGATCAGGAATATGGCCGCGCCACGCAGATAGAGGCCGTTGTAGACGTTGCCGACACCCGGAAACATACTGAATATGGCGGCCAGCCAGGGGTTGCGGGCCTGCGGGTTGCGGCTCCGCGCCTGCGGCACCGGCGGCGGGTAGTGTGGGTCCATGGGCGGCGCCTCCGCCGGCAGCGCCGCTCGCGTCGCCTCGGGATGAGGCGCTGCCGCCGGCGCCTCATCGGGGGCAGTGTCTTCGTATTCGGCGTCGTATTCAGGTTCCGTCGTTTCTTGATCTGTCATCTTTTTCTCCTTCGACCGATCGATCGCGATCGGGTATCAGTTCATCCGTCTTTGCTTCGATCGCGCCGATGGCGTCGAAGAACAGCTTTTCGCAGTTAGTCCCGTAGTCGATGACCTTGCCCCAACCGGCGCCGACGCCGTGCTCGAGCTTCGAGCTCACCGTGTCCCAGGTCTCGACGCTCTGGGCCTCGCTCTTCCGAGCCCAGACCTCCACCTGGGAGTTGACGCTCTCGGTGGTGCCGCGCAGCAGCGCCGCCGCATCGCCGGTCAGGGTCAGCGTCAGCGCGGCGAGCAGATAGCAGGCGGCCGCGGCGTAGCGCGTGTCGCTGACCCAAACCGGCACCAGGCGTTCGGGGTGGCGAGCGATCGAGCTGAGGCTCCGCGCCAACCTCGCCGGCAGCGGCAGACGCTCGGCGACCAGGGCGTCGCCGATGGTGGCGTAGACTTCGCGGCAGCGCTCGCAGGAGGCCAGGTGCTCCACGGCCGCCGGGTCATGCTCGCCGGCCGTGACGTGCTCGCCAAGACCTGGCCGGGCCCGGGAGAGGGTCTCGCGGTAGAGACGCTCGACGTGGCGGCAGGTCACGGCGTGTCGCGGGATGTCGCGCAGCCGCTGGCGCAGCGCCACCGGCAGCGGCCTGCGTCCGTCCTCGGGCAGGGAATCTCTCGACATGGTCACACCTGCTCGGCTGGGATCGGGATGATGGCGGCCGGCTGAGCCAGCGCCAGGCGTTCTTCGACGCGGCGCACGAGCTCGCGGCGGCCGCGGTTGAGTCGCGACTTGATGGTTCCCACCGGCACCTCGAAGAAGCCGGCGATCTCCTCGTAGGTCAGTCCCTGGAGGTCTCTGAGCATGAGCACGGAAGCGAGGTTCTCGGACATCTCCGCCAGCACCTGGTGAACCAGCCGGCGGCGCTCGCGCCGCTGGCTGTGACGCTGAGGGTCGTCCCCCGAAGGCAGGTGCTCGAGCACCTCTTCTGAGACGGTCTCCGCCGACCGCCGGGTCCGGTGATGCCGGTAGTGATCGATGCACAGGTTGCGCGACAGACGCAGCGCCCAGGCCATCAGCGGTACGTCACCACGGTAGCGATCGAGGTTGCGGTAGAGCTTGAGAAAGATGTCCTGGGTCAGATCCTCGGCTTCCGGCTGGTTGCCGGAGAACTTGTAGGCGAGGTTGAAGATGCGCTCGCCGTAGCGCTCGATGATCTCGTCCCACGCCCGCGGGTCGGCCTTGGCCGCCCGGCGGGCGAGAAAGAAATCCGGAGTGGTCGTCGCGTCTGTGCGTGGCTCGGGCATCTCACACCCTAAGACGGAAAGCCAGCGAAGAAAGTTCACCGGGTGCCAGGGGCCAAGAAGTCGAACGCCAACGGCTTCGAGCTCTCGGGGCGCTATACTCGGAGCCGTCAGGCATCTTCGAAGGAGAGAGCATGCAGCGTATGATGATCTCACGACTGATCCCGGTCCCCGCCATCATGGTCTTGGCGGGCTTGTTCGTCGCTGGGCTGGCGGCCGCCGAGAACGGCGTCAAGTTCGACCGCGACGCCGATTACTCGGGCTACAAGGTCTATGACTGGATCGAGCAGAAGAAGCGCCCCGAGGGGTCGCCGCTGGCGGTCGGCGGAGCTCTCGACACCAAGATCCGCAACGCCATCGACAGGCAGCTGGCCGCTCAGGGTTTCAGTCAGGCGATCGACCAGGAGCCCGACTTCCTGGTGTCGTTCGACGGCGCCTTGGAGCAGGTCACGGACATCCAGTCGCAGCGGTACAAAATCGCGTCCGGCGTCTCCTGGGTAGCCGAGGGCGATATCAACTCCTACGGCAAGGGCACTCTGATCATCACCATCCTGGACGCCGGGACCGATAAGACGATTTGGAGCGCATGGACTCGCAAGAAGGTCAAGAACCCCGGCAGCTCCGACAAGCGGATCGAGAAGACGATCAAGCAGCTGCTGAGCAAGTTCCCACCCAAGCTCTAGCGCGGTGGGGATGGGCCAAGAAGCTCCGCCGTAGGCGGAGGTTCTTGGGGCGCTAGATCGGATCTGCCTCGTCGATCTGTTCCATCAGGCGCCCGCGGAGCTCCGGATCCAGGCGCCGAATCGTTTTCAGAGTCCTGCGAGCGACGGATTTC
Source organism: bacterium (assembly GCA_024226315.1). Taxonomy (GTDB): domain Bacteria; phylum Acidobacteriota; class Thermoanaerobaculia; order Multivoradales; family J023; genus JAAELT01. The sequence continues at coordinate 15,627 of JAAELT010000384.1, read as the reverse complement.
GAGCGCTTGATAGCGTCCCAGGCCAGGCCCAGGTCCGCCGGGCGATCGTCGAGCAGCACCTCGATCAAGAGGCTCGCCTGGCGCAGGTCTTTGGCGGCTTTGGCCTGCTCGGCCACCGGGCGCCGGCTGGACGTCCAGAGCTTGTGGAGTGCGAACCTGGCCGGATCGGGAACGTTGACCAGGATTCCGGCTTCTCCGACGATCACCGCTTGCGAGGGGTACTCGATCAGATAATCGAGTAGACGTAGGGGGTGAGCCGAGACCTTGAAAGCAGGCAAGTACACGGGGTCGTTGGACTCCGGACCGAAGAGGGGCGTCAGAAAGTCGACCCGCAGCTCGCGGCCACGGATCTTGTAGGAGGTCGAAGCTTGGCGAGGATCGAGCTTCGGCACCGCGTGAAAGCCGAGGCCGGATTCTTCGAGAGCCTTCTCGACGTTCGACGAGGGCTCGTGAGGCGCGATTCCGATCCCGATCGCCGGATCCTGCGCGACGTCGACGTCATGGGTGCGAAGGGTCTGTTGATCGAAACGGACGCCGAGCATGTTGGCGTGGGCGGCGAAGGCATGCGTGCCCACGAGCACACCGCCCCAGCGAAAGACCTGGGAATCCGAGAGTAATCGCAGCACCTTGGCGACGGGGGCCGTCTCCCTCATTGCGCCGCCCGCGGCCAGCATCGAGCACAGGCGGCTCCGGACCTCGCGATCGGCCGCCGATCCCGAGCGGGCCTCCTTCGCCCTCCGCATCCATTCGAGCAAGCTCTCCGATTCCGGGCCTACGTAGTACTGCCGCTTGCGATCGCCTTCCATGCGCTGCAGGTACCAATAAGTGCGTCCCTTGACCTTCTTGCTAACGAACGTGCCCGTTGCCGCGCCGAGCGTCGCTTCCGCGGCCTCTGCGTGGATCGCGTGCTCCAACAGCTCCGCGTAGAGAGTCTGAACGGATTCGGGTAGACGTTGGTAGGCCACGGCTGAGGTCTCGGGTTATACGCAAGTTTACCAGAACCTGCGTATAACTCCGGTCGCACGCCGCGGATACCGGTTCGCGGCGCCGTGAGAGAATGCCGCGCCGAAGGGATGGAGTTCACGCCGGGCTGGAGCGTGGGCTGGTTCTTCGTTCCCATCATGAACCTCTTCAAGCCGTATCAAGCCGTCCGCGAGATCTACCACGCCAGCGATCCGGAGGCCGACGCGGAGAGCTGGCGGCAGCCCGAGGCGCCGTCCTTCATCACCATGTGGTGGGGGCTCTGGATCATCACCAACATCCTCGGCAACTTCGAGATGCGCACGGTGTTCAGCGACGATCAGGGCACTCTGATCGCGGGCGCCTGGCTGGGCGCCTTCAACAGCCTGCTGGCGATCCCCGCGACTCTGCTGGCCCTCCGCGTGGTGAAGGAGATCCACGGTCGCCAGGAAAGCAAGGCGACGGTGGCCAGGATGAGTTAGAGGACGGCCGGCCGCTTGTCGCGCCCGACGCCGGCGTGAGGGCCCTCGGCACGGTACTCGATCGCCTCGCCGTAGAACGGCAGGACGCCCAGCAGCAGCGCGGCGCAGATCGTCATGATTCGCATATCGCTTCTCCTGGGTGACTGGTGTCTTTCGGTACGCCTCCAGAGGCCGGACGGATTTCGAAGTATCCGGCACCGAAGATTCAGCCTCGGCTCCTCGGCCATTGTACGGTCAGGGTCATCGTCTTGGGTGCGATCTCGCGCAGGGCGGCGGCACGCAGCACCTCGCCGGCATCCGGCTCGGGCTTGCCGTCGAGGCGCAGGCGCGCCACCGCGTCGGGGTCCACGTCGGCCAGCAGCAGTCGCACCAGCGCTTCCAGGCGCCCTCGATCGAGGCCGGCCGCCGGCACCGCGACGTCGACCATCGGCCGCGTCGGCAGCTCGTGGAACCTCCAGCTCCGCAGCACACCGCCCGACTCGGCGTCGGGCTCGATCTCGAGCGTCATGTAGCCCTTGGGCTCGTCGCGCTCGGCGGCGGAGGTGCGCTCGATCGAGCCGGGGTAGAGCACCGGCGCGGCCAGCGGCCGGCCGGTGAGGTCTTTGGTCAGCACCTGCCGGCGGTGGATGTGGCCGGCGAGCACGGCGGCGAAACCCGGCGGCACGTCGCGCCCGCGGATCACGTCGGCGCCGCGGCGGAACGTGTAGCCCACCGGGCCGACGCGGGCGCCCTCCACCGTCTGGTGCAGGCACAGCAGGCGCACGTCCGCCGGCTGCTCCCGCCACCGAGTCTGTTCGACCAGCTCCGCGAAACGCCCTCGAATGTCCTCGCGCTCGAACGCGAACCCCGCCGCCGCCACGCGCAGGCCGCGGAGATCCAGGTGCACAGTGCGGGGCGCGTTCAGGATGTGGATCTCCGGGTGCGCCGCCAGCAGCGGGTAGGGAATGCTCGAACGCTCGTGGTTGCCCGGCACCACCACCACCGGCACGCCGGCGTCCGCCACCCGCATCAGCGGCTCGAACGCCATCCGTACCAGCTGCGGCCGCACCTTGCTGCGAAACAGCACGACGCCGCCGTGCACAACAAGGTCCACCTCGCCGGCCAGCGCCGGCTCTAACGCGCGCTCGTAGTTGGCGAAGAAGTCCGGCCCCCGCCGCCGGCGCTCGACGCGCGGGCGCAGCGGCAGATCGAAGCCGAGGTGGGTGTCGGCGAGGAGCAGGACGCGCAGCGGCATGAACCGCATCATAATCAGCATCTGACCCTGGAGGCCATGAACCATGATCGGCGACATCCGAACCATTGTCGAACGCGCCTGTGCCGCGGAGACCAACGTCTTCGGTTACGGCATCTGGACGCACCACATCACCAAGGTGGCCGAGCACGCCCGCCGGCTCGCTCCGCTCTTCGGCGCCGATCCCGAGATCGTCGAGATCGCGGCGCTGCTCCACGACTACGCCAGTGTCAAGGACGAGGCGCTCTACGAGGATCACCACGTCCACGGCCCGATCGAGGCCGGAGCGATTCTGACCAAGCTGGGTTGTCCCGAGGACACGATCGAAGCCGTCCGGCACGCCATCGCCGCGCACCGCGCGAGTGTCGACGTCGAGCGCCGGAGCGCCGAGGCTCGATGCCTGGCCAACGCCGACGCCCTGGCCCACATCGAGAACGTGACGTCATTGCTGCACCTGGCGTACGCCCGCTGGGGACGAGGCATCGACGAAGGAGCCGCCTGGGTGTGCGCCAAGCTGGAACGCAGCTGGGGAAAGCTCGACCCGAGAGTGCGGGAGATCGCGAGAGAGCCTTACGAAGCCGCGCTAATGGTGCTGGATTAGCTCAAGCGATCGGAATGCGATCAGGCCCGTCGGTGAAGTCGAGGTTTGCCGCCGGACCGTCGATGTAGATGATGAGGTTCACCTCGGCCTCGAGGGCAGCTGACGGCACGAGCAGTCCTTGGTAGCCCCGGGAACGTGCCGCCAGACGAGCCCCCGAAAGGTCAAGCGAAGGCCCCGGCCTCGATTCCGGCGAGTACGCCGATGACCCTAGTCTCCCGCCTCGGTCATCCCCAGGGCCGTGATGCCGGCGCGGGCGAGCCGCTCGGGGTCGGTGATCCTGCCCTGGCCGAAATTGATCAGCCGGATGCTGACCTGCTGCTCGGCGCCCGGCCCGCGAACGAGGATGTTCCCCGGCCTCAGGCCCCTGCGCTACGCCTACTTCGCGATGCTCGGGAGACCCAACTGTCAACCTTGAGCGCCCCGGCTTCGTTCTAACCCGGGAGGCGACCGTCGCCGCCGAGCCGAAACGAACGGAGAGGGCGCAAAAAATGACTTCGACGACGACACCACAGCCAGCGACCCGCGGGGACCTCGCCTTTCTGGGATTCTTCGCCGCCATCAAGCTCCTGCTCCACCTGCCGATCCTGGGCCGCTTCGGCTACCACCACGACGAGCTCTATTTCCTGGCCTGCGGCCACCACCTGTCCTTCGGCTACGTCGACCACGCGCCGCTGGTGCCGTGGATCGCGCGCCTGGCGGACGAGCTGTTCGGCCAGTCGCTCTACGGGCTACGGATCTTCGCAACTCTGGCGGGGGTGGCCGCGGTCTTCCTGACCGGCTTGTTGACCCGCCGGCTCGGCGGCGGACGCTTCGCGCAGGCCGTCGCCTGCCTGTCGATGCTGATCGCGCCGGTCTACCTGCGCACCGGCAACATGCTGACCATTCCGTCGTTCGAGGTGCTGTTCTGGATCATCGGTTCGTACCTGCTCGTGCGGATCCTCCAGGAAGAGGATCCGCGGCTGTGGCTGTGGGTGGGCCTGGTGGCGGGCGTGGGGCTGATGAACAAGCATTCGATGCTGTTCTTCGGCGTGGGTCTGACGGCGGCGTTGCTGCTGACCCCGGAGCGCCGGTACTTCAAGTCACCCTGGCTCTACCTGGGCGGCGCGGTGGCGCTCGTCGTGTTCTCGCCGAACCTCATTTGGCAGATGTCGAACGGCTGGCCGACGGCCGAATTCCTGGCCGACCTGAACCAGGGCACGATGAGCGGCATCTCGGCGCTCCAGTTCGTCGCCGGTCAGCTGCTGTACCTCAATCCCTTCGCCGCGCCGGTGTGGATCGCCGGGCTGTGGTACTTCTTCAGCCAGCCGGGCAAGCGCTACCGGGTTCTGGGCTGGATCTGGGTGACGGTTTTCATCCTGCTGATCGTGATCAAGAGCAAGATCTACTACCTCGCCCCCGCCTATCCCGCGCTCCTGGCCGGCGGCGGCCTGGCGTTCGAGCGCCTGGTGGAGCGCGGCCGCGCCTGGCTGCGTCCCGCCGCGATCTCGGGCCTGGCGGCCGGCGGCCTGATCTTCCTGCCGGTGTCGCTGCCGATCCTGTCGATCGACGCCATCGAGCGCTACGTCACCACCATCACCTTCGGCGCCTTCGAGAACGTCTACGAGCTGACCGGCGACCTGCGCGGCATGTTCGGCTGGCCGGAGCGGGTGGCGGCCGTCGCCGAGGTCTACGACCGCCTGCCGCCCGAGGAGCGCGAGCGTGCCGTTATTCTCACCAGCTCGTACGGCAAGGCCGGTGCCGTCGACTACTTCGGAGAGGCCTACGGTCTGCCGAAGGCCGTTTCCTTCCACATGACCTACCACCTCTGGGGTCTGCCGGAGGGGCCGATCGACACGGTCATCGCGCTGGGGATCCCGGCGGACCAGCTCGAGAAGCTGTACGAGGAGGTCACGGTCGAGGCGCGGCTCGAGCTCGACAACGTCAATCCCTGGGACCGTGAGCTCGAGGTCGCGGTGTGCCGGCGCCCGAAGGTCGACCTGCACGAGATCTGGGCCAAGAACCGGCGCTGGTGAGAGCGACCCCGGGATGTCGCTGTTGAAGAACAAGCGTTGCGGAGCCTTTTCGCGATCAAGGAAGCCGGAGACGACCGATGTCCGGACTCTTCGCAAACGCGGAGGCTCGAGACAAGCGATGTCCGGGCTCTTCGCAGACGCGAAGAGCCGAGACGAGCGATGAGTGGCCCGTTCGTGAACGCGAAGAGCCGAGACGAGCGATGAGTGGCCCGTTCGCGAGCGCGAGAGCGCTCAACAAGCCGCGGAGTGGTGTTTTCGCGAACGCGAAAACACCACTCCGCGGCCCGATTCTGGCGTCGCGACCGCCTATTGTAGCGAGAAGTTGATCAGCAGGTTCAAGTACACCGCCACCGGCTTGCCGTTCTGGGTGGCGGGCTTGAAGCGCCATTCCTCGACCGTCTCGATGGCCGAATCTGTCAGGCCCAGGGGCAGGCCCTTGAGCACCTCGACGTCGGACACCTGGCCGACGTTGTCGATGATCGCCTGCAGGATCACCACGCCCTGGACGCGGCCCTGGCGGGCCTCCTCGGAGTATTTCGGCTGGGGAGCGTGGAGCTTCTCGGGTGCCGTGACGCCGCCGCCGACCTGCATCACGTCGCCGCGGCCGAAGGCCACCGCCGAGGGCGGCGCGTCGGGGATGCCGAAGAGGGCGTCGTCGGTTTCGGGGAGATCGATCTCTGGGTCGATCAGCTCCTCGATCACGATCGGCTCGGGATCGTCGGGGGTGGGGTCGGGGATCGGGATGCGCCTGGTCTTACGCTTGGGGATCTCCTGGCGCCTGGGTGCCGGTGGCTGGAAACGCACTTGCTGGACGACGAAGACCTCCTGCACCTTCTGGGGCCGCTCGTCGGGCTTGGCGACGAGCTCCGGGAAGGTCACGATCAGCGCCACGGCGTGAAAGACCACGGCCGCGAGCAGGGCACGTTTGATGTTCTTGCGCTCCGCGGCGTCCTTCTCGGATTGCGCGAGGAGCTCGAGGTCGACCCGGGAGAGCTGGGGTTGTGGTTCCTCGGTCGTTTCGACGGTTTCGGCGGCTTCAGTTTCGAGCGTCATATTGGCCTCATCAGTGACCAGAATCGGCTCGGCGTCGATGTGTTTCGGTTCGGGCTGGAGAATGCCTGGCATCGAGCGCCGGCCTGGAGTTTTGTGGTTCTCTGCGTCCGCGTCCCTGCAGGGATGGCAACGCGGGCTCGTTCTCGCTGAGAGCTTGCAAGACGAGTGCCCGGTTCGACTGGTCGGGAACGGTCGCCTCGAGCCCGCGGCGAGCTTCTCGAGTGGGTACGGCACGATTGCCCGCTGGGGTCTCCCGGCGGGATCGATGGAGGGTTTCGGGGGGCCGAGTCGCCCCGAAATCAGGATGGCGCGGCGTCTGGTGCTCGCCTCACCCGGGTACCCGGGTCGATCAGCGCGGGATCCGCCGTACGTGTCGTTCCGGCAGCGTCTCAGGGAGAGGACGACACTTCGAGCGCGATGTCCTGCCGGCGGTACAGGCAAGTGCCATCGACGTCCTCGCTGGTCTCTGGAAACGGCCCGGGCCGACCGGGCCCGCCGAACGAGATGGGCCGAGGAAGTCGGTCAGGGTGTGAGAGCACGGCCCCGACAGGACCGGCCGGGCAGGCCGTTTCCGGAAACCAGGGGAGAAGCTCAGTGAGCTGCAATATCGACGAATCCAAATACATCTATGGTAAGATTCGCCGACGGTCCGCCTTGCCGCTGAACGGATCGCCGGCGCTAGAAAGCAAAGATGGTCGTCATTTCTCTCGTCGCATGAATCACCCCCTCCGATGCGAGTTGTGATCGGTTTTGCTCTTTCTCATGGCCCCTGGATACCGCAAGGCCGGTGCCAGGTCGTACCGAAGTCCTCAAAGCACCTGGGATCAATGACTTACCAGCAAAGAAGCGGATCCGCCTCCGAGCCGTCGCGGCGGGGAATCGGGGAAAACTTCCCCGCTGGAGGAGACGGGTCGTGATGCCGAGCGCCGATCGTCACAAGATCCTGGTGGTCGACGACGAGGCCGCCATGCGCGAGGTGCTGGAGATCCGCCTGCCGCCCTGGGGCTTCGAAGTGGCGACCGCCGCCGACGGCGCGGAGGCACGGCGCCTGGCCGAGTCCCTCGACCCGGAGCTGGTGATCTCCGACGTGGTGCTGCCCGACGTCTCGGGCCTCGAGTTGCTGCGTTGGCTGAAGGCTGGTGACGAACAACGCCCGGTGATCCTGATGACCGCCTACGGCAGCGTCGACGCGGCGGTCGAGGCGATGAAGGGCGGCGCCGAGGATTTCCTGACCAAACCGCTGGATTATTCGAAGCTGAGGACGATCCTGACCGCGGTGCTGGAGTCAGTGGCGCTGGAGTCAGTGGCGCTCGGCTCGGCGGAGGAGTCTGCCGAGCCGGGCCGGGAGCCGCTCGGGCTGGGGCCGCTGGTTGGATCGAGCAAGCCGATGCGAGCGCTCTACCGGCTGATCGAGCTGCTGGCCGAGAACGAGGCCTCGGCGATCCTCACCGGTGAGAGCGGCACCGGCAAAGAGCTGGTCGGGCGCACCATCCACGACCTGAGCCCGCGTCCGGGGCCCTTCATCGCCCTCAACGCCGCCGCCATTCCCGAGGGGATCACCGAGAGCGAGCTCTTCGGCCACGAGAAGGGCGCTTTCACCGGCGCCACCTCGCGGAGGGCCGGTTGCTTCGAGCTCGCCGACGGCGGCACACTGTTCCTCGACGAGTTGGCCGAGATGCCGATGGCGTTGCAGCCGAAGCTGCTGCGCGTGCTCGAGGACGGCCGCGTTCGGCGAGTGGGAGGGAGCAGCGAGAAAGGCTTCGACGTGCGGGTGCTGGCGGCCACCAACCGTGAGCCGGAGCGGGCGGTGGAGGAGGGGCGCTTGCGCGAGGATCTCTACTACCGACTCAACGTCTTCACCGTCGAGGTGCCGCCCCTACGCCAACGCACCTCTGACCTGCCGCAGCTCGCCCGGCACTTCCTGCGCCAATTCAACCGCAAGCACCGTGACCGCAGGCACGATGCCCGGGTGAAGGACATCACCAGCGAGGCGTTGGAGTTGCTCGGGCGCTACGGTTGGCCCGGCAACGTGCGCGAGCTTCGCAACGTCATGGAGCGGGCGGTGATCCTGGCGCGCCGTGGCAAGATCGCGCCCCGCCATCTGCCGGCACAGGTGAAGAAGCCGGGAGGCGGCGTCGCCTCCAGCATCGAGCTGCCGCCACGGGTGAGCCTGGCCGAAGCCGAGAGGATCCTGATCCTCGAGACCCTCGAACGGGTCGGCCAGAACAAGGCCGAGGCGGCCCGGCGGCTCGGCCTCGACGTCAAGACCATCCGCAACCGCCTCAAGGCCTATGCGGCTCGAGCCTGAGCCGGCATGAGGATCTCGCACAAGATCGCCGCCAGCTCCGGCCTGTTCGTGCTCCTGCTCGCCGGGGTGCTGCTCTACCAGCTCTCGCTGGTCCGCAAGCTGGTGGCGATCCACCGCGATTCGTCTTCGATCAACTTTCCCGTGGCGATCCTCGCCCTGGAGCTGAATCCTCTGGTCGAGGAGCTCGAAGAGGCGGTGCGCAAGTACGCCCTGACCCGCGATGTCGACTACGCGGCCAAGTGGGCCGAGCTCGACTGGCAGCTCGAGGCTCGTATCGCGGAGCTTGGGAGTCTCGAGCTCGAACCGCCGGAAGATCGGGCCGCGGCCATGGTGATCCAGGGGTGGGCGACTTTCCGCGCGGGCGCTCACTGGCTGGACCTGCAGGTCCAGCCGCCCACCCAGGTTTGGATCGGCGGCCACGAGTCGGCAGGCGCGGACGCCTGCGCGGCAGAGGGGGCGGCCGCGCGGTTGAGCGAGCGGCTAGCGCCCCTCAGGGCTCTGGGCGGTCACTCCCGAAATCTGCTTGCCGCCACCCGGCAGTCAATCACCCAGCGTCTCGAGCTCTCCGGTGCCGAGAGCCGCGAGGCGTCGCGCGTCGCTGGCAACGTGGTGGGCGTCGCCCTGATGCTGATCCTGGCCGTGAGCGTGTGGACGGCGCGGTCGATCAACGCTCCCCTGCGACGTTTCGTCGCCGGCACCCGGGCGGTGGCCGACGGCAAGTTCTTCGTCCAGCTCGACGAGAGCACGGGCGACGAGTTCGCTTATCCCGCGGCGTCGTTCAACACGATGGTCCGGCGCCTGGGCGAGCTCGAACAGCTGAAGAAGGACTTCCTCGCCCACGTTTCCCACGAGCTCAAGACCCCGCTGGTCGCCATGCAGGAGACCAACGCCCTGCTCTTGGAACAGCTGGCCGGGCCGCTCAACGATCGGCAGCGGCGGGTGGTGAGTCTCAACCTGGAGAGCGCCCGGCGGCTGTCGGCAATGATCTCGAGCCTGCTCGATCTCTCACGCTTGGAGGCAGGGGCCCTCGAGTACGACTTCAAGGAGCACGACCTGGTGGAGATCGTGGAGTTGGTGGTGGCAGAGCTCGAGGGGCGGCTCAAGGAGAAGGGCCTGTGGCTGGAGGCGGACTTCTCGCACCGGCCACTGCGCCTGAGGTGCGACCGGGACCGGTTGATCCAGGTGGTCGAGAACCTCTACGAGAACGCCATCAAGTTCTCGCGGGCGGCGGGCACCGTCGGCCTCGCCGTGGCGACGTCGGAGGCGCCGCCCGCGCATCTGCCCGCGCACTGGCGTCGCCGATTCGCCGGTCGGGCACTTGGGAATTGCGCGCTGCTGAGCGTGTCGGATTCCGGCCCCGGAGTTCTGCCGGAGAAGCGGGAGAAGATCTTCGAGAAGTTCCACCAGGTGGAGAAGACTCGTGGAGGCGGCGCGGGTGGCGTGGGGCTCGGGCTGGCGATCTGCGGTGAGATCGTGGCGGCCCACGCCGGCGCCATCTGGGTGAGCGACAACCCTGACGGCGGCAGTGTCTTCCATCTCTTGCTGCCGCTCGATCCGCGACGCGTGGCGGTGTCTGAGAGCGCGCGCGCGGAGGTCACGGCATGAAGAACCCGCGAGCGATTTGCTGGCTCGGGTGGATGCTCCTGGCGACGGGCTGCACGTCGATGATCGGTCCCGGCGTCGAGCTCGGGACGGGTCCCGAGGCGGTCGCGGCCCACGAGGCCTACCTGGAGGAACATCCCCTCGGCCGCAGAAGCGACGAGGTGCGGTTCCAGCTGGCGATGATCCACCTGAAGTCGGACGGAGAGGCATACGACCCCGCCGCAGCGAGGAACCTGTTGTGGCAGCTGGCAGGTGGCGCCGCGGATCCGTATCGGGAAGGCGCCAGCAGGGTCCTCGAGCTGCTCACGGAGGCCGAGCGCTTGCGCGCCGAGGCCACGGTCTCCGCCCGGGCCGTCGAGGATCTGAGGCGGGAGACGGTGCGTCTTCGCCAGGCGGCGGAGCTCGCGCGCGGCGAGACCGCGGAGAAGGGCGAGGACGCCGAGCGCATGGAGCAGGAGGCGGACTCGTTGCTGCGGGAGCTCACGCGGGTAAGGGAGCAGAGCGTCGCCCAGGAAGAGCAGATCGCGCGCCTGGCCATGGAGCTGCGGGAGCTGAAGAGAATCGATACCGGACAGATTCCCTGAGTCGCTCCGCGAGCCAGGCGAACAAGGATCAGTCCCGTACGATCGCCTCTTCCCGCCGCCGCTTGCCGCCGGTGTCGCGGATCCGGTCGAGCGCCCGCTCGCCGCCGTACTTGGCGACGATCCGGTCGTCGTAATCGTCGGAGGTGTTCGCCACCGCGGCGATGGCGTTGAGCAGGGCGGAGCGCTCCAGGTTGCGGCCAAAAAGACCGTAGGACAGGAACAGGTCCGAGCCGACCAGCGAAAAGGCGCCGAAAGGCAAGGTGTGGTTGAGCTCCAGGACTCCCAGCATCAGCTCCTCGTCGACCTCCACGCCCTGGACGCAGTAGGCCATCACGATCACCATCGCCTCTTCCGGTCCGTAGGGCTCGACCGAGATCTCCAGCACCGTGCTGCCGTAGCTGACGTAGAAGTGCCCTTCGTCCTCGTTGAACGTATCGTCGTCGAAGAGCTCGGACAGGTAGATCTTGACGTCTCTGTAGGTGTCGGCCTGGTTGTCGTTGACGAACTGCATCGTGTCCCCCGGTCTGCTCGGTCGTGGACCCTCTCAGAAATCCGAGCATACCGCAGACCGGGGTCGCCGCGCCTACCCGATCGGGGCGTCGGCAGCCACCCCGAAAGGCCGTTGACAGGCTTTATGCCATCGAATATCTTGCCGAGACGGCGTCTGTACGGGGTCAGCTCACGAGATTCCCCTGGAATGCCGCGCGATTCCTCCCCTGAAATCACTTTGGTTTGCACTTCCCAGATCACAGATAGCTTCCCTCGAAAGAGGCGAAAGGAGCATCATGAAATCCACCTTCAAGATCATGATCGTGGGCCTGCTGGTTCTGTCGATGGCACCGGCGAATCTATTCGCGGCAGGCTTCGGCATCTACGAGCAGAGCGCCAAGGCGTCCGGATTAGCGGGCGCCTGGGTCGCTCGTGCCGACGACGCTTCGGCCAACTGGTACAACCCCGCGGCCCTTGTCTGGCTCGAAGGCAGCGAGCTTCAGTTCGGCACCAACATCATCAACACCGGCGACTCCGAGCTGACCTCCAGCGATCCGGCGTTCGGCTTGTTCCAGCCCACGACCTTCGAGCAGGCTTCGAATCTGGCGACGCCGATCCACCTGTACTACCGGCACAAATTCAACAACAACGTCACCTTCGGCATCGGCGTCAACAACCCGTTCGGCCTGGTGACCGAGTGGGAAGATCGGCCGATCACTTTCTCGGCCGCCAAGTCGGAGCTCGTGACCTTCGTCATCAACCCGAACGTCGCCTTCCGCCTCACCGAGCAGTGGAGCCTCGCGGTGGGCGTCGACTACCTGACCGCGGACCTCGAGAACTTTTCGCGCGAGGTGCCGATCGACCTCGACGGCAATCCCCTGAACGGCTTCGAGGTCATCGGTTTCGCCAACCTCACCGGCGACGGTGACGAGTTCGGTTGGAACATCGCCACCCACTACAAGAGCGGCCCCATCACCTTTGGCATCAGCTACCGCTCCGACATGACGGTGGGCATCGACGGCAACATCGCGTTCTCGAACTTCGGCCCACTGTCGCCCTTGTTCCGGGACAGCCCGGGCACGGCGGACCTGGCGCTGCCGGAGACGATCGCGATCGGCCTCGGCTGGCAGGGCACGAACTGGGGTTTCGAGGTCGACGCGGTCGAGACCGGTTGGTCGGTATTCGACACCCTGGTGGTCGACATCGAGAACAACGTGCCGGGCTTCGTCGACGACATTGCCCTGGCCGAGGACTGGGACGATTCGCTGGCCATCCGTGTCGGCGCCGCGCGCAAGCTCGGGCCCAACCAGGAGCTGCGTTTCGGCGTCAACCTGGAAGAAGGCGTGGTTCCGGAAGAGACGCTGCGCCCGTCGATCCCCGACGCCGACCGCACCGCGCCGTCGATCGGCTACGGCTACATGGGCAACAAGTGGACGGTCGACGCCTACGCCCAGACCTTCATCTTCGACGACGTCACCTCGGTGGGCGGTGAGGAGGGCGTGATCGTCGCCGACTACGATTCCAGCATCACCCTGTTCGGCTTCACGATCGGTCGCAAGTGGTAGACGCCTTCTGAATCGACGGTTCGAAGGGCGCCCCCAGGGGCGCCCTTCTGCTATTGTCCGACGTTCGTCGCGCGGCATTCGCGCGCAAAGAGACACAGCCTATGGACAAGATCGTTCTGCGCGGCGCGCGCGAGCACAACCTCAAGAACCTGACCGTCGAGATCCCCCGCAACCGCCTGGTGGTGGTGACCGGGGTCTCCGGCTCGGGCAAGTCCTCGCTCGCCTTCGACACCCTCTTCGCCGAGGGGCAAAGGCGCTACGTCGAGTCGCTCTCCGCCTACGCGCGCCAGTTCCTGCAGCAGATGGAGAAGCCCGACGTCGATTCCATCGACGGGCTGTCGCCGGCCATCTCGATCGAGCAGAAATCCGTTTCGCGCAATCCCAGGTCGACGGTCGGCACAGTCACCGAGATCCACGACTACCTGCGCTTGCTGTACTCGTCGATCGGCATTCCCCACTGCCCGAGCTGCGGCAACCCGATTCGGCCGCAGACGGTGCAGCAGATGGTCGACCGGGTGATGGCGCTGCCTCAGAAGAAGCGTCTGGTGCTCTATGCACCCTACGTGCGTGGCAAGAAGGGCGAGTACAAGACGCAGCTCCGACAGATGTCGCGGGAAGGCTTCGTCCGCGCGCGCATCGACGGCGAGACCTATGATCTTTCGGCCGATCCGCCGGACCTCGAAAAGCAGAAGAAGCACGACATCGACATCGTCGTTGACCGGCTGGTGGTCAAGCCAGGCATCGAGAAGCGGTTGGCGTCGTCGATCGAGACGGCGCTCAAGGTCTCGGGAGGCCTGGTGGTGCTGGCGCCACAAGGTGCGCGCGAGGAGACGCTGTCGCAGAACTACGCCTGCATCGACTGCGGCACCAGCCTGACCGAAATCACCCCCAGGCTGTTCTCGTTCAACAGCCCCTATGGCGCCTGTCCCGAATGCTCCGGACTGGGTACGCTGATGGGCGTCGATGCCGACAAGGTGGTGATCGATTCCGGGCTTTCGATCTCGGCCGGCGCCGTCGGCCCCTGGCGTCCGGGCTCGAGCTCGTTTCAGATGCGCATGGTCGAGAACCTCGCCGACGACCTGGGCTTCTCCATGGACACGCCCTGGAAGAAGCTGCCGATGCGGGTGCGAAAGGTCCTGCTCCAGGGCTCGGGCAAACGCGAGATCTCCTTCAGTCTCAAGAGCAAGCGCTCGAGCTACAAATGGCAGGGCGTGTTCGAGGGCGTCGTGCCCCGGCTCGAGCGGCGCTACCGCGAGACCGAGTCCGTGGCGGTGCGCGCCGAGATCGAGAAGTACATGTCGATCCATACCTGCCCGTCCTGCGACGGGCGGCGGCTGCGTCCGGAGGCGTTGGCGGTCACCGTCGGCGGTCACGCCGTCGACGAGCTGCTGCGTATGCCCGTGGCGCGCATGCACCAGGAAGTGCGCCGTTTCGATCTTAGTCGGCGCGAAAAGACGATCGTCTCCAAGGTGCTGCAGGAGATCGCCGACCGCCTGCGCTTCCTGGTCGACGTCGGCGTCGGGTACCTCACCCTCGACCGTTCGTCGGCCACGCTCTCGGGCGGTGAGAGCCAGCGCATCCGTCTGGCGACCCAGATCGGCTCCAAGCTCATGGGCGTGCTCTACGTTCTCGACGAGCCGTCGATCGGGCTCCACCAAAGAGACAACGCGCGCCTCATCCGCACGCTGCAGGGCATGCGCGATCTCGGTAACTCGGTCCTGGTGGTGGAGCACGACGAGGAGACGATCCGTGCCGCCGACTGGGTGATCGACCTCGGTCCGGGCGCCGGCGTCCACGGCGGCGAGATCGTCGCCGAGGGCGCGCCCGAGGACCTGGTGGATCCGGACGGCTCGCTGACCGGCAAGTACATGTCCGGCGTGCTGCGTATCCCCGTTCCCGACCGGCGGCCGAAGGAGGACGATCGCCTGCTGGTGGTCGAGGGCGCGCGTCACAACAACCTGAGGGACCTCGACGTCGCCTTTCCGCTCGGCCGGCTGACGGTGGTGACCGGGGTCTCGGGCTCGGGCAAGTCGAGCCTGGTCAACGACATCCTGCACAAGGCGCTGGCGACCCATTTCTATCGCTCGAACCAGCGGCCTGGCGAGTACGACCGCCTGGTGGGGCTCGAGCATCTCGACAAGGTGATCTCGATCGACCAGAGCCCGATCGGCCGCACCCCGCGCTCCAACCCGGCCACCTACACCAATGTCTTCAACCACATCCGCTCATTGATGGCGAAGACGCCCGAGGCGCGCATGCGTGGCTACAAGCCGGGGCGTTTCTCGTTCAACGTCAAAGGCGGGCGCTGCGAGGCTTGCTCCGGCGACGGCCAGAACAAGATCGAGATGCACTTCCTGCCCGACATCTACGTCACCTGCGAGGTGTGCGGCGGCAAGCGCTACGATCGCGAGACCCTGCAGGTGCGCTACAAGGGGCTCAACATCGCCGAGATCCTCGACCTCACCGTCGAGCAGGCGCGCGAAGTCTTCGAGCACATCCCGCCGATCGAGCGCATCCTGTCGACCATCGACGACGTCGGCCTGGGCTACATCCACCTCGGCCAGCCGGCGACCACGCTCTCAGGCGGCGAGGCCCAGCGGGTCAAGCTCGCCACCGAGCTGTGCAAGCGCTCCACCGGCCGCACCCTCTACCTGCTCGACGAGCCGACCACCGGCCTGCACTTCGAGGACGTGCGCAAGCTGCTCGAGGTGCTGCACCAGCTGGTCGAGAAGGGCAACAC
>JAAELT010000383.1 GCA_024226315.1 bacterium | reverse complement strand
GTTCACCAGCGGTACGGCGGTGACCGCTGAAGGGGATTACACCCTGGAAGTGACGGCGAGCGACGTGGCGGGCAATTCGTCGACGGAGACGCGGACGTTCACGATCGACAAGACCGATCCCGCGATCACGATCTCGGGCGTTTCGGATGGAGAGGTCTCGAACTTTGTCGTGACGCCCGTGATCGAGGTCACGGATCTACACCTCGGACCGGTAACGATCACTCTCGACGGCCAACCGTTCGTCGGCGGCACGGCAGTCGACGTCCTCGGCACGCACACTCTGGCGGTGACGGCGGAAGATCTGTGCGGCAACAGCTCCGCCGAGACGATCACCTTCACGGTGGACCAGTGCGAGATCTATCCGATCGCGGTCCACGAAGACTCCCTGGCCGGCGTCTCCGGCGGCGACGAGATCGTCGACATCTTCAACGGTACCCAACCGGGCAACTTCGGCTGGCTCACCTGGACCGGCGCGACCAACGTCCCGACCACCGTCGGCAGCCTGACGCCGCCGGGCGATAGCGACACCTACACGAATCCAGCCGATCCCAGCGATCGCGTGATCTCGATCGGGGATCTTGTCCAAGGCGGCACCGGCGTCCAGAACGCCGCACCGATTCGCGATGCCCTCGACCTCCTCAAGACCGTCGACATCGTCGTCCCGGTCTGGGACGTGACCCAGGGCTCCGGCGCCAATAGCACCTACAGAGTCGTCGACTTCATCCAGGTACGGCTGATCGACTATCAGCTATCCGAGGAGAATCGCATCACCGTTCGCTACCTCGGACCGGCGGCTTGCGCCGACGAGCCATGAGTGGCGGGCGCACCAGAGACGAGCAAGCAACGGACATGCGCGGGCTCAGCCGAAGATCAGACCCCTCGAGCCAGCTCAGGACGCTGACGACCCATCTGGTCCTGGCCTGTCTTCTGCCCATGGTGGCAGGGGAGGCCTGGGCCGAGGAGCTTCAGGGCGCCGCGCGGCTCCGGGTCGCCCACGGCGAGCCGTCGATCCTCGCGAGGGCGGCGTCACACCTGCCGACGCCCGAAGACGTCCGGAGCCGGGCGAGCTCGGCGCGAGCCGCGGTCGGGTCGACCCTGGAGGCGGTCGTCGAGGGCATCGGGTCCAGCCTCACGGGCTCCGCGGACGCGGACGGGGCAACGGGGTTCCCGGCCGGAGAGTCGGGCTCCGACTCGGCCGGGATCCAGCTCGCGTTCGCGAGCCCGGCCGGCGCCGCCTCCGAGGACTCGGCCGAGCCGCCGGATCGGCAGGAGATCCCCCCCGCGCCCCGCCTGCCGTCCGTGGCCCGGGCTCTGGGTACCGGCACGCCCTGGCACCTGCTCTCCGTCCCCGACGAGCCCGACGACGTCGACCCGGCGGCGCTGCTGCCGACGGTGGCGGGCGACTTCTCGCTGGCCTACACCTACGACGCCTGCGACACCATCGCGCCCTGGAAGGTCTACGACCCCGCGGACCTGCCGGCCAGCGACCTGACGGGTATCGACCACCGCGTCGGCTTCTGGCTGCGGGGCACGAACCCCGACCCGCTCGCGGTCTCAGGCACCGAGCCGGCGGAGACCTCCATCCAGCTGTGCGAGGGCTGGAACCTGGTCGGCTATCCGCTGGCGCAGGACCGTCCGGTGCTGGCGGCGCTGTCGTCGATCGCGGGGAAGTTCCTGCGGGTCTACGGTTTCGACCCGGCGGTGCCGACAGATCTGTGGCGAGTCTACGACGTCGGCGTTCCGGATTGGGCCAACACCCTGAAGACGATGCAGCGGGGGAGGGGCTACTGGGTGTGGGCCACCGAGGACACGACGCTGGTGATGCGCAACGTCGGCCCGCCGCCGGAGGTGGAGATCACGAGCCCGGAGGAGGCGGAGGTCATTCGGGGCTTCACCGACGTCGTCGGCAAAGTGCGCAGCGACCTCCTGGATCGCTGGGAGTTGGCCTATCGGCTAAAAGGGGAGGTGGTCTGGACGACCTTCGCCACCGGCGAAACCCCGGTGCTCGACGACATCCTGGGCGTCTTCGATCCGACCCTCCTGATCAACGGCTTCTATGAGATCCGTCTCGAAGCGACGGACTTTCAGATGCAATCGGCGTCGGTCACTGTCGATGTGATCGTCGAGGGCCACCTGAAGCTGGGGAACTTCAGCCTGGCGTTCACCGATCTCGACGTGCCGGTGGTCGGCATGCCGATCCAGGTGGTCCGCACCTACGACACCCGCGACCTGAGGCCGGGGGACTTCGGCGCCGGCTGGACGCTCGATCTGACTAACGTGCGCCTGCAGGAGACCGAACCCCTGGGCTCGAAGTGGGACGGTTTCCGCAGCCCGGGGCCGTTCCCGACTTACTGCGTGAACCCGCTGCGCGATCATCGGGTGACGATCACTCTGCCGGACGAGACCGTGATGCGGTTCAAACCGGCGGTGACTCCCCAGTGTCAGCCGTTCGTGCCGCAGCAGGTGGTGTTCATCGCCTACGAGCCGTTGCCGGGTACGTTCGCCAGCCTGCGGGCGCTGGATCAGGGCGACCAGGCGTTGCCGGTGGGCCCCTTCCCCGGGGTGCTCGAGCTGTGGGACCTCCAGACGGTCCAGATCTACGATCCCGATCTCTACGAGCTGACCCTGCCCGACGGCCGGGTCCTGGTGGTCTCCCAGCAGCTGGGCCTGGTCCGTATCAGCGATCCCAACGGCAACTCGCTGGAGTTCGACCAGTCGGGGATCACCCACTCGTCCGGCAAGAGCATCGACTTCACCCGCGACGACGACGACCGGATCGTCCGCGTCACCGACCCGTCGGGCAACTTCCAAACCTACGACTACGACCCGCGCGGCGATCTCGTCTCCCACACCGACGCCGAGGGCAACGTCTCCCGCTTCACCTACGACGACGACCACCGCCTGCTGGTGATCGAGGATCCGCGGGGGGTGCAACCGATCCGCAACGACTACGACGACGACGGCCGACTGGTGAGCCACACCGACGCTGACGGCAACGTCGTCGAGTACGTCCACCTGCTGGACTCGCGCCAGGAGATCCTGCGCGACCGTCTGGGCAACATCTCGGTCTACGGCTACGACGAGGTCGGCAACCTCGTCAGCCGCACCGACGAGCTCGGCAACACCTGGACGCTCACTTACGACCAGCGCGGCAACCGCCTGAGCGAGACCGATCCGGCCGGCAACAACGCCACGTTTACCTACGACGAGCGCGACAACCTGCTCAGCACCACCGATTCGCTGGGAAACACGACGGCCTTCACCTACGACGCCAACAACCGCGTGTTGACGGTCACCGACCCCCTCGGCGGCGCCTACACCCAGACCTACGACGCGAACGGCAACTTGCTGTCGTCGAGGACCCCGAACGGCGAGACGACCACCAACGTCTGGGACTCGAATGGCAATCTGACCTCGTCGACCGATCCTCTCGGCAACCGCACCGGGCTGCTCAGCGACAGCGACGGCAACCTCACCCGGCTGATCGACGCCACCGGCGGCGTGCGCGCCTTCACGTACGACGCCAACGGCCGCTTGCTGAGCCGGTCCGAGCAACGCACCGACAGCTCGGGCGCCACCATGACCGCCACCACGACCAGCGTTTACGACCGCCTCGGGCGGCTGGTGGAGGTCAGGGATCCGGAGGGGAATTCCTCGCGTGTCGAGTACGACCCGGTCGGCCGGCGCTCAGCGGTGATCGACAAACGCGACCGCCGCACCGTCTTCGAATACGACGCCCGGGGCAACCTGACCCGCGTCGTCCACGCCGACGGCACGGAGCAGAGCTCCACCTACGACGCGGAGAACCGGCAGCTCACCGCCGTCGATCAGCTGGGGCGCACGACGAGCTTCACCTACGACAACGTCGGCCGATTGACTCGGACGGATCATCCGGATGGAGCCGTCACCCGTAGTGAGTACGATGCCCTGGGGCGGGTGACCCGCGCGATCGACGACCATGGCAACGCCACCCGCTTCACCTTTGACGCCGCCGGCCGGCGTTCGTCGATGATCGACGCCCTGGGCAACACCACCGGCTTCGAGTACGACGCGGGGGGTAACCTGACTCGTCTGACGGACCCGGCGGGTAACGCGACCCGTTTCGAGCACGACGTCAACGGCCGCCGTACCCGCACGATCTTCGCCGACGGCAACTCCTCCTCCCGGATCTACGACGCCGAGGGCAGGGTCACCTCGTCCACCGACCAGGCCGGCAACGTCACCGCGTTCGAGTACGACGCGGTCGGAAGAGTGACCAAGGTGACGGATGCCGAGGGCCGGGAGACCAGCTACGGCTATGACGAGCTCGGCAATCAGATTCGTCAGACCGACGCCCTGGGTCGCGTCACTCGCTTCGAAGTCGACGATCTCGGCCGCCCCGTCAAGATGACCCTACCTCTCGGCCAGGAGCAGGTGATCACCTACGACGCCACTGGCAATCTCTCCACGGTCCTGGATTTCAACGGCAACACCATCGGCTATCAGTACGACTCCGTCGGGCGGCTGACCCGGATATCTTTTCCGGACAGCACGACGGAAGAGTTCGTCTACAACGCAGTCGGCCTGCGCGAGGCGGTGATCGACGGCCGCGGTACGACGTCGTTTCAGTTCGATGCGAGGAACCGCCTGATCCGGCGCACCGAGCCCGATGGTCGCACGATCTCGTACTCCTACGACACGGCCGCCAACACCCGATCGATCACCACCGCGGCAGGAACCGTCACTTACGCCTTCGACGTCCTCAACCGGCTCGCGTCGGTCGAAGGTCCCCACGGTGGGGTGACGAACTACTCCTACCATCCGACCGGCACCCGCGCGAACGTCGGCCATGCCAATGGCACCTCGACTGAATACACCTACGACTCCCTCAACCGACTGACACGGCTGGTCAACCGCAAGGGCACGAGCGAAGTCCTCTCGTCCTACGATTACACCCTCGATTCGGCGGGCACGCGGGTGCGGGTCGAGGAGAGCTCCGGCAGGACCGTCGACTTCACTCACGACGCCACCTATCGCCTGTTGCGGGAGAGCATCGACGATCCTGTCGACGGCACGGAGGTCATCGACTACTCCTACGACGCGGTCGGCAATCGGCTCAGCCGGACGGATGCCGTCGGCACCACGGCCTCGACCTACGACGACAATGATCGTTTGCTCACCGCGGGAGCCCGGAGTTTCACCTACGATGCCAACGGCAACCCGCTGACCGAGGTCGAGCCGGGCCGCACGGCGACCTACAGCTACGACTTCCAGAATCAGCTGGTGCGCGCGACCATTGACGACGGGTCGCAGGTCAAGGTCGCCGAGTATGCTTACGACGCGGCCGGGATTCGCGTCCGCAAGACCGTCGACGCCACCGAGGTCGTCGACTATCTGGTCGACGCCAACCGCTCGTTCGCCGAAGTCCTGCTGGAGACCGACGGCAGCGGAGCCCCGATCGCCAGCTACGTGCATGGTGACGACCTCCTGAGCCAGGAGCGGGGATCGTCGGTCTCGACCTATCACTACGACGGTCAGATGTCCGCCCGGCAGCTCACCGACGCCGCCGGCGACGTGGTGGCCGAGCAGGACTTCGACGCCTACGGGGAACTGCTCGGCCAGCAGTCTTCGGTCGACAACCACTACCTCTACAAGGGCGAGCAGCTCGATCCCGATCTCGACCAGTACTACCTCCGGGCCAGGTACTACAGCTCCTCGACCGGCCGCTTCCTGACCATGGACCCCGCCGAGGGCTCGCGCTCCGAACCCGCGACCCTGCACCGCTACGCCTATACCCAGAACAATCCGGTCAATCGCATCGACCCCTCCGGCCTGCAGGGTTTCAACCTCGGCCAGACGTTGCTGTCGATCGCCATCACGGGCATCATCTACGCCTTGGCCTTCGGCGGCATCGCCTACGGCTTCGCCCTGCTGCGCGGGCTGCCGCACGAGCAGGCCTGGCAGCAGGCCAAGCAAGCGGGCGGCATCGGTTTCCTGTTCGCGATTCCGATCGTCGGCCTCGCCCTCAGTCTCTATTTCGTCGGCGGCTTCATCTGGGCCGCCTACAACGGCGAGCTCGACGAGCTCGCCTACTGGGAATTCGCCACCTATCTGGTCGCCGCGTTGGTCTTGCGCGCGGTGGTGGCGCCGCGGGTCAGCTCGATCGTCGCGCGGGTGAAGCCGCCGGGAGAGCCGCCGCTCCTGCCCGGCAACGTCGGCCGGGCGCCGGGGCCGGCGCGGGTCTGGCGGGCGCTGGAGGAAGGCCCGGCGATCCCCGAAGGAGTCCAGGGGACCTCGCCCCGCGCCGGGGACTTCAGAGGCTTGCGGGGAGCGGCCGCGTTGACGGTGCTCGAGCGGGTGCCGGCGGACTGGATCCCCGAAGCGACCGACGGCCCGGGAGGCGTGCAGTTCCGCAACCCGGCGAATCCGGCGTACGACTGGATTAGAATCATGCCCGGAGACCCGGGAGCGAGGTTCCTCCACAGCCGGGGTCCCTATATCCGGGTCTTCAGGAACGGCGCCTATGTCGACGCCGAGGGGAATCCGCAGGCGAACAGCCATACGGGTCCCGGCCACATTCCGATTCGTGGCAATCCGGCGCTCTAGCGGTGCCTCTACCCAGACCGTGTGACCACCGATCCTCTCGCCCTACCGACGACATGCCATGAACAGCTTCGAGCGACTGGCGCGGGACTTCGTGTTCGAGGAGGCCATCCTCGAGTCGATCGAGACGCCGAACCTGAGAGACGTCGTCCTCACCTTCTCGATCTGGGAGGGCAACCTCAGCCTGGCGTTCGAAGGCGACTTCGAGCAGGCGTTCCCTGACGAGCGCCTGGTGCTCCGGTGCTGCAACTGCGCCCGCTTCGAGATCGACCGCCTGCGTCACGGCAAGCCGGAGCTGCTGCTGGTCCGTGTGACGCCGCCTCCGACCAAGACCGCCGAAGAGGGGCCGAAGACCGTTTTCGGATTCAACTTCCACGGCGACTCCGAGCAGCTCAGGTCCCTGGGCGAGTACCGAGACCGCTTTCGGCACCTGTCGATCGACACTGTCGACGCCCGGATCTCGGTGGTGTTCGAAGAGCTGGTGCTCGTGTACGGCCCGGCGGAAACCTGGCCAAGCTCGCCTACGGCGGGCGGCAGTTGACTCCCGAAATCGCCTACCACCTCGTAGGGTTGCACCCGCATGAACGATAGTCTGACCCCATGTGAGTTGCGGACGCGGATTTCAGAGGAATTCGTGAACGAGTCCTCCCTCTGGAGTAGAGGCGAGGATTGGTCGTGAGACGGGCTTCTCGGAAATTCCTGATCGAGTCGCTGATCGTCGTGCTCTGTCTCTTGGGCTTACTCTACCTGGCGTTCCGCGAAGCGATCGACATGGATCAGCATCGCCAGCGTAAGACCGTGTCCGAGCTGAACCTCAATATGTCCGCATTGGCTGCCTATCGCGAGAAGTTCGATGGTTATCCCGCCGGGGATCGCTGGCAGCAGGCCGCCGAGGAACTGGTGCGGGAGGGTTTTCTCGCCGACGTCGAGACGAAAGACGTCTGGGGTCACGAGTATCTCTATCGATCGCCCCGGCTCGAACGCTCTGAGAACGGACGGGCTCTGGCAAGCGGCTACTCGCTGAGGAGTTGTGGCAAGGACGGCGATTGTGGGGTGAGCACGTCGCGAGGGTCTTTCTCGCGCCAGGAGTACGAGAGGGATCTGGTCATTGCCGATGGTGAGTGGACCCTCTGGCCGGAATCGAGTGGCGCGTCCCTGAAACCTGAATACGGCACCGTGGAGCCTTGAGCACCGTCAGAAAGCTGACCACCCATCTGGTCCTGGCCTGTCTGCTGCCCATGGTGGCGGGAGAGGCCTGGGCCGAGGAGCTGCTGGGAGCCGCGCGGCTCCGCGTCGCCCGCGGCGAGCCGTCGATCCTCGCGCAGGCAGCGTCACACCTGCCGACAGTCGAAGATGTCCGCAGCCGGGCGAGCTCGGCTCGAGCCGCGGTCGGGCCCCCGCTGGAGGCGGTCGTCGAGGGTATCGGGGCCTCGCTCGCGATCTCCGCGGACGCGGAGGCTGCACCGGAGCGAGAGACGGGGTCCGACCCCGCCGGGATTCAGCTCGCGTCCGCGCGCCCGATCGGCGCCGCTGCCAAGGACGCGACCGAGTCGCAGGATCCGCCGGCGGTGCCCCCCGTGCCCCGGCTCCCGCCCGCGGCCCGTGCCCTGGGTACCGGCACGCCCTGGCACCTGCTCTCCGTCCCCGGCGAGCCCGACGACGTCGACCCAGCGACGCTGCTGCCGGCGGTGGCGGGCGACTTCTCGCTGGCGTACACCTACGACGCCTGCGACACCATCGCGCCGTGGAGGGTCTACGATCCCGCGGACCTGCCGGCCAGCGACCTGACCGCCGTCGATCACCGCGGCGGCTTCTGGCTCCGGGGCACGGATCCCGACCCGCTGGCGGTCTCCGGCACGGAGCCGGCGGAGACACAGGTCCAGCTGTGCGAGGGCTGGAACCTGATCGGCTACCCGCTGGCCCAGGACCGGCCGGTGCTGGCGGCGCTGTCGTCGATCGCGGGAAAGCTCCTGCGCGTGTACGGCTTCGATCCGTCGACGCCGAAGAACCTGTGGCGGGTCTATGACGTCGGCGTGCCGGACTGGGCCAACACCTTGCGGACGATGGAGCGGGGGAGGGGCTACTGGATCTGGGCCACCGAGGACACGACGCTGGTGATGCGCAACGTCGGCCCGCCGCCGGAGGTGGAGATCACGAGCCCGGAGGACGGGGCGACGGTCACTTTCCTGACCGACGTCGTGGGGTCGGTGCGCAGCGACCTGCTCGGGCGCTGGGAGCTTGCCCACCGGCTCCGCGGAGAATCCATCTGGACGACCTTCGCCACCGGCGACACCCCGGTGATCGACGATCTGCTGGGGGTCCTCGACACCACTCTGCTGCTCAACGGTCTCTATCAGATCCGCCTGGAGGCCACGGACTTCAGCGGGCGATCGACCTCGGTGGCGATCGACGTGGTGGTCGAGGGTCGAGCGAAAATCGGTCACTTCACCTTGACCTTCATCGACTTCGATGTCCCCGTGGCCGGCCTGCCGATCCAGGTGATCCGCACCTACGACAGCCGCGACAAGCGGACCGGTGATTTCGGCGTCGGCTGGAGGCTCACGCTCTCCGACATCCGCCTGCAGGAGAACCGGGCGCCGGGCGAAGACTGGCAGGGAACCCGAACCGGCATCGTCATTCCGACCTACTGCGTCCGGCCCACCGAATCGCACATCATCACCATCACGTTGACCGACGACGCGGTCCTGCGGTTCCGGCCGACGCCTTCTCCCGAATGCCAGTTCGCAGTGCCGCAACAGGCGGTCGACCTCGGCTACGAGCCCTTGCCCGGAACCCTGGGGAGCCTGCGTCCTCTGGATCAGAGCGAGCAGGCCCTAGTGGTGGGCAGCTTCCCGGGGCCGGTCGAGCTCTGGGACCTGCAGACCGTCCAGCCCCACGACCCGGCCCTCTACGAGCTGACTCTGCGCGATGGCAGGGTGGCCGTGATCCACGAGGAAGACGGCCTGCGCAGCCTGACGGACCTGAACGGTAACCAGCTGATCGTCAGCGACGCGGGGATCGTCCACTCGAGCGGCCGCGGCATCTCTTTCGACCGCGACACCGAGTCCCGGATCGTCACCGCGACCGATCCGGGCGGCAACAGCATCACCTATGCGTACGACGATCGCGGAGACCTCATCTCGGTGACCGGGCCGCTGGGCAACACCACCCGGTTCATCTACGACTCGAACCACCTGCTCCTGGAGATCGAGGATCCGCGGGGCATTCGCCCGATCCGCAACGACTACGACGAGAACGGTCGGCTGATCCGCAACACCGACGCCTTCGGCAACGTCATCGAGCTCGGCCACGACTTCGAGGGACGCCGGGAGGTGGTGACCAACCGCCTGGGCTTCACCCGAGTCCTCGAATACGACGAACGTGGCAACGTGGTGCGGGAGATCGACGAGCTCGGCCACACCACCCACCGGACATTCGACGATCGTGACAACCCGTTGACCGAGACCGATCCGTTGGGCCGGACCACGACACAGACCTATTCGGCGGAGGACGATCGGCTCAGCCTGACAGATCCACTCGGTAACACCACCAACTTCAGCTACAACGACCGGGGCCAGTTGTCGAGCCTGACCGATCCGCGGGGAGGGGTCAC
This sequence comes from bacterium, assembly GCA_024226315.1. Classification (GTDB taxonomy): domain Bacteria; phylum Acidobacteriota; class Thermoanaerobaculia; order Multivoradales; family J023; genus JAAELT01. Next base: position 15,385 of record JAAELT010000383.1, on the reverse strand, counting down.
GAGCAACGTCTACGACGTGCGGGGCAATCTCATTCGCACGACCAACGCGGCGGGCCAGGCCACCTCGATGGCCTACGACGCCGCCGGCAATCTGATCTCCGCCACCGATGCACTGGGCCAGGTCACGACCTTCGAGTACGACAGCTTCGGCAATCGAACCAGGGAGGTCGATCCACTCGGTCACGAGAAGATTTCGACCTACGACTCGCGGGGATTCCAGCTCACCGAGACGCGTACTCGAACGCTCGCGGATGGCTCGACCGAGACCCTGGTCACCAGCTTCGGAACCAACGACCTCGGCTGGCTGACTTCGACCACCGCCGCGGACGGCAGCACCCAGTCGGCGACCTACGACCTGCTGGGGCGCATCACCAGGCAGGTCGATCAATTGGGTCGCGAGACGACGGCCGAGTACGACCTCATGGGCCGGTTGACGACCTTCGGACTTCCCGACGGCACCACCCGGTCGCAGACCTACGACGCAGAGGGGCGCCTGATCGCTCAGGTCGATCGCGGCGGCCGCGCGACGACATTCAGCTACGACGCCGTTGGGCGTCTGCTGGAGACCACGCTCCCCACCGATGCGACGATCACCAACACCTACGACGCAGCGGGTCAACTCGGCGCTCAAACCGACTCGCGCGGCAATACCCATACCGCCCGGTACGACGACGCGGGGCGCAGGATCTCGGTCACCGATCCTCTTGGAAACAGCAGGACCTACACGCACGATGCCAACGGCAACGAGACCTCGATCACCGACGCCAAGGGCAACCGGACGGTCTTCAGCTTCGACGAGCTCGATCGTTTGACTCTCGCCACCTTCCCCGACGGTACGACCAGCCGGGTCGACTTCGACGCGCTCGGGCGCCGTCGATCGGAAACCGACGCCGCGGGCCTGGTGACGAGCTATGGCTACGACGATCTGGGGCGCCTCGCCAGCGTCACCGACGCGCTCGATCAGGTGACCCGGTTCACCTACGACGAAATGGGCAATCGCATCTCGCAGATCGACGCCAACGGCAACGCCACCAGATTCGAATACGACCGACTCAGCCGCTTGACCCGGCGGATCCTTCCCGACGGCTCCGCCGAGTCCATGACCTACTACGCGGACGGCACTCTGGCCAGTCACGTCGACTTCAACGGTGCCTCACGGACCTTCGAGTACGACGCGGGACAGCGGTTGATTCGCCGGGCGTCTGCCGATGGCTCGGAGGTCGTCTTCACCTATACGCCCGCTGGACAACGCGCCTCGGTCACGGACGATCGGGGGACGACCAGCTACACCTACGATCTCGCTGATCGGTTGATCGAAAGGATCGATCCGACAGGTCACCGGCTTGGTTATTCCTACGACTCCGAGGGCAATCTGACCACCCTGACCGCCACGGTCGGGCTGTCCGCGCTGGCGACGACCTACACCTACGACGCACTCAACCGGTTGGCGACGATCACGGATCCGCTGGGTGCGATGACGACCCTGGATTATGACCTCAACAGCAATCGAGAAAGTATCGGTTTCGCGAACGGCGTCACGACGACTGCCGGCTACGACGGTCTGGACCGTTTGACGGCTCTACGAAGTGAGAGCTCGGCAGGCGACATTCTCCAAAGCTATGCCTTCACCCTCGGACCGGTCGGGAACCGGCTCCGAGTCGACGAGCACGACCGCACCTCGCGGCACTACTCGTACGACGGCCTGTACCGCCTGGTCGAAGATCGGGTGACCGACTCCACGGGTGATCCGGTCTACCGGCAGGACTTCAGCTACGACCCGGTGGGCAATCGCCTGCTGCGGTCCACGACTGACGAATCCGGCACGACTGACGTCGCGTCGACGTTCGACGACCGTGATCGGCTGCTCACCGCGGGCGCGGTGACGTACGGCTGGGATACCAACGGCAATCTGACGACCCGGACCGGCACCGGCGTTGCGACCTACGGCTGGGATCTCGACAACCGATTGACCCACGTGACGCTCGAAGACGGCACGGAGATCGCCATCACCTACGACGTGGACGGCAACCGCGTTTCGAGCGCCGTTACGCCGCCGGGTGGAGCGACGATCGGCGTCGATTATCTGGTCGACACGTCGGGCTTTCTGAGCCATGTGGTGGCGGAGGTCGTCAACGGAGAGATCGAGACGCTTTACACTCGTGCCGGCCACGAGCTCATCAGCCTCTACCGGCCGGCGTCCGGGACCCAGCGGTTCTTCCATGCGGATGGGCGGGGATCGATCCGAATGCTGACCGACCCCTCTGCGGCGGTCACGGATCGGTATGCCTACACGGCGTTCGGGGAGATGCTCGAGCACTCGGGATCGGATCCCAACCCGTATGGATTCACCGGCGAGCCGTTGGAAGCAAGCCTGGGTTTTGCCTACCACCGCGCTCGCTGGATGTGGCCGAGCCGCGGAGCTTTCCTCAGCATGGATACCTTCGCCGGCCTGGGGACCGCGCCGGCGACGCTTCATCGCTACAGCTATGGGGCGAACAACCCGGTGACCTACATCGACCCGACCGGCCTGGCGATCACCAAGGGCCAGCTTCTGATCGGGCTCGCCGCCCTCGGACTGATCATGAATTCCTATCTGCTGAGCCAGAACATCAGGGCTTACGTCAGAGCGGATACGGATGCCGAGAGGTGGCGAGCGGCCTCGGACGCGGGCCTGAACATCGTCGGGATCTTTCTGGCTTTCACTGGCATCGGGCCGGCGAGCGCTAGCCCGGGGTTCGCCACCGCCAGCGGTCCGATCCTGAGCGAGGGTGTCGTACTGACATTCTCCCCGGTGAGGATCATCGGCAGCGTACTGATCCCGGTGCATCAGGCTTCGGTCGGGGTCGCCCTCAACCAGAAGACAACTTCCGGTTCGGGGGACGGTAAGGAACACCACGAGCTGGAATGGCAACTCAGAGATGAGAGCGGGCGCATCGAGACCCGTGGCAAGGTCAAGAGCGGCGGGACCAAGCCTGGCAGAAGGCTGAACTGGGCCGAGCAACTTCTGACGCACACCGAGAGAAAGGTGTTGGAGATTCTGAGAAACAGAGTCCGGCCCGGCCAGACGATCTCCATGCAAGGCCGATTGCCTCCCTGTGCGCCGGGGAGAGGGATCGGTGTCGGCTGTCAGCGGGCCATGCAGCAGTTCGCGATGGAGAAGCAGGTTCAGATCATCTATCGACAGATCGGCAGCTCGACCCGATGGATCTTCAAACCGGACGGCCTGGTTCAGGTCATCAAGTGAGCCCAAGTCGGTGAAAGCGGCCGGCCGGCACGGGTTCGAACAGCCTCGGAGCTGAAATGAACGGAACGGATCATGGCGCCTTGGAATCATACGAGCTACTCGAAGTCGGCGCGGGAGCGGACGCGGGCTCGGTCTGGGTCAGCCTCGGTTTCTCTTCGACGTTCGAGGAGCTCGACGTGCTCTTCATCGTTGGCTCGGGCGATGACTCGGGTACCGAAGGGCCCTCAGAACTGTACTTCGAACGTTACGATCAAGCGTATAGCGGCGAGGGGCTCGCGGACCGGGTTCGGGTCTCCGCTCAGGGAGTCAGAATCCGGTTCAATGAACAGGGTATCCGTACGCTCAAGTTCCCGGAGTCGGTCTTCTTCGGCGCTCGCCAGGGCCTGGCCGGCTACGACCACGTCGTTGATAACCTGGCAAAGCTCGCCAAGAACGCCCCCGCACTGATCGAGGTCGAGAACCAGGGCTGAATGCGGATCTGGTCGCTGCCCGCTGAAGGCGTAGATTCGATGACCAAGTCCGGACACAAGAGACTCGCGTTCTACCAGCTCCTGGCCGGCGAGGAGTGGCCGGCGGAGCTGCGCGAGGAGTTCGGGCGGCACTTCAGCCGCTTCGGCGTGCCGAGCTTCGCGGTCGATTCCGAGGCGGACCAAAGGTTTCGAGCGAGCGTCGAGCGGCGCCGGATCCCGGCGTTGCGGGACACCATCCTGGCGTGCACGGGCGAGCACGTCTACGAGCACCCGTTCCACTACCTGAGCGTCCGTTCCGATCGCTCCTACGACAAGGGCGACTTCCTCGATCTCTCCGCAGCCTGCCCCGGAGACTCCAGGGTCCGTTGCCGGATCGGTGCCAGACAGACCGGCAAGCTGGTCATGGACGCCGGCAAGTCCAAAGACCTGGACCTGATAGAGGAGAGCTCGTCGCCGCGACCCAAGGTCTTCATCGTTTCGAGACGGCTTCGAGACTCGCTCCGGCAGGCGGACTTTCGCGGCTTTCGGCTGGTGCCCACCCTGCGCCGGGGAGCGACCTACAGCGACCAGCAACGGGAGCTCTCCTACGTCGACGACCGGCTGGTCGAGGAGGCGCCGTTCTTTCAGCTCCTGGTTACGGCGCGGGCCCCCGGGGCGCCCTGGGTCGGAGAAGTCGTGCGCACCTTCTATCAGTGCAGTCGATGCGGGACCCTGAACGGCGCGTTCTTCGAATCGGGGCCGAGGTTCAAACCGGAGGATCTCGACCAGGATGCCGACATCCAGACCTTGTCTCGGTACCGCACGTCCAACCAGGGCCAGGTCGAGATCATGGGCGAGGTCGTGGTGATCTCCGCCCGGTTCCTGCGCTTCCTGAAAGACAACAAGGTGCGCGGTCTAGCACGCTACTCGAGCGATCCCCCGGCGAAACACGGGATCGTCGATCTTCTCGATTGAGACCGTGCTTCAGCCGGCGGCGGGCCACAGCCAGCCGAAGGTGCCGGCGGTCAGCAGGCCGTAGATGACGCCGTCGACGATGCCGCGCAGGACGTTGCTCCAGCGGCGGCCCATCCAGATCGCCTCGGGCGCCACCGCGCCGGCGAAGCCCAGGATGGCGGCGGTGCCGGCGACCTGGAAGACCTTGAGATAGTCGACGCCGGCAGGCAGGACCTGGCCGCACAGGTAGGCGACGAAGATATGGATGACGACGATGTAGATCAGCCACGCCGTCATGCTCTTGCCCATGCCCATCTCGCCCGCCGGCTTGATGGTCAGGAAGCCGACCGGCCCGCGCTTGAACTTGGCCTGCCATTCGTCACTCTTCCATTCCTCGGAGCTCGCCGCGTGGGGGAAGGAGTACTCGCCGACCGCCGGGTTCTGGGCGTTGACCGCCTCGGCGAAGGCATCTTCGTCGGGCAGCTTGACCCAATCTTTCTTGTGCAGGTTGAGCACCATCCAAATCAGCATGCTGACGATGAAGACCAGGACGGTGGCGACGAGAATCGGCATCCACAGGGCTCCGAGGGCGACCATGGCATCCTCCTTCGGCTCGTCCTCCGCGAGGAGGCGGGCGCGTTCCGGGTTCGAGCGGTTGCTGGGGCAGAAGTTCTTCCTATTATAGCAAAGGGAGTCAGGGCGGCTTGCGGCTGCCAGAGCACCGCGGCGCGCCTGGTGGTTCCGAGGGGATCAGGTCGCGATGGTAGAGTGCCGAGAGAGCGTTCGAGAGCCTCACATGCACTCGCTCAAGGCAACAGTCCGGCTTCGCCCGGGGCCAGGTGACAACTTTGAGGCCGCCGCCTTCAGTCTCGTGGTCTCCGAGAAGATCACCGACCCCGCCTACGTCCTGGTACTTTTGCCGGGGTTCACCGGCCGGGGAGAAACGTTGCTCGAGGATCGACGCTGGTCGCGCTTCGCCGAAGATACGGACGCCGCGATCGTCGCTGGCACGTTCCGAGCGATGGACCCGAAGAAGCCCGGTTTCGTCCACTACGCTGCGGCTCAGCAGGGTAGCGGCGCGGCGCTGGAAGCGGCCATCGAGCAGCTCGGGGTGAAGGCCTCGGTTCCTTCGCTGAAGGACCTACCTCTGCTCCTCTACGGCTACTCGGCCGGCGGCCAGTTCGCCTACGGCTTCAGTTGTCACAACCCGTACCGGATGGCCGGCTTCGCGGCGGTGAAGGGAGGGTGGTACTTCCCAGCGCCGATCGAGGGCACCTACGACGTGCCGGGCCTCTTGATCTCCGGCCGCCGTGACCTGGCGCGACGACGAACAGGTATCCGCAGCCTCTTCGTGCTCCACCGGGCCATGTGCGGCGCCCCATGGTGCTGGCTGGAGGACGAAGGTGGGCACGAGGAAGGGAAGTGCCTGTCCGTGGTCATCCCCTATTTCCGGGACCTCCTGGAGCAGCAGCTTGGAGGCGGGGTGCGAGGAACGGGCCGATCGAAGCTGAGCGGTGTCGTGATCGACCTGGAGGGCCAGCGCATCCTGAGAGAGGACGCCGTCTTCGGCCTTGGCGACCGGGACCCGGAGCAGGGTTGGTTGCCTTCGCGAGCCGCGTTCGAAGCGTGGTCTCGGCTGGACGTGGGGAAGAGGAAGCTCAGCGAATAGGCGTGTTTGTCCGAGAGCGCCTCGGCGGCCTGTAGCGGACCTACTCCCCGGGTTCGAGGTGACGATCGAAGAACTCGGTCATGCGCGCATAGAGATGGCGCTGCCAGGTCTTGTCCCAGCTGGTGATGCTGTGGTTGGCGCCCGGGTAGAGGCCGAGCTCGAAGGGCTTGCCGGCGTCGATCAGGCGCTGTGCCATGTTGAAGGTGTTTTGCGGATGAACGTTGTCGTCCGCCGTCCCGTGGAGCAGCAGCAGCGGGTCGGCCAGGTTGGCGGCGTGGGTGATCGGCGCCGAGACCTCGTAGCCTTCCGGGTTTTCCTTGGGACGGTCCAGGTAGCGCTCCATCCAGATCGCGTCGTAGTAGTGCCAGTCGGTCACCGGCGCGCCGGAGATTCCCGCCTTCCAGACCCCGGGGCGATTGAGCAGGCTGTAGAGGGTGTGCGACCCGCCGCCCGACCAGCCCCACAGCCCGATGCGCCCGGCGTCCACCCAGGGCAGGGTCTTCAGATACTCGACCCCGGCCAGCTGGCCGGCCAGCTCCACCTCGCCGAAGCGGCGGTAGAGCTTGTCCTCGCCCGCCTTGCCGAAGAACTTCGAAGCCTGGTTGTCGACCGAGAAGAGCACGTAGCCGCGGCTCGCCATCATCTTGTGCCACAGCGGCCGCACCCGGCCCGCGCGCCAGCGCTTCTGAACCACCTGCGATCCCGGGCCGCCGTAGTGGTAGACGATCACCGGGTACTTGCGGCCGGGATCGAAGCCCGCCGGCTTCATCACCTGGGCCGGAAGCCGGGAGCCGTCCGGACCGGGGATCGTCAGGTGCCGCCAGCGCGGCAGCTCTGCCGGGTCGTAGGACGGCGGCGGCTCGTAGGGCAGCGGACGGGAGCTCTCGCGGTCGAGGTGGCGCACCACGTGTCGGGGGGGCGTGTCGGCGGTGCTGTGCTCGTGCACCCAGAATCCCGTGTCCGAGACGTTGGCGGAGCTCCAGCCTTCCTCCGCGCTCAGCCGCTTCGGCTCGCCGCCGTCGAAATCGCCGACGAAGACGTGGCGCTCGGCGGCGCCGAGCTCGGTGGTGGAGTGGGCGGTGAAGACGAAGCGGCGGATCTCGGCGTCGACCGAATCGAGGGAGGTGAGGGCCCAGCCCTCGGGGGTCAGCGCGCGCACCGGAGCTCCACCCGAATCGTGCAGGTAGAGGCGCCGCCAGCCGTCGCGCTCCGAGCTCCACAGGAAGCTGCCGTCGGGGACGAAGATGAGCTCGTCGCTCAGGTTGACCCAGGTGGGGTGCTCCTCGCTCAGCAGGGTCTTCTCGCAGCGGCCGCTCGATGCGTCGCACAGCAGCAGGTCGATCCGCGTCTGGTCGCGGTTCAGGCGCTCGACCACCAGCCGGCGATGGTCGGGGTGCCAGTGCACGCGCGCCAGGTAGACGTCGGGGTCGTCGCCGGTGTCGAGGGTCACGGCCTCGTCATCTTCAGATTCGTTACCGCCGAGCGACAGCACGCGGATCTCGACCCGCGGCAGCACGTCGCCGCTCTTGGGATAGCGCTGGCGCTCGATTTCGGGATGCACCTTGGAGGTGTCCAGCAGCGGGTAGATCGGTACCTCTGTATCGTCGATGTGGTAGTAGGCGATGCGCCGGCTGTCGCCGCTCCACCAGAAGCCGGTCGAGTCGCGACCCCAGATCTCCTCCCAGTAGACCCAGTCGGTGGTGCCGTTGAAGATCACCCCGGGCTCGCCGTCGTGGGTCAGGCGTTGCTCCTCGCCAGAAGCCAGGTCGAGCAGGTACAGCTCGCCCGTGCGTACGAAGGCGAGCCGTTTGCCGTCGGGCGACAGCTCCGCCTTCTCCTCGTCTCCTTCCATGGCGGTCAGCCGGCGGCGTTCGCGACTCTCGAGGTCGTAGAGGTGGAGGTCGCCGCCGGTGGTGTAGAGCAGGGCGTCCCCGGACGGCACGAAGCGGAGGTCCTCGACCTTGCCGCCGCCTTTGGCACCGAGGTCGGCGGGGCGCGCCAGCAGGGAGCGGTCGCCGCTGCCGGCGTCGAACAGCCAGTAGGCAGGGCCCGAGCCGTCGTCCCAACGGAAGAAGAGCTGATCGGTACCCGGGCGCCAGGTCAGCTCGGAGGGCCGGCGGCCGTGCGGATCGGGACCGAACAGGTGGTCGAGGGTGAGCTCGGCGGCGCCCGTGGACATGGCTGCGGACATGGCGGTGATCAGGACGGTGAACGAAACGAGATGGTACAAACGAATGAGCTTGCGCATGAGGCGGCATCTTATCCGAGCCACTGGTGGAATCGACTGCTCGAAAGCGCGGGCGGTCTTGACTCGTCGCGCGACTCGCCTATAATGAATGGTGTTGATTCCTCAGATGAGAAAAATGTTGCTTCTCGGCAGATGCAGGTGAGAGAACTGGTCGCACTCTGGCGGAATTCGGATGCCTCGCTTCGGGCGATGGCAACTCGGCACGCCGACGCGACCAGGGCGTGAGGGGAGAAGACAGGCCGAATGAGTTCAATGCACCTCGGAAGAGCCGGAGTCAGGAAAGTCTGGACCGCGCGCGTCAGCGCCGACGGGCCGGCTCACACCGGTGACGAGATGCCACCGGCGTTGACGACTCTCCAAGACCTCGCTCGCGACGCCGCCGACGCCGCCGAGAAGAGCGCCAGCGCGGCCGCCCGGGCCGCCCGGCTCGCCTCGTACGCCGGCGCGCTTTCCCCCGGGGGACGGCCGCCCGACGTGGAGATCGAAGCCGAGCGCATCGGCGCCGACCTCGAGCGGGCGCGGGCCACCGTTCTCGATATTGCGGAATCAGCCACCGAAGCGGCCACGGCCGCTGAGGAGGCGCGTGAAAGATCCTACCTCGCCCGAATTGCGGCTGATTTTGACGAGCCGCGCGGCGAGTGGCCGGAGAACCTCGAAACCCAGTCGTTAACCGATTCAGCCTCGGACCGAGACTGATCCACTCAAAGGGGTAAGCCTATGCCAGTCCATGTGACCTATCCAGGTGTCTACATCGAGGAGATCCCGAGCACGGTCAAGACCGTTCCGGGCGTCAGCACGTCGACAACCGCCTTCGTCGACTATTTTTCCCGCGGGCCGATGAGCACGCCGGACGTTGCAAAGCCGGTGCAGATCTTCAGCTACCGGGACTTCACGCGTACCTTTGGCGGTCTCGACACTCGCAGCGAGGGCAGCTACGCCGCCATGCAGTTCTTCAACAACGGCGGCAGCACCGCCTGGGTGGTGCGCGTGGACGACGGCTCGGGTCTGGAGGCCATGCGCAAGGTGCCGGTCAACATCCCGTACCTCGACACCTTCGCCCGCGACGCCCTGGACGAGGCACGCAAGGCCCAGGACGCGGCACGCAAGGCCCAGAACCTGATGGACGTGGTGGGAGCGGTACTGGCCGCGGGCGAGGCCAAGACGCGGCTGCCGGCCCTGGCACCGGGCGCTGCCGCCAAGGCCGCCGAGGCCGACCTGAGGGCCGACAAGGACACCTCGTCCTACAAGCAGCTGGCGGGGATGACGACCAAGATCGAACGCACCCTGGACGCGGCCGGCGCGGCGGTCGACGCGGCCGAGGACGGTGAAGCCAAGGACGGCGCGGCCTCCGCCCTGCTCGACGCGCGCGAGGAGTTCCACGCCGTCGACCTGCGTGCGGACCCCGAAGAGCTGAAGAAGGACGTCGAGCGGTCGAAGAAGTCGGCGCTGGCCGCGGCCAAGGCCGCCGGCGCGGCGGCCGAAGGCACGGACAAGTACGAGGACGGTACGGCGGTCGACATCGCCAAGGTGCTGGGCGCCGCCGAGGAGTCCAACGCCTCGCTACGGCGCGCCTACTACGCCTATGGGCGCGGTGCCGGCGAGGCGGGCGAGAAGCTCGAGGCCGGCAAGTCCGCGAAGGAAACGGCGGGTCGGGTGAGGACCGCCCTCGACGCGATCAACGCCTCGATCGATTTGGCCGACAAGGTCGAGGCCGACACCCTGGATGCGAAGAAAAAGGCGCAGCAGGCGACGGTCGCGTTCAAGGCCTTGAAGGCCCTACCCACCGACGCCGAGGAAGACAAGATCAAGGCTGCCTCCGACGCCGCGGTGGCAGCCACCAAGGCGGCGGCCACCGCCGCCCAGGCAGTGGTGCCGGACACCGCGGTCAAGGCGCCGGGCTCGCTCGACGACCCGAAGAAACTCGCCGACCTGATCGAGGCGATCGGCGCCGCCGAGGAGCAGGCCAAGAAGGCCGACGGCGTGCTGGAAAAGGCGGGCGGCGGAACGGCGGCCGAAGGTGAGGAGGCCAAGCCCGCCGACCCTGTCCAGACCACCAAGGCCATCCAGGCCGCCAGCGACGGTGTCGACGCCAGCTTTGGTGCCTACCGGGTGGGTCTGAAGTTGATCCCCAAGAGCAAGATGATCGACGATTCGGGTTGGCCGGACATCGCGCTGGTGGCCAAGCGCGCCGCCGACCGCACCTGGCAGGCCGCGGAGGCGACTCAGCGCGCCGCCGAGGCCACCGACGCGGCCAGCAAGGTGCTCGCCGAGCGGGTGCTCGAATTCGAGGCCGCCCACGGCGCGATCGCCGAGAAGACCCAGGACGCGGCCGACCGGGCCGCGGAGGAGGCCGGCGAAGCCAGTGCCAAGGCGTTCGATGCCGCCGGCGAGGCCAAGAAAGCGTCGCAGCGGGTGGACATCGACCCCGAGGGTAAGGAAGTGCTGCGCGGGGATTCTCTCGAGGCGGCCAAGAAGACCATCACCGATGCCGCCGAGGCGGCGCAGGAGGCGGCCGAGGCTGCGGCGGAGGCCGCGGACGCGGCGGGCGACGCTCATATGGCGGCGCTCGAGGCCGGTGAAGCGGGCGAGCCGCCGAACCTCAAGATCGCGGCGATGAGCCCGGGCGAGTGGGGCAACAGCCTGCGCGCGGTGGTGCTCAACGGCACGCAGTACAAGTTCGACATCGAAGTCCGCGAGTACACCAAGCTGAGCGGCAAGACGGTGGTCGCCAACAAGGAGATCTACCGCAACCTGACGCTGCAGAACGAGGCCGACGAGCGGTTCGCTCTCAAGGTGGTGAACCACGAGTCGAAGCTGGTGACCCTGTCCTACAAGGGGCCGATCGTCCGCGGTGCCTCGCCCCAGGGCGACGGCTCGACCGCCGGCTCGGTGGTCGATGCCATGTTCATGCCCCTGATCGGCGGCCGCGACGGCAACCCGCCGCGCGCCGAGCGTCTGTGCGCGACCATGCGCCATGCGCTCGAGGACATCGCGCCTTCGTCGTTCAACCTGCTGAGCCTGCCGATCACCGCCACCTATCCGGCCGGCGAGGCCAACGTGGCGATCAACAACGCGCTGGGCTACTGCGAGCAGAAGCGGGCGTTCATGATCGTCGACATTCCGGAGACCGTCCGCACCGTCGACGACGTGACCAAGTGGATGAAGAAGTACGGCAACGCCACCAACGACAACGGCGCGGTCTACTTCCCGCGCCTCTCCATCCCAGATCCGCTCAACAACTACCGGCCGAAAAACGTCGCCGCCAGCGGCACCATGACCGGAGTCTACGCCCGCACCGACACCAGCCGCGGCATCTGGAAGGCTCCGGCCGGCACCGCGGCGTCGCTGGTCGGCGCCGAGGTGGTGCTCGGACTCCACGACCACCAGGCCGGCCAGCTCAATCCGCTGGGCATCAACGCCCTGCGCGCCTTCCCGGTGTACGGCAACGTCGCCTGGGGTGCTCGCACCCTGGCCGGCGCCGACGCGTTGCAGAGCGAGTGGAAGTACATCAACGTCCGCCGCCTGGTGTACCACATCGAGGAGAGCCTCTTCCGCGCTCTCAAGTGGGCGGTGTTCGAGCCCAACGCCGCACCGCTGTGGTCAGCGATCAGTATGCAGGTGGGCTCGTTCCTGGCGGGCCTGTTCGCCAGCGGAGCGTTTTCGGGCGGCTCGCCGGGTGACGCCTATTTCGTCAACTGCGACGCCACCACCACGACCGCGGACGACATCGAGCGCGGCATCGTGAACATCGTCATCGGCATCGCGCCGACCAAGCCGGCCGAGTTCATCATCCTGCACATCGAGCAGCTCGCCGGCAAGGACTAGCAGACTCTGACGTCAAACGTCTTTTCGATTTATAAAGAGCTTAGGAGGTCATCATGGCAGCACCTGTCAACGTAGCCCCGAGGTACAGCCTCGCGGATCCGTATCAGCGGGACCCGTACCTGAACTTCAAGTTCATCGTCTCGTGGGACGACGGCGCCGGCGGAGACTTCACGCCGGTCGCCGGCGTCAGCAAAGTCGGCGCCCTCACCCGCACCACCGAAGTCGTCGGCTGGCGCGAGGGCGCCTCGCCCCAGAGCACCCGGCAGATTCCGGGTCAGACCAGCTACGGCGAGCTGACGCTGGAGCGCGGCTTGATCATCGACGTCGCGTTCGAGAACTGGGCCAACAAGGTGTGGTTCTACGAGAACACCGGCGCGCTCGGCGAGGAGGTCTCGCTGGTCGACTTCCGCAAGACGCTGAAGGTCGACCTGTGCAACCAGGCCGGACAGATCGTCAAGGTGTACTACGCCTTCAACTGCTGGCCGTCGGCCTACACCGCGTTGCCCGACTTGGACTCGAACTCCAACGACGTGGCGCTCGAGTCGATGACCATCCAGAACGAGGGATGGCAGCGCGACGACTCCTACGCCAAGATCGACGAGCCGAGCATCGATCACCCGACGTCGGCGGACAGCTAAGCTGCGTTCCACAGCGTGGGGAAGGCGTCGCCTTCCCCACGCTCGGACGCCTGAAAGACCATGGCGACTCCGGTAAACGTCCGCGCTGCTGCGGCGCCGTACGACCGGGACCCGCTTCTGGGGTTCAAGTACATCGTCTCCTGGGACGACGGTGCCGGTGGAGATTTCACGCCGGTCGCCGGCGTGAGCAAGATCGGTGCGCTCACTCGCGACACCGAGGTGGTGTTGCACTCGCACGGCGGCGAGTCCTCGACCGTGACCTCCCGGATCAACGGTCAGACCACCTACGGCGAGCTGACGCTGGAGCGCGGCCTGATCATCGAGATCGCGTTCGAGAGATGGGCCAACAAGGTGTGGTTCTACGAGAACACGGGGGCGCTCGGAGAGGAGGTCTCGCTGAGCGATTTCCGCAAGACGCTGAAAATCGACCTGTGCAATCAGGCCGGGCAGATCGCCAAGGTGTACTACGTGTTCAACTGCTGGCCCTCGGCCTATACCGCGGCCCCGGACCTGGATTCGAATTCGAACGACATCGCGCTCGAGTCGATGACCATCCAGAACGAGGGTTGGCAGCGCGACGACTCCTATGCCGCCCCCGACCTGCCGTCTTACAGCCATCCGGAGGCCCCCGCGTCTTCGTGAGGCGAGAGCTGAACCGTGCAGGGACTGACGTCAGCCGGCATCGTCGAGGCCTGGGGCCTGGGGCGAGACTCCTCGGCGCTCGAACGCTCGTTGGCGCTGCTCACCGTGGCGTTGCCGGAGAAGGCTTCCGGCGAGCTGACCGGCCTCTCTGTCGGTGCCCGCGACGCCCTGCTTCTCGAGCTCCACGACAAGACGTTCGGGCCCGAGCTGCGGGCCTACGCGTCGTGCGCCAGCTGCGAGGCCCGGCTCGATTTCGAGCTCGACGTGCGGCAGATCCTGGCACAGGAGCAGCCGCCTGCGTCGGACTCCGCCCACACCCTGGAAGCGGCGGGAGTCCAGATCCGCTTTCGTCTGCCCGGCAGCCGCGACCTGGCCGCGGTGGCGTCGAGCCCCGACCCGGAGGCGGGCACGGCCCTGCTCTTGCGGCGCTGTGTGCTGGCGGCGACCAGGGACTCAGCCCCGGTCCAGACCCACGAGCTGCCGGAGCAGGCGGTGGAAGCCCTGTCTGAGCGCATGGCGGAGCTCGATCCGTTGGCGGACATTCCGCTCGATCTCGATTGCGGCGCCTGCGGCGAGCGCAGTCGCATGTACCTTGACATCGGCTCCTTCTTCTGGACCGAGGTGGCCTCCCTGGCGCAGCGGCTGATGTACGACGTCGCACTGCTGGCGCGCTTCTACGGCTGGAGCGAGGAGGAGGTTCTGGCGATGGGCACGGCGCGCCGCCAGTATTACCTCGAGATGATGAATCCGCGCACATGACCGACTTCTTGAAGAGCCTGGCGGCCCGTTCTCTCGGGATCGCGAAGAAGGTGCAACCGCGGCTCGGGCCGCGCTTCGGGCCGGAGCCCAAGCTGGGGCCGGAGAGGCCGATCCGCGGTCTCGAACCGCGGTCGCCGGCGTTGGCGGAATCGACCGGTGGCGAGTCGAGGGGCAAAGATCACGACGCACGATGAACCGGCACCATGGCCGATTTCCTGAAACGAATCGTGGCGAAGGCGCGGGCGGAGCTGGCTCTCGTCCGGCCGGCGATCGGACCGCGCTTCGGTCCCGAACCGTTGCTGTTGGAAGAGTCCTCGCCCTTGCTGGACGAGAGCGCCTACCGCATGCCGGGGCTGCCTCCTGGGGAGGGCCTGGAGGCCGGTAGGCTCGAAGACGGCGGGTTGGCGGACCGCGGCCTGGAAGAGAGGGTGCTCGAAGAGGACGGGCTCGAAGAGGACGGCCTTGCGGAAGGTGCGCTCGACGCGGCGCCGACCGCCGGCCACCTGGAGGACCAGCTGGAGGATCCGTTCGCGAATCCGGAGGTCCAGCAGCCCGAGGAGAGCCCGCGAGGGGTGGCGGGGCAGACGGCGGCCGACGTCCCGGCGCGCGGAGACGCGGATCGAGATCGGCACTCCGTCGACTCGGATCGGCCGGCCACAGAGGTGTCGGGTGAAGCGGTCGGCAGGGGCGAGCGGGCCGAAGACGGGAGCGCGTCGGAAGCAGCCGAAGTGCCTGGCACCGCTCTCCAGCGGGCCGCCGAAGTGATGGCCGAGGTGCTGCCGCCGTCGACCGAAGTTCCGGCCGAAGTGCCTGGCACCGTTCCCCAGAGGGTTCACGATACCGAGGTGCCCTTCACGGCTGTCGACGCGGCGCCCGGTGCCAGCGCCACCCCCGAGGTGTCCGACCAGACCTCCGAGGCGCCTGCTCGTGCTCCCGAAGATCCTGGCACCCCTTCCC
>JAAELT010000382.1 GCA_024226315.1 bacterium | reverse complement strand
TTAGAATGGGGTACTAGTTATCAGACCCCCTAATACGAATACTACAATAACTGTGTAACAAATGATATGATATAAATGAAAATTTGCAGTTATACACATTTTGATACGTAGAAAATGATGAGATGTAGCCCCAAACAGGAAAATGCCTCCAAATCTATTTTTAGAATGGGGTACTAGTTATCAGACCCCCTAATACGAATACTACAATAACTACTGCATGTAACAAATGATAACATATGAGTGAATATTTGCAATTATGCAAATATTGATACGTAGAAAACGATAAGACGTAGCCCAAACAGTATAATGTCCCCTAATTGTAGTTTTAGAAAGAGGAACTGGTTTTCAAAAGAATTGAAAAGCATCGAATAGAGGCAATAAAAGAATCGCCCCATATAGTGTATGTGCAATACAGCGGTGATTGTGCAGTATTAGCGGTGGTTGTGCAATACAGCGGAGGGGGATCATCAGTACAGCGGAGGGATATCATCGGGAAGGGAAGGGATAACATGAGTACAGCAGTGGATGTTCAGCACAGCGGAGGGATACTATGAGCTGAGTGGAGGGATACCATAAGTACAGCAGAGAGATACCATCTGTACAGCGTAAGGTTTACTTGAGTACAGCGGTGGATATGAATTACAGCAGAGGGATACCATCAGTGTAGTGGAGGGATACCATCAGTATGACCGTGGATGTTCAGTGCAGCGGTGCGATATCATCTGTGACTAATATGTGCCCGTATTTTTCCAACTTTTACTGCTTTCCTGCGGAGAGTTAGTTTCATAAAAAGTCGTACAGATTGTTTTGACTAAATATTTACTACTGAAAAATGCGATGTTGCGAAGCCTTTGACAAAGTG
>JAAELT010000381.1 GCA_024226315.1 bacterium | reverse complement strand
GTTAGTTAGATATTTATTTAGTTAGTTGGCCTGTTTGTAGGGGTGATAGTTAGATAGTAAGCATGCCTTGTGAAGATGTTAGTAAGTGAGTTAGTTAGTTACCTAACTTGTTAGTTAACTAGATGGTTTGTAAGCATGTTAGTTAGGTAGTTAGTTAGTTAGTTAGCATGTTAGTAAGATTGTAATTTAGTTAGCTCGCCTTACTTGAATGTTTGTTAGTAAGTAAGGTAGTTAGTTACTTAACTACGTAATTAACTAGATGATTTGTAAGCATGTTAGATAGGTAGTTAGTTAGTTAGTTAGCCCTTTAGTTATCTTGTTAGTTAGTTATTTAGTTAGTTAGTAATGTTGTCAGAGAGTAAGTTAGTTAGTTACCTAACTAGTTAGTTCACTAGATAGTTTGTAAGCATGTTAGTTTGGTAGTTAGTTAGTTAGTTAGCCTGTTAGTTAGCTTGTTAGTTAGTTAGTTAGCATGGCTTGTAACGTTGTTAGCAAGTCAGT
>JAAELT010000380.1 GCA_024226315.1 bacterium | reverse complement strand
TAACTATCAAACTAACCAACTAACTAACATGCTTGCTAACTAACTTGTTAATTATTTAGTTACCTAAACAGTTAAGTAACTTGTTAACTAACTAACTTACTTACTAACAAACTTACAAGCCGTGCCAACTAACTAACTAAGTATCAAACTAGTCAACTAACTAACATGCTTACTAACTAGCTAGTTGACTAACTAAGTAACTAAATAGTTGAGTAACTAGTTAACTAAATAACTTACTTACTACCAAACGTACAAGTTGTCCAAACTACCCAACTAACTAACATGCTTACTAACTAACTAGTTGACTAACTAATTAGCTAATTAGTTAAGTAACTAATTAACTAACTAACTTACTTGCTAACAAACATACAAGCCATGCAAACTAACTATCAAACTAACCAACTAACTAACATGCTTACTAACTAGCTAGTTAACTAACTGAATAATTGACTAACTAACTTACTTACTAACAGACTTAGAAGCCGTGCAAACTACCTAACTAACTATCAAACTGACCAACTAACTAAC
>JAAELT010000379.1 GCA_024226315.1 bacterium | reverse complement strand
GGCAGGAGGTAGCCCAGAGCGTGAGCTCTGGGTGGGGGTCTGGGTGAGGTTCCGGAGCTCCGGAGCCCGGAGGGCGGCAGGAGGTAGCCCAGAGCGTGAGCTCTGGGTGGGGGTCTGGGTGAGGTTCCGGAGCTCCGGAGCCCGGAGGGCGGCAGGAGGTAGCCCAGGGCGTCAGCCCTGGGTGGAGGATGAAGCCGAGCGCCCGCGGCTCAGGCCGACTTCGGCATCTCGACCTGGCCGGACGGGTCGGGCGCCGCCAGGGTGAAGCAGAAGGTGCTGCCCTTGCCATCGCCTTCTGACTCCACCCAGATCTTGCCGCCGTGCAGCTCGACGATCCGCCGTACCACCGCCAGGCCGATGCCGGTGCCCTCCTCGTCGCTCTCGAGGCGCTCGAACAGGCCGAAGATCTTCTGGTGGAAGCGCGGGTCGATGCCGATGCCGTTATCGCGCACGTAGAGCTCCACCGGCTGGCGATCGCGGCGCGCCCCGACCTCGATGCGCGGATCCGGCTGGTCGCCCATGTAGCGCAGGGCGTTGGTGAGCAGATTCTGGTAGATCTCGAGCAGCCGCAGCCGGTCGCCGGTGACCACCGGCAGGTCGGGCTCGACCGCCACGTCGGCGCCGCGCTCCGTGGCCAGGCCGTGGACCAGCTCGAGCGCCTCGGGCACCAGTGCGTCGAGCCGCACCTGTTCGGGCTCCGGTGGTTGGTGGTCGATGCGCGCCAGCTGGAGCAGCTTGTCGAGCAAGGCGTGCATCTTGCTGGCGGCGCCGGCGAGGCGGCGCACGTCGTGCTTCACACGCTCGCGATCACCGGCGTCGAGGTCGCGCTCCATCAGGCCGAGGAAGCCCTTGATGGTCACCAGCGGGCTCTTCAGATCGTGCGCCACGGTGTAGTTGAAGCGCTCGAGCTCGGCGTTCTTCTGCTCCAGCTGTTCGATCAGCCGTTCGCGCTCCTCGGACAGCGCTTCGCGCTCCTCGATCAGCCGCTCGCGCTCCGCCACCCGTTCGCGGTCGCGCTCGGCGATCGCCCGGTCGCGCTCGGCGACGGCCCGATCACGCTCGGCCTGCCGGTGCTCGCGGTAGAAGAAGGTCCCGGTGCCGATCGTCGCCGCCAGGGCGAAGGCATAGAGGGTGTAGGCCCACCAGGTGCGCCAGGGCGGCGGCGCGACGTCTATGGCGACGCTCGCCCCCTGCTCGTTCCACACGCCGTCGCTGTTGGAGCCCTGGACCCGCAGCAGGTAGCTGCCCGGGTCGAGGTTGGTGAAGCTCACCCAGCGCCGGGTGCCGTTGTCGATCCAGGTGTCCTGGAAACCCTCGAGCCGGTAACGGTAACGGTTGTCGGCCGGGGCGGTGTAGTCGAGGGCGGCGAACTCGAGGGCGAAGGAAACGTCGCGGTGGCCGAGCGCGACCTGCGACACGTCGAACGCCGGCTGGTCGAAGCGTACCGGCTCGTTGACGCGGGTAAAGGAGGTCAGCACCACCGGCGGCGCGTGCGGATTGGCCTCGATCGCCGAGGGGAAGAAGGCGTTGAAGCCGTTGACGCCGCCGAAGAACAGCTCGCCGCTCGGGCTCCCGTAGTGCGAGCCGAGGTTGAATTCGTTGGACTGCAGGCCGTGGGTAGCGTTGTAGCTCTCGAGGGCTCCGGTCCGCGGATCGAGCCTGGAGAGGCCTTTGTTGGTGGCGAGCCACAGCGAGCCCTCGGCGTCCGAGCGGATCCCCCAGACGGTCTCGTTCGGCAGCCCGTCGGCGCGCGAGTAGTTCCTGAACCGCGCCCGGCCGGTGGTCTCCTCCAGGCCCTCGAGCAGGTCGACGCCGGCACCCTTGGTGCCCACCCACAGGCGGCCCTCGGCGTCCACGTGCGCCGCGGTGAGCTCGTTGCTGGCCAGGCTGGTGGCGTCCGCGGGATCGTGCTCGATGCGCAGGAAGGCCTGGGTGACGGGATGGAAACGGTTGAGGCCGCCGCCGTCGGTGGCCACCCACAGGCGGCCCTCGGCGTCTTCGGAGATCGAGATCGGGCGGTCGTTGCTGAGGCTCTGGGAGTCCGCCGGGTCGTGAGCGAAGCGGCGGAAGACGCCGCCCCCCTGGTGCAGATGGAGGCCACCGCCGTAGGTGCCGATCCACAGGCCAGCACGACTGTCCTCGTGCAGCGAGGCCACCGAATCGCCGCCCAGGCTGCCCGGATCGGCCGGATCGTGCACGAACCGCTCGAAGGAGCCGCGGGTTCCCCCGGAGGGGGACGAGTGGAACACATGCGACGCCGCCCGCCGGAGGCGGTTGAGGCCCCCGGAGATGGTGCCCACCCACAGGGTGCCGTCACGGTCGTGCAGCAACGAGGTCACCCGGTCGTCGCCCAGGCTCGCCGGGTCGCGCATGTCGTGGCGGAAGTGGCGGCTCTCGCCGGTGACTCGGTCGATCCGTTGCAGGCCGCCGCCGAAGGTGCCGAGCCAGACTCCGCCCTCGGCGTCCTCCGACACGGCGAAGACGTTGTTGCTGCCGCCGTCGGCGCCGGAAAAGGCGAGCCGGTAGTGGGCGAAGGTCCAGGTCTTGGGATTCCACTTGGCGAGGCCGCCACCGATGGTGGCGAGCCACAGGATGCCGGACCGGTCTTGCGTCAAGGCCACCACCTGGTCGCTGGCGAGGCTGGTCGGATCGGCGGGGTCGTGGCGGTAGCTGGCGAAGTCGCCGCGCTCGGGCCGCCACAGGTCGAGGCCGCCGTCGGTGCCGATCCACAGCCGGCCGCCGGAGTCCTCGAACAGGGTGCGGACGCGCGGATGGCTCAGGCTGCCGGGATCGGCGTCGTCGGACAGGAAGCGGTCGAAGGCGCCATCGCCCCCGGAGCCCGGATCGAGGAGTCGATTGAGACCCTCGAACGTCCCGACCCACAGCGCGCCCTCACCGTCCTGGAGGATTGCCCGCACCCGGTCGTCGGACAGGCTGCGTGGATCGGAGGGATCGTGCCGGTAGCGAACGAACGCCTCGCGGCCGCGATCGAAGCGATGCAGGCCGCCCATGGTGCCGACCCAGAGATTCCCGTCCGGGTCCTGGTAGATGTCCCGGATGCGGTCGTCGGCCAGGCTCTCGGGATCGGAGGGATCGTGCCGGAACCTCCGGAGCTCGCCGGTGGCCGGGTCGAGCACGTTCAGGCCCGCTTCGAAGGTGCCGAGCCACACCATCCCGGCGCGGTCGATGGTAATTGCCAGCACCCGGTCGCCGGAGAGCCCAGCGGGATTCTCGGGTTCGGGCGGATAGCGCAGGAACGTGTCGCTGGCCCGCTGCCAGCGCGCCAAACCGCCGCCCTCGGTGCCGATCCACAGATCGCCCGAGGAGTCTTCGGCCAGCGACAGAATCCAGTCCCGCGGCAGCGACTCCGGGTCGTCCGGGTCGCTGCGGTAGACCTCGAAGCCGTAGCCGTCATAGCGGTTGAGACCGTCCTGGGTGCCGATCCACAGCAGGCCGGTGCGGTCCTGGAGCACCGCGGTGACGGTGCTCTGCGACAGTCCCTCCTCCACCGACAGGCGCTCGAACCGCATCGGCCGGGCCGCGACAGGCGGGGCCGCCCGCGCTTCGAGGCCCGGTGCCCCGGCGAGGAGCAACACGGCCGCGAGCACGAAGGCC
This sequence comes from bacterium, assembly GCA_024226315.1. Lineage (GTDB taxonomy): Bacteria > Acidobacteriota > Thermoanaerobaculia > Multivoradales > J023 > JAAELT01. The sequence goes on along the minus strand of JAAELT010000379.1, from coordinate 12,911 downwards.
CCGAGGCTTCGCGCTCGCGCTGCTGTGGGGATCCGTCTGGACATGGCGAAACTGTAGCAAAAGCCGTTCGACGGGGGTGACGTCCGGCGCTACTCTTCCTCCACCCAGACGTTGATCGACATGGTCTCGGTGAGACCGGTGATCCAGGTATGGGGACTGACCTCCCAGGGAAGTCCGCTCACCCACGGACTGCCACTTACCCACGGACTGCCACTCACCCAGGGACTGCCGCTCACCCACGGACTGCCGCTCACCCACGGACTGCCGCTCACCCACGGGCTGCCGCTCACCCACGGGCTACCGCTCACCCACGGGCTGCCGGCAGTCCAGGAGAAACCGCCCGCCGCGCGGTAGCCGTCCCAGTCGTAGCCGACGCCGGGGACATAGAAAGTCTCGGTGATGTCGTCCCAACGCACCGGGCCGGCGTAGTGCTCGGTGTCGGCGACGTCCTTGGCGACGTCGAGCCCGGCGTTGGCGCAACCGGCGCGGGTGCTGGAGAGGGCCGCCACGGCATCGATCACCCCGGCGCCCTGCTGCAGCGGGTTGTAGGCCAGATCGCCGGCCCCGTCGACGAAGGCGTGGGCCGAGTCCATCAGCCGGCATTTGACCTCGTCCGGGGTCAGCGTCGGGTCGTCCTCGAGCATCAGCGCCACCACGCCGGTGACCACCGCCGCCGCCTGCGAGGTGCCGGACATGGTGAAGAAGGCGCCGCCGTCGTGTTTGTCGGGATAGTCGAGCGCCAGCTGCGCGGTGCTCTCCATCATCGCCACCATGTGCCCGCCGGGGGCCACCAGATCGGGCTTGACGAAGCCCTCGACCGTCGGCCCGGTAGCCGAGAAAGAGCCCAGGAAATCGTCGGTGGCGTCGGTCACGGTGTGGTTGTCGCTCATCGCGCCGACGGTGATCACGTAGGGCACGTTGCCGGGCACGCCGACGGTCATCGGGTCCGGACCGCCGTTGCCGGCCGAGGCCACCACCACGATCCCCGCCTGCCAGACCTCCATCACCGCCTGGTTCAACGGATCTTCCCAATAGTAGGACTGGGGCAGGGCGCTGAACGACAGGTTGGCGACCGTGATGCCGTAGGCGTTGTGGTGGGTGAGTATCCAGTCGAGGCCGCGAATGACATCGGCGTAGGTGCCGATGCCGTCGGCGCCGAAGGCCTTGATCGCCACCAGATCGGCGCCCGGCGCGACACCGTTGTACTTGGAGCCGTCCTTGCCACTGCTGAGCGTGATCGCGGTGACGTGGGTGCCGTGACCGTAGTCGTCGCTGCTGGTCCAGCTCAGGGTCTGATCCTGAATCGCGTCATAGTGCACGAGCACCCGGTTCTGATTGGATGCGTTCTTGTTGAGGTCTTTGTTGTAGAAGTAGCCGGTGTCGACCACGGCGACAGTGACGCCCTGGCCGGTGATGCCCTGGCCGTGGAGCGCCTCGGCGCCGGCGACGGTCGGATACTCGGTGTCCGGGTTGCTCCCGGCCACCTCGGCGAGGCGGTTGTCGTGAATCCGCATGCCCCCTCTCTGGCGCAGCCGCGCCAACTGTTCGGGCGTCAAGCGCACCGCGACGGCGTCGATGATTCCCAGCTCGTGGGTGATCTCGCCGCCGACGCCGCGCACCAGCTCGGCGACCGTGGCCACGTCTTTCCCCTGCACGATGACGCTCTCAGCGATGCCAGCGGCCACAGGTGCCTGGCTCGGCTGCGTTGCAAGAGCTCCCGACAGCAGCAGCGCTGCGACGGCCCCCAAACCCAACCACCCCGCGATTCTCGTTCTCAGGCTCATCGATTACCCCCAGGTCTCGTCCAGACATTTTCAGCCCCTCTCGGATACAGAGAGATTATCCAACCAACCTTGCGAAGAACATTACGAAACGTGTTACGACACAGTCCGACGCGGCGCCGACCATCCGGTAGGAAGGTTGGCACCTCGATGCCTTTGAAGGCGTCACCCTACTCCTGTACGCTCCAAACGTTGATCGCCATGGTCTCGGTGAGGCCGCTGGTCCAGGTGTGGGGGGCGCCCTCCCAGGAGAAGCTGGCGAGCGCGTCGTCGGTGGCGTCGGCGGCCGCCGCGCCGGCTGGCGCGGCGGCTTCCGAGCTACTCCTGCTCGACCCAGACGTTGATCGACATCGTCTCGGTGAGGGCGCTGGTCCAGGCGTGTGGCTGGCCATCCCACGGGATGCCCGCCACCCACGGGCTGCCGGCCACCCACGGGCTGCCGGCCACCCACGGGCTGCCGGCCACCCACGGGCTGCCGCTCACCCACGGGCTACCGCTCACCCACGGGCTACCGCTCACCCACGGACTGCCGCTCACCCACGGACTGCCCGCGGTCCAAGAGAATCCCTGCATGGGGAACGAGGCGTCCCACTCGTAACCGACGCCCGGGACGTAGAACTCTTCGGTGGTTTCGTCGAAGCGCACCGGCCCGGCGTAGTGCTCGGTGCCAGCGAGGTCGAGGGCAATGTCGAGCCCGCCGTTGGCGCACGCCGACGCGGTGCTGGCGACGGCGCCCGCGGCGTCCACAACGCCGACGCCCTGCTGCAACGGCGTGTAGGCGAGCTGGTCGGAGCCATCGACCGCGGCACGGGCGGAGGCCATCAGCCGGCACTTCACCTGCGCCGGGGTCAGCGCCGGGTCGTCGTCGAGCAGCAGGGCGACCACGCCCGAGACCACGGCCGCGGACTGCGAGGTGCCGGACATCATGTAGTAGTTGCCGACGTCGAGGAACTGCGGGTAGGTGAGCGCGATGTGGCTGCCCGCGGGCATCAGCGCCAGCATGTGGCCGCCCGGAGCCACCAGGTCGGGCTTGATGTGGCCTTCGATGGTGGGACCCGCGGCTGACCAGGTCGTCAAGTAGTCGTCGCTACCGTCAGCCGGGGTGGCGGCGTCGGACATGGCGCCGACGGTGATGATATACGGCAGGTTGCCCGGCACGCCGACGGTCATCGGGTCGGGACCGCTGTTGCCGGCTGAAGCCACGGCCACGATGCCCGCGTCCCAGGCGGCCATCACCGCCTGATTGAGCGGATCGTCCCAGTAGTAGGAAAGGGCCGGGGCGGAGAACGAGAGATTCATCACCGCGATTCCATAGGTGGACTTGTTGGTCACCACCCAGTCGATGCCGCGGATGACGTCGGAGTAGGTACCGCCGCCGCTGGCGGCGAACGCCTTGACCGACACCAGGTCCGCGCCGGGAGCGATGCCGTTGGACTTGCCCGAAGCGGTGGCGGCGCTGGACAGGATGATGCTGCTCATGTGGGTGCCATGGCCGTTGCCGTCGGTGTCGGTGCCGACAGCGTCGAGCTGATCGGCGATGGCGTCGTACTGGGCCAGCACCCGCGGCTGGCCGGCGGCATTGTCGTCCAGGTCAGGGTGGGACAGGACGCCGGTGTCGATCACCGCCACCGTCACGCCGCTGCCGTCCACGCCCGAGCCGTGAAGCGCGTCGGCGCCGATGAAGCTCGGATAGACGGTGTCGGGAGTGAACGTGAATTCGATCTCGACGTCGTCGAAGGTGAGCAGCTCGCCGCTGCCGCCGACGTCGCGGAAACGGATCCGGGCGTCGGCGGTCAGGTACGGTGCCAGGTCCAGGGACTCGGTACCGCCTGTGGCGGCGTCCGCCGAGTAGGTCACGAGCGCCGTCCAGGTCGCGCCGCCGTCGGCCGAAGCCTCGACCACCAGGGTGTCCTGGTTGCCGAGGGCCTCATGGGCGTAGGCGTAGGTCAGGGTGGCCGAGAGAGTATCGCTCAGGTCGATCGCGCGCGTCAGCGAATGGCCGCCGCTGGCCCAGAAGAGCAGGCAATCGGGCGCGGCCCCGGCCGTCGGGCACGACGAGGCGCCGATCCGGATGTAACCGGTGGCGGCGTCCGAGGCGCCGGACTCGCTGTCGATCCAGTCGCCGTTCCAGGGCGTGGTGCCGTCGTCGCCATCCCATGAGACGGCATTGAGCTCGTCGCGCGCGGCGAGGTCGACCGCGCCGGCGGTCTCGAGCGTGCGGTCGTCGAAGAACCCGGTGACGCCGACGGCGCCCGCGAGGCTCTGACGCTGCGCCGGAGTCAAGCGCGCCGCGACCGCGCGAATAATCGTCAGCTCATGGGTCACCTCGCCACCGACGCCGCGTACCGCCTTGGCCACCGCTCTCGAGTCCGAGCCCTGGACGATGACGCTCACGCTGGCCCCCTCGGGCGCGGCGCTCGGCCGCGAGCTGTGAAGCAGCGAGGCAACCACCATCAACACAGCCAGTATGGCTACAGTTCTTCCTAGACGTCTCATGACGATCTCCTGCCCCAGGTTTTTGTTCTCTAGTCTGCCTACGCGAGAGTCCCTGCTTCAGACCGGGCTCGCGTCGGGCCGCTATCTCGGACGTGGGGGATCCGGATGGGCTGCCCTCTCTCAAAGGAGAACATAAAACCTGCACGTTTCAGTGGGCATTACAGAAGCGGGAAGAGTCCCGATACCCCAATCGGTCAGCGAGCAGCGCAAAACCGCGTCCGGCTCAAACCCCGGACGACGACTTGCGGAACCGCTCGCTTGCTTCGACGACCGTACCCTCGGGCTCCGGCTGCCCTTCCGGCTCCTCGAGCCGGTTGCCGGCGAGGGTGAAACAGAAAGTGCTGCCGCGGCCCGGGCCCTCGGATTCCACCCAAATGCGACCACCGTGCATCTCCACGATGCGTTTGGCCAGCGCCAGACCGATGCCGGTGCCCTCGTTGTCGGCATCGAGGCGCTCGAACAGACCGAACACCTTCTCCTGGTAGCGTTCGTCAATGCCCATGCCGTTGTCGCTCACGAACAGCACCCGCTCGGTGGAGCCCGATCCGTCATCGTCGTAGCGCACCCCCACCTCGACCCGCGGCACGCTCTGCTCACCCATGTACTTCACCGCGTTGGCGAGCAGGTTCTGATAGAGCTGCAAGAGGCGCAGGCGCTCGCCGAAGACCCGGGGGAGGTCACGATCGATCTTCACCTCTGCCCCACGCTCCGCGACCTGGCCCGAGACCAGCTCCAGCGCTTCGGCGGCCAGGGGCCGCAGCGGCACCAACTCCGGCGGCTCCACCTGGCGGCCGAGCTTGGAGAGCTCGAGCAGCTCGTCGAGCAGGCGGCGCATGCGGTCGGCGGCGGAGCCGATGCGGCGGATGTCGTGCCGCAGCCGCTCTACATTACCACCGACGGCGTCTTTCTCGAGCAGGCCGAGGAACCCCTTGATGGTGACGAGTGGACTCTTGAGATCGTGGGACACGGTGTAGTTGAAACGCTCCAGCTCGGAGTTCTTGGCTTCGAGCTCCTCGATCAGATCCTCGCGCTCGAGCAGCAGATGACGGCGCTCCTCAGACTGCCGCCGCTCCCGGTTCGCGATCGCCCGCTCGAGCTCGACCTTGTGGTGCTGATGACGCACGAAGGCGCCCACCACTCCGGCCAGGGTGAGGGCATACAGGCCGTAGGCCCACCAGGTCTGCCATGGCGGCGGCGCGATGGCCAGGCGCACCGATGCGCCTTGCCGGTTCCATCCGCCGTCGTGGTTCGAGCCCTCGACGCGCAGGGTGTAATGGCCGGCGTCGAGGTTGGTGAAGGTCACCCGCCGGCGGTGGCCAAGATCGACCCAGTCGGCGTCGAAACCTTCGAGCATGTAGCGATAGCGGTTCTCCCGCGGCGCGGTGAAGTCGAGGGCGGCGATCTCGAAGGAGAAGTAGTAGTCGCGGTAGCCGAGCTCGATCTCGTCGACGTCGAACAGCGGGCGCTCGAAGCGCACCGGCTGATTGACCTTGGTGAAGGAGGTCAAGACCACCGGCGGTCCCTCCTGGCTGGTCTGCAGCCGGTCCGGGAAGAAAGCGTTGAAACCGTTGACGCCGCCGAAGAACAGCTCGCCGTTCGGGCTCGCGAAGTGCGCCCCCTGATTGAACTCGTTCGACTGCAGGCCATGACTGGTGGAATAGGTCTTGACTTCGCCGGTCTCCGGATCGAGCCGCGCGAGGCCGTTGTTGGTGGCCAGCCAAAGATCGCCCGCGAGGTCGGAGCGAATGCCCCAGATGGTCTCGTCCGGCAGGCCGTCGGCGCGCGAGTAGTTGCGAAAGGTTCCCCGGCCGGTCGTCTCGTCGAGCTCCAGCATCAGGTCGAGGCCGCTGCCCTTGGTGCCGGCCCACAACCGCCCCGCGGCGTCCACGTGGACGGTGATCAGCTCGTTGCTGGCCAGGCTATCCTGGAGCTCGGGCCGGTGCACGAGGCGCAGGAAGGCGCCGGTGGCGGGATGCAGACGGTTGAGCCCACCGCCGTCGGTGGCCAGCCACAGACGACCGCCGCGGTCCTCGGCCAGGGAAAAGACGCGGTCGTTGCCCAGGCTGGTGTCGTCGTACGGATCGTGGCGAAAGCTGGTGAAGGTACCGTCCTCGTGGTAGAGGTCGAGCCCGCCGGCGATGGTGCCGATCCACAACCGGCCACGGCGGTCCTCGAACAGCGTCGCCACCGCGTTGGCGCTCAGGGACTGCGGATTCTCGGGATCGTGCAGGTAGCGCTCGAAGGTCTCGCTCTCGGCGCCGGAGCGCCGTTCTTGGAGTCGGTTGAGCCCGCCGCCCACGGTGCCGACCCAGAGGGTGCCGGCGCGATCGTGCAACAGGGCGGTGACCCGGTCGTCGCTGAGGCTGCTCGCGTCCCGGGGGTCGTGAGTGTAGCGCTGGCGGCGGCCGGCGGCGCGGTCGAGCCTGTCGAGACCCCCGAACGTGCCGATCCACAGATCGCCCGTCTCGTCTTCGGACATGGAGAAGACGGTGTTCGAGGCCCCGGCCTCGTCGCTGGCGTAGAGGGGGAACGACCAGGTACCTGGATTCCAGCGGTTGGCGCCGCCGCCGATCGTACCGATCCACAGTACACCGCCACGATCCTGGTAGATCGAGACAATCTGGCCGTTGTTCAGGCTCGTGGGATCGCCGGGGTCGGGGCGGTAACCAGCAAAACCGCCACTCGCTTCCTGCCACAGATTGAGCCCGCCGTCGGTACCCACCCACAGACGACCGTCGCGATCCTCGAACAGACTGCGGACCCAGTTGTGGCTCAGGCTCGAGGGATCGTCGGGGTCGTGGAGGAAGCGCTCGAAGACCTGGGCCGGGCCGCGGCCTCCACGGCCGGGAAAGTCCTCCGTGAGGCGATTGAGCCCACCGTGGGTGCCGACCCACAAGTTGCCCGTGGAATCCTCGACGATCGCGCGCACGCGATCGTCGCTCAGGCTGCCGGGGTCAGCGGGATCGTGTCGGTAGTGAACGAAAGCCTCGCGCGCGGGGTCGAACAGGCCGAGGCCGCCGGCGGTGCCAACCCAGAGCATCCCGGCACGGTCGGCATAGACCGCGAAGGTCTTGTCGCTGGCCAGGCTCCCTGGATCGGCCGGGTCATGGCGAAAGCGCCGGAATTTCCCGGTCGCCGGGTCGAGCCGATTGAGCCCCGAGTCACGGGTGCCGACCCACAAGGCGCCGGACGGATCCCAGGCCATGGCGACTACCCAATCTCCCGACAGACTCGCGGGATCCGAGGGATCGTGACGATAGACGGTGAACGAGTCCGTCGCCCGGTGCCAGCGGGCGAGGCCACCGCCCTCGGTGCCGATCCAGAGATCCCCGGAAGGATCGTCGAGCAGCGCCAGAATCCAATCGTGGGGCAATGATCCGGGGTCCTCGGCGTCATGGCGGTAGACTTCGAAACCGTAGCCATCGTACCGATTGAGACCGCTCTGAGTACCGAGCCACAGGAAGCCCTTCGAGTCCTGGAGGATGCAATTGACGAAGCTCTGGGACAGTCCCTGCTCGATCGACAGGTGCTCGAAACGCATTTGCCGCGGCCGAGCGGCCAGCGACGGCGCCAGGCCGAGGAAAAGCAACAGCCAAGCAGCGAGCCGGCAAGCCACCGCGCGCGATGAGCCGAAGCTGGTCAGGCAGCCTGCTCGGCGTTCGGTGGGCGGCTGCAGTGAGGTCTGCATGGGTATCCGATGATAGCGAATTCGTTTTTCTGGGCCGGGAAGGATCGGCGCGGCCTTCGCCTCGGCCGCTATTCTTGCGGCACCCAGACGTTGATCGACATCGTCTCCGCCAAGCCGCTGGTCCAGGTGTACTGCGTCGTCTCCCAGGGAATGCCCTGGACCCACGGACTGCCCTGAACCCACGGGCTGCCCTGAACCCACGGGCTGCCCTGAACCCACGGGCTACCCTGGACCCAGGGACTACCCTGCACCCATGGACTGCCCTGCACCCACGGGCTGCCCTGAACCCACGGGCTGCCGGTGGTCCAGGTGAAGCCCTGCATGGGGAACGAGGCGTCCCAGTCGTAGCCGACGCCGCCGACGTAGAAAGTCTCGAGCTGATCGTCCCACAACACCGGACCGACGTAGTGCTCGATGCCGGCGAGGTCCTTGGCGACGTCGAGCCCGACGTTGGCGCAGCCGCTGCGGGTACTGGCGACCGCCGCCACTGCATCGACCAAGCCCGCCCCCTGCTGCAATGGGCTGTAGGCGAGGTACCCGCCAACGCCCACCGCCGCCTGCGCCGAGTCCATGAGCTTGCACTTGACTTCGTCCGGGGTCAACGTCGGGTCAGCGTCGAGCATCAGAGCCACCACGCCCGAGACCACCGCCGCCGATTGCGACGTGCCGGACATCGTGAAGTAGATCCCGCCGTCATGAAACTCGGGGTGATCCTGGGCCAGCTGCGAGCTGTTCGGCATCATCGCCCGGATGTGCCCCCCCGGCGCCACCAACTCGGGCTTGACGAACGCTTCCAGCGTGGGGCCGGCAGCCGAGAAAGACGCGAGGTAATCATCAGTGCCGTCGGCGGGGGTGTCGTTGTCCGACATGGCGCCCACGGTGATGACATATGGAACGTTGCCGGGCACGCCGATCGACATCGGGTCCGGTCCTTCGTTGCCCGCCGCGGCGACCACCACGATGCCCGCCTGCCAGGCCGCCATCACGGCCTGGTTCAGCGGGTCGTCCCAATACGAGGAATTCGGCACGGCACTGAACGATAGATTGAGCACCCGAATGCCGTAGAAATCCTTGTGCGCGATCACCCAGCCCAATCCGCGGATGACGTCGGCGTAGGTGCCTGTGCCGGTAGCGCCGAACACTTTGACGACAACCAGATCGGCGTTGGGGGCGACTCCGTTGTAGGACCCGTTGACATTATCCCGGCTGCTGACAGCGGTACTTGCGACGTGAGTCCCATGTCCGTTCTCGTCCTGGTTGATGTCCAGATCACCATCGAGAATGGCATCGTAGCCCGCGAGGATCCGGTTGTTGCCGCCCGCGCCCTTCTCGATCCCTTTCTGAAGCCCTGCGAACTTCTTGATGCCGGTATCGAGCACCGCGACTGTCACGCCCGAACCGTCGGTCCCCGCGGCATGGAGCTGATCCGCGCCAACCCGTGCGGGGAAAAAGGAATCCGCGTCACCGCCCGCGACCTCGACTTCGCGGCCCTGGAAAACACGTACGCCGCGGTGAGCAGCGGCCAGAGAGGCCAGCTGAACCTGCGTCAAGCGGGCGCCGACAGCGCGGATGATCCCCAACTCGTGGGTGATCTCGCCGCCGGCTTCTCTCACCGCCTCGGCGACGGTGTCGAGATCGCGCCCCTGAACGATCACGGCGGTGGTCGACTCGGCGACGGTCGAGCCCGCGTCGAGCTCCGGAGCCATCCCGCGCGAACACACGGCCGCGACCAGCAACACCGACCATCCCAGGATCTTTCTCATCGTACTCATGGCGACCTCCTTGCCCCTCGCCCCCGCCGCCTCCGCTCATGACGTCTTCGTTGGCTGGGTGTTTGCCGGATTCGTTTCGTTCGATTCCTCGCTGTCGTGAACAGACCGGTGACTGCGACTTCGTTCAAAGTAGCAGCGGAAAATTTCGCTCTACATTACAAAGTCCTGAATCAGCACGGAACGTGTCATCGGCGAGGCGGCGAGGTGGCGGCGGCTCACCGCCGAAGCGCTGCTGGCGCCGCGAGCTGGCCCGCTACACCCTGACCGACGTCGAGACCTGGGCACATCCTGCGGTGATCCAGGGCGGGTTGATCGTCAAGAGCTACGACCGGTTGATCCGATTTGACTTTTGACCTGGCACCCCATTCCGCCTGGGTCCACCGACAGATATTGAGTTAGACTCATCGCCAGATACTTCCGCCCCCGCGCCCCCGGATGGTCGAGCCCGACTCCGGGATAGCGAGCATCCCCCGGACCCGGACAAGGCTCTTCGGCACCAGGGCCAACAGGAGGTCTCCAGTGATTCCAGGAGAATTCGACTACCACTCCCCCACCTCGCTGGCCGACGCGGTGGCCCTGCTCGACCGCTTCGGCGACGACGCCAAGCTGCTGGCCGGCGGCCAGAGCCTGATCCCGGCGATGCGGTTTCGCCTCGCCGCGCCCGAGACACTGATCGACCTGAACCGCCTCACCGATCTCGCCTACGTTCGCGAGCAGGACGGGCACCTGGCGATCGGCGCACTGACCCGCGAGTCGGCGCTCGAGGAGTCGGACCTGGTCCAGCGCCGCTATTCGATGCTGGCCGACGCCGCGGCGGTGATCGCCGACCCGCTGGTGCGCAACCTGGCGACGGTCGGGGGCAACATCGCCCACGCCGACCCGGCCAACGACCACCCCGCCGTGATGCTGGCCTACGGCGCCTCGGTGATCGCCCGCGGTCCGGACGGCGAGCGCGCGATCGGCATCGACGACTTCTTCACCGACCTGTTCGAAACCTCGCTCGAGGTCAACGAGATCCTCACCGAGATCCGCATTCCGGCTCCAAGTGGAACCGCCGGCGGCGCCTACGTGAAGGTCGAGCGCAAGGTCGGCGACTACGCGGTGTCGGGGGTGGCGGCACAGCTCACCATGGACGGTGACCGGATTCGCCAGATTCGGATCGGCCTGACCAACGTCAACCCGGTGCCGATGCGCGCCGCCGACGCCGAGGCCGCTCTGGCCGGCCAGCTGCCAAGTGAGGAGACGCTGGAGGCCGCCGGGCAGGCGGCAGCCGCGGAGTGCGAGCCGTCGCCCGATCTGCGCGGCTCGGAGGAGTACAAGCGGGACCTGACCCGGGTCCTCGTCAAGCGCGCCGTCGCCAAGGCGGTATCGAGAGCCCGGAGGGCACAATCATGAGCCGGCACACCATCACCGTCGACGTCAACGGCGAGACACAGACCCGAGAGGTCGACGCCCGTACCCTCCTGGTCCACTTCATTCGCGAGGACCTGAGCCTCACCGGCACCCACATCGGCTGCGACACCACCAGCTGCGGCGCCTGCACTGTGCTGCTCGACGGCCGCGCGGTGAAGAGCTGCACCGTATTCGCGGTGCAGGCCGACGACCGGAGCGTCGAGACCATCGAAGCGCTGGCCGCGGACGGCACTCTGCACCCGCTGCAGGACGGCTTCTGGGAGAAGCACGGTCTCCAATGCGGCTACTGCACGCCCGGCATGATCATGAGCGCCAAGCACCTGCTGGAGAAAAACCCCGATCCGACCGAGGACGAGATCCGCCAGGGACTGGGGGGCAACCTGTGCCGCTGCACCGGTTACAACAAGATCGTCGAGGCGGTCCAGTACGCCGCGGAAAAGATGTTGACTGAGCGCCCCTCGGGGGCGACGTCGGCTGAGCGCCCCTCCGGGGCGACGGCGACCGAGGAGGTGGAAGCATGACCCAACTGGACGATCGTTTCGAGCACCACAGCCCCAAGCCCGACGGCGTCTCCGCCCAGGTCGAGACCACCGAAGAGGTACGGATCACGACGCCCGAGAAGGTGTGCGGCATGGGCCACCGCATGAAGCGCAAGGAAGACCCGCGCTTCATCCAGGGCCGCGGCAACTACGTCGACGACGTCAAGCTGCCCGGCATGCTGTACATGGACATCGTGCGCAGCCCTTACGCCCATGCCAAGATCCTGTCGATCGACGCCAGCGAGGCGCTGGCCACCGAGGGCGTGCTGGCGGTGATCACCGGCGAGGACCTGAAGAAGGCCGGCGACCTGCACTGGATGCCGACATTGATGTCGGACACTCAGATGGTGCTGCCGATCGAGAAGGTGGTCTATGCCGCCCAGGAGGTCTGCGCGGTGATCGCCACGAGCCGCTACGTCGCCGCCGACGCGATCGAGAAGGTCTACGTCGACTACGAGCCGCTCGAGCCGGTGGTCGACCCCTTCGAGGCGATGAAGGACGAGGTCCTGGTGCGCGACGACAAGGAGGAGAAGACCAACCACATCTGGCACTGGGAGGCCGGCGACAAGGAAGCCACCGAGCGCGTCTTCGCCGAGGCGGCGCACACCGTCGAGCAGTCGATGCACATCCCGCGCATCCACGTCTCCTCGATCGAGACCTGCGGCATGGTGGCCAACTACAACAAGGTCACCGAGCACATGCAGATCTACATGACCTCGCAGGCGCCGCACGCCCACCGCACGGTGTTCGCCCTGGTGTCGAATCTGCCCGAGCACAAGATCCAGATCATTTCCCCCGACATCGGCGGCGGCTTCGGCGGCAAGGTGCCGGTCTACCCGGGCTACGTGATCTGCGCGGTCGCGTCGCTGGTCACCGGCAAGCCGGTGAAATGGATCGAGGACCGCTCCGAGAACCTGCAGGCCGACAGCTTCGCCCGCGACTACCACATCAAGGCGAAGCTGGCGGCCGACGCCGACGGGCGGATCACCGGGCTCGCGGTCGACACCCTGTCCGACTGCGGCTGCGCCGACGCGGCGGCCAATCCGTCGAAGTTCCCGGCCGGCCTGTACTCGATCTGCACCGGCTCCTACGACATGAAGGCGGCCCACGTCGCGGTCGACGGCGTCTACACCACCAAGCCGCCGGGGGGCGTCGCCTACCGCTGCTCGTTCCGGGTCACCGAGGCGGTGCACATGATCGAGCGGGTGACCGACATCCTGGC
>JAAELT010000378.1 GCA_024226315.1 bacterium | reverse complement strand
GCTCGCCGCATGGCACAGTGGCTTGGGCGAGCGCTTGCTCTTCGCCGGGCGTGAGAGGGGATCCTGACGCCTGATCTTCTCCATTCCCAGCGGCGCGGTGCCGAGCTCCTCGTGACGGGCCGCCGCCTCGGCCTCGATCTCGGCGACCATTCGCGCCACCTTCTTGCGGATCGTTGCCGTGGATAGGTTCTGCCAGCAAGGCAGCGGAGCGAGCTTCAGCTCGTACGGTTTCATGAACGCCCCGCGACTGATCTCGTCGAGCGCAGTGCCGCGGCGCTCAGCGCGCCGCTCGGCTTGGCGCTTCGCTTCGTACTCCTCCGCGCGGGCGTACCACATACCGGTCAGCGGCTTGCCGTCGATCAGTGCCTGTGCGCAGTGCAGGCCTTCCCAGTCGGTGACGCGGGCGACGAGGTTCTCCTTCACGGTGTTCGAGAGCACGTATCGGAGGCGATTCTCCAGCGCCTCGGGCTCGGGGCTGATCGGGATCATGTGATAGCGCTCGCGCCAGAATCGGCCACGCCAGCCGCTCAGTCGGCCAGCCTCGCGAGCAAGGTTCCCGTTGAGGTGTTCCATGAAATCGGCGAGCTGCTCGGCGTCGTCGGGGGTGAGGATCAGGTGATAATGCGAGGAGGCCGCGACGGCGGCGTGGATCCGCACTGGGTACTTCTCCTGAGCGCGGGCGAGAACGCCGACG
>JAAELT010000377.1 GCA_024226315.1 bacterium | reverse complement strand
TGAGTCTCATTCGGACTCTCCGCGAACGCGCAACGGCTGCCTGAGCCTCAGGTGACCTTTTCCGCGAACGCGGAACGGCGTCCTGAGACTCATGTGACCCTTTCCGCGAACGCGGAACCGCTGCCTGGCACTCAGGTATAGGTTTCCGCGAACGCGGAAGAGCTCTCTGAGACTCATCAGGCTCTTCCGCGAACGCGGAAACGGCGACCTGATTCTCAGGTGAGGTTTTCCGCGTTTGCCCCAAAGCCGCCTGAGAGTCATGGGACGTTTCCGCGGCCGCGGAGCCGCCGGCTGGCGCTCAGGTAGGATCTTCGCGGTCGCGAGGGCGCTCCGTCATTCGTCGGCCGCGAGCAGAGCCCGCCCGCCGAGCGAGACGCGGAAGGCGTAGAGCACCAGCGCCACGCCGACGGCGAGCGCGGTCAGCGTGCTGCCGGCGTACCAGGTGGCGAAGTCGAGCGTCAGCGGCTGGTTGCCCATCAGCTCGACGGCCAGGAAGAAGGCGGCGATGAACGACACCAGGCCGTAGCGCATCATCACCAGGCCGACGGCGACCCAGGTGATGCTGTGGGTCACGGCCCAGACCGCGGCGTACTCCGAGTCGGGCAGGCCGAGGAAGATGGAAGTGCCGACGAAGGCGGCCAGGGCGAGCCACTTGTTGCGCAGCACGACCCGGAAGAGCACCAGCAGGAACAGGAAGGTCATCGGCGTGTAGATCGCGTGGCGCACGGCGAAGCACATCTCGCCGAGCACCCAGCGTGTGCCCAGGAGGGTGTCCAGGTCGGTGACGTTCAGCCAGTCCTGGGCGTCGCCGAAGAATGTCGGTACCAGGTCGCCGAGCCTCTGCAGAAGCTCCATGCCGACACCGAGCGCGGCGCCGTAGAGCAGGTGCCGGCCGACCAGCGGATCGCGAAAGCGGCCGGCGAGCAGGCGGTTCCAGGAGACCAGCGACTCGGGCCAGCGGCGGCGCACGAACGGCTCGAGCGCGATGTACAGTACCCACAGCACCGCGCCGTCGAACAGCGCGCCGGCCATGCCGCGGGCGAAGAGCTCCATCTCCCACTGCGGATTCGAGGTGTGGCTGGCTTGGAACAGCCAGGCGCCGATCTTGGCCGCGACCACCACCGCCGCCACGCTCGTGGCGCCCCGGCGGTCGCCGCGGCCCAGCTTCAGGTTGCGGCGCGCCAGCAGGACGGCGCCGACAACGAAGGCGAAGCCGATGAGACCGCCGACCATGCCCTGGATCCGCTGAGTGGCGGTGCGTTCCGTCTGCTGCTGGCGCCACGGCTCGCTCCAGGGAAAGAGGAGGTCGAAATAGACCACCCGACCCCTGAAGGAACATGCCTCGACACGCACCTCGGGCTCCGCCTGACCGGGAAAGGTGCCGTTCCAGGCCGCGCGACGGTCACAGTGGACTTCCGGGGCCCACCGCGGCGCCACCGCGCTGAACGAGGCGAGATCGAGGCCCGCGGCTTCGAACGCCGGTACCCAATCAGGCTCGGCCGCCTGCTCACTCGGCGGCTCTTCGTACTGCGGGGGCACGGCCTGGAAGAACAGCAGGTGGCCGGTAGCACCGAGCTCGAGGTTGATCATGCCGGTGATCCGGGCATGCGGGTCGTTGCGTGCGACCTGACTGGCGGTGTTGAGCGGCACCAGCGTGCGAGGACTTTGGCGGTACCACAGGTAGATCGCGGTCGGCCGCTGTGTGGGCAGGCCGTCCCAGCGGTCGGGGCCGGGATCCTTGGAGATCTGCCGGAGCCGCCTGAAGTCAGCGCGAAATCCGTGGGCGCTGTCGGCCGGCGGATCGTCGTAGCCCAGGTCTTGGGTGATCTCCTGCGCGCGGTGCACCAGCACCTGGGGCGGCAGCTCCATCGGCACCCGGCCGAGCAGGTCGTAGCGGCCGACAATCCACGTCACCACGAAAAGCCCCAGCAGCGTCAACGCCATGATCGGCACCGCGACCTTCGGCTCGAGCGCCGAGTCGTCGCCGGCCTCGGCCACCATCTCGGGCGACGGTGTCTCGCCGGCGGCGAGCGCCGCGGCCAGCGGATCGGCGCCGGGCAGGGCCACCGCCACCTTGAGCACCGAGGCCGGGCGGTTCGCCGGGTCCTCCTCCAGGCAGCGCAGGATCACCCGCTCGACGCTCGGGTCGAGCATCGACACGTGACTGGTTGGGCTCGCCGGCCCGGAATGCTGGAGCTCCGAGAGCTCGCCGGCGGTCTTGGCGTCGAAGGCCCGTTTGCCGGTGAACAGCTCGTAGAGCAGCACGCCCAAGGCGTAGATGTCGCTCCTCGTGGTGACCTCGCGGCCCTCGTGCTGCTCGGGCGCCATGTAGGCCGGGGTGCCGGCGCGGATCTCGACGCCGGTGAAGCCGGCGGCCAGGCCGGCGAGGCCGAAGTCGGTGATGCGCACGTCGCCGCGGCCGTCGAGCATGACGTTGGCGGGCTTGAGGTCGCGGTGCAGGATGCCCTTCTCGTGCGCCGCGGCCAGCCCGGCACACAGCTGCCGGGCGATGTCGACCGCCTTGTCCTCGGGCAGGCGGCCGATGCGGCGCAGTAGCGACGCCAGGTCCTCGCCGTCGATGTACTCCATCGACAGGTAGTGGGCGCCGTCGACCTCGCCGATGTCGTACACCCGGCAGACGTTCGGGTGGGTGATTCTGAGCGCCACCTTGACTTCGTTCAGGAAGCGCGCGAGCCGGTCCGGGTCGTTCTCGAGCCCCGGTGGCAGGAACTTCAGCGCCACCGACTGGCCGAGCTTCAGGTCGTCGGCGCGGTAGACCTCGCCCATGCCGCCGCGGCCCAGCAGGCCGACGATCCGGTAGCGTCCCCCGAGCACGACTCCGGGAACGAACCGCGGCTCGCCGGGCTCGGATGCAGCGGTCGCCGAGGTGCTCATGGGTGCGCTCAGAGGGGCCGGCGGCGTCGCATCGTCAGCGGGCAGTGGGGTCTTCACGGCGCGGAGCATGGCATAGAGCGCCGGTCGAGAAAAGTTGCAAACGCGGTATAGTGTGGTTGCCTACCCGACCAGCCCGCCGACCCAAACCGAGGAGGGAGTGATGAGCACAGAAGAATTCTCCGAAATCGAAGACCGATTGATGGATGCGGTTCCGGAAGCGCTCAAAGACGGCGTCGCGCTGCTCGAATGGTGGCAGGAGAAGGATGCGAAGAACGATCCCGAGAACGTCTACGAAGATTTCTACGAGGAGACCAAGACCCTCAACCGACCCGACGACAAGAGTTACGGCTTCTTCGGCGACGTCGAGCTGCCCTCCTCGGGCAAAGAGGTGAGGATCAACGGCAACGTCCAGGAGATGTTCTACGACGAGGCCAAGGCGCCGCCGGATTACGACGGCGAGGCGGACGAGTGGATGCACAAGCAGGTCTCCGAGTTCATCCTCAAGTACTTCATGCGCATCAGCGATTTTCGTCAGCCGACACCGGCCGAGAGCGACGATCAGGGCACGCAGGCGGGCTTCGGCTACTCGCAGGTGTACTACAAACGCACGAACGGCGAGCCGGAGAAGTTCGAGGAAAAGCACCAGGAGAAGATCGTCGAGCTGACGGCCTTTGAAGAAGGCGACAATCCGTACGAGTGGATCGTGCTGAAGAACCCGATCCACGGTTTCGGCTTCGGCTTCAAGCTGCTCGGACCGCTGTTCGAAAGCCTCATCGGGGTGAGCGGTCCAGAGGTCAAGATCCCGGCCAAGGTCTTCAACTACCTGGTAATCTCGAGGAAGTTCGTGGTCAACGAGCAGCCCGACGTTTCGAAGAGCAAAGAAGAGGACCCGATCGTCGGCCGGTACGGCTTCGGCTACGCTTTCGTCAACGATCCCGAGCCGAGCGTCTACGGCTACGGCCCGGGGCAGCTGCAGCCTGCCTTCGAGCAGATGATCTGGGAGGTACGCAAGTCGGGCAAGGTCGGAGTCCGCGCCGCCTTCGTCGCCCAGGAGCCGCGGGACATCCTCAAGCTCTCGGTCGACCCGATGGCCTGGGGCTTCCAGCTCACCAAGGCTGTCGGAGGTCAGGTCCCGGGTTTCCTTCAGCCGGTCAAGCGGTTCTGGGACGATCTGCCGCTCACCAACATGACCTTCGATCCGGTGCTACCGACGGTGGCATTCCTGAACGTGGTGTCCGCCGGTCAGGCCGCCAGGGTCTTCGGCCTGTCGAAGGATCAGATCATCAAGCAGGCGCTCTTCCTGCACTTCCTCCAGCACTACCAGGCGATCCTGGGATCGCTCCAGACCTGGCGTCAGATCAAGGACTGGTCGGGCCAGGAGGAACCGCTGCCGGAGTGGGTGATCTCGGGCAAGAACTCCTAGAAGGGTTCGGGCCGGTGTAGCCAGAAGCCTTGCACGTAGTCGACGCCCAGCTCGCGCAGCATCTCGTAGGTCGCCTCGGTCTCGACCCATTCGGCGATGGTCTCGATGCCCATCACCTGGGCGATCTGATTGATCGAGGCCACCATGGCGCGGCGGATCGGGTCGCTCTCCATCGAGCGCACGAATTCGCCGTCGATCTTGAGGATGTCGACCGGCAGGTTCTTCAGATACGCAAAGGAGCTGAGGCCGCTGCCGAAGTCGTCGAGGATGAAGCGGCAGCCCATGTCCTTGAGCGCGGCGATGAAATGCAGCGCGCGGCCCAGGTTGGCGACCGCGGCGGTCTCGGTGATCTCGAAGAAGACGCGATCCGGATCCGGACGGGCGGTCTCCAGATAGCCGAGAACGTCTTCCAGGAAACCCTCGTCGCCGAGCGACTGGCCCGAGAGATTGATGCTCACCGGGCCCCCGGACGCGTGGTCGCGCTCGAGCAGGCTCAGGCTGTGCCGTATCACCCAGCGGTCGATCGACGACGCCAGGTCGTGATGCTCGGCGATCGGGATGAAGCCCCCGGGCATCAAGTGGGCGCCGGTGGTGTCGACCATGCGCACCAGGATTTCGCGCAGACCCCGGCCGCCCTCCTTGAGCGGGCGAATCTCCTGCTGATAGAGGCATAAACGGTCTTCGGCCACCGAGGTGCGAATGCGCTGCACCCAGTGCAACCGGCCGTGGCGCTCGGCCACCACCGCGTCGTCAGTGACGTAGGTGTGGATCCGGTTGCGCCCGCCCTGACGCGCCAGGTAGCAGGCGGCGTTGGCGGCCTTCAGGATCTGCGCCATGCTTTCGGTCGAGGCATTGATCGCCGCCAAGCCGACGTTGAGACCGATCTCGAAGTGTTGGCCGCCCCAGTTGAAGCGGAACTCACGAAACGCGCGCTGCAGGCCGCGCACCACGGCGCGTGCTTCGAGCGCCGAGCAGTTCTCCAGCAGGCAGGTGAAGTCGTCCCCGCCGACGCGGCCAAGGAGGCCACGCTGATCGATCTTCGCCTTCAGCCGTTCGGCCACCTGGCGCAGGAGCTCGTCGCCGGCCACGTGGCCGTAGCAATCGTTGATCAGCTTGAATTCCCACAGATCCAGGTAGACCAGCGTGTGCTCGAGTCCTTGATCGCGGGCGCTTTCGAGCGCCGCTTCGAGGTAGATCTCGAGCTCCTGGCGGTTGAGCATCCCGGTCAGGGTGTCGTGGCTCTCGAGATAGACCATGCGCTGCTCGAGGCCGCGGATCCGGGTGAGGTCTCGGAACACCACCACCGCGCCGACGATCTGGCCTTCCGGGCCCGGGATCGGGGCCACCGAATCGCGGATGATGTACTCATCGCCATGCCGGCTCTTGAGCATGAAGAGTCCGGGCATGACGATCGTGCGCTTTTCCATCAGGCAGAGCTCGATTGGATTGCGCCGTGGTCGCCGAGTCGACTCGTGAACCACCTGGTAGGCCTCGGTGACGTCGCGCTCCATCGCTTCCTCGAGGCTCCAGCCGGTGAGTCGCTCGGCCACCGGGTTCATGTAGTCCACGCGCCCCGCCGAATCGGTGCGGATCACGCCGTCGCCGATCGACTCCAGGGTGACCTGGGCGAGGTCCTCCAGCGATACTCCGGCAGCCGTTGTCCGAGCGTGTGCCATCGACGATCAGTCGAGCGCCACCAGGGTGACTTCCACCGCCCGTTGGCGGCGTGACCGCTCCAGCGTCAGGCGTGCGACACCTCCGACGCCGATGTCCTCGAACGCCAGCACCAGATCCTCGAGCTTCTCGACGGGCTGGCCGTCAATGGCGACGATGACGTCGCCGAGCACCACGCCGCGGCGGCTCTGCTGCGCGCCGACGATGCCCGCCCGGTCGGCCGGCGAGCCACGCGTCACCTGGCGCACGATGATCCCACGTACGCCGAAGCGTCTGGCGATGCGGTCTTCCACCAACGAGACACCGATGCCGGGTTGTACCGGTTTGCCGTGCTCGATGAGCTGCGGCACCAGCTTGCGCACCGTATCCACGGGTACCGCGAAGCCGATTCCGGCCGACGCCCCGCTGGGGCTGAAGATCGCGGTGTTGACGCCGATCAGCCGTCCGGCGGAGTCGAGCAGCGGCCCGCCCGAATTGCCGGGATTGATTGCCGCGTCGGTCTGGATGACGCCGCGGATGGGAATACCCCCCGGCGAGTCGAGCTCGCGACCGAGGGCCGAGACGATGCCGGTGGTCAGGCTCTGGTCGAGGCCGAAGGGATTACCGATCGCCAGCACCCGCTGGCCCACCATCAGGTCCGCGGACGAGCCGATCGGGATCGGCTCGAGCGCGCTGCGCGGCGCGGAGATCTTGAGCACGGCCAGGTCCTTACGCGGAGCGATGCCCACCCGCTCGGCGTCGAACTCCTCGTCGCCGAGGGCGACCTTGAACCGGACTCCGTCCTGAATGACGTGGAAGTTGGTCACGATGTGACCCTCGTCGTCCCAAACGAAACCGCTGCCCGTGCCTTGTGGGATCTCGAAGATGTTGAGCGAGTAGAAATCACGGCGCAGGCCGATATTGGAGATGAACGCCACCGAAGGGCTGGTGTTGCGGAAGACCGAGATATCGCGCTCTTCCTGTGGTGCCAGCGAGACGTCGGCCGGACTGGTGGCGACGGCGGCCGCTGCCAGCACCGCCGGTGCGACGGGTCCGGGATCGGCCTCGAGCGAGCCGCCGCCGGTACGCGACAGCAGGTAGCCGGTGAGGCCACCCAGTCCGAAGACGCAGATCAGAGCCAGAAGCAGGGATTTCAGGCGCATGTCACAATCCCTCCAGTGCCTCGGTCAGCTCCTCGGCGCTCTGGTAGCGGTCCTTCGGTTTCTTGGCGAGCAGCTTGTCGAGCAGGACGACCCACCCATCATCCAGCTCCGGCCGCAGCTCGCGGATGTCGGGCGGCGGCTCGTGCAGGTGTTTGAGCACCACCGCGGTGGTGGTGTCGGCGATGAACGGCTCGCGGCCGGCCAGCAGGGTGTAGGCGATGACGCCGAGGGCGTAGAGGTCGCTGGTGCCTGCCAGCGGTTGCCCCTGGATCTGTTCCGGGGCCATGAACATCGGCGAGCCGACCACCTCGCCGGTGCGGGTCAGGTGCGAGGTGGCCGCGCTGTCGCCCATGCGCGCGATGCCGAAGTCCAGGACCTTGACGCGGCCGTCCACCAGAATGACGTTCGAGGGCTTCAGATCGCGGTGGATGATCTCGAGCCGATGGGCCTCGGCCAGGGCCGCCGAGATCTCGCGGAGCAGCGTCCTCACACGACCGACTTCGAGGGGTGCCTCCTCGCGGATGACCGCGTCGAGCCCAGGGCCCTCGAGCAGCTCCATGGTGACGAAGATACCGCCGGGGAAACGTCCGAAGTCGTGCACTCGCACGACGTTGGAATGGGAGATCCGGCGGCAGATCTTGACCTCCTGCACCAGCCGCTCCTCGTCCTCGTCGCGGGCCAGCGCCGGGGTGAGCACCGTCTTGATGGCGACCACGTCGTCGAGGTCGCGGTCGCGGGCGCGGTAGACTCGGCTCATGCCGCCGCGGCCGAGCTCGCCGAGGATCTCGTAGCGGCCGGCGAGCATCTGCCCGGGCACCAGGCCGGCCGAAGACAGCGCGGCTGCCAGCTCGGCGGCGGTCGGCCTGATCAGCGGATCGCGGGCCAGGGCGCGCACCAGCAGATGGCGGGCCGCTCGCGGTACGCTCTCCATCACCTCGTCCGGCCACTCCACGGCGTTCGGATCGGGCTTCGGCCGATCCGCCCAGCCCGCCGGCATCTGGGCCTGGAGCAGCTCCACCGCCAGGAGCCCGACGCTGTAGACGTCGCTCGCGGGACCGACCACCCCCTCCTCTCGCACTTCGGGGCTCAGGTAGGCCTGGCTGGTGGCGTCGCGATCGGCCAGTACGTCGCGCAGCCCGATGCCCACCAGCTTGAGGCGCCCGGTCTCGTCGATCAGAACGGTTCGCGGAGACACCCATTGATGGGTGACGCCGAGCTTGTGGGCGGTGGCGAGGGCCTCGGCGAGTTGCACGATCAGGTTCAGACTGGTGATTGCGGGCAGGCGCTTGACCGTGAGCAGGTTGCCCAGGGTCTCGCCGGTAAAGGCCTCGTAGACCAGCAACACCTTGTCGCTGGCCATGATGGTCTCGTCGAGCTTGAGGATGGTGGGGTGGCGGAGGGCCGCGACCTCGCGCATCGCCTGGCGGAACCGCTCCACCCGGCTGGCGACCTCGGCCAGTGGAAACGAGACCAGTAGGATCGGCTTCTTCTTGCGCAGATCCTCGGCGCGAAAGAACTCGGCACCGCTCCACCAGGGTTCGATCCGGTCCCCGAGGTCGAACGGTAGTGACGTGGCGTCGGCCTGGGGGCGGCTCCCGGTGGCGGCCTTCTGGGACGAGCTCTGCCGGGTGAGCGCACCGGACCTCGTGCCTAGCGGCTCCAGCTCGACCGGCGCGGTACCCCGCAGAGGATCCTTGCGCGGGCTCTCCATGGTCGCGGCCTCGGGGTGGAAGAAGCCGGAGGAGCCGGCGCCGATCTTGCCGCGAACATCGGCCAGGCGCGCGGCGACGTCGCGGAAATCGTGCCGCTGCGCGAGGACCAGTTGGTAGCTCTTTTCAGCCGCCCCAAAGTGGCCGCGCGCCTCTTCGATTCGTCCCTCGCAGTAGCGTAGCTCGTACTCCTCGATTCCCGCCGCGGCTTCCCCGCCGAGGCGCTCGAAACGTTGGCGCGCGGCTTCCAGAAGGCCCTCGTCGATCAGCAACGGAATCAGCCCCACCGAGGCTGCGCCGTAGTCGCCGCTGGCGGTGCGCACCGCTTGAAATGCGTCTCTCGCCGCGGTCGCCTGTCCGGCTTCCAGATAGTGCTCGCCGGCGCGCAGCTGCTCACCGGCCGCCATGAAAGCATCAGCGGCGCTTTGATCGTTGCCCGCCCTGGCAAAAGCCTCGGCGGCCCTCTCGTGCTGGTCGGCCATGGCGTAGCAGCGGCCGGCGTCCTGGAAACGCTCGACGCGCGAGAAGAACTCCGCGGCGCGGCCGTAGGCCTCGGCGTTCTCCCACAGGACCGCCGCTTTCGCCCAGGCCTCCGCGCCCTCGTAGGCCGAGGCCGCGGCGTCGAGCTTGCCCATACGCTCGAAGATCTCGCCGGCCTCCTCGTGCCGGGCGCAGTTGAGATAGATCTCGGCGCGCAGCTCGTCTTCCGCTTCCGGAGCCTTTTCGATGGCGGCCAGCGCGGCGGTCACCCGGCCAGCGCCGAGAAAGGCTTCCGCCGCCTGGGTGAACTGGCCTCCGCGTTCGTAGAGCGTCGCGGCTTTCGCCGTCTGGCCGTGCTCCTTCATCAAGTCCGCCGCCTCGACATGGCGCCCGACGTTGGACAGGATCTCGGCGCGATGGGAGTCGAGCTCCCGGATCTTCTTCTCCAGAGCGTGGTCGCGAGTGCCGGCGCGCTGCGCGCGCAGGGTCTCGCTGGCGGTCTCCCAGGCGCGCAGCGCATGCTCGATCTCACCGGCCTCGGTGAAGGCTTCCGCGGCGCGGCGAAAGAGCTTCGCCTTCTCGAACAGACGACCGGCGCGCACCATCTGATGCAGTTTGAGACAGATCTTGGCGGCCTGCACGTAGGCGCCAGCCTCGTCGTACATCGAGATCGCCTCCTTGTTGCGGCCCTCGGCGTCGAGCAGCTCGGCGGCCAGCCGCGGATGGCCGGCGCCGACGTAGATCTCGACCGCCTTCTCGATCTTGCCGAGCTCGGCATAGACCCCGGCCGCCTGCTGCGGCCGCTTGGCCTTGAGATACAGCTCGGCTGCCCGCTGCAGATTGCCCTTCTGGTATTCGACGTCGCCCTTGCGGACGTGGTCTCGGCTGAAGATCATGCGTCGTCGCTGGGGCAGGCGCGAGAACGCCGCACCCCCCTCTCTAGGCGTCATTCCCGCACCGCAGGCCGGGTGGCCGATCTGTCATCCCCGGGGCGACGTCGGTCCGAATCAGCTGCGGTGAAGAAAGCGATTCTACCCGCGCGGGGACCCCGCCGCTAGCGTTCCGAAGCCCGAATGCTCAGGCGTTTCGGCATTTCGACCAGCCCCGTCATGCCAAGAGCTCCTCCGAATCATCGGAGGAGCTCCTGGCTCAGGAGAATCTCGACTTTTCGAGGAGAATCTCTCCGGGGCGGGCTGGCGTCGAAGCTCGAAGTCTCGCTCAGTGAGTCTGGGGTGTTTTCATGGACCTCTCCGGGCCGTTCGAGAAGCGGATGCTGTAGACCGGGCCGTCATCCCCGGCCGGGCGTGACGTCGCCGGCCCGTCGGCGGCCGGCTCCCGGGCGTTCTTCGCTGCCATCTTCGCTCCTCCTCGCGTCCTTGATCCTCGTGCCCGCGGCGGAGCCGAGCCTCGCACGCTCCGGGACGGCGCGGATGACGCCCGAGTGGGAAGGGTGTTCCGGCCGGGGTGACGAAACACTGAGGAATTCAGCCGCGGCGGGGTCGTTGCTGCTCCCTATGCACATTTCGAAGTCGCGCGGGTGCTGTCTCGGCCGCGAAAACGCCGCGGCGAGGTGACGAAACGACTGACAATTCAGCCGCGGCGGCGTAACGTCGTCCCGGGGACCTCCGCCGCGCCGGCGGGGATCCGATCGTCCACCGGCACTCGCGTGCCTCAGCGAAAGGAGGAGGACATGAAGCTCCAGACAGCGATCCGCTGCGGCGTGAAGCCGTTCGTCGATCCCGCGGGCTGACCAGGCCACACGGCTGGCGCGGGCCGGGGATCGCACCGGTCCGCGCCTTACTGTAGGCGCAACAGCGGGTCTCCCAGTACGCGCTCCCGTACCTCGCGCAGCAGCGATGCCGAAACCTCGCCCGCCCGGAGGGCCTCGGAGAGCAGAGAGACTGCCGCCAGCGTCTCCGGATAAAGACTCAAGTTGCGCAGGATGGGTGCGGCCTCGGCGGCGGCGACCGTTACCTCGCCCCAGTCGTCTTGCCGGGCTGCGAGGATCGCCAGCTCCAGACGGAGCAGTGCGGCGAAGCACAGCTCCCCGGCTTCGGCGAAACCGATCCGGGCCGCTACGAACGAGTCCCGCGCCGCCCGCAGGTCGCCTCTGCCCTCCTGGATATAACCTGCCACCCACCGAATCTCGAGCCAGGCGAGCGGGTGATCCAGCCGAGAACAGAAACCTCGCGCTCGGTCGAGAGACTCGGTGGCCTCGCAATGTCGTCCTGCCTTCGCCTGCGCATGGGCCAGGTTCGTGTGGATGCCGAAAGAGAGATAGGGCTCGCCCTGACCCTCGGCCAGGCTCGCAGCTTCTTCGAGCACGCCGACTGCCGGCTCAGGACTGCCCTGATAAACATGCATCGCGGCATGCTGCACCAGGGCTCGGGCCTCGCCCTCGGGGTCGCCCAAACGTCGAAACTGGCCGCGGGCGCGCTCGAGCAGGCGCTGCGCCTCGCCGTAGCGGCGCTGGGTGAGCCGCAGGGTCCCCTTCAAGAAACAGAGCTCCGCCGACACCCCTTCGTCCGGGCGCTCCCGCGGCTGGCCCCAGTGGGCGTCGGCCTTGTCGAACGCCGCGTTCGCCGCCGGGAAATCGAGGGCCAACCGGCGCGCGTTGCCCAGCCAGGCCCAGCCCAGGGCGCGCAGGTCGTGAATACGCTCGCCGAAGACCTCCTCGCCGTCTTCCAGGCTCACCAGCGCCAGCTCGGCGATCGTCACCCCGCGTTCGCGCTCCTTGCGCCCCTCCTCGCGCGAGCGACGGCGCAGCAGGTCGAAGAGCGCCGGCGAGCGGAACAGGTACCGGCGCACCCGACGCCGCTGCGCCTCGGGCGGCTGGGCGCGGATCTCCCGCCACGGCGCCCTCGGTGCTCTCGCGCGGCTTGTCCGCCTCCGGGTAGAGCCGCCGGAAAGCCGCCAGGAGCTCCCGCGCCTCCTCCGGATCGAGCCTGCCGCGGCACACCCGCCGCCACATGGCGTATTCGATGTCCAGCCCCGGCACCTCGCCCCGGGCCTCGGTCGGCCGCTCCCCGGTCCAGTGTTCGTAGGCGCGCAGGAAGGTCTCGTACACCGCGTATCCCACCGCCAGGCTGATCCTGCCGACCTCGAAGTCGGTGCGGCACAGCATGCGGTCCGCGATCTCGAGGCGGCCCGTCTCGATGTAGACCCGCAGCGTCGTGTCGGTGTGGGCGCGGAACTCGGCCGATAGCGAGTGGCCGACGCCGGTGACCCGCCGCGCGCTGGTGGCGTTCAGGGCCGGGTCGCAGAGGTTGTCCGCGACGTAGGTGAGGAGCTTCGCCAGGCGGTGCGGCATCCGAGCGGCCTCCGCGCGAATACGCTCCAGCGTCGGAGCCTTGGCGAGCTCGAGCGCCTTTTCGAATCGGTCGATGAACATTCTGCCTCCCGTTGCGATATTACTCCGCATTATATCTCGGCTCCATCATTCGGTAGCGCGGCCCGAGAAGGCGCGACCGATGCGGTTGGGTGACGATGGTGACGATCGAGCGGTGCCATCGTCACCATCCGCCAGAAATCGAGCTATTCCGACCGGCGAGGTCCGATCTGTCCGATTTCTTGCCGAAATACGAGCTTCGGCGCGCTCCTCGCGACGGGTGACGATGGGTGACGATGGGTGACGATGTTACGAATCTACCCAGAACTAGGGTCGTTTCGCGGCCCGCGGGCGTCCGAGGGGTCCTGTTGGTCGCACTTCGGTGACGATGGATGACGATCTCGCCGCGTTGAACACACTTCGAAGGCGATTGATCGCGTCTTGTTCCTGTTGGTCGCCTTTCGGTGACGATGGATGACGATCCAATGGAAATGAACGCGTTTCGACGGCTTCGAAGTGCGTCCAACTGGGCAAGGGGTGGGATTCTGGTCGCGCAAAAGGTCCACTTCGAGCCCGGCCTCGCGCCTCTGGCGGCCCGAATCGCGGCTCCGGTGACGATATTCGCGGCATCGTCACCGTTCCGCACCTGCTTCGCGATCCCGTCGTCGCCAGACCCGCGGGCTGCTGCCGGCCCGCCGGTGGCGCCCAACGGCATGGTTCGGAGGTGCGCCTGATGGTGCGATGCAGACACTGGCGGGCAAGCCGCCAGTGCCACCCGAGCGGTTTCCGGACTCAGTGAGACCGGCGGTACGCCATCGCCTCGGCAACCCGCTGTTTGGCGAGCGTCAGGGCGGCCTCGGCGGGGATCTGGCTGTGGGCCCGGGCCAGGTCCATCACCGCGCGGGTGTTCTCGCGGATCTTCTCTTCGATGGTCTCGAAGGCCTGCTTCTGGGTGCCGCCGCGGTACTCGACCGAGGCGCAGATCACGCCGCCGGCGTTGGCCACGAAGTCGGGAACAGAGACGATGCCGGAATCGTGCAGGATGCGCTCGCCGCGGGCGGTGACCGGGATGTTGGCGCCCTGCAGGATGAGCTTGCACTTCAGGCGCACGGCGTTGCGCTCGTCGATCACGTCGGGGCGCGCCGCCGGCACGAAGATGTCGCACGGGATGTCGACCCAGGCGTCGCGCGGCAGCTTCTTGCCGCCGTCGTAGGTGGTGACGTGGCCGGTGTCGGCCTTGATGCCGGTCAGCTTGTCGACGTCGATGCCGTTCTCGTCGTAGAGCGTGCCGTCGAGATCCGAGGCCGCCACCAACACCGCGCCGCGCTCCTCGAGATACCGAGCGGCATGGGAGCCGACGTTGCCGAAGCCCTGAACCAGGACCCTGGCACCCTCGAGCTCGATCTCGGCGAACTCCTGCGCCACCTCGGCGCAGATCGCCAGGCCGTAGCCGGTGGCGCCGATCTGATCGAGCGGAATGCCGCCCAGAACTTTCGACAGCCCCACCGAGCGGCCGATCTCGTCGCGCACCCAGGCCATCGAGACCTCGTCGGTGCCCATGTCGGGGCCGGGGATGTAGCCCTGCATGTTCTTCATGGCGCGCGCGAACTGCCGGATCAAGGTCTCTTTGTTGGGCGTCGTGGGGTCGGCCAGGATGGCCGATTTGGCGCCGCCGTGCGGAATGCCGGCCAGAGCGTTCTTCCAGGTCATGGCGCGCGCCAGGCGGAAGACCTCGGCGGTGGAGACGTCGGGAGCCATGCGGATGCCGCCGATACCGGGGCCGGCGGCAGTATTGTCGATGACGATGATGCCCTTGAGGCCGCTGCGCGGCTCATAGACATAGACGATTTTTTCCGGACCGTACTCGTCCGTGAACTCGTCGAAGACCTTGGACATGATTTCAACTCTCCTTATGCGAGGGAGAACGAGCCCGCATCGGG
Source organism: bacterium (assembly GCA_024226315.1). Taxonomy (GTDB): domain Bacteria; phylum Acidobacteriota; class Thermoanaerobaculia; order Multivoradales; family J023; genus JAAELT01. Next base: position 24,182 of record JAAELT010000377.1, on the reverse strand, counting down.
CGCTCGGGAAGCGCGAGATCCGCCGGGCCATCGGCCTTACCTGAGGAGGCGGGGCCGCGGAGATGTTTTTCAGACGTCGGGCTCCGGGTGGTGATCCCGGGCGGGATCAGCCGAGCGAGCCCGAGAGGCGACAGAACCGCCTCAACGATCTGAGGTGGGGGAACGCCAGCTAGCCTGAAGGCTATCAGGAAGTGGCGCCTTCGTCATGCTTCCGAGGAAGGCAGGCTCAGAACGGATTGCCGAAGCTCAGGAAGAACACCGGAGCGTCGTCCTCGTCGGGTTCGGCGTCGAGCTTCCAGCCGATCTCTAGCCGGATGGGCCCGATCGGCGAGGCGTAGCGCACTCCCAGCCCGGCTCCCGGCTTGAAGTCGCTCGGATCGAGGTCCCGCCAGTCGGCCCAGACGTTGCCGATGTCGAAGAAGACGATGCCGCCGACCGGGCCGGTGATCGGGAACCGGTAGTCGAGATTGAGCACCGCCAGGCCGTTACCGCCGGCCTCGATGATCTCCTCACCCACCAGGAAGAGCGTCTCACCCAGGATGCCCAGACGGTCGCGCTCGTAGGCTCGGTGCGATGTGCGGCCGCCGGCGAAGAAACGCTCGGAGACCGGCACCAGGGCGCTGGGGAGATCCGGCGGCACCAGTGGATCGAGCTCGGCGTTGTCGTCGAGGGGCTCGATGGCGCCGAACCGCCAGCTCGCCGCCAGGCTGCCGAACCGCCCGAAGGGGACGTACTGCGTCTGTTGCCAGAATAGCTTCAGGAAGTTGGTCTCGGCCTGGGCGAAGGGCAGCGCGTACTCGAGCTGCACCGCGGTCGACCAGCCGAGCTCGGGATCGAGCGGGTTGTCGCGGCGGTCGATATAGAGGATCGGGATCAGGCTGAAGATCTCGACCTCCCGATCCTCGCGATCGATGTCGCCCGGATCGAGGTCTTCGAAGTCGATGGTCTGCTGGGAGATCTCCACCGACCGGTATTCGGCGACGGCGCGCAGCCGCACCGAGGGCAGGTCCCGGGTCACCGCGACCTGGGCACCGACGTTGTCGACCGAGAACGACTCGCGGTCCTCCTCCTGGCCGAAAAGGCTGTAGGTGACCGGCAGCTTGTAGTGCCACAGCAACGGCTGGTCGTAGAGCAGCCGGAAGGTACTCTCTCGCTCGGTGCCCCGCAGATCGAGCTGCAGGCGGTCGCCGCGGCCGCCGATGTTGGCGCGTGTGATGCTCAGCAGGCCGCCGAGGCCGTCGTCGGAGTCGTAGCTGACGCCGTAGGCCAGTCGGTACCGGCGTCCTTCTTCCAGACGCACCACCACGTCGCGCCGGGCCGAGCTCTCGGCCACCGAGCGCTGCTCGACGTCGACCTTGGAGAAGATCCCCAGCCGGTAGAGGTCGCGCTCGACCTCGAGCAGGCGCCGGCGGCTGACCGGCTCGCCCTCCTGGAGGCGGACGAAACGTCGCACGACGTCGGTCTTGGTGCGCCGCTGACCGCGCAGGATCAAGCGATCGACGATGGCCTGCGGTCCTTCGTCGACCTCGAGGTGGATGTCGACCAGGGTGCGGTCGTCGTTCCAATCCAGGCGCGGGGTGACGACCACCGAGGGGAAGCCTTCATCCTCGTAGAGAGCGCGTACGATGTTGAGGCTGTCGTCCAGCAGGACCGGGTGGAAAGGGCTGCCGGGTGCAAGAGGTAGGCTCGCGCGGATGCGGTCGAGGTCGAGCATCTCGACGCCGGCGAAGGTGAAGTCGACCAGACGCTGCCGGGGCCCCTCCACGACGTCGATCTCGAGCTCGAGGGAGCGGCCGCCCTCGATGATGGTGAAGGTGCCGATCTCGACCTCGCCGAAGCCTTGAAGGAGGTAGTAGGAGCGGAGGTTGTCGAGGTCTTCGTCCAGGTTCTTGCGCACCAGCCGGCCGCTGCCCGGGCTGAGCGGCGATCGCGGAGAAGTGGCCATCAGCGGCAGGAGCTCTTCGTCGGCGATCTGCTCGTTGCCGGCGAAGCCGATCTGGGTGAGCTGGTAGACGTCGCCGGGCTCGACCGTGATCGCCAGCACCGGGCCGGTTTGCCGCTCCTCCACTCCGCAGAGAACCTCGGCACGGTAGTGGCCCTTGCGTTGGAGGTGGTCGCGGATCCGGGTGCAGTGCTGGGTCAGGGCCAGATCGTCGAGGACCTCCTTGTCGAGAAAGGGCAGGAACCCCTTGCGCTTCAGCCACTTGCGCGTGGTGCCCGTAGCTTCGAGCGCGATCTCCGGGCCGATCGTGACCGGGTAGGTGAGGTCCATGCGGTTGGTCTCGCGATCGTAGGCCTCGCGCGGGATGCCGACCTCGGCTCGCAGATGGCCGCGCCGGGCGAGCCAGGTGCGCAACCGGACGGCATCGGTCTCGATACGCTCGCGATCGTACTTCGAGCCCGTGGCGCTCTTGAGCGCCGTGCGCAGCTCAGGGGCGCTGAACGGCTCGATCGCGCCCTCGAAGACGATCTCGCCGACCATCGCTCGTGGGCCGCTCTCGGCCTCGATCACCAGGTCGACCCGCTTGGGGCCCGTGGGCACGGCGCTGACGAGCACCCTGGCCTGGCGATAGCCGCGCTGGTGGTAGAGGGTTTCGAGAGCCTGTTGGCTTTCCCGTATCCGGGCCTCCACCAGCGGGCTGGCCTCTTTCTGGGTCACCACTCGCAGGAGCGCCCGGTCTGAGATCTCACGCTCGCCACGAAGCTCGACCGAGCTCACCCAGGTCTGGGCGCGCAGCACGACCACGACGGTCACGGTGTCTATCGGCACGGTGTCCACGGCCATGGTGCTCGTGGTGTCGGACCCGGGAGACTCCGGGGATCCGTCGCGACGGATCAGAATCTCGATCTCGGTGAACAGACCCGTGGCCTGGAGGTTCGACAGCGTGCGCCGCGCGTCGTCGTCGGTCAGTGCCGTGCCCGGCCGGATGGCGAGCAGAGGCTCCAGCTCGGTCCGCCGACCGAGCGGGGCGTCGAGTCTCAACTCGACAGCGCTGACCACGGAGCCGAGCTCCTGGGCTCCGCCGGCCGCGACCGGCGACCCCAACAAGCACATCACCGCCAGCACTGGAGCGACACGGTTCACGATCGTACCGCCGTCGTGCTCAGAAGCTCGACTCCCAGCGCGCATCCGCGGAGTAGCTGTCATCGCCGTTCTGAGTTAGCACCAGCACCATCCCCGGACTCACCTGCCATTCGATCCGCAGGCGCTGGTCCTCGGTTGACGATGGATCGGCCGAAAATGTCACCAGCACGTCTTTCGACAGTCGTTTGCCGACCGTCACCCGGGCTTTCGACAGCTGGTCGCCGCTGCCGGTCAGCGGGTCGATGCGAAACTTGTCGAAGCCGAACAGGTTGTTGACCCGCTGGCCGATCACCGAGGCCGCCTGGCCGTAGAGGAAGGTGGCGGCGCTGGTCGACGGGTCTTCCTCGATCTCGGTGCGCTGAGGCCGCAGCAGGGTGGTGTCGGTGGTCTCGTCACCGCCCGAGGCGAGCAGCCGGAAGACCTCGAGGTCGGGCAGCGGCGGCTCGGAGGAAAAGCGGGTCGCCAGGCGATCGAAAGTACCGTCGACCGCCAGGGTGACGTCGAACTCGCGCACCCGGGTGACCGCGATCAGATCGATCTCGGGATCGATCTCGTAGGGGTTGGCGAACACCACGCGGCCGCGCTCGATCTCGTAGTCGGTGCTGTTGTAGATCAGAGTGCTCTCGGGATCGATCTCGACTTCGCCGTAGAGCACGGGCTGAGCCAGGTTGCCGCGGATCAGCATATGGGCGCTGCCGGTGAAATCGGCGAGGTTGTTGCGCACGCGCACCGCGCCCGGCGCCTCGACGTCGATGTTGAGCTCGACCACCGACAGCACGCTGTCGGTGGGATCGATCTCCAGGCGCTGGCGCTGGAGGAAGCCGCGCATCAGTTGCTCGAAGTCGATCCGGATGTCCTCCACGTACTCGATGGCGGTCAGAGCCGCCCGGCCGTCGAGCACGTGCCGCTCACCAGCGGAGGCGAGCGACAGCGCGGCCTCGCCGCGCACCGACCAGCCCTCGAGGTAGCGCAGGTCCAGGTCGGTGCCGGTGAGCTGCAAGCGGTAGATCAGCGGCTCGTCGGACCCCGCCGTGAAGGCCGCCTCGCCGTCGAGCGCCACGCGGCCACCGCCGAGCTGCCCTTCGAGTCGGTCGAGCACCGCGTGGCCGGGGTGAAACGACACGGTGCCGTTGAGCTCGCGGATCTCGAGCGGCAGGTCTTCGCTCAAGGCGACCCGGCCGCCCGAGAGCTCGCCCTGACCCTCGAAGGTCGGCTGCTCGAAGGTGCCGGCCACCTTGCCCCGCACGTCCAACCTGCCGTCGACGTCGAAGCCGAGGTCCAGGAGCTCGAGCCAGGTACACGACAGGGAGCTGTCGAGGTCGAGATCGAGGCTGGTCGGCGGCGCGTAGCCCACCGTGCCGGTGAGCATGAACTCGCTGTCGGTGGCGGCCTCGCTCAAGCGCAGCGAGCTGATCGCCAGGTGCTCGGTCTCGAGCCGCGCCGTTACCGGCTCGACGCTCGCGAGCTGCCGCTCGCCGAGCTCGACCTCGAGCCGGTCGAGCTTCAGATCCGCGACCGCGTCGTCCTCGCCGCCGCCGTGGATGCGCAGCGAGCCGCCGAAACGACCTTCGAGGTCTTCGGGCGGATCGGTGATCAGCATCTCGGCCAGACCGCGCAGATCATTGCCGTCGATCCGAAGCGCGATCTCGGCACGCCCACCTTCGAGCATGCCGCCGCCGTCTAGCGTCACCATGTCGAGCAGCCGGCCACGGGTCTCGAAATGTCCGTCGCCCCACTTCACCTCGAGCCGCGACGGCCGGCCCTCGAGCACGCGGCTGCCCAGGGCGAGGCTGTCGGCGGCAACCACGAGATCGAGCCGCGGCTGCTGCAACGTGCCGCCGAGGCGTCCGGACACCTCGACCTCGCCGCGGATGTCGGCGCGGGGCAGATAGTCCAGCAGCGGCGGTTCTGAGAGTTGGAGCGACGGCGAGCTCAGCTCGAGGTCCAGGGCCTCTGTGGCCCAGTACTGCGTGCCGCTTCCGGTCACCACGCCGCTCTGGGCGATGAGCTCCAGATGATGGAAGCGGATGTGCTCGGCGTCCCATTCCAGACGGGTGTGAAACTCGTCGAGGTCGATCTCGTCGAGCGCCAGCAGACCGGGGGACGGTCTGGCCTCCTCGCCCGGGGCCAGGTCGAGCGTCGCCGGCGACACCCGCGCGTCGAGCTTGCCGATCGAGGCCAGGTCGTCGTACGTAAGATCGAGGTGACCCGAGACCCTGCCGCCTACCGGTAGGTCGAAGTCGAGCCAGGGGTGCACTGTGTCGAGTGGCCAGCCGAAGGCCTCGAAGGTGAGCTCGGCGGGGTTCTCGGACGTCGCCAGGTAGGGCATGTCGCCGCGGATCTGCAACGCCTCCTCGCCGTCGCCGAGATCCAGGCGCAGCGAGCGGACGGCGTCGTCGGTGAGGTGCATGGCGCCCGAGGCGCCCCGTGTGGTGACGCCGGGAGCCACCACGTCCTGCAGCCGGATCCGCAGATCCGTCCTGACGCCCCCGGTCGATGCCAGGGTCTCCTCGGCGCCCGCCGGACGCTGCCCGTTGCCGGACGGCCCATAGGTCTCGATGTACAGCGTGCCCTCCAGGTCGCCGCGGCCGGCGGTCGGCAGCCACAGCGGCGGCTCGGCCTCCTGGTCGAGCGGCAGCAGGGGTACGAGCTCCGCCAGATCGGCGGAGGTGATCTCGTAGTCGTAGGTGCCGGCCCGACGCTCCAGGTCGTACCAGCCGGTGGCCAGCACGCTCTGGCGCGCGGATCGCGCGCTGAGGGAGTCGGCGCGCACGATGCCGCCGGCAATGCGCAGTGGAAAAGCCCCGGCCAGCGGCACTCCCGGCCGCTGCGGATCCGGCGCGATCTCGAACTCGCCATGGCCGTCGCCGCGTGCGGACCGCTCGGACAGGAAGCGGTAGTACAGCTCGCCGTCCAGGCGCGAAGCGTAGCCCGCGGTGGGGATCTGCTGGTCGGCGAGCACCGTGTCGAGCTCGAGACCGCGAAAGTCGAGGTCGATGGTCCAGGGGCGCCCTTCGACCTTGGTCTCCCAGGTCAGCTCACCGCCCAGACGACCGCCGGCGTAGCGCGCGTCGTCGATGCCGATGCGGAAACCGTAACGGTCGGCGACCAGGCTGCCGGTGAAATCCGCGATCTGGCGGTCCCAGACCTGAAGCTGCTCGGCGTCGAGCCGACTGCGCCAGCCGGTGACCTGAGGGCGCCAGCGGAGCGAGCCGTCGAAGGTCAGCGCGCCACTCAAGTCCTCGAAATAGCCGATGCTCGCCAGCGCTTCACCACGGGTACGGCCGCGGGCCTGGAACAGGCAGTTCTTGCCTTCGCGCGACTCGCGCGGGTACTCGCATACCCCGCTGCCGGTGACGGTGATGTCGGGCCCGGTGATGCGAGCGTCCTCGATCTCGACCAGGCCGCGGCGCAGCGACCCGCGCCCGGAAGCCGCCACCGTGAACGGCCGCGCGTTGGGCAGTCGTACGACGATGCTGTGAGCATCGAGCTGGCCCTCCAGGTGCATCTCGCCCAGGCCGCGCAGCCGAGTGCGCACCGCGTCGGCGGCGAGCGAAAGCTTGACCGACCGCTGGTCGAGCCCGAACTCCGCCCGTTCAATCTCGATCCGGTCAATGTAGATGTCGAAGCGCCTCGGCTTGCGCGGTTCCTCGCGCCGCTTGACCATGTTGTGAGTGCCGTCGGGGAAGAATTCGAGGTAGACCACCGGCCGCTCGATGCGGACCTGATTCAGATGGATCCGGCGTCTGCGCAGAGCGCCCAGATCGGCGTCGACGGCGGCGAACGGAATCTCGATGAAGTTCGGGTCGTCGTCCTCGGGGCCGGAGATGGTCAACCCCCAGAGCTCGACCGACAGCGGCAACAGCTCGAAGGACAGATCGACGATACCGACCTCCCGATCGAGTGCGGCGGACAGGCGCTCGGTGGCGACCCGGCGGGCGCCGTCCCTCGCCCACCGCGTGTCGAGAAGCAGCTGGAGCACGAAGATCAGGATCGCCAGGATGGTGAGGCCCCACACCAGCGGCCTTATCACCCAGCGTCGCAGGCGTCCGGCCCGTCGCCTCGGTCGCTCGGGCCGCTCCTCTTCGATCGTCTTCAGCCGCCCCATTTGAGCTTTTCGCGCAGGTTGTCGTAGAACGTTCTCTGGCTCACGCGCACCAGTTTGGCGGCCGATTTCGAACGTTTCACGACCACCGTGTCGCGGTATCCGATGCTCGCTCCCTCCTGACCGTCGACGGTCAGGAAGACCTCCTCACCCTGGGTCAGCAGCGTGACTTCGATCGCCTCGGAGTCGGGTACCACGATCGGCCGCAACGACAGGGCGTGCGGGCACAGCGGCGTCAGCACCGCCACCCGCAGCTCCGGATAGAGGATCGGCCCGCCGGCCGAGAGGTTGTAGGCGGTGGCGCCGTTGGGGGTCGAGATGATCAGGCCGTCGGAGCGATAGCGCGCCACCAGGTGTCCGGCGCAGCGGATCTCGAGCTCGATGATCTTGGCCAGCGCGCTCTTGCCGATTACCGCGTCGTTGAACGCCCGGTAGCGCGTCTTGATTCGGCCTTTGCGGCGCACGGCGACGTCGAAAAGCGAGCGCCTCTCGACCTGGAACTTGCCGGCCAGGATCTTCACCAGACTGGGGTAGAGCTCCGAGCTCGACAGCTCCGTCAGGAAGCCGAGCCGCCCCAGGTTGACGCCCAGGATCGGCCCGCTCACCGAGCGGGCCACCGACAGAAGGGTACCGTCACCGCCCAGGACCACGACCAGGTCGTAACTCTCCTTGGGCTGGAAGGCCGGGACGCCGGTGAGGCCCGAAGCCCGCAGGGTGGCTTCGTCGATCGCCACCTCGATCTTGCGCCGGCGCAGCCAATCGACCAGCTCGGCGGCGGTGCGGATGGCACTCCGGCTGGCGCTGCGGCCAACTACGCCCACGCGGCGGATCTTCTTGTTCTTCAAGGAAGACTCCCGCGAGAGTTACTTCCGTCGGGCTCCTCGGGGCGCCGCTCGAAGAGCGCGAAGGCTTCCCGGTTGCCTCCTACACCGGTGACTGGTGAGTCGAAGACGCCCAGGCTCGTGAGGGCGAGATCCTCGAGCTCGCCGACGCATCGCTCGATGACCGTCCGGCGCACCTCCCGGTCGCGCACGATCCCGCCCTTGCCGACTTGCCGCCGGCCGGCTTCGAACTGTGGTTTGATCATCGGCAACAAGCGTCCCCCGGGCGCCAGATGTGCAAGCAAGGCCGGTACCACCTTGGCCAGCGAGATGAACGACACGTCGATGGTAACCAGCGCGCAGGGCTCGGGCAGGTCGGAGGCCTGAAGATGCCGTGCGTTGACACGCTCCATCACCACCACCCGCGGGTCTTTTCTGAGCCTGTAGTCGAGCTGACCGTAGCCGACGTCGAGCGCGTAGACGCGCTCCGCGCCCCGCTGCAGCAGGCAATCGGTGAAGCCGCCGGTCGAGGCGCCGACGTCGAGGCAGACGAGGCCCCGCGGGTCGAGCTCGAAGTGATCCAGAGCGTGAGCGAGTTTGCGCCCGGCGCGCGACACGTAGGGCTCCTTGGGGGCGAGCAGCACCAGCTCGGCGCAATCGGAGATCGGTGTACCGGGCTTGTCGACCCGCCGGCCGTCGACCTGGATGCTGCCGGCCATCACGGCGCGCCGAGCCTGCTCGCGGCTGGGGAAGTGTCCCCGTTGATAGAGCAGCTGGTCGAGACGCATGGGGTGGATCCAGCCCCGAGGGCCGGGGCTTCGGGGCTTCTCAGTGGTCGCGGCGCGACAGGTAGTGGACGAAGGACGGCAGCAGACCGCCGCCTGAGGGCAGCACTCCGGCCAGCTCCAGAGCTTCATCGCGCGTGCGTGCCAGCATCCGTTTACTTTCGTCCAACCCGTGGAGGCCGGGGTAGGTCAGCTTGCGGGCCGCGGCGTCCTTGCCGGCGGTCTTGCCCAGGGTGCCGTCCGTCCCCTCGACGTCGAGGATATCATCCGCGATCTGGAACATCATGCCGATGCGCACGCCGAGCGCCGTGAGCACGCCGTCGCGCTCCTCGTCGACGTCGGCGTAGATGCCGCCGAGGCGCAGGCAGGCAGTGAGCAGCGCGCCGGTCTTGCGGCGGTGAATCGCGTCGAGGGCCGCGGCCGCGTCCTCGGGCCAGTCGTTCTCGGCGGCCAGGTCGTCGACCTGACCGCCGATCATGCCCAGCGTGCCGATGGCGGCGCCGGTCATCTCCACCGCCCGGCGTCGCTGCTCGGGCGGCGCCGCGGCCGGGTGCGTGGCGAGTATGGTGAGCCCGAGGGTGAGCAACGAATCGCCGGCCAGGATCGCCGTCGCCTCGTCGTAGCGGCGATGCGCCGTCGGCCGTCCTCGCCGCAGGTCGTCGTCGTCCAGAGACGGCAGGTCGTCGTGGATCAGGCTGTAGGTGTGGATCATCTCAAGCGCCGCGCCGCCCGGCAGAAGCCGCTCGCGACGGGCGCCGAGGGTCTCACCGGCCAGCACCACCAGCGCCGGGCGGACGCGTTTGCCGCCGGCGAAGGTGCTGTAGCGCAGCGCTTCGTGGAGCCGCGCCGGCGGCGCGGTGGCCTTCGGCAACAGGCGATCGAGAGAATCTTCGATCGCCGGCCGGACGTCTGCCAGGAAGGTCGGGAAGTCGTTCATCGAAAAGGCTTTCCGAGTGACCGGCCCTCAGTTGAGCCAGGCCCGAAAGGGGCCACATGCTAGCATTTCCGGCGCGATGATCTTCCACCGTCTCGAGATTCCCGGCGCCTACCTGCTGGAGCCCGAGCGCTCCTCGGACCGCAGCGGTTTCTTCACCCGTGGCTACTGTCGTCGCGAGCTCGAGCGGCGCGACCTCGACCCGGCCATCGTGCGCTGCGAGGTTTCGATCAACCGGCAGCGCGGCACCGTGCGCGGGCTGCACTACCAGGCCGCGCCCTACGAGGAATTCCAGCTCGTGCGCTGCACCGCCGGCTCGATCTTCGACGTCCTGGTCGACCTGCGCCCCGACTCCCCGGCCTTCAAGAGCCATCTCTCCCACGAGCTCACCGCCGACAGCCGCAGATCGGTCTATGTGCCGGCGGGCGTCGGCCACGGCTTCCAGACCCTGGAAGACGACACCGAGGTCTTCCTCCAGAAGTCCGAGCTCGACCACCCCGACCACGCCCGGGGCGTGCGCTGGGACGACCCGGCCCTGGGTATCGAGTGGCCGCGGAAAATCACGGAGATCGCGGACGGGGATCTGACGTTTCCGGATCTCGAGGGCTGAGCCGACGGGCGGCCGGGTAGGATGACGCCATGGACCGGAAGCACATCGAGCAGCGCCTGCGTGATTTCTTCGCCGAGGATTCCCGCGGCGCCCTGGTGGTCTACCTCTTCGGTAGTGTTGCGCGGCAGACATCGGGCGCGCGCAGCGACGTTGATATCGGCGTGCTGCTCGAGCAAGATCCTCCGCGTACCCTGGCCGGGTTGCGCCTCGATCTCGAAGACGACCTGCGTGGACTGCTCGGGCTGGAAGTCCAGCTCGTCGTCCTCAACAGGGCGAGCGTCGACCTGATTCACCGCGTGCTCCGCGACGGGCGGTTGATTCTCGATCGCGATCCCTCCCGACGGATCGCATTCGAGGTCAAGGCTCGTCGTGAGTACTTCGATCTGTTGCCTGTCCTGCGCCGGTATCGCCGTCAGGAGGCGCCGTCGTGACCGATGCAGATCTTGTCGCCAAGAAACTGGCGTTGATCGAGACCTACGTCGAAGAGCTGCGCACCCTCGGGAAGCCTGGGGAGATCGCTACCGATCGGCTCCAGGAGCGCTTCATCGAGCACACGCTCCAGATCGCCATCCAGGCGGCGATCGACGTCGCCTCGCACATCGTTTCCGACGAGCGGTTGGGAGAGCCCGCGACCTATCACGATCTCTTCGAGCTGCTGGCTCGCCACGAATGGATTTCGGACTCACTCATTCCGGCGCTGCGTGAGATGGTCGGCTTTCGCAACGTCGTCGTCCATGGTTACAGCGCCGTCGACCTCGAGATCGTCCGCGACGTCGCGGAGAATCACCTCGGCGATCTGCTCGACTTCGTGGCGCAGATTCGCTGGCGGTTGTGAGTCGCTAGCGGCTTACCGACGCGCCGGGCGCCGATAGGCCTCGGGCTCGAGCTACTCGGCCTCAGAAACAGGCCTCGAACGCGTGGGAGTCGGTGATCGCCGGGGCGGCGGTGCCCAGGGGATTGAAGTATTCCCGGATCTCCCCGGTGTCGAGATCGGTGACGCGCAACCGATACTCGACGTCGGTGGTGGCGGCGGCGAACACCCAGTAGTGGTCGTTGATGCCGCAGCCGTCGAGCACCTTGACCAGCATCTCCCAGTTGTTCTCGCTGAAGAACCAGAGCAGCCCTGAGTCGCGCGAGTCGACCGGGACCACACGGCCGGAGCCAGTGTTGCCATCGTAGTCTCGCCACTCCACCTCGACCAGGAAGCGGTCGTCGTTCAGGCACAGATCGACCGGGCTCGCCGCGCAGATCCCATCCGACTTGGTGTCGTCCCACGGCGCATCGTCGAGGCCGGAGAAGGGGTTTCTCGAGATCGCCGGATCCTTCGAGTCGATCCATGATGCGCTGACCGTCGAGCTCGCTGAACAGGTGTCGAATGCCTTCGAGTCGGTGATCGCCGCCGAGTCGGTGCCCAGGGCGTTGAAGTACTCACGGATGGCGCCGATCGTGGTGTCGGTGACGCGTAGGGTGTATTCGACGTCAGTGGTGGCGGCGGCGAACACCCAGAAGCGGTCGTTGATGCCGCAGCCGTCGAGCACCTTGATCAACATTTCCCAGTTGTCTTCGCTGAAGAACCAGAAGAGCCCGGAATCGTCCGAGCCCACCGGCACCACCCGGCTGGAGCCCGTGTTGCCGTCGTAGTCGCGCCAGTCGACGTCGACGCGAAAACGGTTCTCGTTCAGGCACAAGCCTTGGGAATCCCGGGTACAGGCCGCCGGCGCCGGCCGCCACATCTGGTTGGCGCCGCCCTGACACTCGAACAGGATCGCCGGCGTACCGTCGACACTCGCGGAGGCCTCCACGTCGAGGCACAGTCCGGTCTCGACGTGAAGCAAGGCGGAGGGCTTTGAAACTCCCGCCGTCAGCAGCCGCCACAACTCGCCGGTGCCGCCGCACTCGCCTACCGCCAGGCGGGTGTATCCTGAATCCAGCTCGGGACCGGGCACCAGGCATTTGTCGCCGATTCCCCGGACCCTCTGGGCGGACGACGTCAGGTCTATCCGCCAGTGCTGGTTGTCGCCGCCGTGACAGCGGAAGAGGTTGACCGGCGTGCCGTCGGCCACGTCGGCGGCTTCGATGTCGAGACACTTTCCAGCGCCGCCGACGAGAGCGAAGCGCGGTGCGGCAAAACTCTGGCCCTGGATGCTGGTAACAGAGGAGTCCGAGCCACACGAACCGCGGCCTGTCCACGCCATCACGAAGCCATTGGCCAAGGCAGATACCGAGGGGGACCAATCCCCGTAGGCAGTGCAGATGCCGACCTGGAATTCCCCTCCCACCGCCGTACCGTCGGCACCATATAGCTGACCGTGGGTGCTTGGACGGGAGACACCGGTCCGGTCTTGGCTGTACCAGACCACCACGAAGCCGCCGTTCGGTAAGGCCGACGCCGAGGGGTACCACTGGTCGAAAGCAGTGGACGTATTGATCTGGAGCTCCCCTCCCACGGCTGTGCCGTCGGCGGCAAAGCGTCGACCCTGGATGCTGTTGCCCGAGGAGTCCGTGCTGCTCGAATGCCTGCTCGTCCACACCACTACGAAGCCGCCGTCGGCCAGGACCGACACCGAGGGCCGACCGATTCCGGAGGTACCGATCTGGATAAGCCCTCCCACGACCGTACCGTCGGCGCCGACACGTTGACCCTGGACGTTCGCGCCGAAGGCATCCGAGTCCCACACCACCACGAAGCCGCCATCGTCCAGCCTCGACACCGAGGGATACCAGTGGTTGCTGGGAACGTCGGGGCTGACCTGGTACTCCTCCCCCACAGCCGTGCCGTCGGCGGCATAGAGTCGACCCAGGATCCTGAAAGGTGAACCGCTGGAGACTCGGCCGTGCCACACCACTAAGAAGCCTCCGTCAGGAAAAGCGGCCACCGCGGGGCTCCCTTGCCAACCCTCAGTGTAGGTGTTGATCTGGAGCTCCTCTCCCACCGCGATACCGTCGGCAGCGTAGCGTTGCCCCTGGATGCTGGATCCGGAGGAGTCCGAACCGCTCGAGCCGATGCTCGTCCAGATCACCACAAAGCCGCCGTCGGCGAGGGCCGAGACTTGGGGGTATTCCTGGTTGTCGGTGGTGTAGGTGTTGACCTGGAACTCCTCTCCCACAGCCGCGCCGCCGGCGGCAAAGCGTTGCCCCTGGATGCTGTGTTCGGAAGAGTCCGAACCGTTGGAACCATCACTCGTCCACACCACAACGAAGCCGCCGTCGGCCAGGACCGAAATCGCGGAGAGGCCCTGCCAATCGGCCGTGTAGGTATTGACCTGGAACTCGACGCCGGCCGGAACCGGGCCCTGGCCGTAAACCGCCGGTACGCAGATCAGAACAAGAGCCGTCGCGAGGAACGTATTTCTCATCACTCTATTTCCCAGACTAGACCTCTCAGATCAACAACACTCATCCGAATACAACTCCCGAAAGCGTAGCATACCGATATTCCCCCGGGTGCGCCGGACTGACACGATCGTTCAGATCACCTCCTTGTCCTTCTTCTTGCGCCCCCTCAGCATCTCCAGCCACTTCTTGAACGGGTGCCGCTTGCGCTCGGGCTCGACGCCATCGGGCTGCTCCAAGGGGCGCGCGCGCCAGCCGCGATGGTCGGGGCACAGGGTCCTCGGAACGAAGTCGCGGAGGAAGAATTCCCGCGCCCAGGTCGGGCAACGGTCGGTGGCGAGGGCGCCGGTGGCGGGGTCGATCAGGGCGGTGGTGACGCCTTCGGGTTGCTGGAAGTCGGAGTAGCCGCCGGCGGGGCGGACTTTGTAGGTGAAGCGCGACCAGATGGGTAGCGCCGCGCGCGCGCCGGACAGGCGGGTCTCGGAGTTGTCGTCGTAGCCGACCCACACCAGGCTGATGCGCTCTGGCGCGTAACCGGCGAACCAGCTGTCGCGGCGGCTGTTGGTGGTGCCGGTCTTGCCCGCCAGCGGGTCCTCGATGCCCTGGGCGCGGGCCGAGCGGCCGGTGCCGCGGTCGAAGACGCCCTGCAGCACGCGGGTGATGAGGAACGCCACGTCTTCTTCCAGCACCGCTTGCGGTGGCGCCAGCTGCTCCCCGGTGACCGGTTCGCCGAGGCGGTCGATCACCGCTTCGAGACCGTGGATGGTCGGCCGCCGGCCGCCGGCCGCCAGGGTGGCGTAAACGGTGGCCATCTCCATGGGCGAGACCTCGGCGGCGCCCAGCGCGATCGCCGGATACGGATCGAGCTGGCCCTGGACGCCCATGCGGCGTGCCAGGTCGACGACGTTGTCGAGGCCGACGTCGAGCGCCAGGCGTGCGGTGGGCACGTTGAGACTCTGCTCGAGCGCCGTGCGGGAGGTGATCCAGCCGCGGTACTTTCCGTCCGAGTTCTGGGGACTCCAGCGGCGGCCGGCCAGCATGACCTGAAGGGGCGCGTCTTCCAGGATGGTCGCCGGCGTGGCCACCCGCTGCTCGAAGGCGGCGGCGTAGACGATCGGCTTGAAGGCGCTGCCGGCCTGCCGCCGGGCACGGGTGACGCGGTCGAACTGGCTGCGTCCGTAGTTGCGCCCGCCGACGTAGGCGAGGATGCCGCCGGTTTCGGGATCGAGCGAGACCAGCGCCGCCTCGAGCGGGGTCTTCGTCTCGCGGCCCTTCTCCCAGCCCTTCTCCAGCTCGCCGACGCCCCAGCGCACCGCCTCCTCGGCCGAGCGCTGGTCGCCGCCGGAGAGCGTCGAATGCAGCACGTAGCCGGCGTCGTCCAGGGTCTCGACGCCGAAGCGGCGCCGTGCCTCCTCTTCCATGGCGGCCGCGAAGAAGGGCGCGTGGCGGGTGACGAGCGGCCGGCGCTGCGGCTTCACCTCTTGGCTGGCGGCCGCTTCCAGGCGCTCCTCCTCCACCCAGCGCAGCTCGGCCAGCCGTTCGAGGACGAAGTCGCGGCGCCCTCGCGCCGCTTCGGGGTTGTTCAGCGGCGACAGGTTCCCCGGCGCCTGGATCATGCCCGCCAGCAGAGCCGATTCGGAGAGCGTGAGGGTCGACGGGTGCTTGCCGAAGTAGGCCCACGACGCCGCGCCCACCCCCATCAGGTCGACGCTGCCCGAGCGCCCCCAGTAGATCTCGTTCAGGTAGGCCTCGAGGATCGCCCGCTTGTCGTAGCGCAGCTCCAGAAAGACGGCCAACACCGCCTCCTTCAGCTTGCGGACGAGGGTGCGCTTCTGGGTGAGGTAGAGGTTCTTGACCAGCTGCTGGGTCAGCGTACTACCGCCCTGGCGCACCTCCTGGGCGCGCAGGTTGACCCACGCCGCGCGCAGGATGCCGACCACCGACAATCCCTTGTGCTCCAGGAAGTAGGCGTCCTCGGCCGCCAGCACGGAGAACACCAGGTCCTCCGGCAGCTCGTCGAGGCCCACCGGCCGGCGCTCGCGCAGCTCGGGACCGTAGTACGAGGCGATCAGCGGCGGATCGAGAGACGCCGAGCGCAGCTCGGCGCCGCCGTCGGTCTCGATGCCGGCGACGACCCCGCCGCGGAATAGCACCCGTATTCGTTTGCGGCCGTCGGCGCCCTGCGGCGGCGGGAATCGCCGCCGGTAGAGCTCGATGCCGCCCGAGATCTCCTGGAAGGTGCCCGGAGCCATCTCCGAGGCCCCCTCGACGCGGTGGTAGCCCAGCGCCTCGAGCTCGGCGGTCAGCGCGCCGGCGCTGCCCGCGGCGCCCAGACGCAGCACCGTGGCGGCGCCGTAGAGCCGCGACGGCTGCTTGGCGGGCTGGTGACCGAATTGCCCCGAGAGCTGCCAAAAAGGCCAGATCAGCGTGGCCAGGACGCCGCCCAGCACCAACACGGAAATCGCCAGAAAGCGCGGCCAGCGGCGCTGGCGGCCCTTCCGGCGGCGACGGACGCGCTTTTTGCGTCTCTTGGCCATCGGCTCGTCGATTGTGTCATTGCAGGATCGGTGCCCGCGCCGCCGGGCCGCTTGATATCCTCTCGCGGCGATGATCTCGGTCTCCAACCTCGCCAAGTCCTTCGGCCACCAGACCCTGTTCGAGGGCGTGTCGTTCCAGCTCAACCCGGGCAACCGCTACGGGCTGGTGGGCGCCAACGGCTCGGGCAAGTC
Source organism: bacterium (assembly GCA_024226315.1). GTDB lineage: Bacteria > Acidobacteriota > Thermoanaerobaculia > Multivoradales > J023 > JAAELT01. The sequence goes on along the minus strand of JAAELT010000377.1, from coordinate 7,780 downwards.
CACCTTCCTGAAGATGATCTCGGGAACCGAGCTGGCGTCCGACGGCACCATCTCGATGCCCAAGCGGCTGCGCCTGGGCGTGCTCGAGCAGGATCACTTCCGCTACGAGCAGTCGGTGATCCTGCACGTGGTGATGATGGGCCACGGCGAGCTGTGGCGGGCCATGGAGGAGAAAGAAGAGATCCTGGCGCACGCCGACCAGGAGTTCGACGGCGAGCGCTACGCCGAGCTCGAGGACTACATCCTGCAGCAGGACGGCTACGCGCTCGAGGCCCGGGCCGGCGAGATCCTGGAGGGGCTCGGCATCCCGTCCGAGAGCCACCAGGATCTGCTGTCGACGCTGTCGGGCGGCTTCAAGCTGCGCGTGCTGCTGGCCCAGGTGCTGGCGGCCGCGCCGGACTGCCTGCTGCTCGACGAGCCCACCAACCATCTCGACATCCTGTCGATCCGCTGGCTCGAGAAGTTCCTCAGCGACTACACCGGGCTGGCGGTGGTGATCTCCCACGACCACCGTTTCCTCGACAACGTCTGCACCCACATCGTCGACGTCGACTACCAGACCATCATCGCCTACCCGGGCAACTACCAGGCCTTCGTCAGGGCCAAGCAGGCGGAGCGCGACCGCAAAGAGGCCGAGATCGGCAAGCGGGAGAAGCAGATCGCCGACCACAAGGCGTTCATCGATCGGTTCAAGGCCAAGGCCACCAAGGCGCGCCAGGCGCAGAGCAAGATGAAGAAGATGGAGCGCATCGTCATCGAGAGCCTGCCGCAATCTTCACGCCGCTATCCGATCTTCAAGCTCGAGGCCTGCCGCCCGAGCGGCAAGAAGGTGCTCGAGATCGAGGGCCTGTCGAAGGCCTTCGGCGACAACGTGGTGCTCGAAGACGTCGACCTCACCGTCAACCGCGGCGATCGGGTGGCGATCATCGGCCCCAACGGCATCGGCAAGTCGACCCTGCTCAAGATACTCGTCGGCCAGCTCGAGGCCGACGCCGGCAAGGCGGAATGGGGCTACGAGACTCACCCCGGCTACTTCGCTCAGGACCACTCCGAGATCTTCGCCGGCGACAAGACCAGCGTCGAGAGCTGGCTGTGGAACATCGTCCCGGGCGAGGAGATCGGCTTCGTGCGCGGCAAGCTCGGCCTGGTGCTGTTCTCGGGCGACGAGGCCAAGAAGAAGGTCACCAGCCTGTCGGGCGGCGAGTCGGCGCGGTTGATCTTCGCCCGCCTGGCAGTCGAGCGCCCCAACGTGCTGCTGCTCGACGAGCCCACCAACCACCTCGACCTCGAGGCCATCGAGGCACTGGTCGAGGGGCTGCTGAAATTCGACGGCACGCTGATCCTGGTCTCCCATGACCGCTGGTTCGTCTCCAAGCTCGCCAACCGCATCGTCGAGATCAGCCCGGCGGGCATCAACGACTTCCGCGGCGACTACGAGGAGTACGTCGAGCGCTGCGGCGACGACCATCTGGACGCCGAGAACGCCGTGCTCAAGGCGCGGCGCGAGAAGCGCAAGGCCAAGAACCAGAAGAGCCAGGGCGGCGATGAGCGGCAGCTCAAGCGCAAACGCAACCGGCTCCAGAAACGGCGCGACACCCTCACCGAGGAGATCGAGCGCGCCGAAGCTCGCGTACACGCGATCAACGAGATGTTCTGCAACCCCGGCTTCTTCGACAAAACCCCCGAAAAGGAGGTTCGTAAGCTGGAGAGGGAGCAGAAGACCCTCGCCGGCAAGGTCGACGAGCTGATGGCCCGCTGGGAAGAAGCCGAGACCGAGCTCGGCGAGCTCACCGCCGTCCAGTAGATAACGCACAACCCGAGGATCGCCATGGCACGCCCAACCTTCTCACCGCTGGTCATCGCGCTGGTCATTGCCGCCGTCCTGGCCTGCAGCGTCTTCATCTACTTCCAGATCATCAAGGGCGTGGCCGAGACCGAGCCGCCCCCTCCGCCTCCGGCCCCTGTCGCCCCTCCGCCGCCGCCACCGCCGGTCGACGAGGCGCTCGAGCTGCCGCCGCTGGACGAGAGCGACGACGACTTCCGCCTGCTCGTCGGCACCCTCTCCGCCCATCCCCAGCTCGCCGCCTGGCTGGCGCCCGAACACCTGGTGCGCCGCTTCGTCGCCGCGGTCGTCGACGTCGCCAACGGCGAGAGCCCGCGCCCTCACCTCGGCCACCTGAAGCCCAAGGGCGCGTTCAAGGTCTCCGAGCTCGAAGGCCGGCTGTTCGTCGACCGCGCCACCTTCGCCCGCTACAACCTGCTCACCGAGGTCTTCACCTCGCTCGACAACGAGGCCGGCGTGCGTCTCTACGGCCAGATGAAGCCCCTCTTTGACCAGGCCTACCAGGACCTCGGCTACCCCGATGGCGACTTCGACGTCGCGCTCGACCGCGCCATCGAGCGCGTCCTCGACATCCGGGTCCCCGCCGAGCGCATGATCGTCAGGCGCCGGGTCAAGAACTACCGCTTCGCCAGCCCCGAGCTCGAGGGCCTGCCGGAGGTCGAGAAGCACCTGCTGCGGCTGGGGCCGTCGAACGCGCGCAAGGTCCAGGACAAGCTGGGAGCGATGCGGGCGGAGCTGTCGCTCGGGGGTTGAGTCAATCGCCCGGCGGCTGGCCGAAGGCCTGCCGCCAGCCGTCGGGATCGATGCCGCCGGCCAGCAGCCGCCAGCCGTCCTCGGGCTCCCACCGCCAGTTGACCTGCTCGAGCCCCAACGCGGCGTGGACCTGCTCGACCGTGGGCTTCTCGGCGAAGCGCTCGAGTGGGTTCGGCTCGGTCGTGGGTTCGGGCTGTGATCGGGTCTCATCGGCTTCTCCTGGGCGGTCAGGGCTCGATGTTCCAAGGCCGCTCCCACCATTCGAGCTGCCGGTGCCGCGCCAGCAAGGGCAGATCCTGGCGTTGCAGCTCCAGGAGGATACGGACTTTCTCCTTGATGGGCAGCCGTGCCTGCTGCCGATGCCATGCCCGTTTTGCCCGAAAGAGTGCCTCGACCTCTTCGGGGACCGGACGCTTCGTTGGGTCAGTCATTGTTCAGGATCTCAACTGGGAGACCGTGATCGCCGAGAAGAGCCGCGAGCCCCTGCCGGTCGACGGCGTCGCTTTCCAGCAATTGCAGTGCACGCTCTCGCCGTTTGCTTCCCCCGGCTTCGATGGCCAGAGCAACGAGGTGCTCCGGCGACGCCACTCTGACCGCGACCCCCTCGTAGTCCAGGACGCGCGCTTTCTCGATCGCCTCTTCGACCAGCTGGTTGTAGGCCGGCAGGAACTGTACCGGCACCCCATGGATCATGACGTGCTCGGCCTTGGGAAAGAAGGATCTTCGCTGAAGCCAATCGTAGATCGGAGTCAGTCGCACGAGAGCGCCGTCAGCAGGCGGCAGGTGAACGAAGACATCGAGGTCGTAGGTCCGTGCCGGCTCGGCGTAGAAGAGGACTGCCATCGCCCCTCCCAGGGCATAGTCTACGATCACCCGCTCGGCCTTCATCTCGTTGAGGATCCTGAACACGCTGTTCAGCGAGCTCACGGCGTCACCGCCTCGGATCCGTGGAAACCTGGCCACATGCCCCGATTGTATTCGACAGTCGCCAGGCGGCCAGGTGGCAGGAACGCTGGGAAGGCTTCGCGTTCTTGGGCGCCGCTTGTCGGGAGATGCGAATCGCGCCACGCCGGAGGTCAGGAATCGACCGCCTCTTCGTCCTCGATTGGGCCTTGCGGGCCATGTCCGGCCCACCCTACCCGGGCCACCGGGACCACCTGGTCATGACCACAGGGCGGATCGGGCTCAGATCGGATCTCTGGTCATGACCACGGGCCCAATCAGGCTCAGATCGGGTCTCTGGTCATGACCAGAGACCCGATCAAGCGCTGTCTTGCTTCAAGGTCATGGCCACAAGAGCCGATCAGGCGCTGTTCGATGCTCTGGCCATGACCAGAGCGTCGCGCAGGCTCTTTTCGGCTTTCAGGGCGATGACCCGAAGGCCACGCAGGCTCTGTTCGGTTCTCGGGGCCATGACCAGAAGGCCGCGCAGGCTCTGTTCGGCTCTTGGGGCCATGACCAGAGCGCCGCGCAGGCTCTGTTCGGTTCTTGTGGCGACGACCATGAGGCCGCGCAGGCCCCGATCGGCCCCCTACACGATCGCCACAGCGCCGCGCGGGGCGTGATCAGGTCATGGCGTCATCGCCGTGGAGGCGATGATCAGCTGCTTTCGATCGGAGGAGGCGGGGGGAGGAAAGGCCGGGCGGCCCGAAGGCCGCCCGGAGGGGGATGGGATCAGGAAGAAGCAGACTCGGACTCAGTGGCCGGAGACTCGGTAGTCTCCGGTGCCTCGGAGGCGGGAGCCTCCTCGGCCTCGGATCCTTCGGCCGCCGACTCTTCGGCCTGAGATCCCTCTGCCGCCGATTCCTCGGCGATCTCGACCGCCCGGCGACCCGGACGCCGGCCCGAAGGCCGGATCTGGGCCGCCAGCACCGGCTCGCCCGCGAGCTGGTAGTAGCTCTCGAACGTCCGGGCCGTCCACAGGAAGAGATTCTTGTGCTCTTCGAGCACCTCGTTCCTGATTTTGCGGCTCTTCTGCACCTGGCGCTTTGCCTGGCGCAGGACGGCGACCGCTTCCCGAAGTCGCTCGACCTCGGGACTGAGCCCGCGGACGAGGGTCTCGGGTTTCACTTCGAGGCCTTCGACCTGGGGATTCGGCAACTCCAGGTCCGGGCTCTTCAAGCGATCGAGCGCTTGATCGGCTTGTCCCAGGAGCTTGATCGTCTCCCTCTCGATGGGGCTCTGGATCCCCGCCAGTATGAAGGCGTCGACGTCTTCGAATACCTCCTCGATGGTGCGCCGCGTTACTCCGAGCTTGGAGTAGACGCTGCTGTTGAAGCTCCGGCTGACTTCCCGGACTTCCAGAAAGTGCCGAAGGTTTTCTACGTGGTGCCGGTCGGCCGTGGCCAGCCGGATCCGTGAAATGGCGAGCCCGTTCTGTAGACGGGTCATGGAGTCCTCGAAGGAGGAGCTGGGTGCCCCACCCTCCGGGACCTCAAGGCCGGGAATCGGAACCGCCGCGAAACGCAGGTCGAGCCGCGGGCCGATCTCCGGCTTGTTGGTGGTGACTGAGTCCTCGACGTCCATTGCGGACTTCAAGAACCTTATGACTGTGTTGCTTTGTCGTTGCATGGTACAATGTCTCCAAGTGGTTCATCACTTACCCGGCCGTGGGCTGCAACCCCATGATCGGCCGGGCCGCGAGACCCGGGCAGCCGCCACGCCGGCGGCTCCCGGGCCTCGACTCCTTCTCTGGCGACGTCTGTCGCCCCTCGATCTTCACTGATCGCGTCCTCCTTTCTCCCCGGTTTCGGGGGGCTGGGTGGTGGTGTGTGCTGTCCATGGATGATAGTATGCATGACTGGCTTGGTTTTGTCTACTTGACGCGGTAACTTTTTCTTGACACTTTCCGCCAGGCCAAGCTATGATTCTGGTCGGAAAGTGTGGAATTCCCCGCAAAGAGAGTGGATTCTGCTCGGAAGGCGCGTTTCTGGGGACGAAAGGGACATGGATATTCGCCACGAAAAAGAGTCCGACGGCTTCCAGCTACCGGGCCAGAGGCTGCTCGAGGTGCTGGCGGAGAAGGAGATGTCGCAGGTGGAGCTGGCGCGGCGGATCGGGCGGCCGAAGAAGACGATCAGCGAGATCGTAAAGGGGCGCACGGCGATCACCGCGGACACGGCGTTGCAGCTGCAGCAGGTGCTGGGCGAGCCGGCGGCGGCGTGGCTGAAGCTGGAGGCGGATCACCAGATCCTGATGGCGGGTGCGCGCATGTACGACCAGGCGGTGCACGACGCGCCCTGGCTGCGCGAGGTACCGGTGGACGCGATGGTGGCGGCGAAGTGGATCCCGCGCATGGCGGGCGTGGCCGAGCGGGTGGGTCAGCTGCTCGGCTGGTTCGGCGTCGCCTCGCCCGCGGCCTGGCGGGGGGTGTACGTGGAGCCGCAGGCGCGGTACCACCGGGCGCCGTGGTTCGACGCCAACCCCGGCACGCTCGCCGCCTGGATGCGCACCGGCGAGCTCCAGGCGCGCACCATGAAGACGTCCCCCTACGACCGCAAGAAGTTCCAGCGAGCCCTGGAGGAGATTCGCCGGCTGACGCTCAGACCCGCCGACGTGTGGCAGGACCGCATGATCGAGCTCGCCGCGGGTGCCGGGGTGGCGGTGGCGTATTCGCGCGAGCTGGAGGGGCTGCCGGTGGCCGGCGCCACGCGCTGGCTCTCCCCGCGCCTGGCGCTGATCCACCTGAGCCTGGCGCGCGAGACCGACGATCAGTTGTGGTTCGGCTTCTTCCACCAGGCCGCGCACCTGCTGCTGCACGGCAAGAAGCAGGTGTACCTGGAAGGCATCGCGCCGGCGACGTCTGGCGCGCCTCTGGCGCCAGCGATGTCTGGCGCGCCTCTGGCGCGACCCGGCGCCGACCGCGGCGGCGACGCGGAAGAGCTCGCCGCCGACGAGTTCGCGGCGAGCTTCCTGATCCCGGAGGCGACGCTCGAGAAGCTCAAGCCCTTCTGCGAAGGCCGGCGGATATCGGAGACCATCGTGCGCACCTTCGCCGCCGAGCTACGCATCGCGCCGGGCATCGTCGTCGGCCGTCTGCAGCAGCTCGGGTGGATTCCGGACTCGTGGCTCAACGACCTCAAGTGGCCGCTCGGCTGGGCGCCGCCGGGGACGGAGGCGGATCCCCAGGTGTATTGAGCTGGGAGGGAACGGCACAGTCTGGATCCGTGTACACCTCCGTCTGAGTCCGAGGTCGGTCTCGCCCGGAAATAGCGGCGAATGTGCCGTTCGTCACCGCGTTCGCGCACCTCGCCCCGGAACGCTTCTTGCTTGATCGGGCCATAACGGAAGCTAGGATGTATGCTCGATCAAAAGAATGGAGGTTCGCCATGAGGAAGAGGCGCCTGTCCGCCCTCCTGCTGTCCGGTCTAATCATCGCAACGGCCCTGCCGGCCGCCGCCCAGGAAGAGCCCGCCGGGAGCTTCGAGGGCATGGTGGAGGTCACCGAGGTTCTGCTCGACGTGCTCGCCACCGACCGCTCGGGTGACGCGATCACCGGCCTGGGCAAGGACGATTTCGTCGTGCTCGAGGACGGCGAGCCGGTGGATCTGACCAGCGTCAGCTTCTACACCACGCGCTACGGCCCGGACGGCAAGATCCAGGCCGCGGACGGCGAGGTGCCGTCGAGCCGCTACTTCGTCATGTTCTTCCACGACCAGAGCCGCCTCGGGGGCGCGGCCGGCAGCCGGCTGATCCGCCAGCAGCTCGAGGCCAGCCGGCAGAGCAAGCGCTGGGTGGAGGAGCAGATGCTGCCGTCGGACTGGGTGGCGGTAGTGAGCTACGACGTCAAGCTCAAGGTGCACCTGGATTTCACTCAGGACCGCTACCAGATCACGGAGGCGATCCAGAACGCGTCGCGCAACCGGGATCCCGAGAAGAACATCGGCCGCGGCGGCCGGCGCCTGCCGCCCGCGGGCGCGCCGTCGCTGCTGCGCCACCTGCCGCAGGGCAAGAAGCTGCGCAAGGAGACCACGCGCATCTATGACGGCATCCGCCTGGTGGCCGACGCCTCGGCCTTCATCGTCGGGCGCAAGAACCTGCTGCTCTACACCATCGGCTTCGGCGAGCTCGGCCGCGGCCCGATTCCGACCGGCGATCCACGCTATTACCCGCCCATGGAGCAGGCGCTCAACGACGCCAACGTCGCGGTCTACACCATCGACCTGACGCCGGTGGAGTTCGACC
>JAAELT010000376.1 GCA_024226315.1 bacterium | reverse complement strand
CTGTTTTCCGCAACGCGGAAAACAGGGTACACCCGATGCCCCCTGTTTTCCGCAACGCGCAAGAGTGCCGGCACCCGATACGGGAAGATTTTGTAACCGCGGAAAACAGAGTACACCCGATGCCCCCTGTTTTCCGCAACGCGCAAAAGTGCCGGCACCCGATGCGGGAAGATTGTGTAACCGCGGAAAACAGGGTACACCCGATGCCCCCTGTTTTCCGCAGCGCGCAAGAGTGCCGGCACCCGATGCGGGGAGACTCGCGCGCCGGCAAGAAGTACCGGCAGCGGATGCGGAAGATTTGCGCGCTTGCGAAAAAGTGCCGGCACCCGATGCGGGAGATTTGCGCGCCCGCAAAAAGTCGCTACAGCCGATGCGGAAGACTTCCGCGCTTGCAGCACACTGCCGACACTGGATGCGGGTGACTTCCGTGACTGCTGAGGAGAGGAGCACCGGGTGCGAGAGACCGTGATATCTTCCCCTCTGGAGACGAATCATGAGCACGGCGACGTTACAGCAGGTCCTCACTCTCGAAGACGCCGCCACGTTCCTGCGCCTGCCCGAAGCGACCATCGAGCGCCGTGCGGCGCTGGGCGAGATCCCGGGACGCAAGATCCAGGGCACCTGGCGTTTCCTGCTCTCGGCTCTCGAGGATTGGTTGCGGACGCCGGATCAGCGCTCCGTTCTCCTGAGCCAGGCCGGTGCGCTCGCGGACGACGAGTCCCTGGAGGAGCTTCTCGCTCAAGTCTATGCGGCCCGAGGACGACCCGAGGTCGATCCGGACGGGGCCTGAGGTGTGATTCTAGACATGAAGGCAACAACACTGACAGCTCACTTCGATGGCGAGCGTATCCAGCTCGACGAGCCCTTTGCGCTGAGGCCCCACGCCCGGCTTCTCGTCACGGTGCTGCCCGGCACCGCCGCTGAAAGCGAGCGGGAGATTTGGGGGGACCTCGCGTCCCACGGCCTGGCCGGCGCCTATGGACCGGACGAGCCGGAATACTCCCTGGACCTCCTCAAGGAGAAGAATCCGGAGTATGACCGAGGGTGACATCGTTCTTGCTCCGGTGCCCCAGGCCGACGGCGAGGTGAAGCAGCGACCGGCGGTCGTCCTGCGAGAAATGCCTCGCTACCGCGACTTCCTGGTGTGCGGCGTCACTACCCAGCTGCACCAACTCGTCGCGGGCTTCGATGAGCGGATCGACTCGACGGACAAGGACTTTGCCGCCAGCGGCTTCCTGCAGAGCTCCGTGATCCGTCTCGGTTTTCTCGGGGTGATACCCCGGCGACGCATTGCGGGCACGATCGGCAGGATCTCCTCCGCGCGCCATCGACGCCTTCTGGAGGCTTTGGCTGCCTATCTCACGGACCAGCAGCCGGTTCCGCCACGCCCAGGTCCACGTCCTACTGGCTGAGCCCGCTCCCTTACGCGGGCTCGCCGTGTCCCGACAAGTGCTTCACGGCTGGGAGGATTGATTTGGATCTGCTGCGCTTCACGCAGGATGCCCTGGACGGCGACCGATACCGAGTCGAGATCTCGCTCGAAGGCGACAATCCACGCCGAACCGCCAAGGCCGAGCTCGAGCTCCGCCTCACCCGGCGGGACGAGGCGGATCTGCGTTGGTACCTGGAGGACTACCTCCAGTGGCCGCACGAGCTGGCGCCGGAGATCGCGGCGCGGGTGGAGCGGCGGATGGAGGAGCGGGGGACGGGGCTGTTCGAGTCGATCTTCGAGCACGACGCGAAGACCCGCCGGCTGTGGTTCGCGGCGAGCGAGAAGCTGCCGGCAACAAGGGTCGAGATCGTCAGCACCGTTGCGGAGGCGACGTCGATTCCGTGGGAGCTGCTGCGCGAGCCCGGGGCCGAGGCGCCGGTGGCGCTGCTCGCCCATTCCTTCGTGCGCGCCCAGCCCGACGCGCCGAGGGCGGCCCGGATGCCGCAGGAGGAGGCCGGGCCGGTGCGCATCCTGCTGGCGATCTGCCGGCCGGGGCGCGGGGAGGACGTGCCGTTTCGCTCGGTGGCGACGCGGATCTTGAAGGGCCTGGACGAGACCGCGCGCCAGGCCTTCGATCTCGACGTGCTGCGGCCGCCGACCTTCGAGGTGCTGGCGAAGACGCTGCGCGCGGCGAAGGAGGCCGGGAAGCCCTACCACGTGCTGCACTTCGACGGTCACGGCGCGCACCTGGAGATCGGGAAGTACCTGGAGGGCCTCGCGATCGACCGCCACCGCTTCTCGCCCCGGGAGCTCTACCCGCGCCGGGCGCGGCCCGGCCGCCATGGCTATCTGCTGTTCGAGAACCCCGAGAACGAGCACAACCAGCGTTTCGTCGACGGCCAGGAGCTGGCCGCCCTGCTGGTCGAGACCGGAGTGCCGGTGCTGGTGCTCAACGCCTGCCGCTCGGCCTACGCGGAGGTGAAGGAGAAGTCTGGCGAGCCCGATGCCGAGGAGGCCGCGGAGGAGCACCAGGCGGAGCGCGCCTTGCGGACCCTGGCGCAGGAGCTGATGGACTCTGGCGTCGGCGGCGTGGTGGCGATGCGCTACAACGTCTTCGTGGTGACGGCGGCGAAGTTCATCGCCGAACTTTATGGCTCTCTGGCCCGCGGCCAGAGCCTGGGTGCGGCGGTTGCCCTGGGGCGCAAGCACCTCTACGACGATCCCTTGCGCGAGGTGGTCGCCGATCCCCTGCCGCTCCAGGACTGGCAGGTGCCGATCGTCTACGAAGCGGCGCCGATCGCGCTTTTCCCGAAGCCGAAAGACGGTGGCGAGCTCGAGGTCACTCTGGGCGCGTCGACCGCCACCGCCGGCGGCCTCGACCCCAACCTGCCCCCCGATCCCGACGCCGGCTTCTACGGCCGCGACGAGACCCTGCTGGCCCTCGACCGCGCCTTCGACGAACAGCAGATCGTGCTGCTCCACGCCTACGCCGGCAGCGGCAAGACGGCGACCGCGGCCGAGTTCGCGCGCTGGTACGCGCTCACCGGTGGCGTCGAGGCTGACGCGGTGCTCTTCACCTCTTTCGAG
>JAAELT010000375.1 GCA_024226315.1 bacterium | reverse complement strand
GAATAATTCATGTTATGAGCTTATTCAAGTAATGAGGAATGATCGTGGCACTTTAGGCTACGGGAATATTATGACTTTAATCATTCTATAATGGATTGAATAAGCGTTAATGCTTTGTGTTTACCGTAATTTAAGTTGCTATATTTAGTTTTCTTTAAACTGTTCTTTGTTTCAAGAGCATTTAGGTAGTTCATTATGCACTAGGCTTTACGGAATGTTTTGTGTTTTTCCTAATTAATATCTGTCCTTAAGGGATTACCTTGATTTTCCAGTGTAACAGTGTTTCTAGTTAATGCTTTGTTAATGAAAGATGCAGTTATTGAAATCTACTTTTTGTATTACCATAATCTGTTTTAGGCTTTTTGGTCATTCGTTGGAAGAACTTGAAATCAGGACTAACTATGCACTTTAATTACCAGAATTAATTCAACTAAACTGTCCTTCACAATGTGGTTTACGTTAGGTTTTTAGGTTGCGAGATTATTTGTATCCATAATAAGGACCATAAAAAAGCAACTAAACTAATTAAATCCAGCAAGGAAACTCAATATACCAGATAATCCAGCAAAATATCTCAAAGAATGACGATAGTATTAATTACTCAATAAATGTTCGATATATTAATTGAAATATGACCTACAATATAAATTATAATATTACAATAAATAATCTAATTCTAGAAATTAATTGATAACAGGATAATAAAGAGTTAATAATTGACGCATTAAAATCTGATACATTAAACACTAAACCAAAGATCTCAATAACCGTTGCAGTTAAAATCGACCATTAATGGCTAATATTGTTGGAGCATTAAGGACTAAATAAATAATTAAATAGGAGATTAATAAGAAATAAAAAGTTAAATAAATATTATTGAGAAAGTGCTGGTGTAATCACTAAATAATCGATAGATTGACTGTTTCTAGAAAATGAGATTAACTGTAATGTCCTCTTATTGAGTAAAATAAAAACGAAATAAATGGAAATACAATAAAGTAAATAAATAATATATTAATAATTAAAGATCTAAATAAAGGCATTATTGCTAGTTACTTAATAATACTAATTCTAAATAAATACAATCTAAATATAATCTGAAAACCATATTAAACACAAGAATTCCTTAGAAATAAAAATAAATGAATTAAAACATTAAAAACATAAAAAACTCAGTACTAACTAATTATATAAAAGTTAAAGTAATAAACCATTTAATCCTAATAATACTTCAAACATTGAGTTCCAAATGAAATATAAGATTAAAATAGTTGCTAACAAAGCATTCGAATACAATACTAATATTAAAACACTAATTAAGAACGAGAATTCATAACATAAAAAGAATTTTAATAATAAAACTCTATCAATAATCATACCTATTAAACTTAACACAAAAGATATAAATAGTATTATAATCATAAAGTGCAACGAAAGTGTAACGTCTTGTTTAATCAATAATTAAGAACTAATAATATAACAGTAGTATAATAAGATTAATTGAATTATTTCACTAGCTAGTTAATTCCCCAATTAATGAGAATAATGTGAACAATAATGTGAAACAATAATCATAATATTAACTAACTTAATTATCTTGAATATAATCGTAGAACCTAATATAATCACATTTTAATGAATAATATTAAGAGAAAACTAATTAATGTAACTTGAATAGGACTATTTCTTTGTTTTAATAATTAATAATCTAAAACATGCATGAAAACATGACGGTAATAACCTAATTATCCTAGGTAATAATATGTTGCAGGAATAACAGATGATTTATTTAAAAAGAATAACTCTGCTATTATATGTTTTTGGAATAAATGTGTAATAAATCTATTTAGGGAAAACTAATTAATGACCTCAATTACAACAAATGCTTTTAGGAACTAACAAATAATACTATTCTCATCTCATATAAAGTTAACTGTAATTAATTATCCATTATTGCGATATTAGGAGCATTGATTAGGAGCATTTAATTACCTTGTGTAGAAAGTTAAAAGTAATAATTCCTCTACTTTATCAACTATTAAAACAATAAAATGTACTTAAATTACCTAAATTAATATCAAAATAAATACACTACCACAGTGGAATATACAATCAATGATTAGTGTAAAATGACCTGCAATGAATAACCTAAATAACTAAGATAGAAACTAAAGAAGGATTAACTAAGATAGAAGATTAACTAGAAACCAAATTAATGAATAATTAAGTAGTGATATAATAATAATTAAGAGATAAGAGATAATTGACTGATATAAATAATACAAGAACCAATTAATCTATCAGTAATTAAGCTAAATAAGGAATGAATAAATAATACGAAAACAATAATAACAATTAAATCTGTTGGAAGAGTATTAAGGTGTGACGAAAGAAGATTAAATAAATTGGTGATTAATTAAGTACTGAATAAATAATAAATAAGAGTGACAATAATATACCAACTAAACCATAATATGAAAATCAATTCAGTTTAAAATAAATAACAGAATAATCAAAAATTCTACGAGGAAAACCAAGAATACCTTGAGAATGCATTGATAGAAAGATAATATTAGATGATAGGAATATTATACCAAATGAAATACGACCAATTAATTCGTTTAACATAAAATAGGAACTAGTAATAACATAATAATTAAATAGAGAAGAGAAAATAGTATAAACTGCTCCCAATGATAATACATAATGAAAGTGACCTACTACAAATGATGTATCATGTAATAAAGTATCAATAATACAATTAGCTAACATAATACCAGTAATTCCACCAAATGTAAAACAGTAAATAAAACCAATCAATCAATAGAAGGATGTAATTAATGTGAAATTACTTGATCAAATTGTAGCTAGTCAATTAAGAATCTTAATACCAGTTGGAATAGCTATTATTGATGTAACTGCAGTAAAGTATATTTTAGTATCAATATCAAAACCTACCATAAACATATGATGTCCTCAAACAATACTACCAATTAAACTAATTAATACTAAAGCTATTACCATTGAATCTCTACCATAAATTGTACACTGACTACATTTAATAACTATTTCATTTATTAATCCAAATGCAGGTAATATTAATATATATACTTCAGGGTGACCAAAAAATCAAAATAAATGTTGAAATAATAGAATATCACCTCCTTTTAATATATCAAAGAATGCACTATTAAAATGTCTATCAAATATAATCATTGTAATACAAACAGCTAATACAGGTAATGATATAATAAGTAATAATGAAGTACAAAATAAAGATCATGGAAATAAAGGAATAAATAAACTATTATATAATACAGATAAATTAGAAGATTTCAATATAGTATTAATAAAGTTAATTGAAGCAATAAAAGAACCTAATCCAATTATATGTAATGAGAAGATCATAATATCAATTGAATAATAATTAAATATAGAAAGAGGTACATATAATGTTCAACCACAATTAATACCACCATCAATAAACAATGATATCAATACTATTAAATAACCATTTATTATTAATCAAAGACTAAATGCATTTAATCGAGGAAATATCATATCACATGAACAAAGCATTAAAGGAATTAATATATTTCCAAATCCTCCAATTAGTATTGGCATTATCATAAAAAATATCATAAAAATACCATGGAAAGTAATACTTGAATTATATTGAAGGGAAGAACATATTATAAATCCAGGCAATGATAACTCCAATCTAACTATAAATGATAAAGTAAATCCAATAATCCCTCCTATAAACCCTGACATAATATACAATATTCCAATATATATATGATTAGTACTTACTAAATAAGGTAACATTAGTTGTTTCGTTGATTTCAATTCAAATAAAAGTAATTACGGTGATTCAAAAAGCATTATTAACTGTCTGTTCAATTAATGTTTTGGGTGGTTGCCAAGTTCACTAACAATATATGTTTCGT
>JAAELT010000374.1 GCA_024226315.1 bacterium | reverse complement strand
TACTGATGTCGTCCCGACCGGTATCCTGAGTGGCGTGGTAGGCTCCGTTGGTGGTCATCGGGCCGATCCACCCGGGCCCGGGTGAGGATCTCGGTGACCGTGACCGAGGTGGGTGGGACCTAGATTGATTGATTGGGGATTGATTGCTACGCGGCGCCCTTGCGTCTCAGCCAAGTCCTTAAGGCACAAGAAACACGCGAGAAGGTGAATTGATATGGCACGGAGAAGACAATCGAAAGGAAAATGCTCCTTTTGTCAGCGAGAAATGACGAAAGGAGGCATGTCAAGCCATCTGTCGACCTGCGCTCAGCGGCCAGAAGCTGCCAGTGCTGTGAGCTCAAAGCGGATTGCAGAGCAAGAGCTGTTTCATCTGCAAGTGCAGGGTGCGCGGTCGTCTGACTTCTGGCTTCATTTAGAGCTGAATGGCTCAGCCAAACTGGAGGACTTGGATGACTACCTACGGGCTATCTGGCTGGAATGCTGTGGCCATCTGAGCCAGTTCTCGATGGGCGGCGGGCGTGGAGAAGAGGTCCCGCAAGGCAAACGGGCGGATCAGGTATTCAGGTCAGGGGTAGAGTTGACCCATATCTATGATTTCGGGACACCGTCGGAGACTCTGATCAAAGTGGTCAGGGTGCGTCAAGGCAGGCCGCTGACTTCTCATCCGATTCTCCTGATGGCGCGCAATAATCCTCTCGAAGCGGATTGCGCCGAGTGTGGGGAACCTGCTTCCTGGTTGTGTCTGGAGTGCCTGTATGAAGCGAGCGAGGCAGGGTTGTGTACTGAGCACGCGGAGGTACATCCGCACCAGGACTACGGTGAGCCTGTACCTCTGGTGAACTCACCAAGAATGGGAATCTGTGGCTACGGTGGTCCAGCCGAGGCGCCCTACTGAGGTCGCTACTTGTTGAGTGGTACCTTCTATCCGACTCCGTCAGGCATTTACCAATGAGGCTGCTCCATTCAGGGCGCCCACGATCATGACCACACCACCATCTGAGAACCGGCGCAGACACCCGCGCATCTCGGACATCCGGGGCTTTGCCCGACTGGCGACACAGGCGACCGCGGGTGTGGCCAGTATCGCCGAGGGCGTGCACCGGTCGGTGTGGGACACCATCGGCATTCCCGGTGGCGATGTGCCCGGGCGAACCCGCGGCATCACCGGTCTGGTCTACAAGAGCGTCGGCGGTGTCACGCAGCTGGTGGGCAAGAGCGTGGACGCCTTGTTGGCCGGGCTGCAATCTCTGTTCGAGTCGGC
The DNA here is from genome assembly GCA_024226315.1 of bacterium. GTDB lineage: Bacteria > Acidobacteriota > Thermoanaerobaculia > Multivoradales > J023 > JAAELT01. The sequence continues at coordinate 18,867 of JAAELT010000374.1, read as the reverse complement.
TGAAGATGCCGAGCCGGACACGCCCTCGCGAGAAGCGCTTCTCGCCGTGCTCAATGGCGTGATCGGTGACCGCCTGGTCGCCGACAACAACCCGTTCGCAACCCGTATGGTTCTGCGCTACCGGACCGAAGAGCTGAGCTGGCAAGCCTTGCCGGCCATGGCGGAGGCCACGGGCAAGGTGTTGTTGCTGATTCATGGACTGTGTGTGAACGACCTACAGCGGCACGCGCGGCGTCATTCATCTGCCCGCCTCCGGCGTGACGGACGGCAAGTGGACGACCATGGCGAGGCACTGGCTTCCGCCCTGGGCTACACCCCGGTCTATCTGCGCTACAACTCCGGCTTGCACACCTCGCACAACGGGCGCGAGCTCTCGGCGCAGCTGGAGCAGTTGGTCACGCACTGGCCCACACCGGTCGAAGAGCTGACTGTGGTGGCCCACAGCATGGGGGGCCTGCTGATCCGCGGTGCTGCTCACTACGCCGAACAGGATTCCTCGAGCTGGCCTGGTCACCTGAAGAGCATCGTGTTCCTGGGCACGCCACACCATGGCGCCCCGCTGGAGCGGGCCGGTAACTGGGGGGACGTGATCCTGGGCAGCACACCCTACACCGCGCCTTTCGCCAAGCTCGGCCAACTCCGCAGCGCCGGTATCACCGACTTGCGGTACGGCCATGTGCTGGATGAAGACTGGCATGGCCGCGACCGCTTTCACCGCCAGCCCGATCACCGCCGGATCGTGCCCCTGCCCGAGGGTGTGGCCTGTTACGCCGTCGCCGCGACCAGGGCGGCCAGGCGCGGCGTCCTGGCGGATCGCCTGATCGGCGACGGCCTGGTGCCCTTGCGCAGCGCACTGGGTCAACATGACGACACCGGGCGAGACCTCGGATTTGCACAAGAGTCGCAGTGGATCGCCTACCGCACGGGTCACATGGAGTTGCTGAGCAGCCCCGACGTGACCCGACAGATGGTGCGATGGCTGTCGGCGGCTACGAACCTCCCAGCTTGCCCGCCAGGTGCGCCAGCTGGAGCTCGACGCGCTTGATCTCGCTCCGGTTTCGAGGAGCCAAGGGAGCCCTCGGGCCTGACGCCCGACTAACCCCCCAGCTTGCCCGCCAGGTGCGCCAGATCGAAGCGACGATCACCACCTGCCCCGCCGGATAGGGCTGTCCAACCCTTGGGGGTATGGCGCGATTCGCGGTTCAGCTTCAAACTGAAAGCCCGGAGGGGCATGGCCGGCGAGATGCAGAGGACCGCCGGTGCCGAACAGGGCCCCCGGAATGGGATCACGCTGACGTTACGATTCAAAGGAGGTACCTCGAATGAAGACTCTGTATGTTCCGCTTATTGTCGTCGTTCTGGCATGCTCAGCCACCGTGGTTTCGGCGAGCGCTACCGAAGCGGTTGCCGGCGGCAGTTGCACCTTCACCTTGGTCGGCACTGTCAAGGACGCTGTGTGCGTGAAGATCGCTGACGATCCAGGTTTCCCGGCCACCTGTGAGGTCCAGCTCGAGATCTCGGCGCACGGCAAGCCATTCGACACTGTTGCTTACTGCTTCGATCGAACCGCCGTCGATGGCTGCGGGCACCTGCAGCCAGAAGATCGTGTCCTGATGTTCGGCTTCGAGGAACCCGACGGCCTGCACGTGACCGAGGTCGCGGGGTTGGTGAAGCCCGATGGCTACGACCGGACGCGCCTGGAGCCCGGGCCGATGCCCGAAAACCGCTGCTCCTTTACCCTGGCAGGTACCGTCACCAGGAAATCGTGCCCGCGTGACGCTGGCTCCCCTGGGTTCCCGCCCTGCCTGGTCTGGCTCGACGTCTCGGCGCAGGGCAGATTCTTCGAGACCGTCGTCGACTGCTCTGATCCGGGCGTCATCGAATCCTGCCGTTGGCTGCTGCCGCGAGACCAGGCCCTGATCCTCGGTTTCGAGGAGTCCACGGGCAAGAGGGCCACCCAGATCGCGGCGTTGCTGACGCAGTGATGGGCCTCAACCCCCCAGCTTGCCCGCCAGGTGCGCCAGCTGGAGCTCTACGCGCTTGATCTCCCGGGTCAGGGAGTTCCTCTGGATCTCCATCCAGGCCCACAGCTTCATCGCCATGATGGCCGCGCCGGTATAGAAGATCCCGACTCCCCAGAGCAGCATCTCGCGGACTTCCGGGGCGTGGTAGAAGCGCCATCCGCAGTAGATCAGTGCGGCGCAGAAGGCGATCATCACGGGGATGCTCGCCAGGTTCAGCCAGCGGTAGCGGCCGCCGAAGAGCTCGGTGACCAGGTCGTGGACGGACTGTTCGCCGAGCTGGTCGTAGAACTCCGCTTCCTCGCGGCTGAGGGCCTCGGTGATCAGGGTGTCGATGTCTTCGATCTTCTTCATGACGCACTCCTTCAGCGTGTCAGTGTTGCTTCAGCGTGTCAGTGCTTTCAGTTGACGGCGGGCATGGAACAGGCGGGACTTGACGGTGCCGGGCGGGATCGACAGCGCCAGGGCGATCTCGCGGACTCCCATGCCCTCGAGGTAGTGCATCGAGAGCAGCGCCCGGCGGTCGTCGGGCAGCGTCTCGAGCGCGGCACGCAGACGGCGGATGGCGGCTTCGCGATCGTCGGTGTCGTCGGCTGCGGCCGGGCGCGGCTCGCGCTCCACCCGGTCGGTCAGCCTTCGCCGGGCCTGGCGCCGGCGGATCCAGTCCCTCGATTTGTTGGCGACGATGCGGTAGGCCCAGCCGCGGAAGACGGCCGGGTCGTTCAGACGTCCGAGGCCGCGCACGATCGCCAGCCAGGCGTCCTGAGCGATCTCCGCCGCGGCGTCGCGCTCTCCGGTGAGCCTGAAGGCGTGGCGCAGCATCGACGGATGCCAGGCGCGCGCCAGAGTCTCCAGCGCGGCGGTGTCTCCGCCCTGGCACCGAAGCACCAGCAGGTCGTTGAAGACATCCTGTCGGTTTCTGGTCATTCTCGTCGCCTCAACAGGATAGTCGTACGTCGAGGCGGGCGGTTCAATAGATCGGGTGGTTTCGGGCAGATCGGGTAAGCTTTCGCTTCGATGCGGTACCTGGTGCTCGGCGCGCTGCTGATCATCGCGAGCGGCTGTGGCTCGCTGAGGCAACCACCGCCCTCGGCGGGCGTCGTGGCCACGCCGCGGGCGGATCCGGCGGATTCGGCACAGGCGTCGGTCCGTTCGCCACAGCCGACCAGGAAGGCGGCTCCAAGAACGCCGTCGACCGCGAGGCCCGAGCCGACGACTCGACGGCCAGCGGTTACGGGCTCGGAGGCAGCTCGGCGCGCTGTCAAACTGGCGCGGGCGCAGCGCGGCAAGCCATACAAGTACGGCGGCAACGGCGGGAGGCGTGGCTTCGACTGCTCGGGGCTCACGAGCTACGTGTTCGATCGCCTGGATATCCAGCTGCCGCGGACGGTGGAGGCCCAGGCGACGGTGGGCGAGTGGGTGGCGCCCGACGAGCTGCGGCCCGGCGATCTGGTGTTCTTCGGCCACAGCCGGGACCAGCTGTTCCACGTCGGGATGGTGGTGTCGACGCCTGGCCAGCCGCTCGAGATGATCCACGCCTCGAGATCCAAGGGCGTGATCGAGACGGAGGTTTTCGCCAACCGCTACTGGCTGCGCCGGTTCATGTTCGGCCGGCGCGTGCTGCCGGCGCCGTGAGCGCCGTGCGGGAGGTCGAAGTCCGAGCTGGGAGCTAAGAGCCTGTCGCGCCGAGCGATAGGCTCCTAGTGCGGTGGGGATGCGCCAAGAAGCTCCGCCGTAGGCGGAGCTTCTTGGGGCGCTAGTCTTCGCCCGCCGCGGCCGCGAGGTCGTCGCGGGTGATCACCCCGCGCTCGGTCAAGACCTGTAGCAGCGAGGCGAGCATCGCCCTGGTGTCGGCGAGCCCGTGCCGGATCTCCTCCACCTGCTCCGTCTGCACCGGCGGCGGCCCGCCCCAGGGCCCGGCTCGGTGGACGCCGCCCTGTAAGTAGAGCTCGCCGAAAAAGTCGGCCGGCTCGATGCCGATGACCTGGAGGATCAACAGAACCTGCTCCACGCGCAGGGATTTCTGCTTGGTGACCAGCTGGCTGATGTAGCTACGTCCCCAGCCCAGGGCGTCCTGGATCTGGAGTTGGGTGAAGCCGCGCCCACGGATCTTGTCCTGGAGCAGGGTCAGCACCCGGTCCACCTGACGCTCGACGTTGTGCATGAGTCGATAATGGGCGATCGAGCTCGGTAGGTCAAGGAAATCGAAGGCAAGACCTCTGGTCGAATCGGTAAGCGCTCTGAGAGCGCTCTGAGGAGATAGACTGAAGACATGACGGGGCGGGACTTCGGCAAGTACCGGATCATCGAGAAGATCGGCGCGGGCGGCTTTGGCGACGTGTACCTGGGGCTCGACCCGGTGCTCCAGCGTCACGTTGCGATCAAGACTTGTTCCTCGCGCGAGGAAGAGCTGCGCAAACGTTTCCTGCGTGAAGCGGAGATCGCGGCCAGCCTCCAGCACCCGAACATCATCACGGTGTTCGACTTCGGCTACGAGGACGAGACACCCTACCTGGTGCAGGAGTATCTGAGCGGCGAGGATCTCGATCACAAGATCAAGCGCCGCGATTCCCTGCCGGTCGGCACCCGGATCGACATCCTGTCGAAGGTCGCCGCCGGGCTGCGCTACGCTCATTCCCGCGAGGTGGTGCATCGCGACGTCAAGCCAGCCAACGTGCGGGTGCTCGACGACGGCCAGGTGAAGGTCATGGACTTCGGCATCGCCAAGCTGCTGACCGCCGAGACCCAGCTCACCGCGACCGGCATGACCATGGGCACGGCGGCGTATCTACCGCCCGAGCAGCTCCTGGGGCGCGATCTCGACCCGCGGGTGGATCAGTTCTCGTTCGGCGTCCTGGCCTACGAGCTGATGACCTGGCAGCGGCCCTTCGCCGGCGACAGCATGTCCGCGATGCTCTACGCCATCGCCCACACCGAGCCGTCGCCGATCGCCAGCCGCTGTCAGGGCTGTCCGCCGAGGCTGGCGGCGATGATCGAGACCTGCCTGGCAAAGGAGCCGGCCGATCGCTACCCGAGTTTCGCGGAGGTGATCGCCCAGCTCGAGGCTGTCGCCGGCGAGGTGACGGCGCCCGCCGCCGCGGAGAGCGCTCCGCCGGTTTTCGTGCCACCGCCGGTGCCGCCCGCGGAGGCGGCCGCCGCGCTTCCCGAGACGCTGTCACAGACCGTCCCCATGCGTGGCTCGCCGCCGCCGGCGGCCAGTGGTGAGAAGACGGATCGGTTCGTGCGCAAGCTGTGGATCGGGTTGATCGCGGTCGGCGTGCTGGGGGCGATGACGATCGGGGCGCTGATGATCGCGAGGAATTTCTCGCGGGCGCCGGAACCGCCGAGGCTGCCCGCGCCGTTGGAGGACGGCCCGGTGGCGTCGGCTGATGAGTCGGAGCCCCCGGTCGAAGATGTGACGCCTGCCGGCGAGTCGCTCGAAGAGGCCGCACTCGACGATCCGTCGGCGGCGGGGCCGGCCGCCGGGTCGCCAGCCGGGGATCCCATCAAGCCGGACAGGGGCACATCGAGCCCGACCGCTCCGCCACCTCCGCCGCCATCTCGGGCCGCGCCACCTCGCTCACAGCCCGCGGAGGCGACCGCCGCGTCTCCTGCCGAGAGCTCGCCCGAGCCTGAAACGGGCACGCGGGTCGAGCCGGAGACCGACGAGCCGATCGAGGAGTCGTCGAGCCCTCCGGCATCGGCGGAGGACGAACCTCTGATCGTCAACAGGGGCCGCGGCCTCACGCTGGGACGGGTGGTGCCCGGCGAGCCGGCGTACTCCGATCGTGCCTTCGCGTTCGAGCGAGTGCCCGAGGTCTACCGCGGACTCGTCTGCGTACGGACGCCGAACGATCAGAAGCGGAGCAAGGACTGGATCTCCTTCAGAGTCAGCCGGCCGGTCGAGGTCTTCGTCGCCCACGATCGGCGGATCAAGAAGAAGCCGTGGTGGCTGGAGGCGTTCCGCCCCACCGGCGAGACCGTGACGGTGAACGAGGGCGGCGCCGAGCAGAATGTGGTGCTCTACGACGTGTACGTGAGGAAATACGACGCCGGCGCGGTGAGCCTGGGCGAGAACATGAATCAGCTGCTGAAGCTGAGGAAGAAGCGCCTCAGCATGTACACGGTCTTCGTCCGCCCGGAGTGAGACTACCCGGGTAGGGCGACGACCATGGCGTCGAGCCCGGCGCGCGCCACCTGCCGCCGCACGTCTTCCGCCAGCTCGCGCTTGCGGTAGGTGCCGACGCGCACCCGGTGCCAGCCGCCTTCGCTGATCACCGTCACGTCCGGGTGGCTTTCCTCGAGCTGGCGCTGGACAGCGACAGCGTTGGACCGTTCGCGGTAGGCGCCCACCTGGACGGTGTAGCGACGGGTGCGAATCGGCCCGGAGGTGCCGCCTCCGACCGACACGATGCGGATTTCCACCTTCGCCAGCCCCACGTCCGCCATGCCGAGCTCTTTGGCGGCGCCGTAGGAGAGGTCGATCACGCGGCCGCGCACGAAGGGCCCGCGGTCGTTGATCGTCACTCGCACCTTGCGGCCGTTCTCGAGGTTGCGCACGTCGGCCACCGTGCCCAGCGGCAGCTCACGGTGCGCCGCGGTCATGCCGTGCATGTCGTAGATCTCGCCGCTTGCCGTGGGCTTGCCGTGGAACTGCTCGCCGTACCACGAGGCGATGCCGCGGGTCGTGTCGCGCGGCTTCGGCGGCTCGAAGCGGTTGGTGGCACAGCCGGCGAGCAGCAGGAGGACGGCGACGGGAAGGACACGGCGCACCATCTCAGATCCTCGGCTCAAATCCTTGGCGCGGTGACCGGCGCCACTTCGACGCCGGCGAGCGCGGGCTCGACGACCTCACTCAGCAGCTCGTCGACCTGGCTCGTGCTACGGCCGGTGAAGGCGTGCGGATCGAGCCAGGTTTTCACCTCCGCGCGCTCGAGCCGGAACGCCTCGTCGGCCAGCACGCTGTCGATCAGCGGGTTCTCGCCGCCGGTCTCGACCGCCGCCTGAGCGGCCAGGCTGTAGCGCCGCAGGCGTTCGTGGAGATCCTGGCGGTCGCCGCCGCGCTTGGTCGCCTCCATCAGCAGCGTCTCGGTGGCCATGAACGGCAGCTCGCGCTCCACCCGCGCGGCGATCGCCACCTCGCGCACGTGCAGGCCGGCGGCCAGGTGAGCGGCCAGGCCGAGGACGGCGTCGGCGCCCAGGAAGCTCTCGGGGATCACCAGCCGCCGGTTCGACGAATCGTCGAGGCTGCGCTCCAGCCACTGGACGGCGGCGTTGAGCGGCCCGTTCAAGGCGTCGGTCAGCACGCGCCGCGACAGGCCGCACAGGCGCTCGGCGCGGATCGGGTTGCGCTTGTAGGCCATGGCCGAGGAGCCCACCTGGTCGCGGTCGAAGGGCTCGGAGAGCTCGCCCACCCCCTGCAGCAACCTCAGGTCAGTGCCCATCTTGTGGCAGCTCTCGGCGACTCCCGAGAGCGCTTGCAGCACCTGGGTGTCCTGCTTGCGGGGGTAGGTCTGGCCGGTGACGGGGAAGGCGTCGAGGCCCAGCTTGCGCGCCACCGCGCGATCGAGCCGTCGCACCTTGTCGCCGTCGCCGTCGAACAGGGTCAGGAAGCTCGCCTGGGTGCCGGTGGTGCCCTTGGCGCCCCGGCAGCGCAGGTTGTCGAGCCGGTGGCCGGTCTCGCGCAGGTCTTCCAGGAAGTCCTGCAGCCAGAGGCAGGCGCGCTTGCCGACGGTGGTGAGCTGGGCCGGCTGGAAGTGGGTGTAGGCCAGCGCCGGAATCGCCTTGGTGCGGTCGGCGAAGTCGGCCAGGTTCCGGATCACCGAGGCCAGCCGCTGGCGCACCAGCTCGAGGGCCTCGCGGGTCAACAGCACGTCGGTGTTGTCGGTGATGAAGGCGCTGGTTGCGCCGAGATGCAGGATGCCGCCGGCGTCGCCCGCCAGCTCGGCGAAATGGCGCAGGTGCGCCACCACGTCGTGGCGCGTTTGCCGCTCGAGATCGGCGACCCGGTCGAAGTCGATCTCGCCCTCGACCCTCTTCAGATCCGCGATCTGGGCGTCGGTGATCGTCAGCCCGAGCTCCTGCTGGGATTCGGCCAGCGTGACCCACATCTTTCGCCACGTTGCGTAGCGGTTGCGGGAGGAGAAGATGCGCGCCATCTCCGCCGAGGCGTAGCGCTCGTGGAGGGGGTTTTGGGGCGCCTCTCGGCGCACGGGTTCCTTAGTGATCTGAGCGGCTGTCATGTCGGGGAAGCTCCTGCCGGGATTCTAGCAGGATCGGAGGACTCGGAGGCTTTCCGTGCTCGGAGGCTCCGCCCGCGCCACCGGGTCCCGCGCTTTGGCAGCGGGTCGGCGTTGAGTGTGGTGCTACTGCTCGGTAGCGCCTCGATCGCAGCCCCCACCCGCTGGTCGCGCCGTGCCGAGAGCGTCGGCGGTGGTCACGCAGCTGCCGCTGTCGATCGCCGGGCTCCCGGGTAGCAGTGGGAAATGCCAATACCCTTCTCCTCCTTCGGGATCGGGGAGTTTGGGGTCGACGTCGTTGAGATCGCTCGGCGCGTCCAGCGCACAGCTCCCGTCCCCGGCAAGGTTGTAGCCGGCCGAGGTGATCCTGGCTGAGGACTGGAGGCGGCAATCGTCGCACTCCGGGCCATCCGGGGCGTCCGGGTTTGTGTCGGCCGGACAGAGCAGGCCGGGCAGTCCGCCCAAGGCTTCATTGCCCGCGAGGATGGTGTTGCCGAGAGTCACGCTTGCGCCTGGCAGCACATAGAGCCCGCCGGTCCTGGTGCCTCTATTGTGAAAGATCGTGGTATTGGTGATCGTCGCGGTCGCAGTGCCCAAGAAACGGATTGCGCCAGCATACCTCTGCTCCACGGGCCCATCATCGCCCGTGAAGTTCCCCTTGAAAGTGCAGTTGGTGATGTTCAGAGAACCATTCGCCGTCATGGCGCCGGCGCCTCGCCCGCCATTGCCGAGAAACGAAACATCCTCCAGAGTCACCGTACTATTAGCGGTCATCGAGATCCCGCCGGGGCCCTCAGGAGAGTAGTTTCCGAACACCCTCCCTTTCGTGAAAGTCAGGCTTCTCCCCGCCACGACATAGATTCCTCCGCCATGGGTACCGAAATTGGTTCCGATCTTGGAGTTCTTGACTGTGATGTCGGCCTGAGAATGCAATCCGCCGCCAAAATAGGCGCGGTTGCTGTGCACTTCCGAGTTGAGGACCAACAACGGACCAGTCGAGTAGACACCGCCGCCCCTCCCGGAGGCTTCGTTTTGCTCGAGCAAGACCTTTCTGAGCTGCAAGTTGGCGTTGGCGCTATAGACGCCACCGCCATCTTGAGCCACGCCGTTCTGGATTCTCAGGTTCTTCAGATTCACCTGGCAGCTCGAGCAAGAGACTTGGAAGACGCTGCCATTCTGTCCGCCGTCGACGATCGCGGGCGGCTCCAGGTGTGAATCCAGGTCCAGGGTGCCGGGTACAACGCCGTCGCCGATCACTTTCAGAGCCTTGCGAATGATGACGTTCTCCGCATAGGTGCCCGGGCCCACTTGAATAGTGTCGCCCGGTGATGCCGCGTCGACACCGGCCTGGATGGTGGCGTGACCGCCCGCTTCGACGCAATCGCCGCTCGCGCAGACGACGATGGTCCCTGCCGAAGCAGAGGTGGCCGTGAAGCAGAGAAGCAAGGCCGTAAGAATGAGAAGCTCGCCGGAAACGCCCGCGCTGGTTCGACTCGGAATGATCGCGCCTCGAACTTCCATCTACATTCTCCTTGGAGCCCGGGCTTTCACTTGGTCGTGACGAAGGCCGCTGCTCCGGTCTGTTCCTGGGTCTTGGGTTCCGCGACCCGGGCTCTACGGGCCCGGGTGGCGCCGTCTGAATGGCTCTCACTGGGTATAACGCAGAAAACGGCGAGGCCGTCTCATCGATTTTAATGGCGTGACCGGTTCGCCGCCACCGCCTACGGGTCTTCGAGGCCAGCAGCCTGCTACACTCCGCCACCGATGACTCTTCAGGTCAGCTCCGAGATCGGCCGGCTGCGGCGGGTCCTGATCCACCGTCCCGGTCGCGAGATCGACTGGATGGTGCCGTCGATGATGGAGCGCCTGCTGTTCGAGGACATCCTCTACAGCGACCGCGCCCGTCAGGAGCACGATTCGTTCGGCCAGGTGCTGCGGGCGGCGGGGGTCGAGACCCTGGAGCCCCAGGATCTGCTCGCCGAGGTGCTGGCCGACGCCGGCGTCCGCGCGCGTTTGATCGGTCGAATGCTGAGCAGCGGGGTGGCGGCGCAGGTCCTGTCGCGCCTGGACGATCTGGAGCCGGCCGACCTGGCGGCGAGCCTGGTGACCGGCATCCCCGCCGGCGACGACAGCCCGGGGCAGTTCTACCTGCTGCCGCCGGTGCCGAACTACTTCTTTCAGCGCGATCCCCAGGTGGTGATCGGCGAGCGGGTGATCGTGTCGTCGATGGCGACCGACGCCCGCGACCGGGAGTCGCTGCTGGCGCAGACGATCTTCGAAGCCCATCCGAAGCTCGCCGGGTACGCCGCGTTGGTCGATCTGCGCGAGGCGAACCACGGCGCCCGCGTGCCGCGCCTCGAAGGCGGCGACGTGCTCATCCCCAGCCCCGAGGTGGTGTTGGTGGGCCTCTCGGAGCGCACCAACCGTCGCGGGATCGAAACGCTGGCGCGAACCCTGCGCGACGGGGAGACGACCTTTCGCCATCTTCTGGTGGTCGAGCTGCCGTCCAGACGTTCCTACATGCACCTCGACACCGTGCTGACCTTCATCGACCGGAACCTGTGTCTGGCCTACCTGCCGGTGATCGAGTCAGGAGGCCTGGAGGCCGGAGACGTCTACCACGTCGATCTGCGGGCTTCCGACCTCGCTTACACGGTCTGCGACAGCCTGCGACGGGCGCTTGGCCGGGTCGGACTCGAAATCGAGCTGGTTCCCTGCGGCGGCTCCCGGAGCCTGATCGACCAGCAGCGCGAACAGTGGACCGACGGCGCCAACGCCTTTGCCCTGGCCCCGGGGGTGATCACCACCTACCGGCGCAACCGTCGTACTACCGAGGAGCTGGCGCGGCGGGGCTGGCGGGTAGTGCCCGAAGAAGACGTGATCCGTGGGAGCGAAGAGCTGATCGGCCAGGGCCCGACGGTGGTGACGCTGCTCGACAACGAGCTGTCGCGGGCGCGGGGCGGGCCACGTTGCATGACCATGCCGCTCGAGCGCGATTCTCTGTAGAAGCCCGCTCGACGATTTGGGCGAGCTCCCGGCACTGCTCAGCTGCTATGATTCGCCGCGAGGTTGACCTTGCCTGAGTTGCTCCAACTGCGCTTCAGCGTCGACGGCGAAGACAAGATCGTGGCGCTCGCCGGCCCGGAGATCCGCTTCGGCCGCAGCGGCGACAACGAAGTCGTGCTGCCGGATTATTCGGTCTCGCGCCGGCATGCCGCCGTGCGCAGCGAGGAGGACGGCTGGTACGTCTACGATCTTGACAGCACCAACGGCGTGCAGGTCAACGGCGCCAACGTCGAGCGGTCGAGGATCCGGCCGGGGGACCGGCTGAAGGTCGGCGTCTTCGAGATCCTGGTCGAGGGCCAGATGATTCCGATCGATCAGTTCGCGCCGATCGCCGTCGACGAGCCGCTGCAGGCGGGGGTGCGCGAGGAGATGGCCTCCCTGGCGGGGCCCGCCCCAAGACAGCCGGAAGCGCCCGTGCCGCTCGACGTGCCGCCGCCTCTGGCCGCCGGGCCGCCGCGGGCGGTGGGCAGGGATTCAGCGATTTCCAACGCCACCATCATCCGGTCGCTGTCGGACTTCTCAGCTGATTACGGTCTCGACGGCATGCTCGGTGGCGGCGACTCCTCGGCGATCCGCAAGAGCAAGCGCGAGGCCCTGGACGAGGCCTACGCCAGCCAGGTCTTCGGCTTCCTGACCCGGCTGGCGCGGCTCTTGATCACCACCGAGTCGGACGACGAGATCCTGAAGCACGTGCTGGAGATCGCTTTCGAGGCGCTGCCGGTCGATCGCGGCTTCATCCTGCTGCGCGATCAGGAGTCGGGCCAGCTCGAATGCGAGCTCGCGCGCCTGAACGACCAGGTGATGCTGCGCCCCGAGAGCGTGGTGCCGATCTCGAAGACGATGCTCGAATCGGTGATTCAGGAGCGGGTGGCGCTCTTGACCTATGACGCGCTCTCCGACCAGCGGCTCGCCGGTACCGAGTCGGTCCGCATCCACCAGATCCGGGCCGCCATGTGCGCGCCGCTGTGGTCGGGCGAGAAGATCATCGGCGTCATGCAGGTCGACTCGCCGCATCACACCGGCAGCTTCACCGAGCCCGACGTCGACCTGCTGGTGATGCTCGCCAACTACTGCGCGGTGGCCATCGAGCGCAACCGCCACGCCCGCGAGGCGGAGCTGGAGCGCCAGTTCCGCAGCCGGCTCGAGCGCTACCACTCGCCGGCGGTGATCGAGGAGGTCATGCAGCAGGGCGCGGTGCCCGGCGACGAGGCGATCCGGCGGCTCAAGCCCGCCGAGGTGACCGTGCTGTTTGCCGACATCGTCGGTTTCACCGCCTACTCCGAGAAGGCCGAGCCGGAGGACGTCGCGGCACTGCTGGAAGGCTATTTCTCGCACGCGATCGAAGCGATCTTCGCCGCCGGCGGCACTCTCGACAAATTCATCGGCGATTGTGTCATGGCCTTCTTCGGGGCGCCGATGAGCCAGCCCGATCACGCCGAGCGCGCGGTGCGGGCGGCGGTGAGCTTCTGCGAGGCGCTCGACGATTGGAACGCCGAGCGCGAGCGTCAGGGGCTGCCCACGATCGGCTCGCGAATCGGCATCAACAGCGGACCCGTGGTTGTGGGCGACATCGGCTCGAACCGCCGGGTCGATTACACGGTGCTCGGCAATACTGTGAACCTCGCCGCGCGGCTCGAGGAGAAGGTCGCCAGTCCCGGCGACATCGTCATCGGCGAGGCCACCCGGCGGATGCTCGGCGATCAGGTGCCGACCGAGAGCCTCGGCGAGCTGCGGCTCAAGGGGCTGAGTCAGGCGATCGTCGCCTACCGCCTGGTTCGGGGCCGATGAGGCACGTGCCGTTCACGCTGGTCACCGGCAATCGCAACAAGCTGCTCGAAGCCGAGCACATCCTCGGCTGTTCGATTCGCTGCGAGCCGATCGACCTGCCGGAGATCCAGTCGCTCGATCTGGCCGAGGTGCTGCGCGCCAAGGGGGAAGAAGCCTGGCGTCGCCTGCGGCGGCCGGTGGTGGTGGAAGAGACCGGGCTCGACCTGGCGTCGATGAACGGCTTCCCCGGGCCGCTGATCAAGTGGATGCTGGAGTCGATCGGACCGGTCGGCATCGCACGTGCCGCTCACGCCCTGGGCGAGCCGCGAGCCGTGGCGCGTTGCGCGCTGATCTACCGCGATAGCGACACCACCCTGATCGCCGAGGGCGAGACCCGCGGTGAGCTGGTGCTCGAGGCCCGCGGCGCCGACGGATTCGGTTGGGATCCGATCTTCGTTCCAGAGGGCCGGCGCGAGACCTACGCCGAGCTGGGCGCGGAGATCAAGGACCAGCTGGGTCATCGGGGGCGAGCCTGGCGCGCTCTTCGGCGCGAGCTGGTCGCTGGCGGGTTTATCAGCGCTGGATGAGCGATCTGCCTGGTCTGGTCGCAGCTAAGTGGCTAGATATCCGTGGCTTAGAGAATCCCTCAAGTAGTGCATGAGCTTCAGCCTGTGGAAAACTTGCCGCCCTGTTACCGACCAGACGGTCGAACGAATTCTGGCCGAAAGCGTAAGTTCCTAATCGAGAGTAGTTTACGTTAAGTTGCATAGTTTTTTGTGCAATCTGGTCTCGATCCTTTGGATCCACGGTTCGGAGCGCTTTTCCACCGGCTTTTCCACAGGCTTTTCCGCACCATCTGTTGAAGGACGGCGCACCCGCTGGGATAGACTCGGGCGAATCACAGCCAACTGGTCGCGCAGCTCTGCGCCGACGCGACCCGCCCCAGGAGAATCAGATGTCTACGCGCACGTTTGGCCAGCGAATCCGCCGCAACGAGGACCCGCGCTTGCTGACCGGCAAGGCACTCTTCGTCGACGATGTCAACCTGCCCGAGATGGCGCATGTGGCCTTCGTGCGCAGCCCGTACGCGCACGCGCGCGTCACCTCGATCGACGCCTCGGCGGCGCTCGAACGCGAGGGTGTTCTGGCGGTCTACACCGCCGCCGACCTCGGCGACTACTGGCAGCACGGACCGCTCCTGGTGCCGCCGCCCAAAGAGCAGATCGAGCGCTGTTCGTTCGCAGCCCGCACTCAGGTGCCGCTGGTCAAAGACAAGGTGCGTCACATGCGCGAGGCGGTGGTCGCGGTGGTGGCGACGAGCCGGTACGTGGCGGAGGACGCGGTGGAAGAGATCTGGGTCGATTACGAGCCCTTGGGCGCGGTGGTCGACGTCGAGAAGGCGGTTTCCGAGGGCGCGGCGCTCGTGCACGACGACATCGCGGCGAACGTCGCTTCCCACGTGATCCAGGAGAAGGGCGATTACCAGGCGGCGCGCGAGCGGGCCGACCTGGTGCTCAGCCGGCGCCTGCTCTATGACCGCGGCACGGCGGCGGCGATGGAGAACCGGGGCGTCGTCGCCGATTGGGACGCGCGGGCCGGCAGGTTGACGATCTGGGACACCACCCAGGCGCCGATCCCGATCCGCAACGGTCTGGCCGGAATGCTCGGTCTGTCGGAGAACCAGGTGCGGGTGATCGCGCCCTTCCTGGGTGGGGGATTCGGTCCCAAGATCATGATGTTCTACCCGGAGGAGATGCTCGTTCCGTGGATCGCGATGCGGCTCGGGCGGCCGGTCAAGTGGATCGAGGATCGGGAAGAGAACTTCTTCGCCACCACCCAGGAGCGCGGCCAGGTGCACGAGTCGGAGATCGCGCTCACCCGGGACGGAGAAGTGCTCGGGATCCGCGACGTCTTCCTGCACGACAACGGTGCCTACAACCCCTATGGGCTGACGGTGCCGATCAACACCCAGTGCACATTGCTGGGCCCCTACCGCATCCCCAACTACTACACCGAGTTCCGGGTGGTCTTCACCAACAAGCCGATCGTCACGCCGTACCGCGGCGCTGGGCGCCAGCACGGGGTCTTCGTCATAGAGCGGATGCTCGACTTCGCGGCGCGCGAGTTGGGCATCGACCGCGCCGAGATCCGGCGCCGCAACTTCATCCCGCCCGATGCCTTTCCCTACGACCACGAGATCATCTTCCAGGACTTCGCGCCCCTGGTCTACGACAGCGGCGACTACGAGCCGGTGCTCGACCAGGCGCTCGAGAAGATCGACTACCAGCGGTTCCTGCGCGAAGAGCAGCCCCGGTTGCGGGCCGAGGGGCGCGCCGTGGGCCTGGGGCTCGCGGCCTACGTGGAAGGCACGGGTATCGGCCCCTACGAGGGCGCCCGGGTCCAGGTCCAGGCCAGTGGCAAGGTGAGCGTGGTGACCGGTGTCGGCACCCAGGGGCAGGGGCATATGACCTCGTTCGCCCAGGTCGCCGCCGACCAGGTGGGGGTCGACGTCCGGGACGTCGAGGTGGTGACCGGCGATACGGATCAGTTCCACTGGGGCGCCGGCACCTTCGCCAGCCGCGGGGCGGTGGTAGCGGGCAACGCCATCCATGCCGCTGCTTGCGACGTGCGGGCCAAGATCCTCCACCACGCTTCGGAGCACTTCGAGGTCGCCGAGGAGGATCTCGAGATCGAAGACGGCAGCGTGAAGGTACGCGGGGTGCCGGACCGCCAGGTCTCACTCGGCGAGCTGGCGGTGCTCGCCAACCCGATGCGCGGCGCGGTCAAGCCCGGCACTGAGCCAGGCCTGGAGGCGACCAACTATTTCGGCCCGGAGCGTGGCGCCACAGCCACCGGCGTGCACGCCATGATCGTCGAGGTCGATCCCGAGACCATGCTGGTCGAGATCAAACGCTACGTCGTGGTCCACGACTGCGGAGAGGTCATCAACCCCCTGATCCTCGACGGCCAGATCCACGGCGGCGTCGCCCAGGGGATCGGCAACGCGTTCTACGAGCAGCTGTGCTTCGACGAAGACGGTCAGCTGCTCAACGCCTCGTTCATGGACTACCTGCTGCCCACCGCCCTCGACGTACCGCGCATCGAGACCGGTCATCACACCACGCCGTCGCCGCTCAATCCGCTGGGCGTGAAAGGCGCGGGGGAGGCCGGGGCAATCCCGGTGGGACCGCTCTTCTGTCAAGCTGTCGAGGACGCCTTGGGCCGAGACGGCTTCGAGATCCATGAGATTCCCCTGAGCCCCAGCCGCTTGTGGGAGCTGAGCCGCGAAGCGGGCCGGGGCTCGTCAGGCTGAATCGAGCGGAGGCAGGGCCGGGGGCGGCGGGCGCCACCCCGAAGCCTGGTAGCAGATCTTGACTCTCCAACATGCACCATGCATAATGCATGTATGGCGACGAAGACCATTTCTCTCAAGCTCGATGCCTACGAGAAACTTCGTGCCGCCCGTCAGCGGCCGTCCGAATCGTTCACTCAGGTGATCTTGCGTGCCCGGTGGCCGGAGGAAACGGTCACTGCTGCCGAGCTGTTGCAGCGCTGTCGCCGGAGCGGAGGCTTTTTCGCCGAAGAGGATCTCGACCGCATCGACGAGCTGAAAGGCAGTGATGTTCCGCCCGACGACAAGTGGAGCATTTCTTGATTCTGGAGACGACGTTTCTCGTCGATCTGGATCGAGAGATCTCGCGAGGCATCACCGGACCGGCTCAGCAGTTCCTGGAAAGTCACGCCGAAGAGCGCCTCTACATTACCTCCACGATCGCCGGCGAGCTCGCCGCCGGCCCACGCGTCGCCGATCGCGAGAGCTGGGAGGCACTCGTCTCTCCCTTTCGGATCCTTGAAATCAACCGCGACGTGTGCTGGGAATACGGAAGAGCCTATCGCTACCTGAAGGACAATAGGCAACTGATCGGAGCCAACGATCTGTGGATCGCGGCCACGGGCCTGGCCCACGGAGCTCCGGTGGTCACGCGCAATGAGCGGCACTACCGCCGCGTGCCGGGCTTGAGCGTCTTGACCTACGGTCTGCCTGCCGTCTGACCCGGTCGCTTCGTCAGCAGCAACCACTCGACGATCGTCCACCCTCGGTCAGATCCCCGGCGCCGAACGAGCCATCGATCTCACTCGGTGAGCTGGCGGTGCTCGCCAACCCGATGCGCGGCGCGGTCAAGCCCGGCTGATGCCGAAGCTCGCAGAGTACCTGCTGGTGATCGAGATGGTGCTCGATTCTCATGTTCTAACTCTCCAGGGCGTCCAGACGCTCCTTGAGCTCCCGAATCTCCGCGTCCATCTCGCGCATGGCTTCGACAGCTAGCGCTTGCCAGCCGTCAGCCGTGACCAGCCGGTGGCCATTCTCGTCCGTCTCGACCCAGCCGGGCCGCACCTTCTCGACAGCAGCCCCGTCTAGTGTAAGCGCCCAATCTCGTTGGCCGCCATGCCGATTCATGGGAGCTTTCCATTTCACCTCTACGCCGCGCAACTCCAGGAGCGTCGCGAGTGGTTGATCGATCGGGCGCACCCTCTTGGCGTCGTCGAGGTCGGCCGGGTGGGTCATTCCGTCTCCTGCGTACCTCAGCACCTTGCCGGCGGGCGTGATCCGGATTTTCTTGATTACCTCCAGGATACCGGTAACAAGATCCTTCGAGGCGGCGATCACCCCGTGGAAGAAACGCCGCCTTCCCCGTATCCAGAATGCTGCGGTCGCGTCGTTGGATCCGGAGGCGAACGCCTCATAGGCCCATTTGGCTTTTGGCTGGCCGATTTTCGGCTCGGCGGTGCCGTGGTTCCTGATGTTGCTGGTGACGCCGGCTGCGCGACCGTCCGTGCCGGGGCGAAAATCTGCGAAGACCCAGGCCGGGAAAAGACTGGCGGTTTGAACCCCCTTGACGGCGGTTGCCCTCACGTCAGCCCCCACGAGGTCATGGATGTCCGGCTGGACCAGGCCAGACTCTACCGATGTCTTGGTCTGGATGAGGAGGCCGCCAGACTCTCCTGCGGCGGTCGATTCCTCGGTGACTTTCCCTTGGATGACGACCGCGAAGTTTTGACCTTTGACGAGGCGCTTCAAAACTCCCAACGTTCTCTTGGGCCAGGACAGGGCGTCTACAGGAGCAATGTCGGCGACGGTGATTGTGCCGACAGCTTCGTCAATGTGGATTGTGGGCGGCATGAGCTGGCCTCGTCTAACCGAAGTCGTCGAGCAGGATGTTCTCAGGCTCGACGCCGAGGTCGTCGAGCATCTTTATGCACGCCTGCAGCATCATCGGCGGGCCACACAGGTAGTACTCGACGTCTTCGGGTGCCGGGTGGTCCTTCAGGTAGTGGTCGTAGACCACCTGGTGGATGAAGCCGGTGTAGCCCTCCCAGTTGTCTTCGGGCTGGGGCTCGGACATCGCCATGTGCCAGGTGAAGTTGTCGTTCTCCGCGGCGATGGAGTCGAAGTCCTCGACGTAGAAGGCCTCGCGCAGGCTGCGGGCGCCGTACCAGAAGGTCGCCTTGCGGTCGGTGTGCAGGCGGCGGAACTGGTCGAAGATGTGCGAGCGCATGGGCGCCATGCCGGCGCCGCCACCGATGAAGATCATCTCGTTGTCGGTCTCGCGGGCGAAGAACTCGCCATAGGGACCGGAGATGGTGACCTCGTCGCCCGGCTTGAGGCTGAAGATGTACGAGGACATCTTGCCCGGGGGCACGTCCGGCATGCGCGGCGGCGGCGACGCGATGCGCACGTTCAGCATGATGATGCCCCCCTCTTCGGGGTAGTT
>JAAELT010000373.1 GCA_024226315.1 bacterium | reverse complement strand
GCGAGAAGATGGGACTCGAGCTCTTCGTCGTTGAGCGCGCTCGTCGAGCGGTCCATGTACCGCAGCGGTTGCTTCTTGCGCTGGATGGGGGACCTGGCCGTGTCCTGAAGCGCTTCGAAGTAGTCGCCCAGCAGCTCGGTCCGCTCCTCCATCACCGTGGCGGCGCGCTCTTGCTCGCGCTGGTTCTTGCGCTGCTCGAGCTCGCGCGAACGCGTGCGTTGCAGGTCGTGCGACATGAGCATGCGCTGCTTGGCGCGCTCGTCGGTTTCGATCTGGCCCTGGCGGTACTGCGCTGACCGCTGACGGTTCTCGCGGGCGCGCATGAGTTGCAGGAAGACACCGCTCGCGTTGAAGCCACCGCTGGTGTTTCCTGCACCAGCGAAGCTCGGCGTCGAGACCTGGAATCCCTGGAACTTGGCCATGCGCTAGTTGGTCCCGCTCGACGAGCTCGCGCTCGTCCCCTGCGTCGCCCCGCCAGCGACGGCTGCGCCCGCGGGTCCGCCGAAGGCGAACGCTCCAGCCGTCAGCCCCGCGCCGACCAGCCCGCTGATCGCCCCGATGTTCTGGCCCTTGCGGGCGGCGTGGTAGGAGAGCCGCGCGAGGTAGTACTGCATCTTGGCCTGCCTCTGAGCGAGCGATAGCGAACCGCGCGATTCGAAGTCTTCTCCGATCAAGCCCGCCAGTCCCGTGTGTAGTTGCGCCTGAGTCTCCCCTTCTGCCTCGGAGATCCTCGACGCTACGCCCGCGCGGCCCTCCTCGATCGCCGCTTGGCCGAACAGCGGATTGACTCCCTGCCCGGCCAGCCTGTCCTCCAGCGCAGCCGAGCTGTCCTGGTACTCGCCGCGAATGCCGGCCGCGCGCGCCTGGAACAACGACTGCGCCGCCTGGGTGAGCTCCGCGCCGCGCGCCTGGGTCGAACGCGTCAGGCCTCCGAAAAGGCCGCTGTAGTCGAGGCCGAGTGAGTCTTCGCTCAGGTTGCCGCCGAAGGCTCCGCGGCTGTTCAGGCCCTTGTCGACGTAGCTGTCGAATCCAACCATCGGATGCTCCTAGTGAATGATGACGTCCAGGGCCCAAGACCGACCGACCCCGGCCACAGTCTCCATTCCGTACGCCGCCCAGTTGGCTGGAGACGGCCACGAGTCGTCATCTTGGAGGGTCTTCGAGCGTATCACAAGCGGCTGTACGACCATGGAGAACGAGTCCGCGCGCCGCGTCAGCTTCGCGCAGTCCGGGTACAGCAGCGGGATTCCTTCCACGAGGCGGTTCTCGGTCGCCAGAGACCCCAGTCCGATCTGGTCGTAGCCCGGCGAGGTGCCCCCGGCCTGGCCGTCCCATTCGATCGTCTGCCCGGGGCACGGGGGTCGGATCCTGGAGTCGATCGCGCCTCCGACCATGCCGCTATGAGACAGGGAGGCGCCTTCGAGGATGCCGTCGCGGCGCCACACGCGGCCGTAAGTCGTCCTCCTGGTGTTCATCTGGCGGTAAACCGCCTCGTCCGTTTCGCCGGTGATCAGCCCGAACGCGAAGCCGTCGCAGCGCTCGATGCCCCCGCCCTGCGGGGAGATGAACGTGTTGCTCTCGAGCTCGACCATGAAGGGCGGGCTCGCGGTCTGGTACCGCCCCTGCGCCGCGTCGCCGAGGAGACTGAACGGGCCGTCGGGGTTGCCGTTCGTCGCGACCACCTGGGTGGCGTAGGAGATGGGGAAGTCGCCGGCCGCCAAGGGCTCCACGATGCGCGTCGGCGTCAGCCCGTAGGTGGGAATGCCCCGCACGACGATGCCGTAGTTGGTCTGCAGGATGGGGTCGCCCGACCCGACGCCCGAGTGCTGGAGCTCGAGCGACATGATCCCGAACCGCTGGTCGGGCCCCACGAGGCGGTACCGGATGGGCCCACCGTCGGGGCTGAAGTCCGGGCCCTCGTCGACGTCGACCACCTTCCACACGCGCCCAGGTCCGATCGCGCTCCCGTCGACCGCCCAGTGATCGGTGTCGGTGTCCTGGGCGATGCGGAGCACGACCGTCGATCGCTCGCCGGGCAGCGTCGAGCTCGCGCCGAAGCCGCGCGGGCCCAGCGCGGAGACCGGGATCGAGCCCGGGATGATGTTCCGACCGGGCACCGGCGCCGCGCTTGGGCCCGTGCGGATGACGTCGAGCTCGCGGTCGACGCGCTCGGCCAGGCCCTCGATCGCTTCCTGCGCGGCGGACGCGTCGTACTCGCGCGGCATCGTGTCGCTGGAGAGGGGCGCGGACGCGATGGGGGCGTCGACCTGCATCGCCCGGCGGACGAGCTCGGCCTGCTCGCGGGACGTGATCCGGCCTGGATCTTCCCCCAGTCGGCCCGCCTCAACGGCTAGGTGGGCCTCCAGGTCCAGCAGTGTCCGGTCGGATGCGGGTCCAGCCCACCGGGTCTCGGGCGACGCCCGACGAAGCTCTGCGGGGCTCGCCTCCGATCGCGCCGCCCGGTCGTCGCGGGGGCTCCCGTGATCGAACTCCGATCGGATCCCGCGCACGCGCGCCGCCGGTAGGTCGCGCGCGCCGCCGCGAGGAACCGCGCCGACCGCCTCCGGGCGCTCGCCCTCCTCGATCCATGCCGCGATGCGGCGCTCTTCGCGGTCCAGGCCCACTACGAGACCTGCTCCGTGCTCTGGACCCTGACGAGCAGCTGGGCGATCTCGAACCGGACGGGCTCGGCCGGGTCCTTGCTGCGCAGGGTGAACTTCCAGTGGTGGTGCGGCCCGCCCGCGACCCTGACGCGTACGTGCTCATCGGAAAGATCGACCTCGCAGCGCGTGAGGTACTCGTCGTCGTCGAAGTCGACGTAGACCTCGAGCCAGGCCGTCCCGGAACCCGCGTTGGCTCCGACAAGATAGGCCCACACCACCGCCTTCTCGTCCTCGGGGGTCTCGAAGCTGTGCCAGCGCGAGGACCACAGGTGCGACTGCACGCCGATCGTGATCGGGTCGCCCTCCGCCGGCTGATTGGAGACCGCTCGGTCCAGGTACAGCCGCCCGGCCCCGTAGACCAGGGCTGTGGCGTACCCGCCGGCCCAGCGCACGGGGGCGCCGCGCACGCCCTCGAGCTCGTTTCCTGGCTCCGCGACCGCCGTGTCGATGGAGACGCGCGACGACCCCACGGGGGCGGGCGAGCCGGCCGTGAGCTGCCAGACGCCGGTCTGCATCTGCCGCCCGTCCAGGCGGTCCATGCGGACGCAGAACCCCTCGTCTGTTCCCCCGACGAGCTCCTGCACGCCGCCGGCCTCGTCTTGCAGCTCCGCGATGGCGGTGATCCAGGGGTCCTCGTACCGGGAGAACCGGTATTGCGCCGGGCTTTTGAGGCCCGCGCCGCTCATCCCTGAGTCGAACTCGCTCGAGATGCGCTGGCCACGGTCCAGAACGCCATGCTCGAACACGGTCGCGACGTACTGGTTGCGGCGCCGCGAGATGGCCGCCGACACGTCGGGTCCGCGGTCGATGCGCGCCTGCTCGGTGAAGAACACCTTGAGGTTCGGGGCGACCCAGAAGGCGCCGCCCTGGCCGGAGTACACGTACACGCCCCGGTCGCCCATGAACTCCAGGTGATCGTCCATCGGGACGACCGACTGGTCGGAGAGCGCGCCTGCTCCGCCGGCGATGACCTCGGTCTGCGGGCCGAGCGTGCCGAGCGTGACCCGCGTCATCCAGTCGCGCTTGAAGATGACCGCGCGTCCCTTCAGCTCGAAGATAGCGGTCACCGGGCCGCTGCCCCCGGAGACCATCGGCAGGAGGTTGACCCTCGGGACCTGGGCGGGGAAGAAGCGGCGCGACCACTGGACGAGCTCGTCGTCGTCGCGGAGGGCCCCGAACCAGAGCGCGTCATTCGCGGCGCCGAGTACGGAGCATTCGGGCGGCGGGCCGTTGTTGTACTCGAGCAGCTCGCGGCGGTCGATCGACGCCCCGGTGACGCGCACGGCAACCGCGGTCGAGCTGTTGTCGGGCACGATCGCGACCCGGAACTTGTCGATCCCGCCGGGCACGCTGGCGTAGATCCAGCGTTCGATCGGTCCGGTCGAGCGGCTGACCGGCAAGCCCGAGATGAGGTGCACGAGATCGTTCGACGGGTTGTCGGAGTCCTCGGCCTGGGGCTGGATGACGAGCTCGGGGCTGGGGTTGGACCGCACGCGCTGCTCGGGGTCGTAGAACACGACCGCGACGCGCACCGCGCCGAGCAAGGATCCCGGCGCCTCCATGTAGGCGATCTCGATCGGGCGCGAGTCCTCTCCCGACTGCGGACCTATCTGGACCTGTCCGTCCGAATTGGGCTCGGGGGACACCGGCTGGATCGTCGCCAGGTAGGGCTGGCAGGATACCTCGGTGTGGCATCGCCCGCCGTTGCAGCGGAGCTCGCCGGGTCCCGGGTCGGGCGCTCCGGAGGGCAGGTAGATCGCCTGCGGGAACGTCTCGCCCCCGGTCTCGATCCGGTCTGACTGCGCCGGCTCGAACATGCCGACGTCCTCGTCGCCGTCGCGCCGCTCGATGCCGTAGGCGACCGACCACCATTCGCCGTTGAACGGAGCGATCCCCGAATCCGGGTCGCCGGCAAGGCTGCTCCCGAACAGCTCGACGTCGTAGTTGCCCGGGTCGGGCGCGGTCGAGTCGTCGAAGTTGCCCGACTTGATCAGAGACGTGCCCAGGAACACGCCGCCGTTGGCCCCCACGACCGCCGTCAGATCGGGCAGCGTGCCGTCGAGCTCAGCCAGGACGAGCGCGCTGCTCGAGGTGTAGCCGGCGATGCGCAGGAGCTTGCCCGCGAACGCCCCGCCGCCCGTTCCGATCTGGAAGTAGCGTCCGAGCATGTCGCGGTGGAAGGGCGTTCCCGTGTCCGCGGCAATGACTCCCGCGGCTCCGCCCGTGTAGGTTCGGTCAGGAACGCTGACGAGCCCCGACGCCGTAGTCCCAGCAGGCTTCGTGATCTCGTCCGTCGTGTAGCTGACGATGTTGCGGGCCGTCGCGTGGACCGTCGCCGCGTTGAGCGGCTGGTCGAAGACCGATCCGCCCTGCTTCTGGAACTGGCGGATCACGATCTTGTCGAGCGTCTCCGCGTTCGTGTGGCTGTAGATCGAGTTGTACCAGTTGCTCGTGTCGCCACCCATCGGAGGGTTCTGGTACACGCCGAGCCATCCGGACTGGCGCGGGAAGACCTTGCGGACCTCGATGTACGTGACGACGCCCGGCTCGATCTCGGCGCGCGACGTTCCGATCGAGACCTCCTCCTTGAGGTTGACGTCCCACCACCCGACGAACAGGCGCCCGTCGCGGATCTCCACGAAGATCGATCCCGAGCGAGTAGAGCTGCGCGAGCTCCAGAGCGGGATCCTCCCTGAAACGCTGCGCATGCGCACGTAGCACTTGAAGCCGAACACGTCGTAGTCGTTCGACTCGTTGCTTCCCTTGTGCTCCCAGCTCAGCGTCGGGTCCCAGCGCTGCCGCCAGTACACATTGCCGTGGCTTTGCAGATGCCAGAGCCGGGGCGAGGCACCGGCTGCCGCAGAGTCGATCGGCCCGTTCTCCGATCCGTCTGGGCTGTCGACCTGGACGTTCTCGAGGAACACCGGGCGCCGCTTGAGCTCGGACGTCGGGCGCGTCGTCGGCGGAAGGACTCCAGCGTGTTTCGCGATCCGGGAGTCCGCAACGAGCACGCGCCCGCCGTTGGCGATGTACACCTGGTCGAGGTAGTTCGCGAAGCTCGCGCGCTTCGTGCTGCGCCCCGCCTCGTGAAAGCGGCTGATGAACGGGTGCGAGAAGATCGTCGCGAGATGAATCGTGCTGAACAGATCGAACGCCACGTGCCCGATCCCGTCGTCGAACATCAGCGTGATCGCCGAGCTCGCTACGTCGTACCCCGGGTTGTAGGGATCGAACGTGCCCGGGTCGTTGGACTGCCCGGTTCCGATGGAGACGGATGATATGCAGCCGTCGAACGTGTCGCCGAGCCCCGTCTCGAGGTTGGGGTGCGCGTCAGGTCCCGAAGCCTCGTCTTCGGTCCATCCTCCGTCCTCGCGCTGAACGATCTTGGCCGTCGGGGCCGCGCCGAACAGCGTGACCGGCTGCTCCATGAGCGCGGGCGATGGAAAGTTCGAGGCGACGTCCGTGATCCAGTCGGGCGAGCTCAGCAGGAACCCGCGCGCGTTCACGGTGACCTCGACCGGCTGCCCGTTGATGAAGCAGCGGGGCTCCTGGAAGGCCCGCTCGAGGTCGTCTTGGAAGAGAGCCCAGCGAACGTGCGTCCACGCGCCGGAGGCGAGCGTCGGAAGAGCCGTCGCGATGAACAAGCCGTCGTCGGGAATGCTGGTGCCGTCCCAGGTCTGCGTGGACGCAACGCAGAACTCGGGGCGCCCGTCGCGGACACGGGTCCAGACCTGCACGCGATGACCGTCGGGCCCCGCAACGCGCGTCGGGTCTGTCTTGAGGTCGCCGACCCAATGCACCGTGCGCGTCCCAGATGTGTCGCCGGGGAGCAGCCAGGCGTCGTAGTAGGTGAACTGGTTGGCCCAGTAGTCCTCGAGCTCGGGGTCGAAGAACCCGTCCGAGCCCAACATGCAGACGTGGTCCCCCTCCTGGACGAACGCCAGGCACGACTGCGTGGTGTCCTCCGGACCGTTGGCCCTCCACCGATCGTCAGCCTCGTACAAGGAGCCCTGGTGCAGGCTGTACACCGTGCTGTCTTGCGTATGGATCCCGAGCGACGGGTTGCGTCGCGCGATCGCCGCGCCGCGCGTCCACGACGGCAGGATGTCCCGCAAGGCGGACCGCGTGAGCGGCGAGTAGATCCGGACGCGCCAGTTGCACGACGGGACGGCCGGGTTGAACCAGAGGGGCTCGGAGACCGATGCGTCCTCCGACGTCGCCGTCGCTGGGTCGTAGCCGCGGCCGCTTCCGATCGACAGGTCGCGCTGCGTGGTCCGATCGGCGAACGTCGTGTAGGCGGCGAGGCGGAACGCTTTGGCGAGCGCGCTGGACCTGGTGATGCCGAGATAGGCGCGATCGAGGTTCGACGACTGCCCTCCCGCGGGAACGCTGCCGACGCGATAGATCTCCTGCGTGCTGTCGAACAGACCGTCTCCGCGGGGCGTGTCGACTCGATCGCCCGCGACCGCTACGAGGGTGCGCGTAAGCGACTCGCGCGTGTCGTTCGGGTCGCCCTCCCAGAACCTCGACTGCCCCGGAGCGACGAGGGTCGCGTCGCCTTGGACGACGTCGACAGCTTCCAGCTCGAGCCCAAGCGTCTCGGACAGCTCGTCCGCTTCGAGCTCGCGCGCGGGGTAGGCGCGCTCGCCCAGGATCTTTCCATCGACGATGGTCTCGCCGCTCGAGGCGGGCAGGTTGCCGGGAGCGCTCGATGCGAACACCCGGACCTCCTCGACGAGCATTCGCGAGTTCAGCTCGGTGTACCCGCGCAGACCCTCGGGGTTCCATGCCCCTCCGATCGTGATGACCGAGCGCAGGATGTCCTTCTTCTCGATGCGCTGCCCGGTCGCGAAGATCGTCGCCTCGCTCTGCGACGTGGACCCCTCGGACCCTACGAGGTCGGCGGCCGGCGTGAACGCGAGGTAGATCTCGTACTCGTCCGCCGTGGTGGTGGGCTGCAAGCCGATCTGGAACGTGACCGGCTTCCCCACCCAAGCCGCGTCGGCGCTCCAACGGTTCTGATAGGAGAAGAGCTCGGACTCCTCGGCGTCCTCCTGGTCGGTATTGGCGGAGTACCACGCCTGGAATCCCAGGGGAAGGCGAGCGGGCGCGGTCGTCGCCGCCGTGGACCACCGGGCGCGTTGCGTGAGACGAAGAAGAGGGCGCGCGGCATGATCGACTCCGGTCTCGGACTGATCCCGAACCTCCCACGACAGGACGTCCCCACCGTACTTGGCCTCGTAGTTCGATCCCACGAGCAGATCGCGCGCGTACGTGGCCTCGGGGAACGTACACGTCACCTCGATCGCCATGCCCCGATCACCCTTGCGCAGGAGCAGCTCGAGCTCTCGCTTCAGGCTCGGGTCGTCGGCCAGGTCCAGGAAGATCGCCTCGCCTTCGCCCGAAAGCGCGACGACGTTCCCGCCCCGTCTACCCGACGGGAACTCCCCAAGACCGAACGGCATCAAGAACCCGGTGCTTCCCGCGACCGTCTCCTCGAGCGCCGCCCCCTCGGCATCTGTCATGGGCCAGTGCGCCACCATGATCGCTAGCTGGCCCTCCGTCTCGTCGTCGAGCAGGGGGTACGAGCGCAGGCTGAACTGGGCGCGCGGATCGATGAAGTCGCGCCCCTTCGTGTGGATGGTGAGCGAGCTCATCACGAACTCGAACTGCCTCCAGCGGAACGGGACGATCGCGACCGGTCGAGCGGCGAACGCTCCGACCAGCGTGGCGACGCCTCCGTCGATCACGTAGCGCGTGGGTCCAGCCAGCTCGCCATATGTCCCCAGGCGGAAGCGCGCTCCGTTCCACTTGTCTCCGAAGCCGTCGTTGTAGAGGATCGCCCAGTAGCCGACGAGTGCGTTGCCGTTGAACTGGAGGCCGAGGAAGTCGGCCCCGTTCAGTCCGATGTGTGACGCTCCGCCCTCGGTGTTGCCGGAGCTGAGGTACTGGTGATTGAACTCCAGGAAGTTCTCGCCGGCGCCGCGTGAGGCGGTGAGCGTGTGACCTGTCGGGGGAGCGTGCGCGGAGAAGTCGAGCATCTTGTGCCCGCCCTTCTCGAGCGCGGCGCCATCCGCCCCAGTCGCCAAGAAGCCCTGCGGCATGAATGGCGACTGCCGCATACCGGTCCCGCAGAACATCGCGTCTCGGCCGTGGTAGCGGACCCCGTACTTCTCGAGGTAGCCGATCGAGTCGGGCGGGCCCTTCCAAACATGCAGCCCGGTCTCCTCGTCGTGAGTCGTTGGATCCTCGAGCGCCTTGCCGACAGTGATCCGAAACGAGCCGTCCCCTTGCCATGTCGGAGACGGAGTCGTGCCGTCGCCGGCGTCGCCCGTGTCCAGGTCGAGATCAAAGGAGAGGTGGTAGTCCTCTCCCGGCACGAGAGCCCGCTCGGCAACGATCGCCCGCAGGGCCGTCGTCGAATACTGGTCTTCTCCCGCTCCGATCTGCTGACCGGAGGTGAGCGTGTACTCCATGAAGCTCGGGCCGTGGTAGCTCCAACCCGAAGCGTCGAGCCACATGAACACGGGGACGTACCGGGTCTCGCCTCTCCAGTCTGATCCCGTTGCGTACTCGAACTTGTCGCCGACGTTCACGAGTCCAACTGCCCAGCTGAGCGGAGCCATGCGGTCGCCGCCCTTGCCCGTGAACAGACAGCAGTCGTCGATCGCGATGTCGTATCCGCCCAGGCTTTGGATCAGGATCACGTCCGCGTCGGCGGGGTTGTTGATCGGGCCGGAGTCCGAACCGTTGCGCAACCCGTGGAGCTTCTCGTCCTTGGGGATCCGCACGCTGAACGAGATCGAGAACGACTTGCCCCGCTGCGTGTGGAACCGCTCCGATCCCGAACCGATCGCGCCGCCTTCCGCGAGGCGCTCCGCCCCGATGTCGTAACGCTCCGCGTAGGGAAGCATCACGTATCCGCGCACCGGAACGCTGACGCCACTTTCGAT
The DNA here is from genome assembly GCA_024226315.1 of bacterium. Taxonomy (GTDB): domain Bacteria; phylum Acidobacteriota; class Thermoanaerobaculia; order Multivoradales; family J023; genus JAAELT01. The sequence goes on along the minus strand of JAAELT010000373.1, from coordinate 7,396 downwards.
GGAGAGCGGGGTCAGACCGGGGTCGACGCGGGTACGGATGCCAGAGTGCGGAGCCGTTCGGTTGCCCATCTTGGCAGAGCCGAACGCGGATCGGACGGTCTCGCGATCGAACTCGACGTTGATCGCCTCGGTCGCGCGATCGTCGCGGATCAGCGAGGGGTCTCGCGAGTCGACCAACCCCCCGGCGAGCGGTCCAAACCGGTGAGTCGTGTCCGCCATGTCTTAGAGCTGAGACTCGTTGAAAACGATAGCGAAGTAGAACTCGTCGACCGTGCCCGAGACCGCGGTGATCTCTGCCCAGATGTAGGTGCCCGCCGTGATCGGAACGGTGAGACCCTGGTTCGTGATGAAGCCCGCCTCTTGCGTCGCGACCTTCGAAGAGAGGACCTCGGTCGGCGTGCCGTTGCGCTGCGGGGAACCCTGAAGCGAGAACGTCACGGATGGCGCCGTGCCCTTCACGTAGTAGACCGCTCGAACGGCGTCGGAGTTCTGGAAGATGTACCCGAGCCCGTGGTCGTCGATCGCGATCTCCGCGCCATTGAGAAGGCGCTCCTTGTAGCGCGTGTCCGTGCCCCACGCGAGACCGCTCGCCGTCACCACGAGTCGGCGGCCGGCGAAGCCCATCGCGAGCTTGGCGTACTGCGCACCGTCGTATTGGATGATGTCGCCGAGCGCCGGCGTGCCCGTGTCGACGGGAAGCGCGGGGTCGCCGTTGATCCGAACCTCGCCGCCGCCGGACGTGTTCAGTGCGATGTCTCGGCCTGCGACTGGGGCGATCGTCACGTCGTTCGCTCCGGCGGACACGATGCTGTTCGCGTTGACGTCGAGGTCGCCTCCGAGCTGCGGCGTCGGGTCGTCGACCACGTCCCCGATCCCACCGCCCGATCCGTTCGGGACGAACTGGAAAGCTGCGCCATCCCACTCCGGCACGTCACCGTTGCTCGGAGAGCCCGACGTGTCGCCGAGACCGACGAGCGTCACGCCTGCGGGCAAGACCGATAGCGTGATGTCGTCGTCGTTCTCGACGATCTGAAGCAGGGTCGGCGTGGCGTTCACCAGGGACCGGAAGCGCATCGCTGCGGACTGAACGTCACGCCAGACGTGGGCCCCCGCGCCAAGCTGTGTGCCGGCGAGGGCCTGCGCTCCATCGGCAACGTTGAGCAGCGCTCGAGCCTGCGCGCCGGTCATCGCAATGACGTCTCCCGTCGCCAGACGTCCGACCATCGTCGACACCGGAAGCACGAGAGCGGTCGGGTTTCCAACCGTGTTCGCGACCATCATCGAGAACGCTGCGCTGAAGTCCGCCTCGTTGACGACCGTCAGGAGACGGTCCGTAGGTCGAATGCGGTTCAGGGAGGTGAACGGTCCGGTACCCGCGGGGTCCAGATAGATCGGATGAACGTCGGCCATCTACGGCTCCACCGTTTCGAGGAATGTCGGGTTGTTCTCCTCGTCGACGCAGGGGACCTGCTCACTGACAACGAGCAGCTCGAACGGCGCCCCGAGCTCGTCCACGCAATCGAAGTTGCCTGCACCGTTCGAGACCAGAACGTTCTGGACACCCGCCTCGTTGAACACGATCACGGCGATGTCGTCGACCAGGAACCCGGGGGGAAGGTCCGCGGTAACCGTGATCAGAGGCGGGGAATCGATCGAGAGGTGCGACGTCAACAGAGGCGCCTCGCCGACGTTCAGGATGGCCGTAATGAGCGGCGTGCTCACCGGGTGATCTCCAGATCCAGACCGTACGATCCGAAAAGGAACGTGTCCCTGTGGTTCTCGGTTCCTCCGTCGTCGTACTCGACCTCGCAGTCCCAGCGCCCGCGCTCGGATGTCATCGACGCGGCCTCGGCTGCTTCAATTCGAACCTCGATCCTCGAGCTGGTGACGACGGTCACTACGCCCTCGGCCTGGAGCTTGGCCGAGCGGTCGCGCGATCGCCACTGCGCGCGAAACGTGTACGCGCCTCCAGAGACGTTTGCCGGCGTGACTCCGTCCGGCAGGAACAGGTCCACCTGGAAGACGGTTGTCGACCCCTGCTTGATTCGGGGAAGGTGCCAGGGGCTTCCAACGACGCCCGGTTCGTCCTGGTACGGATCGGTCCGGTCGTCGATGTCGAAGTCGGCTTGCTGTCTAGCGAATAGACTCATCGGCGGCCCCAGTAGCGGACGGTGTTCTGATCCCGATACAGATCGAACCGGTTGCGTTGGCCTTGGACGTGGCGCCTGGCGAAGCTGGGCGTCTGCACCTGTCGCGGGGTGATGAACTCCATGTAGAGCTCCTTCTCCCGCTCCAGGTCGTCTCCGATCGCACGGATGCCCTTGGTGTTTCCGTCGCGCTCGAACACGGAGCGCGCGACCATTAAGACGACAAGCCGGTTTGCCGAGTCGATCGGTACCATCGACTCGATCACGTCCCCGACCTCCAGGTCGGCCGAGTTGCCGTTGGCCATGTAGATCCGCGTTCTCGTGTCGCTACCCGGCCCCGACGAGAACGGAACCGAAGCGGTGCAGATCAGGTATTCGCCCATGCTTTCGCCGGCGCTCTGGCTGCACATGATCCGGCTTCCGATGTACGCGCCGCGCTCGATCTCTGGCGATCCGATGTCAAGCGACACCGGCAGCAGGAACGACACCGACTCGTCCTGCCTGACGTCGACCGTGGCCTTGAACATCCGCGCCGGACGCTTCGCGATCCGCAGCGCGAGGTCCTCCGGTCCGGACGTTCGCCGAAGGCGCAGAAGGTCGCCAATGTGCTGCCAGCCGGAATTGAAGTCGCCCTGCACCGATCGGCGCAGGCGTGATCCGCGGTTGTCGTGCTGCTCGCTCTCCCACGGGGACTGGAGCGCGGGGTCGCCTCCAGGCGTGCGCCCCTTGACGTCGACGATTCGCATCGTCCACGACGGCATCTGCACATCCCACTCGTCGCCGGACGTCTGGTTGAACTCCTCCTTGGCGATGTTGATCTCGCAGTTGTGGTAGCCCTGGTTGACCTCGATCTGCCGCCTGACCAGGGACGCGATCACGAGGTCGCTCAGGCGGCAGAGTTCCGCGTCGGGCAAGTCTTTGGCGACCTGCTTGATCAGGTCGCGCTCGCTCTGAAGGAGCTCGGAGAGGATCACGTCATCCTCGAGAAGTTTCGGTACAGCTCACGCGCGCCCTGCTTCACCTTGTGTCCTTCGACGCCCTGGTAGAACTTGCGGGACCGGTGGCCTCCGGGTCCGAACGTCTGCCGCACGCCGATACCGCGCTCCATGTAGTCGCGGACGACGTGCTTCTTGTAGTACTCGACCTCCTGGGCCTTCTGCTTGAGGATCTCCTTGCGCCGCGAGCTCACGTCAGAGCGCAGATCGGTGCACGTCGAGTCGCGAACCGACTGCCTGTCCCAGTCGCATTGAGCCAGGCGCCGGAGCATCTGCTCAACCGCGCCGGGATCGCGGTACTCGCCTTCGGGTCCTCGCCAAAAGAAGACGTAGGACCACAGATGGTCCTGAACCCGCTCCATCACCTTCCACAGGTGCTTGTCGCGGTCCCACCACAGGTCGAGCCGCGGGTCCAACCTGCGCAGCTCGCGGCGCGTCCGCTCGACTCCGCTGGTTGAGATACCGATCGGGTCGGGTGGGCGGCGGGTGTTGATCCCGATGGAGGGTGCGTCTTGCATGGTCGGCTCGGTAGTGCCCGCCCGGTCCATATGCAACCGGGCGGGCGCCTTCTCGAAAAAGAGCTAGGCGTTCAGGTCGACCAGCGTAGCGCCAATCCGCTGGCGCAGCTTGACGGTGCAGGTGTGGGTCAGGTTGAAGGCCGCCTCCCAGGCGTCCTTGTCGGTGACCCGACTCCAGATCGATCCGTCCTGGTTCAGCCAGTTGAGCGGAGCGACCTCCTTGCGTCGGAACTGGGACAGGTCCAGAGCGCGGACCCGGTTCCGGTACTCGTCCTTGTCCTTGTACCAGGGCACCCCGTTGAAATCGAGGACCTTGTGGCCCCCGACGAGCGTCCCGGTGTCGTTGAAGCGCTTGAAGATGACGAGGTTGGCGACGTACTGGTCGTACGACTCGTAGCTCGACAGGATCATGTCGATGTTGGAGTTGTTCTGCTTCTCCGCATCGCTGACGAGCGCCTGCATCAACGCCTCGCTGTTGTCGCGAGGAGTGCCGCCGTTGTCGTTGATGACCGCCTGGTTCCACGGGAACGCGGCGGTTGCCAGGATGCCCTGGAAGCCGGCAGCGGCAGCGCTAACGCCCGTGTTGTCGTAGCTGCCGGTCTGCGTCGCGCCGGCGGGCGGAAGCCCGTTGCCGTCGAAGATGCCGGTCGCCTTGAAGAAGCCCTCGAGTCCCGGGGGCTCGTTGCGGTATCCCGAGTCGCGCGTGTCGGTCGTTCCCTCGCGGGTACCGCGTACTGCCCAGTCGCCGACCACGACGCCGGTGTTGTCCGCGGCTCCCGCGAACGTGTCTCCGACAACGACCTGGGTGCCGTCGACGACCTGCTGGATCACCTTGGTGACCGGAGACGCTCCGGCCGACGTGACGAACATGACCCGCATGCGCGCCTCGATCCACTGCGTCGGGTCGTTGTCGCACGTCGTCGAGTTCGTGATGCCGGTATGCAGTCCCAGCGTCAACGCACCGCCCGCGCCCACGACGGTTACCTCGGCCAAGCGGCCCGATCCGTCGTTGAACGCGGCCCGCTGCCAGTCGATCTTGGCGTCGATGAGCGCGCCCTGCATCTCCGTGTCGACCGCATCCAGGTAGGACGCGGCGTTGTGGGAAGCAGAGCGGAACGTCTTGCCGTCGATCTTGATCCGGCCGTAGAAGTCCTTGAGGTGCGTCACGAACGTGTCGAAGCCCTGCGACCCGGGGTCGGGCAGGTTGCCTCGCGCGTCCATGTAGCCGACGCCTTCGTTGCGCCCTTCGTGCACCGGCCAGACGACGAACTTGCCGCCGACGATGTCTTTGTCTTCCGCCGCAACCATGTCGTACCAAGCGGTGACATTGTTGCGGGCGTCCACGAGGGTCTCCTCGTAGAAGTCGGTCAGGATGTGGTCGTGAAATCCGCCGTTGCGCCACTGAACGCCTACAGCGTCGTCGATTCCGGGCATGTTTCAGCCCTCCTTGTTGGTGGTGTCACGAACCCCCGAAGAGCTTCCGATTGATCGCGGCCAGCGCGCGCTTCTTCACCGTGCCGTCTTGAAGGTCCTTGTAGGTGTTCTTCTCACCTGTGGACAGGCTCGGTGTTCCGCTCTCGCCGGGGCTTGTCGGAAACTCGGATCTGAGGGTGCGACGTGTTTGGTGCTTTGCCGCTGCGATGTCGGTCGCGGTCTCCCGAACTCGGTGAACCGATGCCGCGATCGCGTCTTCGGTGCTCATCTCGGCATCGGCCGCCATGAGTCCCGCTGCAAGGCTGTCGGCCAGATCGGCCGCCTGCGTCGATCCGCGTAAGGCGTCGTCCTTGGCGATCAGGTTCTCGACCATGGTTCGGCGCGAGCTGGCCGCTTGTTGGCGGTCGTCTCGAGCCAGTCGTGCCTGGACCTCGTTCAACGTCTGTTCGATGCGAAGCATCTTGGGATCGGTCGCCGGCAACGGAGCCGGTTCGCCTCCTTCGCCACCACTGTCCTGATTGGGGGCCGTCCGGAATTGCTCCGGAATGGGGGTCCCGTTCAGAAGAGACTGACGGATTGAGTCGAGCGCTTTGGCTGCGGCGGGGTTTGCCGCGGCCTGGTCGAGGAACTCTTGAACCGCGTCGTAGTTTGCGCGGTCCTGTTTCCACGCCGCCTTCTTCTCGTCGAGCTGCTCGGACGCCGTGCCGAGCTGCGCTCTTCGTACGAGCTCGTCGTAGGGGACGTCGATGTCCTCCTTGTTCACCTTGATGGTGTGGAGCTCTTCCTTGCCCGGGGTAGTGGGCTTGTCGTCTTGGGCAGGGGTTGCGCCCGTCGTGTCGGTCATTCGGTCTCGCCTCCGTCGTACTGAATCGGTCGCTGGTGAGGCTCGCGTGCGCTCCTGGGTGCGGCGCGCTCAACGGGCCGTTTTTCTCGTGCCTCCGGATCCTTGGGCATCTTCATCAGGTACCCGGACCACCGGCCAACAGTTCGCCATCCCGCCAGCCGTTCCTTGCCGGCCGGCATCTGGTTGCGCGGAACGCGGTCCATCAAGAGGTGTTCTTCGACGCCTCTCGTCTTCTCGCAGATCTGGCAGAACGGGTGATCGGCGAAGCGGTCGTCGACTGCCTTGTAGGTCGAGTGCCAGTCTTCGTCCGTGATGACCCGTCCGTACGGGTTCACCGAGTAGAAGATGCCGGGGCCCTGGCAGACGTGGCAGCGGTGGTAGTACTGGTATTGCTTCAGGTCCTTGGCGACCTTCCGCTCGACCCTGGTTGACTGCTCCTTCTGGAACTCTTGCAGCAGGTCCGCGGCGCGCGTGGTCACAACCTGCGGCTCCGGTTCGGCAGCTTTCGGCGTGGCCGGCTTCTTGACGATCTTGCTCCGGGGTGTGGAGCTCGAATCATTCGGTTCGGTCAACGGTCAACTCCTGGACGGCTGGGATGCCTGTCCTTTTTCGCCTGGTGCGCCTTTGGCGGCCTCGATCATTTGGGCCTGCGCCTGCATCGCCTTCTGGATCTCCTGCATGTGGAGCTGGAAGTGCGTGTAGATCACCGCCTGGGACATCGGGTCGAGCGACTTGAACTCGTCGCCCTTCATGAAACGCGCCGTGGTTTGCGCGTGTACTTCGTGGTCCTCGTAGTCGGCGACCGGGAAAGGGGTCTCCGCGTACTTGGCCGTGTCCTGAAGCATGAGCTCGATCTCTTGCTCCTGCCCGGACTGGTCCATCGTGAAGTCGCCGAACGCTTCGTCTGTCGTTCCCCAGTGGAACGTGTTGACGAGCGCGCGCCAATGCCGCGGGTCTGCGGGATTGATCGCTCCGACCTCGATCAGGTCCATCATCTCGGCCTTGGCGACCTGCATCGAGTCCGCGTCCTTGGGCTGGCCGATGATGCGCAGGTCGTAGTGGATGTCGGATCCACGGAGCGCCGAGACCTCAAACGCGCCGTTCGCTCCCGCGATCTTCAGCATGCGGTCCTCGCGGTAGTTCCCGCGGGCGAGCTTGAGCGCGGTGCGCCCGTTCCGGCGGTCGGCTTTGACTGCATGGGTCGCCGGCGTCGTGAGCGGTCGGTTCTTCTCTTGGAACCAGCTGGCGAGCGCGGCGCCGGTACGCATCTGTCCGGGCGCGGCGGTCATGTCCGGGTCGCCGTTCCCGGTCATCCATTCGATCTCGTTCCGGGCCTGCGCCGCATTCTGAGCGACCTCTGGCGGGAGCTGAGGCGGGTCCATCGACGTCACCTTGCGGCCGCGCTTGATGTCGTACACCGCTCCGGGCTGAAGGATGAAGTTGTCGCTGTCGATCCCG
>JAAELT010000372.1 GCA_024226315.1 bacterium | reverse complement strand
CCCTGGCCCAGCGTCGCCAACGCGGCCACGGCCAGCAGGAAGGTGAGCATTACCAGGGCCAGCAGCGTGCCCTGTAGATCGCCGCCGCGCGCAGCGAGGATGACCAGCATCCCGCCGAGCGCCAGATAGGCCGCGAACAGGCCGGTCGCCAGTTGCACCCGCGCGTCACGCTGCCGCCAGCCGTGGGCGACCAACCAGCCCAGCAGGCCGAGCACGCCCAGGAGGACGAGCACAGGAGCGCCAACGCCGAGCACGGCCCACAGCAGCCACATCACCCCGCCAACGACGAGGATCAGCAGCGGCGAAGCGACGCACGACACCAAGAATCCGACGGCCACGCGGCGCAGCGCCTGCTCCAGGACGCCGGTCGGCCTCAAGCCCTGCACGACGACACCGCTCAAGAGTAGCGGGAGCAGGGCCAGCAGGATGCCGAGTCTGTTGGACAGAACGGTTCTCCTGGCGCGGGCGGCCTGCACGGCGGCGTCTTCTCCTGGGCCAGGGGCGGAACGGACAGAGAGCGTGTGGCCGGGAGCGGACACGCCGGACAGGGCGGCCTGGGCGGCCACGTTCTGCGCGGCCTGTATCTCGGTCTCGGCGGCGACCATCGCGGGCAGGTCGAATCCCGGCACCGGTGCTTGTTGCTTCAATAATTCCTGCTCCAGGAGGAAATAGGCCCGCGCAAAGCTGGGGGGCTGTGTCTCGATGGCATAGACCGACTCGTCCACCACGCCGATGCCGAGAGCGGCTGGCTGATCGCTCTGGAGTTCGAGATGGGCCGTTTCGCCGGGGCGGTACTCGTCCTGGTCGGCGCTCACCGCCACAAGCACCTGGCGCGGCGCGTTCACCACCACCGTCCGGTCACCGCGCACGATTTCGCCGCCGGGGAGGACGTGGTAGGCGTAGAGTTCGAGCGTGCCGATCATTGTCCCGTCCAGATCGAGGGCAAAGACGGCCCGCCCGTCCTCGACGGGAGCGGAGAACGTGGCGATGGTCTGTTCCGCCAGCACAGCGTCGAGGTAGACCGTCCGAGCAACGATCTCTTCCGTCCCGCCGAGCAGCGCCTCGGCCAGCAGCGTGTCGCCGACCTCGTAGACGGCCCGGTCGGCCCGCAAGAGCAGCGTCGCCGCCGCCCGGTCGGGGTCGAACGAGAATGTGCCACGGCCCTCGGCCCCCTGCGCGTCCCGGGCGCGGACGTCAAAGCGGGCGGTGAATTCGGTCGGGATGTAGATAAACTCGGCCAGGCCGTAGGGGCCGGTGGCGAGGGCGTGCTCTCTGCCGTCCACCACGATGGTCAGCGCCGTCTCGGCGGGCCGCCCGTCGGGGTAGGAGGTCAGGATATAGATCACGTTTT
>JAAELT010000371.1 GCA_024226315.1 bacterium | reverse complement strand
TAATGGGGTTGCCAAGTTCACTAACAATATATGTTTCCGTTAAAATAGTCTGTGTATCGAGGCCTAAGGCCTTAATGCATTAAATAATCACATAGTATGCATTTAAGGTATGTGTTTCGTAATGACTTTATGGTACTTTATGTGTTTTAGCTTTCCTTTGGACCTAAATCCTCCTAGCAAGGTACTTTATGTGTTTAGCTGGAATTGAGATAGTTTCTAGCATTAAATAACTAATTAATAAATAATGAGATTGTTAATAAAATAAATTGGATTGAAAGAATTAATTACCATAATAAGTACTATATATAAACTGTCCTCCTTGCTAAATAGTTGAGTTAATCTTATATGTTCGTTAAAACAGACGTTAAAATGAGGAATACAAATATTAAAGATTTAGTTAATGCTACATAATTTAATCATAAAACATAATAAAGGTAAATAATTAAATTGATATTAAACAGTTACATAATAAATAATCCATTCCTTAATTAGGTGTTAATATTGGAACAACCGAAATACGAGTGATAAAGATAAAATAACACAAAATTAATTCAATACTAAAACTAGCTAATATTAAATGAATATTAAATGGTAGATAAAACTAAAATAAGTTCGTAGCGAGATTCAGGGTTAATGATTAACTGCATATATTAACTATTATTACTGGTTGGTTAAATAAACTTGTAAAAGTACGTAGTAAATAATACAATCTATGATCTATTAAGGCATTTAATTACCTCCGTAAAATGATGTACTAATCGAATAATGTATTAATTAAAAAAGAGGATTAAGGATTGTAATTACCTTAAACTAAATGCTAAAGAAAGAATATAATACTAATAACATACATAATATAACAATATAATG
>JAAELT010000370.1 GCA_024226315.1 bacterium | reverse complement strand
GATCCTGCACTACGCCGGGGGGCCAGGCACGATTCGTCCTCGCGGCGGTGCCTTTCTCCGGTGGCGTCCGCTCACGTATCTGGGGAAGATCAGCTACGGCCTCTATTTGTTCCATCCTCTCGTTGGACGAAGCCCTTCGGGCAGCTCGGTGACGCCGGCGCACTGACGCCGGCCAGCGACTGACGACGATCCAGGGATTCGTCCCTCCGGCCCCCCACTTCAAACACGGGGCCGGAGGGAGAATCCAATGACTCGTCTTCGACAGAAGATGCTCGAAGATCTGCGACTTCGCGACCTCGGAGACCGGACCCGCAAGACCTACATCTGCTCCGTCGCCGCATTCGCCAGGTTCCATGGGAGGTCCCCGGAGCTGCTCGGTACCGCCGAGGTGCGGCGCTTCTTGCTCCATCTCGCCAACCTCAAGCGCGCGCCGGCAACACGGGTCGTCTACCACGCCGCCCTGACCTTTCTGTTCGTCCACACCCTCGGCAGGCCCGAGGTGATGGCGCTCGTCCCGCGTCCCAGGGTGCGCACGCAGCGCCCCAGCCGCGCTTTGACCCGTTCCGAAGCGAGGGCCCTCCTCGCCGCGATGGCAGGTCGCCCCTTTGACTACACCTTCTTCGCGCTGATGCTCGCCACGGGTCTGCGCATCTCCGAGGCCGCTGCTCTGCGTGTGCACGACATCGATCGCCGCGCTGGGCTCATCCGCGTTCGCTCCGGCAAGGGCGACAAGGCCCGATCCGTCATGCTCTCGCCACGCACCCTGCGCCTGCTGGAGCGCTACTGGCGCGTCGTTCGACCCCCCGAGCCGCTTCTGTTCCCCGCCCGCCGGCTCTGTAATCCTGGCCGCGTCGATCCGGTGCGCCCCTGGGCGGCACACCCGGTCTCCACCAGCACCATGAGCGCGCGGCTGCGCCGACTGCAGCCTGCGGGGTCCTGCCGCATCACATCCCACGATATGCGGCGCAGCTTCGGCACCTGGCTCCTCGAGGAGGGCAGTGATCTGCGGCTCGTCCAGGTGCTGCTCGGCCATGCCAGCCCGCAGACCACCGCGCGCTACACCTGCATCAACGCAGACCTCATCGCGCGGACACCTTCTCCGTACGACCAGCTGTAGCTGTACTGCCACACCCGGCAAGCGGTCGGGTCGCACAAGTCGGTGGTCCTCGAAGCGCTTCGGCGCCACGAGGCTGGCTTTAGGCAGAAGCACGGCTGTGACCCGGTCCGCTCTCGCGTCCTCGACCGCCTCTTGGCGTGCCGCACCGGTGCGCTCGGTGGCCACGTGCGGGTGTGCGATGACTGCGGGCACCGGCTGCCGGTCTACAAGTCCTGCGACAATCGGCACTGCCCGCAGTGTGGAGGCGCGAAGGCCGCGAAGTGGCTCGAGGCCCGTGCCGAGCGCATGCTCGACGTGCCGCACTTCCAGGTCGTGTTTACGCTGCCGAGCGAGCTGCGAGGCGTGGCGCACCGCAACCCGGACACCGTGTACCCGCTGATGGCACGCGCCGGCGCCAGTGTGCTCGCCGACCTGGCCGAGCAGCGCTTTGGCGCGCTCCTGGGCATCACGATGGTCCTGCACACCTGGGCCAGCAACCTGACCCTGCACCCGCACTGGCATGCGCTCGTCACCGCCGGGGGCTTGTCGCTCGATGGCCAGCGGTGGGTCGAGACGCGGACCGACTTCCTCTTCCCAGTGGCTGTCATCGCCAGGATGTACCGGGGCCGCGTTCTGGAGGGCCTCATCGACGCGCTGAAGGCGGGCCAGCTCGATCTGGGCGACGAGGCCGCTGGCTTCGCGCGCAAGCTGCGCATCGTCTCGAAGCGCCACCGCCAATGGGGCGTGCACGTCGAGGCCCCAGGCGACCGCCCCGTCGCCCACGCGCTGAAGTACCTCGCTCGCTACCTGTACAGCGTCGCGATCTCCGACCGCCGTGTGTTCGCTGTCACCGACACCCAGGTCGGGTTCATGGCTCGGGACTCCGACAGCGACGGCAAGCAGCGGTCGCTGTGGCTCGACGGCGCGGAGTTCGTCCGTCGGTTCCTGCTACACGTGCTGCCCAAGGGCTTCCGCAAGGTCCGCCACTATGGACTCTACGCAGCCAGTTCGGTCCCCACTCTCCTGAAGCAGGCGCGGGCGCTGCTCCCGAACCAACCCGCGCCGGGCATGCCCACCGACCTGGAGGCCGAGGCCATCCTGTCGCGCTGCGAGCGGGAGCTCGCCGACCACGACCGCTGGTCCCGACGGTTGGAGTGCCCGCAGTGCGGCGGGGCACTGCGGACGGAGCCTCTGCCGCTCGGCTCGGCGACCGCGCGGGGGCCGCCTTGAGCGGCGTCCTTCGTCTGCTGGCTCCCTCCATGGACGGCCGTGGTGAGGTCCGTCTCCAGCGCGCCAGGGCCGTGGTTTCGGTCACTCTGGCGCGCCTGTGACGCGCCGAAGCACCGGACCCGATGCCCCAGGGGCTCCTTCGCCAGCGGCAACTCGACCGGACTCGTGGACGGCCGTTCCTTTTCACCGATAAGGCGACCCCGGGCCTCGTCCAACGGCGGAAAAGACCGGCCAAGCAGGTCTTCGGTGTTCTCCCAACTCCGTGCGGCCGGTCCTTTCCGCTAGACGTTCGGTGTTCCAGCGTCGGCGGTCCTTGGCGCCCGAGCGCTTGTGGCGCTGTCGGGAGCGTCGGGAGATGCCGGCGCGGGAGTAGAGCCGCCGCAGCGTGGGCAAGGAGATGGTGCCCGGTTCGATGGCACCGTGCTGGACAGCGGTCTCGAGGATGAGCTCGGCGGAGGCGGAGCGGTGTTGGCGTCGGATGTCGAGGAGCAGCTCTCTAGCCTCGGGGGTTAGCGCAAGACCAAAGCCTCGCTGCCGAGACGCGGGCTGGAGGTCTGCGAAGCTTCGTCGTGCGGCGAGCAGCCAGCGCTGCAGGGTCTTCCAGTGGAAGGTGCGCGAGACGGGAGAGCCGGGCGGACGGTAGCGTCGCTTAGCTCGTTGTCGAAGCTCCTCGTTCAGCGCGCCTCGAGGCAGCTCGGAGATGACGAGGTCGCCGACGATGGCGTGGCGGAAGAGTGCGAGCTCCTCGAGGCGGCTCGGGATCGGGGTGGGTATGGGTGCCATGGGTCCTCCGGGATTGGCCCGGTCAACAGAACGCGCGCTGGGCGAAAAGGGACGGGGCACCGAGGTGGGGACGCTTGGTGAGCGACGGTCACATGGCCATGCCTCCCCGAGCCTGGGCAAGCACGGCGACGCCGACGACCTCGTTCCCGGGCAGGCCGAGTCCGAAGGAGAGCAGCGCCGCATGGAGGCGGGTGATGCGGTCGCCGGTCGGCAGTATCAAGGCGGGCCAACGCTTCTCGAGGTCGCCGATCCAGCGCCGGATGGAGGTCCAACGAGGCCGTCCCGAGCGTCCGCGTTCCGAGATGCCGACACCGTGTCCCCGAGCCAAGCGGAACGCGTCGGCTTCCGAGGTGCCCACGCCGAAGGGCACTGCGCCTACGAGGTGAAGGAGGGCGGCGATCGCGGCGGCTGCGTAGCGTGCCCCAGCTCCGACACCCGGATGAGCGACGCGGGTGTTGGAGTGGCAGACGGGGCACCAGAAGCGCCGCCCGATGGCGGTGACCCAGAGGATCACGAACTCTCCCTGCTCGAAGACGGGCCAGGCGACGGTTCGCGTGGTGAGG
>JAAELT010000369.1 GCA_024226315.1 bacterium | reverse complement strand
TTCGCTCTCTCCAGCCGCTGGGAAGGTTTTCCGAACGTGTTGATCGAGGCAATGGCCTGCGGCACGCCCGTGATCTCGACCCGCTGCCCCTACGGGCCGGATGAGCTGATCGAGGACGGGGTCCGCGGCCTGCTGGTGCCGGTGGACGACGAGGCCGCGATGACGAGCGCCCTGGATCGCCTGGCGGACGGCGCCGATTTGCGCCGCCGGCTGGCCGAGGCGGGTCGCCGTCACGTCTCCCGGACATTCAACCTGCAACGGGTCTGCGGCGAGTACGCGTCGATGTTCCGCCAGCTCGCCGCCGAAGTCTCACGATGACGGCCGGGCGATGAGAGGGGCGCGATGAACATCGGCGTGGTGTCTCGCGAATACCCCTGGAGGCAGCCATTCGGCGGCGTAGGGACGTATTCCGCGACCCTCGCTCGGGCCCTGGCGGGAGACGGCCACCGAGTCACCGTCGTCACCCAGTCGCCGTCCGCCGAGGCAGTGGACGAGGAGCTCGATGGTGTTCGCGTCGTGGGGCTTCCGCTCCGTCCTCCCGTCTTGCTGCCTCGTTTCTCGGTGGTCGAAGGCGCTCGTTGGAGCCGTCTGGTGGCGCGGTTTTTCAAGCGGCTGGGGCCAGCGAGATTCGACATCGTCGAAGCGCCGGAGATGGCCGGTGAAGCCCTGGGACTCCTGGGCTGGCGGCGGCGGCCGCCGGTAGTGATCAAGATCCACAGCGGCTGCACGCACAATCTCAAGCTGCGGGGCGCCTATCGCTGGTATCACTACCCCATGTATTGGCGTGAGCGGCAGAGTCTGCGCCGGACGCCCCACGTTACTGCGGTCAGCGAGGTGGCTCGCCGCCGCAACGCGCGGACCTTCGAGCTCGACCTGTCGCATGTTCAGGTCCTCCACAACCCCATCGACACCGAGCGGTTCAAGCCGGGGGCCGGGCGTTCCGGCGACGCCCCGACGGTGCTGTTCGTCGGCCACCTCAACCGGATCAAGGGCTTCGACCGGGTTCCGGCGATCATCGGACAGATTCTCGATCAATGGCCTGCTGTATCGTTTGAGATCGCGGGCTCGGACCAGCCCCTCGGGCAGGGCTCGGATGAGCTGGCGACGGAGTTTTGCCGGCGCCGCCTGCGGCCCGAGCATCAGCACAGGGTCCGCTTCCGCGGCGTGGTACCCTACGAGCGCATGCCGGATCTCTACCAGCGGTGCGACATCGTGCTCGCGCCTTCGCGAGCCGAGGCTTTCCCCGGGGTTTGCCTGGAGGCCGGTGCCAGCGGACTGCCGGTGGTCGGCACCGCGGGCACCGGAATGGACGCCATCGTCGCCGACGGCGAGACCGGCTCGCTGGTCGACTCCCCCGAGCCCGCGGCCTACGCTCGGAAGCTGTCGCGGCTGATCGCGGATTCGGCGCGGGCCCAGGAGATGGGGCGCGCCGCTCGCCGCCGGATCGTCGACCGCTGGGGTATGCGCGTCGTCGCCCGCCAGACGCGCTCCTTCTATCGGACCGTGATCGAGCACGGGTCGAAATGAAGGTCCGGCAACGTTCGAGAGCGAGATGACGGCTGTCGCCGCAGAGCCCACTATCTTCAACCGGGTCGTGGCCAACGACGTCTGCGTCGGCTGCGGCGTCTGCGCCGGCGTCGCGCCGCCGGACACTCTCCGGATGCGGCAGCGGGCCTCGGGCTCCTATCTCCCGCAGGAAGTGAGTCCCGGTGCGACCCGGGGCCTCGAACGGCGACTGCTCCGCGCTTGTCCCTTCTGGGACCAGGAAGACGACGAAGATACGCTGGCGCGAGCCGACTATCGCCGGCAAGAAGGGATTCGGCATCGTTCCGAGCTCGGCTACTATCTCCGCTGCTTCGCGGGCCGCGTCGCCGATCCGGATCGGCACGATCGCGCGACGTCCGGCGGCCTCGGCTCGTGGCTGGCGCGCAAGCTGCTGCGTGAGGGCAAGGTCGATCGCGTCATCTCGGTCCAGGCCCATCCGGGAGAGAAGCCTGTCTTTCGCTATGGGATTTCTCGCACTCTCGAAGACTTGGATCAGGTCGCCAAATCGGCCTACCATCCGGTCGAGGTCTCCGCCGTCCTGCGGGAAGCGCTCGCCCAACCGGGGCGCTATCTCTTTGTCGGGCTGCCCTGCTCCGTCAAGGCCGTCAAGCTGGCCATGCGTGAGGAGCCGCTCCTCAGGACTCGTATCGAGTACACCGTCAGCCTGGTCTGCGGTCACCTCAAAAACCGTTATTTCCTCGACTACCTGGCGCGCTGCTGCGGCGTCGAAGAGGACCGGGTCGAGATGGCGGACTTCCGCAAGCAGATTCCCGGCAACCCGGCGAATCGTTTCGCCTTCGGCGTCCAGGTGCGCCATGGTGATGACGTGAAATGGCATACTATTCCCATGCGGGAGGTGATGGGCGGCGACTGGGGCATGGGTTTCTTCATGCACGGTGCCTGCGACGTGTGCGACGACGTCTTCGGCGAGACCGCCGACGCGGCGGTGGGCGACGTCTGGTTGCCCGAGCACATTCGCGACGAGCGCGGAACGAGCCTCGTGGTGTGCCGCCGCGCCGAGATCCTCCGGCTGATCGAAGACGCGAACGCGGCCGGAGAGGTGGCGCTCGAGGAGCTGCCGGTCGATGCGGCGGTGCGGTCGCAGTCGGCGGCTTTGCGTCACCGGCGCGACGCCCTGCCGTATCGCCTCCGCCTCTATCGCAAACGAGGGCTCTGGCGCCCGCGCAAGCGGTTCGCTGGATTGGCTACCCAACTCAGCCTGTTCAGAAAATGCGTCGTGCTGCTGCGCGATAAACTGCAGCGCCAGAGCACTCGAGCGTTCGCGCTCCAGAAACCGAAACCCGGCCTGCGAGCGTTTCGGCGCCGCATGCTGCCGTGGGTCTTTCTCTACCGCTTGCTTTATCGGTTGCGCTCGGTCTACCGGCGATGCGCACGGATCTACTCGCGGGCGAACTAGCATGAAAAGATTGCTCAAGCGAGTGCTCCCGGCGCGCGTCCGGACCTACCTGCAGCGCCGAGTTCTCGGCGGCGAGGGCATCCACGCCGACGGTCACAACTTCCTGTTGATCACGCTGGATTCCTGCCGCTACGACACCTACGTCGAGACGGCGACGCCGAGTTTCGACCGCATCGGCGCTCCCCGCAAGGCGCTGGCGCCGGCGAATTTCACCTTTCCATCGCACATGGCCATCTTCTCCGGTTTCACTCCGGGAGATCCGCTCGTGGCCGAGAGCCTGGTGAATCCCGTCGCCGGGAAGTTCTGGAAAGTAGGGCAGACGCACACCCGCAAGGGATCGCGCAACCTGATGGTGCTCGACTGCAAGAACGTCATCGACGGCTACAACAAGGCGGGGTACGCCACGATCGGGAGTGGCGCGATGACCTGGTTCGATTCCAGGGAGGCGAGCAGCGCGCCGCTGACGGCCGACTTCCAGCAATTTTATTATCCCGGCAACTACTACTCGCTGGCGAAACAGATCGCCTACCTCGAGCGGTCGATTCGGCTGCTCGCCGACGATCAGCGCTTCTTCGCGTTCCTCAACGTCGGCGAGACCCACCTCCCCTACTGGCACGCAGAAGCGGACTGGCCGAGGGGCGAGAATCTCTGCCTGCCGTTCGACCCCCAGGGCACGAACGACGCGGCGAAGTGCCGCGCGCGCCAGTCGAGCAGCCTCGCCTACGTCGATGGGACGATCGCGAGCCTGCTGGAAGCGATCTCCCTCGAGGAGACTCATGTCTTGATCTGCGGCGATCACGGTGACTGTTGGGGCGAGGACGGGCTGTGGGGGCACGGCATCACCCACGAGATGGTGATGACCGTGCCGTTGGTCTATCGCCTCGCCGGCGGTGTGGAGCCGAGTTGAACGAGGTCCGTACGCAGGCCGGAGAGTAGAGGGTATGGGACAGGGATCACCGAAGGTCGGCCAGCTGACCTACCATCGAGCGGTCAACATGGGGGCGACGTGGCAGGCATATGCCCTGCTCCAGGCCCTAGAATCGGTCTGCGGCGAGGGCAACGTCGAGACCATCGACTACCGATCGGCGCGGGGCGAACGCTACGAGCGCGCCCGCATTCTCAACACCAGACCGCCGTTCTACAACCACGCCTTCATGTTGAGCCTGCTCCAGACACGGCGCTTCGTCGGCGCGAGGTTTCCGCTTTCCGCGGATTCCCTGACCACGGATTCCCTCGAGGCCGCCCGGCGTTTCGTCGACCAGAAGTACGACGCGATCCTGGTCGGCAGCGATCAGATCTGGTTGATCTCGCCCGAGACTCCCGGACCGCCCTTCCCGAACATCTTCTGGCTGGATCCCCGCCTGAGCTGCCGCAAGATTGCCTTTGCCGCCTCGGCGAACCTGACGGACCTGGAGGCGGTGAGCGCCGAGCAATGGGCCCGGGCGGGGGAGTGCCTCGCGGCGTTCGATCTCATCGGCGTGCGCGACGACGTCACGCTCGAGCTGGTCGAGCGGACCGGCCGCGTCGATCCGGGCGTCGTCCACAAGGTTCCGGATCCGACGTTTCTGGCGGATCTGCCGGCGGTCGATCCTCGCCCGGTCATGGAGCGCCGCGGGATCGACCTGCGGCGGCCGGTGCTCGGATTGTCGGTGGCCGACAAGCGGATCCGGCGGGAAGTGACGGCCGCTTTCCGGGCACGGGGTTTCCAGGTGGCGAATCTTGCGGGTTGGGACTGGAAGATCCCCTACACGCTGACCGGCCACCTGGACGTCGAAGAGTGGGCGTGCGTGTACCGCTACCTGACGCTGACGATCACCGATCGCTTCCACGGGACGATCTTCGCGATGAAGAACGGTTGTCCATTCGTCACGGTCGATCATTTCCGGCAGTACCGCCGGCACAAGAGCAAGACGGCGACGCTGCTCGAAGAGGTCGGGCTCGCCGGCCACCGCGTCGACCTGCTGCGGACCGGGATCGAGTCGATCGTCGAGCGCGCTGACGCGGTGCTCGAGGACTGGGATCCGGAAGCCTGTCTGGAGAAAGTCGAAAAGGTCCGGCAAAGGGGAATTGACTTCCTCGAGCGCGTGGCTCAGGTGGTCCGCGAGGCCGCAGCCGCCTGACGCGCATGGCCAGAGCGAGCACGACGCACACGCTGCGGGGCGCGACCAAGATCTTCGGCCTCGGGGCCGTCGGCGCGGTCGCGGCGGTGCTCGCCGGCGTGGTCATCCCGCGGGTCCTCGGCAAGCATCTCTACGGCGAGTACTCCTTCCTGGCCGCCGTCTACGGCTACGCCGCGGTCGCCAGCGCCCTGGGCATGCCACTGGTCGTCACCCGTCATTTCAGCCCGCTCTTCACCGAGGGACGGCTCACCGAGGCCAAGGGCCTGTTCGCGGCGGTGCTTCGGCTGCGGCTGATGACCGGCGCCGTCTTCGCGCTGGCGACCTACGCCTTTCTCACTCTGGCGAACCCCTTCGACGTCGGCGTCGGCGCCACGCTGGCCGTGGCGCTGTTGGTCTACCTGATGAGCCTGTCGAACGCCCTCTTCCTCCTCCAGTGGGGGGCGCAGAATCACGGCTACTGGGGTCTGCTGCAACCTTGCCGCGCCGTTGGGCGCCTGCTGCTGGCTCCCCTGCTCTTCCCCTGGTTCGGGCTCACGGGATTCCTCGGCGGACTGGTCCTCGTCGAGGCCCTCGTCGCTCTCTGGGGCCGGCGCCTGAGCCGGCTCGTGGTCCCGGACGGCGGCGAGGTGCGTCCGGACTTCGCCGCCCTCCGGGCTCATGCCGGGCTGGCGCTGCGGGCGTGGTCGACCAGCATCCTACGGGCGCTGAGTCAGTATCTCGGACCGGTGCTCATCGCGTTCTCCACGGGCCAGGCCGCCGTCACCGGATTCTTCAGCCTGGCGATCACTCTCAACCACCTCCTCGCCCGCCTGCCCGAGCAGGGGGCGTCGGCCTTCGTCCCGATGTTCGGCATCTTCCATCGGCAGGGCGATCTGACGCGTCTGTCGAGGTGGGCCGGCATGGCCATCCGCGGCGGCATGCTCGGCTACTTCGCCGTCTGGGGAGTGGCGGTCCTGATCGGGCGGCCGCTCATCGTTCACGTGCTGGGACCAGGGTTCGAGCCGGTGTATCCCCTGCTGTCCGTCATCCTCGCCTCGCTGCCCTTCCGCTGGGCGACGCTGGTGCTGCAGATGGTCTTCAGCCAACATCGCCGGCCGCAGCTCGGCATCCCGGTCGCCGTCGTTGGCATGCTCACCTTCGTCGTCCTGGGCGTCTGGTGGCTCGCGGTCTGGGGACCACTCGGTCTCGCCGGCGCCTACTCGGTGGCCGCTGCCCTGGCCTGCCTCGCGGCCTACGTGGTCGGTTTCCGGCGCCTCGAGCTGTCGCTCGAGGCCGGCAGGACGGCGCTCCTGCTGTTGTGCGCGGTGCCCTACGGTCTGGCTGCGTGGTGGGCGGAGAGCATCGGCGAGCGTTTGACCGCGCTGGTGCCGGCGACCGCGGCCGCCCTGCTCGTGGCGCACCTCTCCGGCGCCTTCAAGCTCGATGAGGCACGGGCGGTGTGGCGAGCACTCGCCGGCCGGAAACACCCGACCGAGGCTTGAGGCGCATCATTGATCTCGGGGTGCGAGCGAAGACCTGTAGACGCGGATTCCCGGACCGATGAGCTCGCTCGAGTCCGCGATGTGTAAGGTCAGCTCCCCGGCCTCTTCGAGTCGCTCCAGGAGCTCGAGCCCTGTCTCGTAGCCGAAGGTTCCGGGCCGGATGCGTCTGGTGAAGCTCTCCGACAGGACGACGTACTCGATCTCGCCGCGCACGAACGCTTCGACGACGTCGCGGTCCAGGTTGGTTCCGACGCGCGCCCTGGGCGGATGGATCGGGGGGGTGTACATGGATCGCCAGACCGTGGCCCGGCGCGGAATGTGATCATTGATCTCCCGGTAGCCGACGTCGAGGGTCGACGGGCGATCGTGCCAGTAGCCGTGCCGGTACGCCAGGGAAGCCTGACCGGCCAGTGCCACGGCGAAGAAGGCCAGGAACAACAGCTTGCCCCACCTCGGCGGGAACGGTCCGGGGCTCGACATGGCGAAACAAGCCGCGAGAAACAACACTGGAACGACGATCAGCATGTTGCGCTCGAACCCCATCCGATAACCGCTCAGCTTGACGAAGTACAGCAGCGCCCAGGGCACGAGAACGGTGAAGCTCCGCGGGTGTTGTCGGTACCAGAGCGGCAGGCTCAAGCAGCCCAGCACCACCGGGAGGACGCCGAGACTCTGGACGTAGTCGAGCCAGACGCCGTCGGTGGGCAACCCCGGATGTCCGGCGGCGTAGTGCTTGTTGTTCCACAGGAAATCGTTCAGGAACCGTTGCGGGTAGAGGAGGGCTCGCGGCGTGGTCACGACAAAGGCCGCCGTGACCACGGTGCCGACCGCCGCGAAGTCCACGAACGCGCGCCGGAGATCGTACCGGCGGTGCATGAAGACGGCGGTGGCAAGCGCCACGGAGAGAAAGACGCCGGAATATTTGGCGCCGACGAGCAGGCCGAGCAGGACCGCGGCGAGGAGCAGACGTCGCCGGCCGGGCTTCTCGATGAACCGAACGATTGCCAGGAAGAGCCACAGGAGGAAGCAGAGAAGGATGCTCTCGGCCAGGGCTGACCTGGCGCTGGCCACGAACAGAGGGTGCGTCGCGAGACCGACGGTGCCCGCCAGGGCGATCCAGTCGCCGTGCCGCGGGATCAGTGATCGCGCGAGGACAAAGAACGTCAGTAACGAAAAGAGGGAGAAGAGGACGCTGACGTAGCGTGCCGCCAGGACGATGTGGGGAGAGTCCGAGTCCCAGCCGGCGATCAGCTTTGGAATGTAATAGATCTTTTTCGACAGACCCGGGTAGCGAAAGTTGTAGAACTTGACGTTCTGGCCTTCGGTGAGCGTATAGGGGACGCAGTGGACCTCGTCGGAGCGCGGGAAGAACGGCAGCCCGTAATCCAGGTTCCAGCAATAGATGATCGCACTGCCTGTGAGCACGAGGCCGAGCGCCAGCCAAGGCAGCGCCTTCCCCTGACTCCGACGGCTGTTCTCCAATTTCGATCTCCCACGACGTCACGCGTCCGTACGGCCGGCGAGTCTACCAGCGTCTCGCCCCAGGGCGTGGTCGCTCGAGGCGCGGGCGTCTGTGCTAGAGTCTGCCGCCTCGATGGCCCTTCCACATGCAAGGCGCGGCGTAAGGCGGCTTCCGGTGGTCGTGCTCACCGCCGCTCTCGTGCTCGCGTCGGGATGTACCCGCGAAGTCTCCGAGGATCAACACAACGCCTCTGAGGACTCGCTGAACGTCGTCTTGATCGTCCTGGACGCCCTGAGGGCCGACCGCCTCAGCCTTTACGGCAACCCTGAGCGAACGTCCCCGAACATCGATCAGCTGGCGGCGACCGGGGTCGTCTTCGAGCACGCCATCGCGCAGGCGCCATGGACGCCTCCGTCGATGGCGACGCTCTTCACCGGCACCTACCAGTCTTTCCACCAGGTCACCCACAGCGCCAAGGAAAAAGGTGTCTACAGCGTGCTCGGCGACAGGATGGTGACGCTGGCCGAGCTCTTCCAGCAGCGGGGGTACCACACCGGGGCCGTGTCCGCCCAGCCGTGGGTCGCCGAAGCGACCGGGTTCTCCCAGGGGTTCGACGACTTCGTCGTCTTCTCGGGCATCAACGACCCGTTCAGGACCGACAAGGTGATGCTCGACGGCCTCGCGTGGTTGAACGAGAAACAGACGCGGGCTCAGAAACCCACCGCGCCATTCTTCCTGTATCTCCATTTCATAAATCCGCACTATCCCTATGCCCCGCCGTGGCCTTTCGACGTCGGGGTCGGCAAGGCGCCGGAGAGGTTCGCGGGCGGGGTGAGCCTCGAGGTGCTCGAAGACCTCGGCCGACCGTCGCCCGTGGCGCCGGCGGAACGGGACTATCTGCTGTCCCTCTACGACAGCGAGATCAAGTACGTCGACTGGTGGATCGGCGTGCTGATCCGCCAACTCGAACGGCGGAAGATTCTCGACAAGACCCTGATCGTCTTGACCTCCGATCACGGCGAGGCCTTCTACGAGCATGGCCGGTATGGTCACGTCACCACCCTCTACAATGAAATGCTCCACATTCCGCTGGTCCTGAGCCATCCGAAGCTGTTCCCGAAAGAGCGGCGTGTCGCCGAGCCGGTGGGCACCGTCGATCTGTTGCCCACAATCGCCGCGCTCGCGGGCCTCGAGGTCCCGGCCGCGTGTCAAGGCGAGAACCTGCTCGCCGAGCCTCTCCGCGGTCATGCCTACGCTGAAGGCAACAAGCTGGCGTCGTTCAAGCTCCAGACGCCGGACTGGAGTCTGATCGTCGAGCAGTCGGCCGGGCGGGTGGAGCTCTACGACTCTCGGGCCGACGCCGGCGAAACGACCGACCTGGCCCCGGCCCGGCCGGAATTGGTGCGGGACCTGACGGCGCGTGCGATGGCCATTCGCCGGTCGGGCGAAGGACCCACGTCCCGCGGCGCGCAGACCGAGCTCGACGAGGACGTGCGGAAACAGCTCGAAGCGCTCGGCTACCTAGACTGATCGGATTCGAAGTAGTCGATCATCCAGCGGGTCACGTCGATATGCTCCTCGAGCAGCCGGGCGCGGCGCCTCAGGGCGTCGTTCTTCAGATCCTCGTCACCGATCAGCTTGCGGACCCGGGCGAGGGCGTCGTGCTCCTGCTGGTGGGTGAAGTTGTGGACCAGCCCGTAGCGTGCCTCCTGCTCGTCCGTGTAGCCGCGTCCGGTCTTCGACACCAGGAGGGCGTGGGTGCCCAGCACCGCAGCCTCCGAAGCCATGGTGGCGCTTTCTCCGACCAGCAGATCCGCGAAGGCGAGCACATGATGGATCTGGCTCGCCGGCAGCGGATAGTGGTACTGGGCAAGATCCTCGGGGAGGGGGGCCTCCGAGGAGACCAGGACGCGACCCTTCTCGGCGAGTAGCGCGACCAGCTTGCGCTTGCCGGCGAGCGAGAATCCGCTCTCTCCCACGTCGTGGCTCGCCTCCCACGATACGAAGCGAACGATGTAGAGCGGTTGGTCGCCGTCAAGCCCCGCCGCGGCCAGGACTCCTCGATCGGGCCGGAAGCGCCGGGGGTGCAGGTAGGCCAGCTCGTGGTACCCGGGATAGGTCACGTGGTTCTTGCCGACCTGCTCCTGGTAGCACTCCGGGGTGCAGACGCGGTCGGCCAGGGGAAAGACAAAACAGTTGGTGACCCTGGCCATCTCGGTGTCGTAGAACACGATTGTTTTCGCCGAGCTGACCGTCCCGGCCAATGCGATGGTCGGCCCCATGATGCCGAGCAGATAGTCCGGACGGGAGCGCCGCATGCGGCGCCAGAATCGCCAGGTGCGAGTGAGCAGCTCCAGGGCCAGGGCGACGCCGCCCCGTGCCTGGCTGCTGATGACCGAATGAGGGATCCGTAGCTCCCGCAGCAGGTCGAGAGAGCAGTCCTTGTCGCGGGCAGTGACCAGGAAGTCATGCCCCCGCTGCTGCATTTCGTCGATGAAATGGCGGAAAAAGTGAACGTGGGCCGGGTGCAGGATGTCGATCGCGAATCTCATGGTTTCGTGGGTGCGGGTCCGGCCAGCGGTTCCTTTGGAATGGCCTGCAGTGCGACGAGCCCCGGCCAGAGTCGGAGAACCTTGAGATCGAAAGGTGCGAGCTCGAGCTCGGGCACGTCCTCGGCGAAGTCGTTGGGCGGATACACCAGATAGACCGGTCGGCCCGCGGTGAGGTGGAAAGAGACCAGCTGCTGGAAGCTCCGATAGCGGTCTTCGCGAGGGTTGGCGATGCGCAGCCGCTCGACCTGGTCGAGGAGCCCCCAGCAGGTGTCAGGTATGGTCGAGACGATCAGAGAGTCGTCGCGAATGAGTGGTCTGAGGCGCTGTGATTCGGAGAGGTGATGCTCCCGGTGGTCCGCCGAGGCGGGGTAGTCGTTGCTGAAGGTGACCGCGCCGGCCCAGGCGAAGGCGAACAGCAGCAGGTAGGCGACGCCGTTGCGGCTCAGCGGCTCCAGCCATTGCAGCCTCCGGCAGCCTTCGGCGACGAGTATCGCGAGCGCCAGGATCAGGGGAGCGGTGAGAAACCAGGCTTCCTGACGCTCCGGCGATCGGGGCACCAGCACGCAGAGCAGACACAGGATCGTGAAGCTGTAGACGCCTAGGCGCGCGGCCCTCTTCCCGGGCACGTGCCCGGCGCGGGCGACCCACGCGTGAGCCGCGAGAATCGAGGTGAACGGCAGGATCGGGTTGAGGTAGCGCATGTTCAAGGCAATGCTGCCGTGCCAGGCGAGATAGGAGAAGAAACAGGTGAACACCGCGGGTACGATGAACAGGAATGCCAACCGGCGATAGTTGGATTTTCTCCGGACGACGTCCGCCAGTGTGAAGGCCAGAATCACCAGATAGGGGCAACTCTGCAGCAACGACTTCTTGACGTTGTCGAGGTAGATCATGGCGCCGCTCGGGCTGCGCCTGAGGGCGGCTTCCTGGATCCCAAGGTCCCGGATTCTCATGTCGACGATGATCTGATAGGCGCCATCGGCCAGCTTGACCGCCTGGCCCGCGAGCTGCGGCCCATAGAGCACGAGAGCAACAATCGCCGCGACCCCCCCGAGCATCAGGGCTCTCGGTTTGAGCGTGCCGGGCAGCCGAATCCAGACGAAGATCGCCGCGAGCACGGCGAGCGCGAGCAGGGCCGGGGCGACATACACCCCCAGGTCGGCGTGGTAGGCGCGGCCGGTGGTGCCGTAGGCGAACGGCATGGGCGATCCGAATTTGTCCACGTTGATCAGCGAAATCAGGCCCAGCGGAGGGATCAGCCCTGCCGTCGCCATCGCCGCCTGGGCAGGGCGAAGCGGCTTCGACAGCAGGAACGGGAGGAAGACCACGGGGGCGGCGAAGAAGGAATCGAGCCGGATACCGGCGGCCACGCCCAGCGCCAGCCCAGCGCCCAGAGCCGGCAGCAAGGTGGCTCGCGGCGGCCGTGCCATGGCCGAGAGGGCCGTGAGGTAGGCAGCCAGGAGAACGAAGAACGTAGACGACAGATGGGGATAGGAGGTTTGGGAGTATTCCCAGGCGAAGGACCCCAGCGAGTACACGCCCATCGACACCAGGGCGATCCGCCGCCGGCCGAGGAGCAGGAGCGCCAACTGGTAGATCAGGGCATTGATGCCCAGGAAGGCCAGGGCGTTGATGACGAACAAGCCCGGATACCCCAGGCTGACGTAGAACGGGTAGGCCAGGATGCTCAGGAACTCGGGATATTGGGCGACCAGTCTGCCCTTGTTGATCCTCAACTGGGCGGTGGCCAGCTCGGGTGAGGGGTGCTCTTCGAAACCGTTCCAGACCTCGAATCCACCGGTGGTGGCGAAGGTCTTGGCCATGTAGTGGTACGTTCCCGAGTCGTAGGTCAAGTACCCGGGGGGGTTGACGAAGAAGGAGAACAGAAGGTGGCACGAGCCCAGGATGACGAGCAGCGACCCAGTCGTTACCGGTTGGTTGAGGAGCTTGCGAATCATCTCTATCAGGCCGAGGGCAGGATCGGGGAGATCTCATGCGGCGAACACCGGTGAGAAGGTAGCACAGCAGCGCGGCTCGGTTCCGTCACGGCCCCGGCTGATAGCATTTCGACTGATTCCAACGGAGGAACCTTGTCCCGCGACCGCACGTTTTCGCTGCATGACCCTTCCCGCCGCGGGTCGCTGACCGTCGTCGCCGCCGTCTTCGCGCTGGCCGCCGGGGCGATTTATCTGTGGCTCGAGCAGCTCCTGCCCCGCGGGCCGCAGGAGTTCGCCTACTTTCCGTTCATGACCGATCCGCTGCCGTTTGCGCCGATGCGGGGCTTTACCTTCGAGCAGCTCATGCGCCACATCGGCCGCCTGTTCGTTCTCGGACCCGCCCTGGCCTGTCTGGCGTTCGTGCTGGCGAAGGTGCGGCGCCGTATCGAGCCGCCCGGGCCGGAGGCCATGAAGCGGATTCTGATCGTCGCCGTCGGGGTCTCGGTGGTGGTGACAGCGCTGGTAATGGCGACGGTGCTCGAGGGCCGGGCGATCGTCGACGACGAGCTGGTCTACAAGCAGCAGGCCGATATCCTGGCGAGCGGCAAACTGGCGGAGGACACCGTGCCGCCCTGGGGCTGGGAGGTGTTCACCATCTGGACGAACCTCGGGGCCACCGGCAAGTATCTGTTCGGCGAGCCGCTGGTCCAGGTACCAGGCACGTTTCTCGGGTTGCCAGCCCTCATGCACCTGCTGCTGGCGCCACTGGCGTTGTGGGCCTGGTTTCGCGTCGTGTGCCACGACGCCGGTGCCGAGGTGGCGAGCTGGGCGACGATCCTGGTCGCCGTCTCGCCGATGTTCATGCTCACCAACGCGCTCGCCCTGTCGCACACCACGACGTTCACCTGCCTGGTCCTCGCCGGGCTCGGCGCCCAATGGGCGCGGCGCGAGAGGCCGATCGGCGGCGCGCTCCTCGCCGGCGGCGCGCTCGGCTTCGGGTTGACGGTGCGGCCCCAGGTAGTAGTGCCGATCGGCATGGTGATCGGCCTGACGGCACTCTACCGGCTGCTGAGGCGCCGGCATTGGGGCGGTGTCGCCGCGCTGGTCGGCTCCGGCTCTGCGTGGCTGGTCCTGATCGGCGCCTACAACCACGCCCTGTTCGGCTCGCCGCTGGTCCTTCCCTGGTACCGGTTCTTTCCACTCGAGAACTTCGGGTTCGGCCATGTCGGGGGGATCGATTTCATCCACACTCCGTGGACCGCGCTCGAGAACCTGGCCGTGGTGGCCGTCCAGCTCAACGGCTGGTGGCTCGGCTGGCCGCTCAGTCTCGGTCTGATCGTCGCCTGGCTCGTCCTCGGCCGACCCCTGCGGGGCGCCGGGCCATGGCTGCTCGGGGCCGCGGCGCTGGTGTTGTTGAACGCGCCCTACTACTCGACCGGCATCTCGGAGACCGGGCCGATCTACTACTTCGAGTTGCTGCTCCCAGCCGCGATTCTGGGCGCTCACGCCGTCGTTCGCGCGCTGGCGCGCTGGCCGACGGCCGTCACCGCGGTGCTGATCGTGCACTTCGCCGTGGGGACGACCAGCTTCGTGTGGGAGAACGTCGCGCGTCTCGACCGCCTGGTGACGGCCATCCACACACCGGCCGAGGAGGTCATGGCGCGGATCGAGCCGCCGGCCCTGCTGATCCACGAGAACGGCTTCGAAGAGTCGATCCGTTTCGGCTGGGTGTGGTCGTTCCCAGCGCGCTTGCGCCACGACGGAGACCCGATTGTCACGTACCCGCGTGGAGCGCCCAGGTATTTGCCCGCCCTGATGAAGCGATATGCCTACCGGCAGTGCTGGTACTACCGGCTCGATCCCGAGACCGGCGGGCGTGAGCTCCACCGCTGTCGCGACTCCATGGAGCTCATGACCCGGCAGCGCGTCCTTGCCCCAGCTCAGCGAATCGAGTCGACGGCCGAGCACCTGGGTTTCTTGAGCATGGAAGAGGCGCAGTTTGCCCGCAGCCAGGCCGCCGCGCGGGCCGCTCCCGAGTAGCGCCTGAAGTACTCGCGCCCGCGCGGTATGATCGCCGGCCGGGATGTTGTTGATCGATCATCGTGTAAACACGCTGGAGCACCTGCGCCGGGTGCCCGCCGAACACGGCGTGGAGATCGACGTCCGTGACTACGACGGCGATCTGGTACTGGCTCACGACCCACTCGAGGGCGGTGAACGGCTGAACGATTTCCTCGCCGGCGTGCGCCACGCGACCGTGATCTTCAACGTCAAGTGCGATGGCCTGGAGGGTCGGATCCTCGAGCTGGCCGGCCGCCACGACATCGAGGACTTTTTCTTCCTCGACGTCGCCAACCCCACCCTGGTGGGGCTCGCCCGGCGCGGCGAGCGACGCGTGGCGGTACGCTACTCCGAGTACGAGCCGATCGAATTCGCGCTCGCCTTCGCCGGTCTGGCGGACTGGGTGTGGGTTGACTGTTTCACCCACCTGCCTCTGGATCGCGCCAGCCACCGGCGGCTGACGGAGCATTTCAAGATCTGCCTGGTCTCGCCGGAGCTGCAACGCCATCCGCGCGACACCATCCAGGCCTATCGCCGCCAGCTCGAAGGCATGGCCGTAGACGCCGTGTGTACCGACTTCCCCGAGGACTGGAGCGGCCACCAGGCATGAGCACCGCGCCCCGTATCCTGCTGCTCGACCTCGACGACACCGTCTACGCCTACGAGCCGTGCCACCGGCAGGGCCTGGCTTCAGCGGCGGCCGCCGCTGCCGAGATCGACGACGCGTGGAACGACGCGGAGCGCTTCGAGCACGATTACGCGGCGGCGCGCGCCGACCTCAAATGCCAGATCGGGCGCCAGGCCGCCGCTCACAGCCGGTTGCTCTATTTCAAGACGATGCTCGAGAGTCAGTTCGGCGGCTCGCGTCTCGGAGCGTCCCGGGCCCTGCAGGAAGCCTACTGGCGGGGCTACTATGCCGCCATGCGTCGCGACGAGGGCTGCGCCGAGCTCCTGGCCGAGGTGCGGGCGTGGGGCCTGGCCACCGCGTGGATCACCAGCTTCACCACCCGGCGGCAGATGCAGAAGCTCCGGCTTCTCGGCCTGGAAGACGCGGCAGACGTGCTGCTGACCACCGAGGAGGCAGGAGTCGAGAAGCCCGACGCCGCCCTCGTGGACCTGGCGTTGGAGCGGCTGGGAGCGGGCCCGGAATCGGCCTGGGTGGTGGGCGACAGCTTGCGTCACGATCTGCCGATGGCCGAGGCCCGCGGGCTACCCTTCGTCTGGTTCCGGCGCCCGGGAAACGACGGAAACGACCGCGGCCGCGCCGCCCATACAGTCGCGAGCTGGGAAGAGTTGGGGGAGGTGCTGCGCCGTGCCCGCGGAGGCTGAGATCCGGGACCTGGTGGCGGTCTCCCGCTTCGCCGGCAGCGACCTGCTGCTGGCCCAGGGCGCGGGAGGCAATACCTCGGTGAAGACGGCCGCCGGCTCGCGGCTGCTGATCAAGGCCTCGGGCTTCCGCCTCGCCGATGTCACCGGGGAGGCCGGGTACCTGGACATGGATCTGCCGGCCCTGCGCCAGATCATGGAGGAGCCCGAGCTGGCGGACCTGGCGCCCCTCGCCGCCCACGACGAGACGGTGCGCCGCGTGCGTGGCCTGCTGCCCGACGAGGGCGGCCCGCGGCCGTCCATGGAGACCGGCTTTCACCTGCTGCTCGACCGGGTGGTGCTCCACACCCACCCGATCTACCTCAACGCCTTCACCTGCTCGCGCGAGGGCCAGGCGGCCTGCCAAGAGGAGGCGGGCGCGGACACCGCCTGGGTGCCCTACGCCGCGCCGGGATACCCCCTTGCCCGGGCGGTGGCCGAGAGCTGTGCGGCCCACCTCGCGGAGCACGGCCATCAGCCGACTCGGATCGTGCTCGGCAACCACGGGCTGATCACCACCTCGGCCGACGTCGATACGGCGATCCGCGACACCCGAGCCCTGGCCGGCCGGGGCGAGCAGTTCTTCGGCTCGCTTCCCGGCGATGCCTGTGAGCTCGGTGAGCCGACGTCCGTGACAACGCGCTGGGCGCGGGACCTGCAGGCGATCTTCGACCGCGTCGGCCACGCCGCCGTGGCCCGTCCGGCCCGCAGACGCGCCCTGCTGGCGGCGGTCCGCCGGGACCAGCCGCTGACCGGCGGCCCTCTGGTGCCGGACGACGCGATCTACGGCGTTCACCTGTGCCGGCAGCTCGCCGCGTCGACGCCGCCGGCGGATTGGCTGCATGAGCACGGGAAAGCGCAACCAGCGGAAGAGCTGCCGGCCAAGGCCGTGGTGGCGCTCGAAGGCGAAGGCGTCGTGCTCGTGGCGCCGAACGAGGCGAGCCTGGATTTCATGGAAGAGAACCTGCTCGCCAACGTCCTGATCCACGAGCTGATCGCCCGCCGCGACCAACCCCGCTATCTGCAAACCCGCGAGGTCGACGAGCTGTTGGCGATGGAATCGGAGCAGTACCGCCAGAAGCTGGCCCAGCGCCGAGGTGAACCATGCAGATCGTGATCCCCATGTCGGGCCGCGGCGCCCGCTTCCAGAGGGCCGGCTACCGCGACATCAAGCCGCTGATCGAGGTCGACGGCCGGCCGATGGTCGAGCACGTGGTCGGCATGTTCCCCGGCGAGAGCGACTTCGTCTTCATCTGCGCCGGCGACCACCTGGAGGCGACACCGCTACGCGCCACCCTCGAGTCCCTGGTCCCAGGCGCTTCGATCGTCGCCATTGCACCCCACAAGCTCGGCCCGGTGGCAGCGGTGCTGCGCGCCGCCGGCCACATCTCCGACTCGGAGCCGGTGACCCTCAACTACTGCGACTTCTCGGTCGGCTGGGATTATGCCGACTACAAGGCAAGAGTCGCCGAGCTGGGCTGTGCCGGCAGCCTCACCGCCTACCGCGGCTTCCACCCGCACTCCCTGGGTCCCAACCTCTACGCCTACATGCGCGAGGAAGACGGCTACATGCGCGAGATTCGCGAGAAGGGCTGCTTCACCGACGACCGGATGAACGAGTACGCCTCCTCGGGCACCTACTACTTCCAGAGCGGCGCCCTGATGAAGCGTACCTTCCGCGATGCCGTCGAGCGGGATCTGAGCACCGGCGGCGAGTTCTACGCCAGCACCCCCTACAACCTGCTGGTCGAGCAGGACTTGCCGGTCTTCATCTACGAGCTCGACTACTTCCTGCAGTGGGGGACGCCCGAGGATCTCGAGGAATACCAGGCCTGGAGCGACTACTTCGCCCGCCACGCAGGCCGGCGTCCGAGCGCCGAGCCGTCGGCGGCGACCCACCTGATCCCGATGGCCGGCGAAGGGATGCGTTTCCAGCGCGAGGGCTACACCGTGCCCAAACCCCTGGTGCCGGTCGCCGGCGTGCCGATGATCGAGCGCAGCCTGGGGGCCCTGCCCGCCGCCGAGCGCTGGATCGCCCTGGTGCGCTCCGCGCATCTGTCTGCTCCTCGCCTGCGCGAGCGGCTCGCATCGTCGGGCCGTGACGTCGAGGTCGTGCCCGTCGAGCGTCTCACGGAAGGCCAGGCCGCCACCTGCCTGCTGGCCCGCGACCGGCTGGACCTTGAGGCGCCGCTCCTGATCGGCTGCTGCGACGCCGCGGTGGTCTTCGACGAGGATCGCTACCGCGAGCTGACCGCCGACCCCGAGATCGACTGCCTGGTGTGGACCTTCCGCAACCATCCCCACGCCAACCGCAACCCTACCCACTACGGCTGGGTGCGCGCCGACGCCGACGGCGTCCGGAGCATCTCCTGTAAGCAGCCGATCTCGGACGACGTGCGCGGCGACCCCGGTATCATCGGCATCTTCTGGTTCCGCAAAGCCCGTTTCTTCACCGAAGCCGCCGACCGGATGATCGCCGAGGACCGCAGGATCAACAAGGAGCTCTATGTCGACACTTCGATCGAGGTCCTCGTCGAACAGGGCCGCCGCGCCCGCGTCTTCGACGTCGAGCACCTGATCAACTTCGGCATCCCCGACGACGTGCGCACCTACGAGTACTGGCACTCCTACTTCCGCCAGGCCAAGCATCACCCGTACGGCAAATGAGCCAACCTGTCTTCTCGATCGTCATCCCGGCCTACAACGAGGCGGCCAACCTGCCGACCCTGCTGGCGCGCTACGTGGAGGTCTGGGAGGACCTGCCGGCCGAGCTGGTGATCGTGAACAACGGCTCGGCCGACGACACGAGCGAGGTGCTGGAACGCGAGCTGGCGCGCGAAGAGCTGCACTTCGCCCGCGCCGTCACCATCGAGAACAACCGCGGTTACGGGCACGGTATCCATACCGGTCTCCTGACCACCACCGGCGAGATCGTCGGCTTCTCGCACGCCGACATGCAGACCGACCCGGCGGATCTCTTCCGTGCCTACCATGAGCTGCGCGCGGCCCCCGACCCGCGCCAGCTGATCGTCAAGGGCCAGCGGGCGCCACGCGACTTCGCCGCCGAGTTGCTCACCGCCGGTATGTCGTTCGCCGCCTCGGTGGTGCTGATGCGCAAGCTCACCGACGTCAATGCCCAGCCCAAGGTCTTCCACCGCGACCACCTGGCGCGGCTCACCGACCCGCCGGACGGCATTCCCTACGACCTCTACGTGCTCTTCCGGGGGTTGCGGGCGGGCCTGCGGATCGTCACCATCCCGGTGCAATTCGGCGAGCGCGCCCACGGCGAGTCGCGGTGGGCGGCCAACATCTTCTCGCGCTACCGCACCATCCTGGGGATGATCGGCTTCGTCTTCCGGCTGCGTTTCCGCGGAGGTTGAGAAGTGACTGGCGGAGCAAGTCCATCGCTCGGCGCGGCCATCCGCGAGCGCCTGCGGCTGTTCCTCGAGCGGCCGACGGTCAGCGCGCTCGTCCACAGCAAGGCCTTCTGGGCGGGCGTGATCTTCAAGCTGGTGCTCGGCTCGCTCCTCGCCTCGACCTACCTGCGCGACCTCTTCATCCCCTTCGTCAACTACTTCGCCGAATCCGGCTTCGCCAACCCCTGGCAGCACTTCGAGGCCCTGGGGCGGCTGAAGAGCTTCCCCTATCCGCCGGTCATGCTCTATGTCATGGCCTTGCCGCGGTGGCTCCTGGGGTGGCTCGTGCCCGCGGGGGTAGACGCCGTCACACCGTTGCACCTGCTCCTCATGCGGCTGCCGCTGCTCGTCTGCGACGTGTTGATCGCCGGCGTGCTGGTCTCCTGGCTGCCCAATCGCCTACGCCACATCCTGCTCTTCTACTGGTGGTCGCCGCTCGCGATCTACATCATTTACTGGCACGGCCAGCTCGACGTCGTGCCGACGGCTCTCCTGATGCTGTCGCTCTACGCCCTGCGGACAGAGCGCCGGGTGGTGGCGATGATCGTCTTCGGCCTGGCGCTCGCTGCCAAGAGCCATCTTCTGGTCGCCCTGCCCTTCTACTACCTCTACCTGCGCCACCAGACCGACGGCAACCGGGCGCTGCGCTGGACGGCGCTGTCGCTCGCCACCTACGCGCTGGCGATCTTCCCCTACGTGCTCGATCCGGCATTCCGCCAGATGGTGTTTCTGTCCCCCGAACAGTCGCGCCTCTGGGCCTTCCAGCTGCCGGTGGCGTTCGGCGGCCCGGCGATCGTCCTGGCGCCGCTGGCGATCCTGCTGTTGTGGTTCCGCTTCGACATGTATCAGAAGCAGAACTGGGACCTGTTCATCACCTACCTGGGCATCTCGTTCTGCGTGCTGGTGACCCTGGCGCCGCCGCAGCCGGGCTACGTGCTGTGGTTCCTGCCCTTTTTTGTCTACTTCGCGGCCCGCTCACGTCCCTCGGCGGTGCTGCCGTTGCATATCTACACAGGAGCCTACGTCGTCTACTTCGCCCTGCGCCGGGACACCGACCTGTTCGACGCCTGGCGCCTGGTGGCGCCAGCGGTGGCGGACTTGCAGACCCCGCACCAGGTGCTGAGCCTGGCACTCGGCGAGCAGCCCTTCGCCCTGTTGCAGAGCTTCACCTTCACCCTCATGGCGGGCTCCATGGCCGGGCTGGTGCTACTGATGTATCTGGTGGGCCTGCGTTCCAACGAGGTCTACCGGCTCCGCACCCGCCCGGTCGTGCTCGGCCTGGCGGGCGACAGCGGCTCGGGCAAGGACTACTTCAGCCGGCTGCTGGCCGACGTTCTGGGCAGCGACCGGACCCTCGACATCTCCGGTGACGACTACCACCGCTGGCCGCGCGGACACGAGATGTGGCAGGTGCATACCCACCTCGACGTGCGCGCCAACGAGCTGCACCGGCAGCAGGGCCACGCGGTGGCGATCTCGCGCGGCGAGTCGATCGTCAAGGGGGTCTACGATCACGACACCGGGACCTTCACCGAAGAAGAAGAAATCGACCCCAAGCAGTACGTGATCTTCTCCGGCCTGCACACCCTGGCGCTGCGGACGCCGCGCAAGCTCTACGACCTGACCGTCTTCCTGGATCCCGAAGAGGACCTGCGCCGGCTCTGGAAGCTGCGGCGCGACGTCGACGAGCGCGGCCACTCGCGCGAGCAGGTGCTCGCCAGCCTGGAGGAGCGCGAGGAAGACCGCCAGCGCTTCATCCTGCCGCAGCGCAAGCAGGCCAACCTGGTGATCTCGATGCGTCCGGCCGAGGGCGAGTCGGTGGACGATCAGGAGCGCGAGCCGGAGCTGGTACTCGAGGTGACCGCGTCCAACAGCTTCCACCTCGGGCCGCTGGTCGAGGCCATGGGCGAGCTGACCGACGTCGAGATTCGGCACGACCCCTACCGCGACGCAATTCACCAGTCATTGGCGCTGCGCGGCGACGTCTCCGAGGCCCGCCTCGGTGCTGTCGCCACGGCGATCTTGCCCAACCTCTACGAGCTCAGCCAGGCACCGAGATTCCGCGACGGTCTGGACGGCTGCCTGCAACTGCTGACCCTGGTGTGCCTGGACGAAGTGCTGCGCTGGCGGCAGTGACCGATCTATAGTTCCCCTCTGATAGCATTTTCCGCTGCCAGGCGATCAGACCGCCGCGAGCGCCTTCTGTCGCGGTACGCGAGAGGAGAGTCACCGTGTCCCACGACCGGAGAGCCATGGAGGACGACAGGGATCCCGAACCTCTTTCCCTGGTCGTGCTGATCCCGGTATTCAACGACTGGCAGACGGCCCGCCAGTTGCTGGCGGCGATCGATCGTGTGCTGGCGGCCCAGCGCATCGAAGTGGAGATCCTGCTGGTCGACGACGGCTCGACGATCTCGGCCGATGCGGCCTTCGCGTGTCCGCCGATCACGGCGATCCGTCAGGTTTCCGTGCTCGAGCTGCACCGGAACCTGGGGCATCAGAGAGCCATCGCCGTGGCTTTGTCGTACATCCACGATCAGCTCGAAGACCGGGCGGTGCTGATCATGGACGGTGACGGCGAAGACAGCCCGGAGGACATTCCGAGGCTGGTGGCG
Organism: bacterium; assembly: GCA_024226315.1. Taxonomy (GTDB): domain Bacteria; phylum Acidobacteriota; class Thermoanaerobaculia; order Multivoradales; family J023; genus JAAELT01. Next base: position 11,824 of record JAAELT010000369.1, on the reverse strand, counting down.
GAGTTCGAGAAACAACGGCGAGAAAAGATCATCTTTGCCGCCCGCGAGAGGCGCTCCGAGTCCTTCGTGTTCAAGTTCTTCTACCGCATCTATCAAATGCTGCACCACCTGCTGACCGGGTTGAGAATCCGGGTCGGCAACTTCAGCATCGTCCCGCCGCGGGCGGTGGCCCAGCTGGTCGTGAGCTCCGAGATCTGGAATCACTATGCCGCCGCGGTGTTCAATTCGCGCATCGAGCACGACAGCATTCCCACGCACCGCGCCCAGCGCCTGGGCGGGAAGCCGACGATGGACTTCACGGCTCTGGTGGTGCACGGCTTGAGCGCGCTCTCGGTCTACAGTCACACGATCGGAGTGCGGCTGCTCTGCGCCGTGGGGGTCCTGGCGGCCGTCTCCTTGCTGGGCCTTTTCGCTATTCTCGCGACGACCCTCCTGGCCGGCGTCTCCTGGACCGGAGTCGTCTTCGCCGGCGCTCTTCTCGTGCTCCTGGCGCAGATGTTCGTCGCCAGCATGATCTTCGTGTTCATCGTCCTGGCGGGGCGCCAGACCGCGACGTTCATCCCCGCCCGCGACTATCCGGTCTTTGTCCGGCGGGTCACGGTCGTCGACAGCGGCTGATGACGGATCCGAGTTATCCGGGCGGCGAGCTCGAGCTGTTCGCCGAAGCCGTGCGATGGAAGTCGTATCTGGCCGCGATGATTCGGCCCTTTCTCGGAGCGCGGGTTCTCGAGGTCGGGGCCGGGCTCGGGGGTACGACGGCGGTGCTCTGCCGCGGCGGGCACGAGGCCTGGACATGTCTCGAGCCGGATCCCGAGCTGTTGCGGGAAATCGAGAGCCGGATCGCGACGGGCGAGCTGCCTGGCTGCTGCCGTCCATCGAGCGCCAAGGTCGGAGAGCTGGACCGCGATCTCAGGTACGACACGATTCTCTACATCGACGTCCTCGAGCACATCGAAGACGATCGGGCCGAAGCCCACGCCGCCTCGCTTCTGCTCGAGCCGGGCGGCCATCTGGTTATCCTCAGCCCGGCACACCAGTGGCTGTTCACACCGTTCGATCAAGCGATCGGTCACTTTCGGAGATACACCAGGAGCTCGCTTCGAGCAGCGGTGCCGGCCGACCTCGAAAGAGTCCGGCTCCGCTACATCGATGCCGTCGGCTTGCTGGCCTCGGCCGCGAACCGGGTCCTTCTCCGGCAGAAAATGCCGACCCGGAAGCAGATCCTGTTCTGGGACCGAGTCATGGTTCCGGTCTCCCGAGTGATCGATCCTCTCGCTCTTCACCGCATCGGAAAATCCGTGATCGGCATCTGGAAGCGGCGCCGCGCGCGTGCGTAGACCGTCAAGCCGGAGCCGAAGCCTTGCCTCGCGGCGGGGCCGATCGAACGGCCACCGACAGCCGGAAGACCACGCCCGCCGCCGATACCGCAGAGAGCACGAGCCCGACGATCAGAGACCAGGGCAGGTACCGTAGCGTCACCCGGCTCGTTCCTCCGGCTGGCACCTCGACCGCCGGCATGAGGCTGTCCAGCCGCATCACCTCCGCGGCGGCGCCATCGACCGAGGCACGGTAACCGGGAAACCAGGGCCGCGCGAACGAGACCAGGACCGGGCGGTCCGCGCCGGTGGCATCCACGTCGACCGTGACCCGCAGGCGCTCGTTCTCCACCGTCTCGAGGCGCGCTGAGCCGAAGCGCACCTTTCCAGGCGCGGTCTCCCCTCGCCGTTCGAGGATCGGCAACTCGGAACGCTGCCGTTGCCAGATATCCTCGGGCCAGGCGATGCGCAGTGCTTCCGCCACGGTTTGCACCGCCCGTGTCGGCCGCGACCGACGAAGGTAGACCTCGAAATCGGGAGTCGAAGCGGCGCGCTCGAACTCCTCGAGCGAGAGCGGTGCCGGATCCTCGTCGTCCGGCCACACCACCAGACCGTCGACCGCCATCCGGCGGAGAATGGGCTCGAGGCCGGGGCGCATCCGGTCGGGGACACCGATATGGTCGAATCCGAACGAGAGTGTAAGAGCCGCCGGCCCCATCGGCGAATAGCCGTTGACGAAGCGTAGATTCGAATACATCTGCTCGTTTCCTGGAAAGAAGCGGGTCCCGTAGACCGTGATCGGAGCCTTCAGGCGCTCTTTCTGGTAGAGAGCCAGGTACGTGACGGCCGGGTCGAAGATCGGATCGGCCTGGGACGCGTGCCGGCGCGGGCGAGGAGGCATGTTGACGAGCAGGAAGTAGGCGGTGAGAACCGTGACGACGACGACGACGAGCGCCGGCAGGTGCCCGCGCAGTCGTGACAGCGGGCGGGCGGTCTCCGCGATCCACCACAGCGTCGCGGCGAGAAAGACGCTGCAACAGAACCAGAAGCTCAGGTCTCCTCGCCCACGATCGATCCACCACACGTACGCCCACACGGCGCTGACCAGGGTGACGGCCGTGGCGCCATAGCGCGGTGTCGTCGTTCGGCGCAGGAGCATGTCCGTCCGCCCTGCCAGCAACACCATCTGCAGGAACAGAAGCGGCAACCAGCGAAAGCTCCACCGGAACATACCCAGACTCGGAAGAATAGCCAGCAGGAAGAGCAGGGCCAGGATCAGGAATTCGTGAGGGTAGGCGCGTACCAACCGGGACCGCAACTTGAAAGCGCCCGCGACGAGGATCGCGACGGGAGCCAGCCCGATGTGCATGACGACAGAGGTCGTCTGTGCGCCGGCAGGCCTCCAGGGATAGTTCCATGCTGCATGGACGGAAGGGAGGACCAGGCCGAGGAGAGCCTCGGTGGGAACCGTCATATCGGTCTGAAAGTCCAGCGGACGCGTGGCTTGGCCGCGAAACGTGGAGCTGGAATACTCGATCAGCATCAACCAGGCCGGCGCCGAGAGCCCCAGACCGAGCAGCAGGCTCCAGGCGGTCGGCATGACGGCGCGCCAATGCTTCTCGAGCCTGAGGCGCTCGTCGGTCAGCAGGGCCGCCAGGAAGAACGCCATCAGGCACGTGAATGGCCAGCCGGTGGTGAAGATCAGTGCGGCGAAGACGCCCGCGAGCGGCACCGACCAGCGATCTCGGCGCTCGAGAGCTCGCCGCAGGGCCCACCAGAACCACGGGATCCAGGCGAAGCTCGCGAGCGCCGGGAACCAGTTGACTCCCCAGACGAGCATCCAGCCGCTCCAAGAAACGGCGAGCGCCGCCATCGTGGCGAGCGCGGGCGTCAATCCCTTGGAGCGGGCCAGGACGTACGTTCCGAAACCCAGGATCAGCGAGTTGAGCCAGACGAGGATCGCCGCGATCAGGGGAAGCGGCAGGTCCAGGCTGAAGAGCAGGAGGTTGGGGACGGTGATCGCCGGCGAAAAGACCGCGAGCTGGTACTCGCCGGCCAGCGCGCCGGCCTGCCACGACAGTGGCGTGAGCAGCGGCACCTCCCCAGCTCGCCACGCCCTGGCGATCTCCGCGTAGCCGCAGAGGTGGTAGGTCTCGAAATCGTCGCGGAGGAAGAAGTTGTCGTTGCGCTCGAGAAGGAGGAAGACTCCGAGCGTCGTGAGGACGAAGATCAGTGCCAGCGCCGCGCGATCGGCCCTCACTCCTCCTCCTTCTCCTCCAGGTACTCGTCTTCCGTGTTGACGTCCCACAGGTTCGACTTGTCCGTCCGCCCCTCGATGATGTTCTCCACCGCCACCATGGCGGTGAGCATCGAGTGGTCCTGGTTGTTGTACCGGTGCATGCCGTTGCGGCCGGTCAGGAAGAGGTTCTCGAAGCTGTCGAGGTAGGCGCGCAGCTCGTCGAAGCGGTCGTAGGTGCCGAAGTAGGCCGGGTAGGTCTTGGGCACGCGCAGCACCACGCCGTCGAGCACGTCGGCGCGGTCGATGATCTCGATGTGGTCGAGCTCCTTGCCCGCCAGCTCCACCAGGTCCTCGTCGGCCATGCTCCACAGCTCGTCGGTGTCGTTGCAGAAGTACTCGAGGCCGATCCACACCTTGTCGGGATCGGCGACCAGGTAGGGGCTCCAGTTGTTGAAGATCTGCAGCCGTCCCACCAGCACGTCGGGCTCCTGGATGTAGATCCAGTTGTCGCGGACCAGTTGGGGTTCGCCGCCTTCGCCCTTGTCGTGAATCTTCAGCTTGTTGACCAGCAGACCGACGGTGACGAAGTCGCGGTAGATCAACCCCTCGCTGATCTCGCGGACCTCCGCCGGTACCTCCTGGTCGATGCCGCGCACCAGGTCCTTCACCGCCATGGTGGAGAAGAAGTAGTCGCCCGAGATGGTGTGCTCCTCGCCGTCCTCGGAGGTCGCCGTCACCGCCGTCACCCGCTTGCCGTCGGTCACCAGGCCAGTGACGTTGAAGCCCGTGCGGACCTCGGCGCCCTTCTCGCGCAGGCGCTTCTCCACCACTTCCCACATCTGGCCGGGGCCGAGCTTGGGGTACAGGAACTGCTCGATCAGCGAGGTCTCGGTACCCTTCTGGGAGATGTCGCCGCTCTTCTTCTTGGGCAGGGCCTGCTTGATGAAGTGCAGCACCGCCTTGGTGATCGACAGGCCCTTGATGCGCTGCGCCCCCCATTCGGCGGAGATGTCCGTGCAGCGGGTGCCCCACACCTTCTCGGTGTAGGACTTGAAGAACGTCAGGTAGAGCTCCCTGCCGAAGCGGCTGATGAAGAATTCCTCGAGGTTCTTCGGGTTGCGGATCGGAAACACCGTCGCCTTCACGTAGCTCAGGCCGATGCGGATCGTGCGCATCAGACCGAGCTTGCTCAGGGTGTCGAAGCTCAGGCTGATCGGATAGTCGAAGAACTGGCGCAGGTAGTAGATGCGCGAGGTGCGCTCCCGGATCAGCATCACCTCGTCGACCTCGTCCGGGTCGGGGCCCTGCTCGCTGGTGCCGACGGTGCGCGACTTGCGGTGGTAGGAGATCTCGGCCTCGCCATCCTTGGTGGCCTGGAGCGGCAGAATGTCCAGCCACCAGTCCATCACCCGATCGGACTTCGAGAAGAAGCGGTGGCCGCCGATGTCGATGCGGTTGCCCTTGTAGTTCACCGTGCAGGCGATGCCGCCCATGAGCTGGCTCTTCTCGAGCACCAGCACGTCGATATCCGTCTTGTTCGCCAACTCGTAGGCCGCCGTCAGCCCGGCCGGGCCGGCGCCGATAATGACCGCCGTCTTTCCGCTCGTCTCGCTCAAGACCGTCCCTCCCTACCGACCTCTCAGGTGCCGACTTCTTCGATGCCACTCACCGGCGCGTCCGGCAGCGCGCCAGGCGCGAGATTCGCCAGGGGGATGAAGACCACCCGGCAGTCGCGGTCCCAGGCCATCACGAATCCCTCGCGATCCGGGAACCGGCGCATGAGCAGCTGGTTTTTCTCGATGCTCAAATGGTTGGCCCAAAGCACGTCGTTCGTCAGCTCCGGGTCGTTGTTGGGGCGCACGAACACCCAGCCCCGCGTCGGGGCGCTCTTGCAGTACTGAATGAAGGGCTTCTGCACGAAGATCACGCTCGGCCCCATACCCGCCTCGCGCAGCGCCTCGAACGGCAGCGCGACGTTGCCGGCCACCTTGCCGATCGCCGCGAAGCGCACCGGCACGTAGGCGATCAGGCTGGTGATCACCAGCGCGCAGGCGAGCGCCGCGGGCAGCCAGCGGACGCGCCAGCCTTCCGGCGGGCCGGCGAGGCCGGCCAGGGCCCGCGTGATCCGTTCGAGTCCGCATACGCTCAGCAAGAGCGCCGGCCACGCCAGCTCGAAGAAGTGCATGGGCGCGAAGGTATCGATGCCGACATTGTTGGTGTAGAAGTGCAGAGCGAGGTAGCAGAGGCACGACAGCAGCAGGGTTGCGCGGAGTCTACCCCGGCCGGCGAACAAACCGAAGAGCAGGGAGCAGGGCCAGCCCAGGAAAGTGACGTTGAGCCGCGCCAGGGCCGCGCCCGTGATCGCCAGCGCCCGCCGCGGGTCGCCGAACACGAGCTCGTTGAAGGCGCCGCCGTCGACCTCTTTCGGCCACAGCGAGAAGCGGAAGTCGTTCTCCACCGCGTAGGTGTAGGCGCGCTGGTAGGCGACCTCGAAGTATGAGCCGGTCTGCAGCTTGTTGACGGTGAGAAACAGTGCCGCCAGCACCACGGCGGGCACCGCGAAAGCCGCGAAGTGGCGCATCGCCGCGCGCCCCCGCAGCCCCAGGAGCCACCACGCCAGGAGCGGCAGACCCACCCCGAGAGCCGAGGACGGGCGGATGAAGAAGGCGACGCAGAAGACCGTGGCGGCGGCGCTGTGTACCCACCAGGGGGCGTCGGCGTCGCGGCTCCTCAGCACCAGGAGCGTGAACCACGCCAGCGCCGCCACGCAGCTGGTGTGGGAGGTCTCGGTGGCCGCCGTGACCATCAGCATCGGCGAGGAGAGATAGAGCAGCGTGCCCCCCTTCGCCCAGCCGCTGCCGGCGAGGCGCCGCAAGACGGCGAAGAGTGCCGGCACGGTGAGCGCCGAGTAGATGGAGTTCATGAAGCCGGGGATCCCCAGCCACACCCCGGGGGCGAGCAGCGCCGGCCAGCCGATGAAGAAATGGGCGAAGACCTTGCCGTCGTTGACCATGAAGCGGTTGTCGAAGAACAGCTTGAGTGCCGGCGAATCGCCGTAGACCCTTCCCGAGGCCACCAATTGGGCCATGTACCGGTAGGCCGACTCGTCGTCGGTCAGCGGCGCCCCCTGCAGCAGGAAGGTGCGCAGCGCCGCCGGGATCAGCAGCGCGAAGACGCTGGCGTAGACGATCCACTTGCGGTCGTCCGCCGCCCGCCAGGCGTCGGCGAGTCGCCTCTCCAGGCCGCCGGTCGAGACCAGGCGCACCAGGCCGACTGCGATCAGGCCGGCCGCCAGCGAGCCGTACAACATGTAGAGCGCCAGGTAGCGCGCGTAGCCCGGGGTCGGCAGGTTGAGCGAGGTGCCGAGATCGAGCTCGCTGCCGGACATCAGGTTGGCAGTCGCGGCGTCCAGCAGGAGCAGGACCAGGGCGGCGCCGGCGAAGGGCAGCAGGTAGCCCAGGTGGGAAGTCTTGTCGAGAGTCATGGTTGCGGGACGGGGATGGTAGCACGGGCATCGGGCAGGCTCCCGAGCGACCAGGGTGGCTGCCGAGGCGGGGAAATCCGACCTCTCGGGTCAGATCTTGCCGAGGATCTCGCCCAGGCCGAGACCCTCCAGAGACTCGACCACCAGCTCGGCCGCGGGCATCTCCAGATGCCGGGTCACGGAGTGGATGGTGCCGTCGAAGTCGAGGATGAGGGCGGCGACGTCCATCGCCCGATCTTGTCAGACGGCGCGGCGCGGCGTCCGCCGTCAGTCCGCCTGCTCTCGCGCGGGCGGCAGGCGGTGGTTCATGACGAACAGCGTGTAGGGCTCCACCCGCACGGCGGGAGCGGCGAAGGCCTCGAGGAAACCGGTAGCTCGGGGCGGCGCGCCCCGGGTCAAGACCAGGTCGAGCTCACGGTCGAGGCGGGGAAGTTTCTGCAGCAGCTTCCCTGGAGCGAACGGATCGCCGATCGCGAACGCCGTCTCGTAGACCTCGTTCTTCAGCTCGAGCGGCAGCCAGGGGAGCCCCGCCCAGAAGGTCATGAACGGGCTCACGCCGCCGCGGGCGAGGTGGTAGTACGCGCCGGTGTGGACGTGGAGCGAGAAGAACGGAATGTCTCCACGGCGGGCGTAGAACGGCTGGACGACCCGGCTCTGCTGGTCAAAGCTGATCGACAGGAAACGCGCGGCCGGGGGGCTCTGATCAATCACCTCGAAGAGCGGCTCGATCTCGGCGCTGAAGGCGCGATGACCCCGCTGGACTCCTACCAGGCAGAGAAGGCACAGGGCGACGGCGGCCAGCTTCTCGGCGCGGGTCGCCAGCAGGTGTGGGCTCAGGGCACAGAGCAGCGCGATCCAGAAGAGGAACGCGACCCGCGCGTCGCTCCAGACGGTTGAGCCGAGGACGAACGGACAAGCCAGGTAGAGCACGAGCAAGACGCCGGCGAGGATCCAGGGGCTACGCCCGCGCCCGCCTGCCGTGATCGCGCGCCGCGCGCCGGCCACCAGCAGGATCCCCAGGATCAAGGCGCTGATCCAGAACGTCACGCGATCGGCGGCCTCCACGAACATCAGCGGCGAGAGCGCCAGGTAGGTGGCCTTGAAGGTCGCCGAGAGCCAGACTGCGGAGCCACCGAACTTCGCAGTCTGCAGGGTGAACCCCAGGAGCAGCACCGCCGCCGGTGCGAGCGCGATCCCGAGCACGGCTCGCGCCCTCCACGTCGTCGCGCGCAGGGCCACGGCCGCGATGACGGCGAGGAGCATGACCAGGGCCAGCGGGTGGGTCCAGTAGACGAGCAGCGCGACCGCGCCGAGCAGCACCGCATAGCCGGTGCGCCGCCGGCCTTCGGCGAGCAGACGCAGGCTGGCGCCGGCGCCCAGCATGGCCAGCGGGATCGCCAGCAGGAAGTTGACCAGGCCGACGAGGTAGAAGTCGTTGTAGATCAGGGGGAAGAAGAGGAGCACGCACCAGCGTCCGGCGTGGCGCAGAGAACCGACGAGGAAGGACGCCGCGGCGATGAAGCCGGCGACGTAGAGCGCCAGCACGAGGCGGTTGGCCGCGGACGGGCCGAGCAGCTTCGCCGGCGGCAAGGCGAGGCCGTAGTAGGCGGCGTAGGGTCTCAAACCGAGCCTCGACGCGAAGTGCTCCGACCACCCCGGATCGATCTCCTGCCGGGCCAGCGCATCGACGATCGCCAGATGGTTGGGCAGGTCCTGCATCGGCAGGTGCGGGGTCAAGAGCACCGGCAGCAGGTAGAGAAGGCAGAGCGCAGCGAGCAGCCAGGGGAGGGCTCGCTGGTCGCGGAGCGGTGCTGAAGGGTCGGCGGATGTGGTCATCGAGGCGCGGCGGGATTCTACACCTCGGACGTTAGAATCATCGGCGAAGCGATGCGGACAACAGCGCAAGTGCGATGGATGTGGATGCTTGCATTCTGCTGGATACGAAAGCATCGACCTATTTAGGTGCGCTCAGCCCGCTGGGCAGCCGCGTGGCCACCGCCTCGGAGGACGGCGAGGTGCGGGTGTGGTATGCCGGTGGGTTGGGCGATCCGGTGGTCATCACGGCGCACGACGACGCGATCGAGGTGATCGATTTCAGCCTGGACGGCGAGCGGATCGTCACCGCTTCCCAGGATCAGACGGCGCGGGTGCACCTCGCTACGGCTGAGCGAACAATTCACGGTACACGCACCGGTTTTCTACCCGTGAAGATCTGACCTGCTCCCGGGGAACGACTTTCGGGCGTCGAAAATGTCCTTCCCCTGGACACGATAGGTACCGACGAGGCCCGAAAATGTCCCTCCCCGCCTCCGGGGAAGAACATTTTCGACGTTCAGACATCGTTCCCTGGTGACGGGGAACAACATTTCCGGCGCACGACAAGAGTTCCCCGCCTCCGGGGGAGGACATTTTTCTCCCCGAAGGGAGAACCGAAGAGGCCCACCTGGACACGATATGTCCCGATTGGAGCGCGGGCTCCGCGGGAGGCCCATGAAGGTAGTGGACGTCACCGCCTCGGTACGCACGCCGCGGTCGCTGCCGCGGTTCGTCTCCGGTGACATCCCCGATTGACCGTCTTGCAAGATGATTGTACAATTATCTTGTAAATCGCCGAGTGTCTTGCTCGGGGGTACACTTCTTGACCAGGGAGGTGAGATCTTGCAGACAACCGTTTCTGTACGCGGGCAAACGGTGATCCCCAGCGAGATCCGGCGCGAGCTCGAGATCGAGCCGAATTCGAAGCTGGAGTGGGAGCTGAGAGACGGCTACATCGAAGTTCGCCCGATCCCCGCGGACCCCATGAAAGCGTCTCTCGGGCTCCTCCGGGGTCGCGGGCTCACCACCGAGAGTCTGCTGGAGGAACGCCAGCGAGAACGGCTCCGCGAGCGGCATTGACGTGGCGTCTTACGTCCTCGACACCACCGCCCTCATCACGGTCTTCGATGGGGAGCCCGGGGCGGACGTCGTCCTGAGAGCTCTCGAGGAAGCGGCGGCAGAGGGACAGGAGGACGCCACCGAGGTCTACGTGCCGTTCATGGCGCTGATGGAGCTCGACTACATCACCCGCCAGCGCCTCGGCGCCGAGGAGGCCCGGCAGGTATGCGATCTGGTCAAGGCCTGGCCGATCGAGCTCGTCCAGTCGGACGAGGCCTGGAGGCGGGAGGCGGCTCGTATCAAGGCGACGTTCGCTGTCTCCCTCGCCGATGCCTGGATCTGCGGGTTGGCAACGTTGCTCGGGACCGCTCTCGTCCACAAGGATCCGGAGTATCAGGCGGTCGAGGGGCTGCGGAGCCTGGAGCTACCCTACAAGTCCACCGGCCGATGATCTCAGTTGTGATTCCTTTGGTCGAGCGTCTGTCGCGCGTCCGGAGTGATGTCTTTTTTCCGGTCGAACGTCTGGTTCGCGTCCAGGATGATGTCCTTTTTCCGGTCGAACGTCTGGTTCACGCCCAAGATGGTGTCCTTTTCGCGGTCGAACGCTTGTCGGTCGTCGCCGGTCGCGCCCGACGCCCGGAAAGACGAGACCGGCGCCGCTCGAATTGCGTCTGACGCGCGGAAAACGAGCTCGGCGGCGCCGGAACTATGTCCGACCTGCGAAAGAGGGGTTCGGCGGCGCTGCAACTACGTCCGACGGGACGACTTTGGCGGCCACGAGAGTCCCTCGGGCCGAGGGCACGACCGAGAACTGAGGCCCTGGAGTCACAGTTTCTGTCTTCAGGTAGTGCAACGCCCCGGTAGGGTCAGTTCGTCGGCGCTCCAATTGCGCGGTTCCAGAGCGACGTAACTCGATTTGGCTCCGAATCGGCTCTCGGCCGCCGCCGTGGAGCATTCTGCGGATCTCCAAACGGGCCACGCTCGGGCAAGCAGGGCGGTGGGCCTTCCCGAAAGGCGCCACGTCCGGCCCAGCTGGTCTTTGGCTAGCGCCGAAAGGCGCGCTGTTCGGGCAGGCAGCTCCTGTGACCAGCTCGACTCCGGCACCGTGCCGAACAGGAGGCTCTTGGGCGAGCCCGAGTAACGAACAGGAGCGCCTTGTCCGTTATCTGCGCAAGCCCAGAGCCCTCCTGTCCGGTCAGAATGCGAAATGTCGATTCGCCACACTGTCGCCGGGCGGACAAGAGCGGCGGTAAATAGGTTCCAGCCACCTCGGGCGGAGCCTCGGGCGGAGGCCGGCCACCTCGGGCGGCCACCTCGGGCGGAGGCCGTCCGGCAACAGCGAAGCGCCCCCGATCCAGCGATTCGCAGTTCGCTGACGGGCCGATTCCACGTCGTCGAATCGGCGGGCGGGCCCGCTGCGAGGTCGAGCTTCGATATCTGAAGATATTGCGAAATCAGGGCTGCGGGCAGACACACCGATCCGTTTGAGTGCAGTTCTCTCGATACCCAGCACTCGGCTACCGAGGCCGGCAGGTGCTCGCCTGTGGCTCAGCCGGCCGCAGCGAGCGCGAGCGCGAAGTTGCGTGAGCCGCCGGCGTCCGCCAACGGATCGAACTCCTCACCTGTCCGGACAAAAGGAAGGCTCGAAGGAAAGCAACCCTTGGGGAAGAGCGCCTTCGCCACATTGCCGAACTTCACCTTCAGCGACGCTTCCCGAAACATCTCGACGAAAGCCCGGTGCGCTTGTTGCACACGCTCGCGCATCTGCTTGCTCGCCGCATGGCACAGTGGCTTGGGCGAGCGCTTGCTCTTCGCCGGGCGTGAGAGGGGATCCTGACGCCTGATCTTCTCCATTCCCAGCGGCGCGGTGCCGAGCTCCTCGTGACGGGCCGCCGCCTCGGCCTCGATCTC
>JAAELT010000368.1 GCA_024226315.1 bacterium | reverse complement strand
GTCGCTGAAGGACCGCGGAATCAATTGTGCAATCAACATCCTGCGCTCCGACGCCGGCCTGATGAGCACCGAGGTGACTCGCGAGAAGCCGGTCTACGGCATTCTCTCGGGGCCCTCGGGTGGCGTCGCCGGGGCGCTCGCCGTGGCCAGGCGAGCTGGCTTCGACGACATCCTGACCTTCGACATGGGCGGCACCTCCACCGACGTCGCCTTGTGCCAGCACGGCCAGCCGACCCTGGCCCGGGAGACCGAGCTCGGCCATTTCCGGGTCAAGGTGCCGAGCGTCAACGTGCACTCGGTGGGCGCCGGCGGCGGTTCGATCGCCCACGTGCCGGAAATCACCAAGGCGTTGCGCGTCGGCCCCGAGTCGGCGGGCGCGGTGCCGGGACCGGCGTGCTATGGCAAGGGTGGCACTGCTCCCGCCGTGACCGACGCCAACGTCGTCGTCGGCCATCTGCCGCCCCAGCTCCTGGGCGGTGAGATGAGCCTCGACGCCTCCGCCTCGAAGGCCGCCGTGCAGCAGATCGGCGACGCCCTGGGCTTAGGCGTCCACCAGGCGGCCCAGGGCATGCTCGACATCGTCAACGAGAACATGGCCGGGGCGCTGCGGCTGGTCTCTGTGCAGCGCGGCTACGATCCGCGCGACTTCGCCATGGTGGCTTTCGGCGGCGCCGGTCCGATGCACGCCAACGCCGTGGCCGCGCTCATGGGCTCGTTCCCGGTGCTGATCCCGCCGGGGCCGGGCCTGCTGTGTGCCAACGGCGACCTGGTGGCCGACTTCCGCGAGGAGTTCTCGCGCACCCTGATCCGCACGACCGGCCAGACCAGCGGCGAGGAGATGGCGGGCATTCTGCGCGAGCTGCGCGAGGAAGCTCGAGCCTGGCTCGAGAAGGAGGGGCAGGCGAAGGACCGGCAGCGGCTGACCCACGCGGTGGACATGCGCTACTACCGGCAGGGCTACGAGATCCCGATCGAGGTCGATCTCGAGGCGCTCGCTCGCGAAGGCACAGGGCTCCTGGACCGGCGTTTCAACGAGGCCCACGAGCAGCTCTACGGTTTCCGCATGGGGCACTCGGAGTGCGAGGTGGTCAACCTGCGGGTGGTGGGCATCGGCAAGGTGCCAGAACCGCGGCTGGCCGAGGCCCAGGGCGACTCCGGGCCGGACGCTTCGGCCGCGGTGGTCGACGAGCACGAGGTGTACTTCGAGGGCGACTGGGTGCCGACCAGGATCTACGATCGCTCGAAGCTCAGGGCCGGCAACCGCATCATCGGACCGGCGGTGATTACCGAGTTCGACTCCACCACCGTCGTGCTCTCGGGCTTCACCGCCGAAATCGACCGCTACAGCAATATCCTGATCAATCCGAACGGCGAGGCGTAGGACCATGCAAGGCGTCAAAATAGCCCAGATCCCCGACATCGAGATCGATCCGGTCACCCTCGACATCATCGAAGGCGCGCTGCGCAACGCCCGCCACGAGATGGACGCGGTGCTGTTCCGCACCGCCATGAGCCCGGTGATCCGCGAGCAGCACGACGAGTTCCCGATGATCACCGACCCCAAGGGGCGCATGGTGGTCGGCCAGTTCGGTTCCTACATCGCCCAGATGATGGAGGAGTACGACGAGGTGATCGAGCCGGGGGACGTGATCCTGACCTCGGACCCCTACAAGTGCGGTGGGGCGATCTCCCACGTCAACGACTTCCTGATCTGCGTGCCGCTGTTCTACGATGGCGAGCTGGTGGGTTGGTCGTCGATGTTCGGTCACCAGATGGACGCCGGCGGCCCGCTCCCCGGGTCGCTGCCCACCGGCGCCAAGACCATCTTCGGCGAGGGCCTGCGCATCCCGCCGGTGAAGATCTTCCGCGCCGGCGAGCCGGTGGAGGACGTCTTCCGCCTGATCCTCAACAACGTCCGGCTGCCCGACATGAGCCGCGCCGACATCATGGGCATCGTCGCCGGCTGCCGGGCGGCGGAGAAGCGCGTGGCCGAGTTGTGCCAGCGCTTCGGCAAGGACACCTACCTCGCCGCCTGCGAGGCCATGCTGCAGCGCACCTACCGTGCCATGGCGGCGCTGATCCTGCAGAACATCCCCGAGGAGCCGCAGTCCTTCGAGGACTGGGTCGACGACGACGGACTGGGCAATGGCCCCTACAAGATGAAGCTCACC
>JAAELT010000367.1 GCA_024226315.1 bacterium | reverse complement strand
GAGCGACCCGGAGGACGGCGACGTCACTGCCAGCCTGTCGTGGACTTCGAGTCTCGACGGTGCGATCGGCAGCGGCGGCTCGTTCTCGACGTCGGGCCTGTCGGCCGGCACGCACGTGATCACCGCTTCGGTGACCGACGCGGGCGGCCTCCAGGGCAGCGACGCGATCACCATCACGGTGAATTCTGGTCCGAGTGTGTCGATCACTGTTTTTGTTGATGGTTCGGCGACCACCGAGAGCTTGAGTCTTTGCCTACCCGGCGCTGTTCCGGTTCCGGAGGACGGCGACGTCACTGCCAGCCTGTCGTGGACTTCGAGTCTCGACGGTGCGATCGGCAGCGGCGGTTCGTTCTCGACATCGGGTCTGTCGGCCGGCGCGCACGTGATCACCGCTTCGGTGACCGACAGCGGCGGTCTGCAGGACAGTGACGCGATCACCATCACGGTGAACTCCGGACCCAGCGTGAGCATCACGGCCCCGGCCGATGGTTCGGGTTCCAACGTCGGTGCCAGCGTCAGCTTCGCCGGTACTGCGAGCGATCCCGAGGACGGCGACCTCACTGCCGGTCTCACCTGGACGTCGGACCTCGACGGTGTGATCGGCAGCGGCGGCTCGTTCTCGACCTCGGCGCTGTCGCTCGGTACCCACACCATCACCGCCTCGGTGACCGACTCGGGCGGCCTGTCGGCGGTCGACGTCATCACCGTGACGGTGACCCTGCCGCCGGTGCAGATCGTCCTCACCTCGATCGGTGGAGAGGACGGCTGGGTTCGGGAGTCGAACGAGAACTCCAACGTCGGAGGCCGCAAGAACAGCACCGGCAGCGGCTCCAGCGCGTTGCGCCCGGGTGACCACAAGAAGGACCGGCAGTACAAGGCCGTCGTCTCCTTCGACACCTCGCAGATCCCGGCCGGTGCCACCGTCCTGTCGGCGACCCTGCGCCTGCAGCGTGGCAATCTGAAGGGCACCAACCCCTTCACCACCCACGGCACCTGCTGGGTCGACGTCAACAGCGGCGGATTCTCGGGCAACCTGGCGCTGGAGAACGGCGACTTCCAGGCAGCGGCGGCCGCCGTACAGTCGGCGACCCTGTCGAACGCCGCGTCCAACGGCGACTGGTCCGAGGGTAGCCTCGACGCCGCCGGTCTCTCCGCCATCGACACCTCGGGGACGACCCAGATGCGGGTCTACTTCGACCTCGACGACAACGACGACGGCGGCGACGACTACGTCGGCTACTACTCGGGCGACAACGGCACCTCCAGCCGGCATCCGCAGCTGGTGGTGGTCTACCAGCCGTAGCCGTACGGTCATCGCGTCAAGAGAGGCCGGGCTCGCGCCCGGCCTTCTCCCTCTCTGTCATCCGGGCCTCGACCGTTTTGTTGACGAGCAGGACGGCGTTCGAGACAATGTAGTCACCAGAGTGACCACATCTCTGGGGAGAGGACTCAAGGCATGACAAGAATCGGCATCAGGGAGCTCAAGACCCGGGCCTCCGAGATCGTGCGGGAGGTCAGGGAACAGCATGCAAGCTATGTCGTGACCCATCGCGGCAAGCCGGTGGGGCTACTCACCCCGTACCAAGAGGGGTCGGAGATCACCACGCCGACGACGGAATACGGCAGCGACCCTTGGCGGGAGCTGGAGCGGATGGGCACAGAGATCTCCAGCCGTTGGAAGTCCGAGAACTCGTCGTCGGAGCTCGTTTCGGAGATGCGGCGCTAAGTACGAGGTATGCCGACCTACACCGTCGACGCCAGCGTCTTCGTCAATGCCTTCCAGGCCCACGAGGAAGGCCACGAGGCGAGCCGCGGCATGCTCGCCTCCATGCACGAGGAAGCGGTTCAGTTGATCGTTCCCACGTTGCTCTTCGCCGAGATCGCCGGAGCGGTCGCCCGCGGCTGTGACGACTCGGATCTCGGCCGCGACTTCGCCGACACCGTGAGTCGCCTTCCCAACCTCCTCTCGGTGTCGCTCGATCGGCGGCTCGCCAGTCAGGCGTCGGCCCTGGCCGCTGAGCATCGCCTGCGGGGGAGTGACGCGGTCTACGCCGCCGTGGCGAGCCGGTTCGGCAGCGTGCTGGTCACCCGCGACCGCGAGCAACGCCGGCGATTGTCGAATCTGCTCGAGACGCGGCGACCCGAAGAAGTGGACGTCTGAACCCGCGGAGGGCGACCCCTACACCAGAGACGGAAACGGCCGGCGAGGAAACCCCGCCGGCCGTTGTCCATCGTGTCTGCTTCGGGTGACGCGGGCGTCGCCCCTCGATCCTACCGCGACCCCAAAGGGGATCATTGGGGCCCGGGGAGGCTTCCCCCACCGGGACCGCCGGAGCGGGGGAAATAGCAAGACTTGGTCACGGTGCGGCCGCAGCCGTCCGTAGCCGTTCCGGTCAAGGTACCGGTGAAATTGGAGCCGACGATTTCCGTACAGCTGCCCGTGGTATTGAAGAGATAACCGTTACTGCCGCTGATCTGCCAGGTGACGGTAGTGCCGTTCATGCTTCCGGACGCGCTCATGCAGCCCCCTTTGTCGGCGCCCGCGTTCCAGCAGTTGAGGTTTCCGGTGATGCCCGGCGGCGGAACGCATTGGCTGTAGGCGTTGTAGTCCGGCCACGAGCTTCCCGGTGACGAGATGGGACCGCCCGTATTGGCTTGATAGCTGATGTCGGACATTTGCCAGGCCTCGGCGTCCCCGGAGGCCAACATGGTGGGAATTCCAGGATCGGCCTTGGTGTAGGCAAAGGCAGGCATTCCAGGCCAGCTGTCCTTGATCAGCCATTGGGTACAGGTGCCGATATCTTTCCAGCCGATCAAGGTGACCGCGTGGTAGCTCACGCCGCTGGTGTTGTAGTTGCCGAATTTTGAGATATTCGAAGCTTGGTTGATGACTAGGGCGATCGGGCCGTTCATGATGTGGTTCTTGAGATCGACGGCGTCCTGAACCGAGAGATTGTCGTTCACGCTGCCGGCATAGTACCAGCCCATGCCGTTGGAGGATTGAGGGGTCACGACCCATTCCCAAACGTGGGTGGACTCGTTGAATTCCTTGGAGATGTCGAAGCAGCTTCCCTCCTGGGTAAGGGGCCGGACCTGACCGATGAGGTGGCATTCGAACTGCTCGTCCTGACAGCCGGGAGCAAAATTGCCGCAAGCATCTTCCGGAATCCCGGTCTGATTCACCTCTAGGATCTGCCTCCAGTCGCTCAAGCCGTAGGTGAGGTAGTCGATCCAAGCCTCAGACATATTCGGGTCCGAGTTGGGATTGTCATGCTCGATCTCGTACATGGACTCCATGGCAGCGACCACGGCATAGGCCATGCAGGGGCCCTGGTACGGTTGCCCGGACAACGGCGTGGAGTAGTTCTTGGTGGTGCCGTTGGTCAGCTTCAGGCTGTTCCACGCAAACGAGCAGGGCTGAGCCGTGAGGGGCGCTGCAGCCAACCCGAGGGCCAGGGTGAGACACAAGCGGCGGATGGACGAGTAAGTTTTCATAAGGGAAGTCCTTGTTCGTAGGGAGGTCAGAGTCAGAGTCTTCGAGCTGCTAGAGGGATCCTTCTTGAAGAAGCCGAACATCCTGAACTCGCCGACGATCCGCAGAACGAAGACCATCCCCAATCCCAGGCATGCCAGGGTCGACAGCCTCGGCGCGACGGAGCGCAGGATCAGGTCAGCGCGAGCGATTCGGCGACATGCCCTGTACTGATCCGCATCAGGAGCTTTTGTTTAGTCGACGGGAATAAATGGCCAGCACTTTCTGCATGGTCAGCTCGAGATGCTGACAGCCGTGCCCGGTCGAAGGCTGATCAGCGCCTCAAGAGCATCCGGTTGTGAATACCGCCAAGAACAAGGCAGAGGTGTAGCGAGGTCAATCTCGAAACGGCGTTCTGCGAGCAGGCCGGCCCGGGCTCCCAGGGTCGCAGGGTCCGGGCAGGTGTGGACTCTGTCTTGCGCCCATGTGCTGTTGTCGATCTTGGCGATGTCCGTGTTGATGGGATGCGTCGGTCACCACCGGCCACAAGCTGCGGATTCGCTACCACTCCGGTGGCACGGCGTTCGGACCGGGTGCGCCTGCTGGCGATCAGCTTCGAGCCGGGCTACGGCCTGCCTCGCCCTCTGGGTCTGTCCTCCTACTCGACGATGTGCAGCGAGCCGATGTCCTCGCCGGTGGCGATGCCCAGGGCCGAGAGGTCCTGGCGCAGCGAGTGGCTGCCCGCGGTCGCCGAGCCGAAGGTGCCGGCGAACTCGACGACGTCCTCGTCGGCGCCGGTCAGGCCCGGCACCGAGAAGGTGCCGCTGGTGGAGAGCAGCAGCTCGCCGCCGGACGTGAACGCCGCGGCGTCGGTGTCCTCGGCGCCGTTGCCGCCCTGGCCGACGTCGGAGCCGTCGAAGTGGCGGACGAAGGAGCCCGACGTCGACGACGAGCCGACGGTGCCGGTGAACAGGAACAGGTCTTCGTCGGCGCCCGACGCTCCGGTGCCGCTGAAGCCGCCGGTGGTCGAGATGATCAGCCGGCCGTCCGAGTGGAACGCGATGCCGTCGACGTCCTCGCCGTTCGATGTCAGGGCCACGTCAGAGCCGTCGAAGTACCAGCTGAAGGTGCCGGCGGTGGTGTCGCCGAGCGACGTGGGCGTGAAGCGCACGATGTCGGAGTCGTCGATCGACAGGCCGCCGACGGTGCCGGCGGCGGTGAAGGAGAGCAGCAGATCGCCGTCCGGCAGGATCGCCAGGCCGTCGATCTCGGTGGTCAGGCCGACGTCCGAGCCGTCGAACTGGTAGGTCCAGGTGCCGGTGCCCGTGTCGTAAGAGACGATGTCGTCGTCCTGGACGTTGCCGATGCCCGGCACGTTGGTGGTGCCGCGGAACGACAT
>JAAELT010000366.1 GCA_024226315.1 bacterium | reverse complement strand
GGCCGTCCCGCTCGCCGACGCGCTCGCAGCGGCACATCACAAAGGAATCGTCCATCGAGACCTGAAGCCGGCGAACATCATGGTCGGTGAGGACGGGCGGGTGAAGATCCTCGATTTCGGGCTGGCCAAGCTCAATCACCCCAACATCGTCACCATCTACGCCATCGAAGAGGAAGAGGGTACCCACTTCCTGATCATGGAGCTGGTCGAGGGCAGGACCCTGGACGAGCTGATTCCCTCGGTCGGCATGACGCCCGAGCAGGTCTTCGAGGTCGCCATCCCCCTGGCCGAAGCCCTCGCTGTCGCCCACGAGCAGGGCATCATCCACCGCGACCTCAAGCCCGGCAACATCATGGTCACCGACGACGGCCGGGTGAAGGTTCTCGACTTCGGTCTCGCCAAGCGGTACGACAGCGCCACCACCTCGGCGGGCGCCCCGGTCGATGCGCGCCAGCCGGAAACCCAGGGCGGACAGACGATGGGCACCATCCCCTACATGTCCCCCGAGCAGCTCCAGGGCGACACGATCGACCACCGCACCGACATCTTCTCGCTCGGCATCATCCTCTACGAGATGGCCACCGGCAGCCGGCCTTTCGAGGGCAAGACCTGGGGCGACCTGGCGTCCTCGATCCTGCGCGACAAGCCACCGTCGGTAACCACGCTCAACGTCTATCTGCCGCGTCATCTCGGCCGGATCATCCGCCACTGCCTGGAGAAAGACCCCAAGCGCCGTTTCCAGACCGCGCTCGACCTGCGCAACGAGCTCGAGGAGCTGCAGCGCGAGATGCTCACCGGCGAGGTACAGTCCGGCACGGTGCCCGCCGCCGAGGTGGCGGCACTGCGGACCGAAACACTGCGAGGGCAAGCGCACGCCGACACTACGCGAACCGACGTGTCCCGGCTCGCGCCCCAGAAGCGTGATCACGAGCGGTTTTTCGCCGTCGCCGCCACCGTGCTGGTGGCGGCCGTCATTGGCATCCTCTTCTGGCTGCGCATCGGCCGCGAGGCCGACCCGCCGCCAGGAGACCTGGAGCCGCCGAGGCTCGAGGCGATCTCCGACCGTCCGCGGATCGTGGTGCTGCCGCTCGAGAACCTGGGGCCGGCCGAGCATGCCTATTTCGCCGCCGGCATGGCCGAAGAGCTCACCAGCCGGCTGGCCTCCGTGAGTGGGCTGCAGGTGATCTCCCGCATCACCGCCCTGCAATACGACCGTTCCGACAAGACCGTACAGCAGATCG
This sequence comes from bacterium, assembly GCA_024226315.1. GTDB lineage: Bacteria > Acidobacteriota > Thermoanaerobaculia > Multivoradales > J023 > JAAELT01. The sequence continues at coordinate 73,569 of JAAELT010000366.1, read as the reverse complement.
GCGCCGACCTGGGGGTCGACTACCTGCTCGAAGGCACCGTGCGCTGGAACGCTCCGGCGGAGGGCGGCAGCCGGGTGCGGGTGACGCCCAAGCTGATCCGGGTCTCGGACGACACCCTGGTCTGGTCGGAACGGTACGACCAGATCATCGACGACCTGTTCGCCGTGCAGTCGGAGATTTCGAGCGAGGTGATCCGCCAGCTGGACATCGCGCTGCTCGAGCCCGAGCTCGAGGCCCTGGCTTCGAAGCCGACCCAGAACCTCGAGGCCTACCAGGCCTATCTGCGCGGCATGGACTACGCCAGCCGCCGCGAGCCGGAGCCCGAGACCTGGAAGCTGGCGGTGGAGATGTTCGAGAAGGCGGTGGAGCTCGATCCGCAGTTCGCACTCGCCTACGCCGAGCTCTCCGAAGCCCATTCGTTGATGTACCACTGGATCATCGATCGCGGACCGGCACGCCGGGAGATGGCCAAGAACGCGGCGCACCGAGCGCTCGAGATCGATCCCGATCTGCCGGAGGGTCACCGCGCCCTGGCGTACTACTACTACCGCGGCCATCGTGACTACCAGAAAGCGCTCGAAGAGTTCGACATCGCGGCCAGGGCGCTGCCCAACGACAGCCAGCTGCTGGAGGGCACCGCCTACATCCGTCGCCGGCAGGGGCTGTTCGAGCAAACCGCCGCCAACCTCGAGAAGGCGCTCGAGATCCAGCCCAAGAGCGATTGGATTGCCGCCGAGCTGGCGCAGACCTACACCATGCTGCGCCGCTACGAGCAGGCGGACCGCTTCTATCACCGGGCGATCACCCTGGCTCCCGACCAGCCGGCTCCTTACCAGAGCCGGGCCAAGAACTACCTGCTCTGGCGCGGCGACACCGAGGCCGCGCGCCGCACGCTCGAGAGCATGCCGCGGCAGGACGCCACCAGCTCGGTGCTGGCCTGGTTCCGCCTCGAGTTCGCCGAGGGCAAGTACTGGGACGCACTGCAGCGGCTCGGGCGCAACACAAAGGCCAAGTTGATCGGCGTCGAGGAGGCGTCGTATCCGCGAGACCTGCTGCAAGCTCTGGCCCATCGCCGGCTGGAAGAGGAGGAGGTCGCCGAAACCTATTTCGAGAATGCCCGCCTGATGCTCGAACGCCGCCTGCCCGACGACCGCGGCGACCCCCGTATGCGCATCACTCTGGGAATGAGCTACGCCGGCCTCGGCCGCCCCGAGGACGCGGTACATTCCGGGCTCTTGGCCGTGGAGCAGTACCCAATCGCCGAAGACGCCTTCATCGGCCCCAGGTTGGTCGAGCTCCTGGCCAGGATCTACCTCATGACCGGCGACCAGGAGGCGGCGCTCGATCGCATCGAGTACCTGCTGTCCATCCCATCGGAGCTCTCGGTGCCGCTGCTCCGGGTGAGCTCCGAGTGGGACGCGCTGCGGCAGCATCCCCGATTCCGGGAGCTGCTCGCCGGGGACGACGAGCTGCTCAGCGGCTGAGCGCCGGCTCGGCCACGCGCTTGGGCAGCGCCCGGCCGAGGACTTTGCCCAGATCCTCGAGCGCCGAGTACCACACCGGCAACCCGACGAGGGTGAAGAGGGTCGAAGTGGTCAGGCCACCGATCACCGTCACCGCCAACGAGTCGATGTACGCCGTGGCAACCGTGAAGCTCGACATTGCCAGCGGCAACAGACCGAAGATCGTGCTGATCGCGGTCATGAGGACCGGACGCAGACGATCGCCGCACCCCTGGATCAGCGCCTGCCGCCGCTCCATGCCGGAGGCCCGCAACTGGTTGACGTGCTCAACCAGCACGATGCCGTTGTTGACCACGATGCCGATCAGGATGATCACCCCCATGAAGGCGACCGTGTCGAGCTCGAAGCCGAGCAGCCAGAGCAGCCAGAAACCGCCGAAGAAGGCCAGGGGCAGGGTGATCAGGATCGCCAGTGGTTGGGAAAACGACTCGAAGAGGGCCGTCATCAAGAGCATCACCGCCACCAGTGACATCGCCACGCCGAGCACCATGGTCTGGAGCCCCTCCTCACGCTGATCGCCCCAGGCCCCCCAATCCCAACTGTAGCCTTCCGGCAGGCCGAGTCCGGCGAGTGCGACAGTGATGCGCTCCTGAGCCTCCTCGGTGGTGACTTCGGGATCGAACTCCGCCGTCAGCCAGGAGGTGATCTCGCGATCTTCGCGGATGATCCACTGATCGATCCGGCCGACCACCACCTCGGCCACGGCACCCAACGGCACTGTTTCACCATCGGCGCGTGGAATCGGCAGATCTTCGAGCGCGGCGATGCCGGGCTGCAGGTCTTCAGGCAGCGTCACCAGCATTTCGAGCTCGGTGGCCTCGAGCTGGAAGCGCCTGAGAGACTGACCTCGGTAGGTCAGACTGACCGCGTCAGCCACCTGCCTGGGGCTGAGTCCCAGGCTCCGCGCCCGCTCCGGATCCACCAGCACACGGGCCTCGTAGCGACCCTGGGCGCCGGTGCCGAAGACGTCGATGACGTTCGGCAAACCACGCAGCCGGCCTTCCACCTGGGCCGCCAGCTCGCTCAGGTACTCCGGGTCCTCCCCGTGCACAGCCAGTTGCACCATACGGCGAGCGCCGGAACCCTGGCGCCACCAGTCCTCGCTGCCGAATCCCAGATACATCCCAGGTATCGGCTCGATGCCCTCCCGCAAACGGCCGTTGAGCTCGGCGATGCGCTCCTCGGTCGCCGTCTCCGGGTCGAGGTAGAGGCGGGTGATCGCTTCTCCGGTCTCGGAGAACCAGGAGTAGAGGCTGTCGTAGCCGAGCTCGTCGCGGTGCGCCTCGATCCACTCCTCCACGCGGTCGACGTGACTCTCCATGATCTCCTTGGTGATCGGATCCTGGGCGCGGTAGTAGACCTGGGCGTACACTTGACGAAACTTCGGCTCGCTGGACTTCTCGATCCGGCTGATTGGCAAGTAGGCGCTGCCAGCGAGCAGTAGCAGGGTCGCCAGGGTGACGACTCGATGCCGCAGGGTCCAGCCGAGCAGGCGCCGGTAGGCCGGCACCAGCCGACTCAATACGAGGCCGGGAGCCACCGTTCTGCCCGACGAGTAGGGCGCCGGCACGAAACGGGCAGCCGCCAGGGGAATGAAGGTCAGCGACACCAGCAGCGAGCAGATCACCGCCGAACAGATAGTGAGCGCCACCTGCCCCACGTAGATCACCATCGGGTCCTTGTCGGCGACGAACAGCCACGACCACACGCAGACCGTGGTGGCGGTGGCGGCGATCACCGCCAGCGCCACCTGCCGGGTACCGAGCCGGGCCGCCTCGGCGGGTGCCCTACCCTCGGCCTCGAGACGATGGATGTTCTCGATCACCACCACCGCGTTGTCCACCAGCATGCCGACCCCGAGCATCAGCCCGAGCATGGTCAGTACGTCGAACTGCGAGCCGAGCAGAAACATGACGCCGCAGGTGACCACCAGCGAAAACGGGATCGCCACCGCCACGATCAGGGTTGTGCGGACCCGGCGCAGAAACAGGTAGAGCACGACGATGACCAGCAGCCCACCGAACATGCCGGCGTTGCGCAGCCCGGACAGTGAGCGGCGGATCTCGGTACCAGCATTCGACCACACCAGGAGCTGGATGTCCTCGAGCTCGGGATCTCGCTCGATGGCAGCGATCACCTTCATCAGCGCGTCGACGGTCTCGACCGTGTTGGCGGAAGATTCCTTGAACACCCGAAGCCCGATCGCGAACTCGCGGTCCAGGTGCCGACCGTAGTCCAGACGCGGCTCGCGGATCGCCACCTCGGCGACATCCGAGAGGCGTACGCCCGACTGTGTTTCTCCCGAGGGTGGCAACGTCAACGCCTCGATCTCCTCGAGGGAAACGAAGCGACCCAGCGAACGCACGTCGTAACGCAGCACGTCGCCTCGCACCGCGCCGGCGTCGAGATCCAGATGCGCGGACTGGAGCGCGGAGATCAGCTCCCGGGGCTCGACGCCGTGGCGGCGCAGCGCCTCCGGATCGACCTCCACCCGCACCTGCTGGGGGTCGACACCGTCGAGCGACACCTGGGCCACACCGCGAACACGCTCCAGTGGCCTGCGGATACGCCGCTCCAGCAACTCCCACGACTCCGAGAGGTCGCGCTCCGCGGCGATCCGGGCCTCCAGGATCGCACCACCCGCTGGGCCGCTCTGCCAGGTCATGAGGCGCAACACGCTGATGCCCTCGGGCAGGCGCGCACGCACGCGGTCGACCGCCTCTCGCACCTCGAGCTTCTTGAGATCGAGGTCTACCGACCAGTCGAACTCGACGCGCACCTCCAGGCGGCCGGCTTCGATCTCCGACGTCAGGCTCTCGACGTCGCTGACAGTGGCGATCTCTTCCTCCAGAGGCTCGGCGATCTGGCGTAGGTTCTCGAGCGGCTGACTGCCCGGATACTCCAAGTACACGGAAACGAAAGGCAGCTCGACGGTAGGCATAAAGTCGAGCGGCAGCAAGAAGATCGCCACCGTGCCCAGCACCGTCAAGCTAAGCAGCAGCATCAACGTGGCGACGGGCCGGCGATGCGGCAGATCGACGAGGCTCTTCACGGCTCGCTCACCGCTCCCCGGGCCGTGGACCGCCCGCCCAACATGACCATGTAGATGCATGGGATTACCACCAGCGTCAGCAACGTCGCGGCGGTCAGGCCGCCGATCACGGTGATCGCCAACGGCGCCCGCAGCTCGTCGCCGGCGCCGAGGCCGAGAGCCATCGGCAGCAGTGCCAGCACGGTGGTGGCGGTGGTCATCAGGATCGGGCGCAGCCGCTCGCTGCCGGCGCCGAGCACTGCCTGGAGCGGCTCTTCTCCCTCTCGCCGACGGCGGTTGATGGCGTCGACCAGGACGATGGCATTATTGACCACGATCCCCGCCAGCATGACGCTGCCGATCAGTACCAGCACGCTGATCGGGTGACCGGTGAGCCACAGGGCGGCGACGATCCCTACCAGTGCCAGGGGCACCGCCGTGAGGATGATGAACGGATGCCGCAGGGACTCGAACTGCGCCGCCATCACCACGTAGACCAGGAACACCGCCAGCGCCGCGGCGAGCCGCAAGCTGGTGAACGACACCGCCAGCTCGCGGTCCTGCCCCGCCATCTCGGCTCGGACCGCCGGCGGCAGATCGAGCCCGGCGATAGCGCGACGGACGTCGGCCAGGACGCTGCCGAGGTCGGCGGCTTCCGCCTTGGCGGTGATCTCGGCCATGCGGGCGCCGTCGGCACGGTAGATGGCCGCGGGGCCGCGTCCGACCTCGACCCGAGCAACGGCGGAGACCGGCACCACGGTCGGCCGGTCGGCGGTCACCCGGCCCACTCCCTGGCTACGAGCCGGCAGTCGCAACCGCAGGTTCTCGACTTCCGATGCCTGGTCGCGGAACGCCTCCTGGGACCTCAGGCGGATGTCGAGACGCTCTTCGCCCTCGCGAAACTGGCCGACGACCTCGCCGCCAATCTTGCGGCGCAGGGCGGTCGCCACCTCGGCGGCGGTGAGCCCCAACGAAGAGGCCCGGTCACGATCGAGGGCGATCTGCACTTCCGGGTTGCCAGGCTCGGCGGTGGTGCCGACGTCCGCCACCCCGTCGAGGCCGGCGATCTCCGCCTTGACCTTCGCGGCCCAGCGATCGAGCAGCTCGAGGTCATCGGTGAACAGCCGCACCGCCACCGGCGGCTCGACCGCCAGCACCGCCGGGTGCAGCAGCTCCGCTTCGAAACGCGGCAAGCGGTCGAGAGAGGCGCGCACCCGCTCCACCGCCAGAGCCTGGGCGTCGGCGCCCGCACCAGCCGCCAGCACGAAGTCGACCTGCGCCAGGTTCTCCCCCAGGGTGCGCCGCCCCGACGCGGTCGACGGCAGGCTGCCGATGACCGAGAACACTCGCTGGAACCGGGGATCCTCCACGAAGGCCGCCTCGAGATTGCCGACCGCCTCGCCGGTGATCGCGAGCGGGGTACCTTCGTCGAGGTGCAGTTGGAAAGCGAACTCGCCCTGGGAGAGATCGCCCACCAACTCGGTGCCGAAGCGCCGGGCGACGAAGATCGAACCGGCGAGCAGGATCACGGCTGCCACCAGGACCATCCAACGGCGTTTCAAAGCTGCCTCCAAACCGCCCGGGTAGGCCCGCCGCAGGCCCTCGACACCGGCGTTGAGCGGCGCGGTCAGCCAATAGAACACACGCTCGACCACCGCTCCAAGGCTGGTTGCGAGGATCCAGATCAGCAGCAGGAGAAAGCGAGGCAGAAATGCCAGCACCGTCCACACCCGGCTGCCCAGACTCCTGCCGTCACCGATCGGCAAGAGCCGATAGCGTCCCAATCGCACGGTCCAGGGTGGTGCCTCGGCGGCCGCTCCGGAGTCCAGCGCCGAGCGCCGAGCGGGGTCGATGGCGGCCAGTGCCGGGATCACTGTCAACGCCACCGCCAGCGAGGTGAGGAGCGAGAAGCAGACGGTCAGGGCCTGATCGCGGAACAGCTCCCCGGCCACCCCGCGAACGAAGATTATCGGCAGGAAGACGCACACAGTAGTCAGGATCGAGGCGGTGACGGCCGAGGCCACCTCGACCGCGCCGGCGACCGACGCTCGGCGGCGTGAGGTGCCGCTCGCACGGTGCCGGTCGATCGCCTCGAGCACCACGATCGAGCTATCCACGAGCATGCCGATGCCCAGCGCCAGACCGCCGAGCGACATGATGTTCAGGCTCACGCCCGCCTGTTGCATGGGCAGGAAGGTCGCCACCACCGACACCGGGATCGCCAGCGCGATGATCACGGTGGAGGAGAAGTCACGCAGAAAAAAGTACAGCACCACCATGGCCAGCAGGCCGCCCAGCAGCACGGCCGACTTGACCTGGGCGACCGCCTCGACGATGTAGCGCGACTGATCAGACAGCAATGTCAGCTCGAGGTCCGCGGGCAGCTCGGCGGCCAGGGACTCGAGCTCACCGCGCACGTTGGCGGCAACCTCGACGGTATTGGCCGAGCCCTCGCGGTGCAGGGCCAGTTCCACGACCTCCCGGCCGCCCAGCCGCGAGATCTCCTCGCGATCCAGGTGGCCGCGGCGCACTGTCGCCACGTCTTCCAGCCGCACCCGGCCGGCTGGCAGCTCCCGCACCACGGTACGGCGCAGCTCCTCCAGATCGTCGAACTCGTGCAGCGTCCGTACCAGGTACAGGGCGTTGAAATCGCGCAGCGTGCCGCCCGGCTGGTTGACGTTCTCGGCCTCCAATGCTTCCGCCAGATCGCCCAGGGTGAGGCCCAGCGCCGCCAGCCGATCCTCATCGGCCTCGACCACGATTTCCGGATCGAGACCGCCGCGCACCCGCGCGGCAGCCACGCCACCCACCGCTTCGAAGCGCTGCTTGAGCCAGCGGTCGGCGAGCTGGCGCAGCTCGTCGAGCGGGCGCTCGCCGGACAATGCCAGGCGGACGATCGGGTCGAGCGCGGGGTCGAAACGCAGCACCCGCGACGGCTCGACGTCGCGAGGCAGCTGCACCGAGCCGAGCTTCTCCCGCACCTCGAGAGCGGCGTAGTCCATCTCCTGGTCCCATTCGAACTCCAGGATGACCTCCGAGCGCCCGGAACGCGACACCGAGCGCATCTCGCGCACCCCCGGGATCACGCCCACTGCCTCCTCCACCGGCCGGGTCACGAACTGCTCCACCGTCACCGGCGCCGCGTCGGGGTAGTCGATCTGTACCGTGACCGTCGGATACGAGATGTCGGGCAGCAATTCGACGGGCAGCCCCCGGGAGGCGAGCGAGCCGAAAATGGCGACCGCCAGGACCGTCATCAGCACGGTCACGGGCCGGCGAACCGACGCTTCAGGGAGCGACATCGCCCGATTCGCTCGAGCCGCCCGGACCGGAGCCCGGATCGATCTCGATCGCGGCACCGTCGGACAGCGCGCCGACCCCCGCGACCACCACCCGCCGGCCGGGGGCGAGGGCCGCCGCGCCGTCGGCACCGAGGACCTCCACCCGGTCGCCGTCCTCGAACCCCAGGCTCACCTGGACCTGCCGAACCCTGGCTCCGTCGTCGTCGACCGCGTAGAGCATCCAGCGGCGTCCCTCGGCCATCAGCGCCGAGCGCGGCACCACCAGGGCTTCCGGATGGGTGTCGGTGACGATGTCGACGCGCACGAAGGAGCCGGGGCGCAGGATCTCGGTGCCGGCCAATGTCAGGGTGACCCTGACAGTGCCGGTCTCGACGTCGACCGCCGGCGCGATGCGCTCGATCACAGCCTCGACCATCTCGCTGGTGGCGTCGACGGTGAGCCGCACCGCCTGCCGGGCCTCCAGGCGTCCGACGTGCCGCTCGGGGACGTTGACGTCCGCAAGCAGACGGTCGACATCAGCCAGATCGTAGACCGGCGTACCGTCCGACACGGAGTTGCCGACGTCGAGGTGGCGCCTCAGCACCACGCCGCGAAACGGCGCGCGGACGACCGTCCGGGAGAGCTCGAGCTCGGCCAGCGCCGCCGCCTGTTCGGCGTCGCGCTTCTCGCGCCGAGCGGTCTCGAAGGCCTCCTCGCTCACCAGCGTCTGGAGGTAGAGCTTCTCGGCGCGCTCGAACTCCCATTGTCGGGTCTCGAGCGTGGCGTGGTCGCGCTCGGCGGCGATCTTCTGCTCGTCGTCCTCGAGATGGGCCAGGGCCTGCCCGGCGGCGACCCGCGCTCCTTCCTCGACCACCAGCCTACGAACCACCCCGCGGGTGCGCGCGGTGACCGTGGCCCGCTGGTAGGCCCGTAGGGTGGCACTGGTGGAATAGAGTGCCGACATCGGCTCGGCGCGCACGGGCTCCACGCGCACCAAGATGCCTTCCTCCACCGGCTCGACCGCTATCGGCTCCGCTTCCGCGGTGGTCTCCGGATCCGTTGCGCAAGCGCCGAGCAGGGCGAGACTCAGCCCGAGCGCGAGGACCGCCAGACCGAAGCTTCTGGTTGACGCCATCTTGGATCTCCCCCGAGTCAGAACCGGAAACGTTACCACGTACCAGCAAAGAATCTCGACAGATCGTCAGCGACCTCGACCCGAACCCTCGTCGATCAGCTGCACCCGCACGTCGCGCAGGTCGATTCGCCCGGGCGCAGCTTACCGGAAGGCGAGACGCTCTTCGTCGAGGCCGGAGGGTAGATTAGGCGCATGCCGAAGCCTCCCAACCCGAAGGTCCCATCGAGCGCGGCGCTGCAGGTCGCGCGTCTGGGCGACGGGAGGCTGCTGGTGCGCGGCCGTCGCGGCGTCGCCCTGATGCGCGACGCCGACCTCGAGGACGTCGGGCCGCGCGACCTGGCTGCACCCGTGAGACCTGCCCCGGGCATCGCGGGCGTAAGCGACGGTCAGCTCGCCGCGGCGAACACCAGGACCTGGCCGCTGGTTCTCGGCTCCGGCGTCGCCGCCCGCCGCATTGCAGAGCTTCTCACCGCGCGGCGCCTCGAAAGGCTCACGGACGGCGATCTCGATCCGCCGCCCGATCTGGTGATCTGCGCGCTCGAAGAAGCGTCCTACGAGGCGCTGTTCGAGATCCAGGGCGCTTGCCTGCGAGCCGGTGTGCCCTGCCTGTTCGTCACCGTCGATCCCGACGGCATCAGGATCGGGCCGACGGTGGTCCCCGGAGCGAGTCCGTGCTTCGCCTGCGCCCAGATCGCCAGCTTCCGCGCGCTGAAGCTCGACGAATCCGAGCTGCTGGCAGCATTGGTGAGCTTTCGAACCGGTACGGCGAGCGCCGCGACGTTCGAGCGAGCGGCGCGAGCGGTCGCTCTCGAAGCGCGCGCGGTGCTCTCACCCCGGGGCCGGCCTCGCCAGCTGACCTCGGTTCGGTTGCTCACCCGTGGTTCGGGCAAGGAGCTAAGCTATCCGGTGTCGATCGCCGCCGCATGTCCGTTGTGCGCCGCTGAACGGACTCCTCCGGACGTGGAAGAGTCGGCGTTGGCCGGTTCCGCGCGACGCGAGCTGATCGAGATCCACCGGCGTGCCCCTCGCCGCGCGATTGCGACGGACGACGACGAATTGGTCGCGTCGGTAGGCATCGTCGGCGGGGGCACCGCCGGCTACCTCACCGCCCTGGCCCTGCGCCGGAGATTTCCGGCCCTGCACGTGACCCTGATCGAGTCGAGTCAGCTGCCGGTCATCGGCGTCGGCGAGGCCACCACGCCATTGATGCCTCAGTTCCTTCACGTCGACCTCGGCCTCGACGTCCACGAGCTCTACGCGCAAGTCCGGCCGACCTTCAAGCTCGACATCCGCTTCGATTGGGGCCCGGGCACCTTTCACTACCCCTTCGGCCCCGTCCACGTGCTGGAGCCCGCGGTCTGGGACGGCGACGTCCGGCGCTGCTCGCCCTGGTCGCTGATGATGTCGGCCGGCGCCCTACCCCTCCACCGGGAAGGCGAAGCCTGGCGTTCGAGCCTGGGCGTCGACGTCGCCTACCATCTGGACAACGAACGCTTCGTACGCTATCTGAGGCAGACGGCTCGGGATCGAGGCGTCACGGCCGTCGACGCGCGGATCTCGGAGGTCGAGACGGCGGAGGACGGCGAGTCGGTGACGTCGCTGGTGGCGGACGACGGCCGCCGTTTCGCCTTCGACCTCTACATCGACTGCTCGGGCTTCCGCTCACTGCTGCTGGAACGGGCCCTGGGCTCGCCGTTCCTCGACTACCGACAGAGCCTGTTCACCGACCGGGCGTTGGTCGCAACGGTGCCACATGACGGCAAGGTTGCACCTTTTACCCTGGCCGAGACGATGAGCGCCGGCTGGTGCTGGTCGACGCCACAGCGCGACGCCGACCACCGCGGCTACGTCTTCTGCTCGGAATTCGCCAGCCCCGACGAGGCCGAGCGCGAAATGCGGCGCGCCAACCCGGGTATGGGAGAGCCCCGGTTGATCGAATTTCGAGCAGGCCGCCACGAGCACTTCTGGCGCCGCAACGTGGTGGCCATGGGCAATGCCTACGGCTTCGTCGAACCGCTCGAGTCGACCGCGCTCCACATGTTGATCCGGCAGATCGGCATGCTCTTGCAATCCCTGCCCGTCCGCCACGACGAGCGCGGCGTGCCAGCACTGCTCAACCGGCGCGTGGGTGATTTCTGGGACTACCTGCGCTGGTTCCTGGCGATTCACTTCCGCTTCAACCGCCGCCTCGACTCGCCGTTCTGGCGCTGTTGCCGGAGCGACGTCGACGTCTCGCTCCACGCCGAGCTGCTCGACGCCTTCCGCGAGCGCGGCCCCCTGTCCTACCAGGAAGTCCGCGTCGAGACCCCCGATCCACTCTGGGGAGCCGAGGGGATCGACGTGCTGTTGCTCGGCCAGGGCGTGCCGGCGAAGCTGCCGCGCCCCACCGTCGGGCGCAGGGACTGGCTCCGGCAGGCCGAGCTCTACGCTGAGCACGCTCGCCGCGCCACGCCGCACGCGCGCGCGCTCGAGGTGCTCGACGAGCGGTCCGAGCTGCTCGCGGCATGGGCCGAAGAGCTCCGGCGCTTCGGCCCGGCCTTCGGCTGAGCCGAAGAGCCGCCAACACGAGCGGTTACCAGCTCCGCCAGGTACCCTGGCGGCGGGTCGGACGACGCGACGGACGAGTTGGCGCCGGCTCGCCCTGGTCGCTATCTTCGTCGCCGTCGTCGGCACAGAGACCTGCCAGCCACTCCCGGACCGGCTCCAGCTTCGCCGCGTCGAGCTCGTAGATCTGCTGGCGCCCTTCGCGCCGTGCGCTCACCAGCCCCGAGTCGCGCAGGATCGCCAAGTGCTTCGACACCGCCGGACGACTCATCGAGAAATGCCGCGCCAGGTCGCTCACCGACTGGCCGCCGTCGCGCAGTAGCTCCAGCACCGTCCGCCGCGTAGCGTCGGCCAGGGCTCGGGTCGTCGCCGTCAGCTCGTCCATTTCGCCTCAGCCTACCATGCCTGGCCGATCGCTCTACCAGGCCGAGGTATCGCCCGACTCGAAGCCATCCGCGAAGATCTGGTTGGCACCGAGGGTACCGTCGGCGTTGAGGTTCTGGGCCAGGACGTCGCGGGTGCCGGTCGCTCCGTCAGACCAGGCGAAGATGCCGAAACCCTGCTGGCTGGAAGCCGCCGCCAGACGCGAGGTACCGGTGGCGGAGGTGGCGAGATCGACGATGGCCGGGGACCACACGAAGTCGCCGTCGCCGTCGACGCGGGTCGCGTGGATGGGCTGGTTGCCGAAGGCGACGGTCTCGGCCCAGGCGACCGTGGCGCCGCCACCGGAAGGGAGCAATCGGATCGCCCGGACCTGGCTGACCTCCTCCGGTCCGAGGGGCACCAGCTCCTTGCCGCTGTCGCTCCACTGGCGGGCGCCGGCGGCGTCGAGCTTCTGACCGTAGAGGCCGAACTGGCTTTGCAGGTTGTTCAGCTCGGTCCAGAACAGGAAGATCTCCTGTGCCACCGGATCCCAGGCGGCGGCCGGGCTGACGCGCAACCGGGTGGCTTCCGTCGACGCCTCGACGCCGTTGTGGGCGAAGGCTTCCGTGCCGTTTGCCAGGATGCGCTGGGCCCGGCACTGCAAGGTGGGGCTACTCGTGTACCAGGCGAAGACGGCACCGCCGCTGCCGTCACTGATGAACGACGGGAAGTTGCCGAACTGCAGCGAGCCCCCGGCGGCGTCATAGACCTTGACGTGGGACGCCGGCCACAGGGAGGCGCCGTCAGCCGACGCCAGCTTCTGAGCCCACAGATGGCGAGGGCCGGGACCACTGACGGAGTGGACCCACGACAGGATCACGTTGCCCGAGTCCGCGGCCTGGAGGTCGCTGACAGCGAAGCTGCCACTCGCCGGAGTCAGGGTCACCGCCGAGCCCCAGAACGGCGCTCCGTTCGGGTCGAGCTTGTGAGCGACGGCGTCGGCGCCCTGAGTCCATGCCACGACGACGTTGCCGTCGCTGGTGCCGGCGATCTTCGGGGCCGCGACGAAATCGGAGGTCGCGGTCACTTGAACGCCACCGGGGCCCCAGAGCAAGTTGCCGGCCGGGTCGACCTTGGCGGCCGCGACCTGGACGTTGGCGCCGCTGTCGTCGCGGAACGCCAGCAGGGCGTTGCCCGCCGTGTCGACGGCAAGGCCGTAGTCCTGGGTCGAGCTGAAGCCGCGATCGGCCACCAGCACCCCGTTGTGAGCCCACTGCTCGTTGCCCGCCGCGTCCAGCCGTTGCAGGTACACGTCATAGCCGCCGGTGGCGTTGTCGAACCAGCTGACGTAGCAACCGCCGTCGGCCGTGGGCACCACCTTGGCCTGCACCTGCTCTCCTGTGCGGTCCGCGATCACCAGGTTGGCCGCCGGATCGTCGGACCACTGGCCATGGGCGGCCGACCCGAGCACCGTCGAGAGCAAAGCCACCGAGATCAAGGCCGTCGAAATCATGGCGTGGGTCAGAGACGAACGAATAGATGTTCTCATCCCCGCATAATACGCCATGCATCGCGTCACCCGCGCCGGGACCTCCCCACCCGCGCGGGCGGTACCGGTCCACCCTTGCGGCGGTTGTCGAAACGCGGGGTCTGGGAGATCCTCGACGTTGGGGGATCAGATCTTGGCGCGGGAGGAGATCATGAGCGGAGTACGGACCGTCTTGGCGTCGGTTGTCTTGCTGGTTTTTTTCGGGATCGCCGCTGGAGTCTTCCCGGCGTTCGCCGAACCGGAGGAAGCGATCACCCAGGAAGCGCTCGACTTCTTGACTCTCGAAGAGCTTCTGGCCGCCGGGCTGGAGCTCTCGGAGATCTGGAAGCTGTTGTACGAGACCGATCTGATCTTCGCCGACGGCTTCGAGTCCGGAACGACCTGCGGCACCTGGACAGCCACGATCTCGCCCGAATTCTGCGACGGCGACGACGACAACTGCAACGGCTCGATCGACGAAGGCGCCACGACGACGTTCTGTGCCGACCTCGACGACGACGGCTACGGCGATCCGTTCACCGCGGTGGAAGCCTGCGATCCGCCCCCGGGCTATGTCCCGGATGCGAGCGACTGTGATGACACCGACGAGAATGTCCACCCCGACGCTGGCGACCTTCCCGACGACACCTTCGTCGACACAAATTGCGACGGCATCGACGGCGATGCGGCCTCAGCCGTCTTCGTCGCGACCGACGGCGCACCGGGAGCGCCCGGGACCTGGAACGAACCGCTGAGCTCCATCCAGGACGCGATCGTTGCCGCATCCGCCGGAGCACTGGAGCACGTCTACGTCTCCGCCGGCGCCTATGCCGAGGATCTCATCCTGGAGAGCGGCATCAGCCTCTTCGGCGGCTACTCGAGGAGCGGTGGATGGAGCCGCTCCGACGTCAACGAAGTGGCGGTCGATGCATCTAGCGATGGGGTCATCTGCGTCGAGCAGGACAACCTGATCCTGGATCACTTGACAATACGCGGCGCCCCGGCCACCGCGTCCGGAGCTTCTGCCTACGCCGCACACTTCGACCGCTGCAGCAACGTCACCATTCGGCGATGCGTCCTGGAGGCCGGCGAAGGCAGTGACGGAGCGGACGGCCAGGCCGGCGCCCCGGGTTCCCCAGGGGCCGACGGCGGGGACGGGAATCCGGGTTGCGATTCTTTCAACCGCTGTTCCGAGCCACCAGCGGCGGGTGCTGGCGGCTGGGGCTGTGACGACCATTACGGCGGCGACGGCGGCGTGGGCGGCTACGGCGAAGACGGCTTCGGCGAAGACGGCAACCCGGGCCAGGGCGGTGGCGGTGCCGGCGGCGACGGCGGGCATCCCACCGAGGACGGTGCTCCCGGAGCGCCAGGTGTGCACGGCGGGCCAGGACCCAGCGGGAGTGGTGGCGGCGGCTTCCAGATTCAGCAGGCGAGATACCTGCCCGCCGACGGCGGTGACGGTAGCCAGGGCCCAGACGGCACCTCCGGCGGCGGTGGTGGTGGCGGTGGCGGTGACGGCGGTATCTTCATGACCGAGAGATACGGATCGTCCGGCGGTGGCGGTGGAGGCGCCGGCTGTGGCGGGGACGGCGGGATGGGCGGCTCGGGAGGCGGCGGCTCCTTCGCGCTGTGGCTCGATGGCTGCACCGACATGGCCGTCACCGACAACCACCTCCTCGCTGTCGGCGGCGGCCAGGGAGGCGCCGGACCGCCAGGCGGACTGGGAGGCGATGGCGGTGCCAGGGGAGACGGCGGCCCCAGAGTCCAGGATCAGGCCGCCGCCGGCACGGGCGGCCATGGCAGCTACGGGGGAGACGGCGGCAGAGGCGGCGACGGCGGCGGCGGTGGTGGTGGCGCGAGCATCGGTATCGTCCTCAACGTCTGCTCCGGCTGCACCGTCGCTGACAACACGTTCACGATCGGGCCAGCCGGTGTCGGCGGCACGAGCGCCGTCAACAACGGCACCGACGGTCTCGACCAAGACGTCTACACGCCAGGTCAGCAATAGTTGACGGCCTGAAATGATCAACCCGGGGCACGCGTCTATACTTTCCCCGTGGCCACTTCTCGCCGGCACGGGCGCCGGCTCCGCGGCAAGATGCTCGGCGAGGCGCCGGTCACGGCACGACGGATCCCGAGCTGCGCGAGCGGCTCCGGGCTCTCGGCTATCTGGACTGAGGCGCCGCCCCGTGAGGGTCTACATCAAGACCCGATGGAGCTGCGCGGGCGAGGTCGCGTGACGCTGCCGGAGCACGGCGAACCAGGCGATCAGGGGCACGCAGATCAAGAGTCGGGCGGTCGAAGGCACCGCCAGCTCGATCGTCTCCAATGTGGGTAGGAGCCACGGCAGGTAGAGGTCAAGACTGGTTACGAGGTCCTGGAGAATTGCGATCTGAGTCATCGGTCTCGCTCCTTGGTATCAACTTTGCTGGCAACCCGAGCGGCGCCGGGCAACGCGGGCACAAACGATCGTTGCTCCCGCGGACGCCGCCCTGGCCCCACATTTGACGGCTCGAACATTACGATCCACATAACGATCGCGACCAGGTGTCAGGGTCGTGCTCCCTGAGGGAAACCACGTCGCGATTCCGCCTGAAGGGAGTCCGGTCTCCGACACCCATCCAGAGGATCCACCATGAGTTGGTTGAAGAAACTGTTCGGCAAACAAACACCTCCCGGCAACGTCTCCGCCGCCCGCCCCGCGACCGCGGCTCACCGCGGCCAGGAAGCCGACGATCCTCCGGGCGCGGGCGATCCCGAGATCCATCGCCGGTTCGACCGGGAATGGGAACAGGCCGTCCGCCGCTTCGACGTCGTCGCCGGGCTGCGGGACTTCCATCTCGACATCAAGCATCCGGAAACCCACCAGGTGATGAAGCCCCACGAGGGCCTGGGCGGGACCTTCGCGGAGTGGCGCGGGGTGCGGTCCCCCTGGGATCACCGCAAGATCTTCTTCGACCTGATCTACAGCATGGTCCGAGCCAGCATGACCGCATGGCAGACCGCCAACTACCTGGTCGCCACTCGGCGCCCCGATGTTGCGCTGGAGCTCTTGGAAACATCAGAGCCGCCGTCCGCGGCCGACGAATGCCAGGCCGAGCACTGCGCCGCTTTCGCCAAGGTGTTCCTCGGGTTGACCCGCGCCGGCACCGCCGTAGCGTGGGCGCGCCAAGCGGCCGACGCTCGCCCCGACGACACGCACTTCCAGACCGTGCTGGCCGACGCCCTGCACATGACCGATGGCCGGGAGGAGGCCCACGAAATCTATTCGAGGTTGATGGCCCGGGGAAGTGGCTCGGATAGCGCGGGATCGTCGGCGGTGGCCGAGATGTTCGCGAACCTCTTCGCTCGCGAGACCGGCGTCCTATCCTCGCCGGTGATGGCCGTCGAGATCGGCCGCGGGCTCAGCGACAGCACCCAGGCGGAGGAATTCTGGCAACGCGCCGAGATCGAGTTCTACGACAGTCCCTACTTCCGCATGCAGCACGCCTACCGGCTAGCGGATTCGGGGTCCCTTCAGCAGAGCTTCGCCAAGTTGCTGGCTTTGGCCCAGGAGATGCCGTGGGTGAAGGAGGCGAGCCTGAACCTGGTCACCTACTTCGAGCGCTTCGACCCGACCGGTCAGAAGCTGATGCCCGAGTACCAGGCTCACCTGAAAGCCACGATCACGGAAAACGGCTGGACGACGGAGGGTATGAGAGAGGTGAAGTTGGGCGGATGAATCGCCGCGCAAGGGCGAACATGACGTCGAGCTCGACATCCCGAATGATTAACGCGAGAGGCAAGAGTTCTGTGGTTGACCGGTGCAGGCCGAATGTCGGCCGGCACAGATGAAGCGAGTAGGGCCGAACCATCTTGACGTCGGACCGGTGGTGCTGGTAAAAACTCGGTCCCTACCTGTGCCCAGGTAGCTCAGTCGGTAGAGCACCTGACTGAAAATCAGGGTGTCGGTGGTTCAATTCCGCCCCTGGGCACCACTTTAAAGCTTTCAAATTCAATGACTTACGGCGGTTTCCCCAGCCAGTTCCGGAGATCGATTCCTCGCCGACTGTTACCAGGCTGTGACCACAGGAGGCTGAGTGGCCGGCCGCTCTGATGCCCCGCGGCCGAAGCCAGGCGACCGTGCCGCTAGTTGCCAGTCGGCGACGCGCGGAGCGCTCGGATGACTTCAGATGACCGCCGCGGTCCTCTCGGCCGGCGAAGATGATCGCGGACCGGGTGGTCGAGGATCCACTGCCTCAGTCTTCGATCCCCAGGTGTCTGCGCAGCGCTTCTCGCATGATCTCGCTCGCGGGCACGTCTCTCTCCGCCGCGGCCAGCTTTAGCGCCCTGCGCTCGTCCTGATGCAGATAGACCACCGTCCGGATGAGTCCCCGCTTCGTCACTGTCGTCTTGCCGCCACGCGGCCCTTCGGTAGGTATGTCCTTGATGCCCATAGCGCCAAGGTACAGAAGTCATCACTGACACTATTGACAGTTGGACCCAAGCGCTACTAGCGTAGCGGTTCAAGGGCACGGCTCCGATCTTCAGGATCTATAGAGGAAGAGCGCGAGAAAGTCACCGGGAAGCCACCACACCCAGGCCCCCGCCTCGGAAGGTGTCTTATGATGACATCCTCTCATCGCTCAAGGAGGAGCCCATGTCCCTACCTGACAAAGAGACTCTCCGGCGTCGGCTGGCGGAGGCGCTGAAGCAGCTCCGGAAGGACCGCGGTCTGACCGAGAGCGAGGTGGCCCAGCGCATGGGCAAGAAGCCCCATGCCGGCACCCAGGTCTCCCGCTGGGAACGATGCGAAGCCACGCCCGGTGCCGACCAACTCTGGCTCATCTTGATCGCACTCGACGCCTCTTTCGCCGACCTCGAGCGCCAGCTCAATCCCAAGCCGACGAGCAGCCGCCGCCTCAAAGAGATCGCTCGCGAGCTCCAGGCGCTTGCCAGAGTCAGCAAGAGCTGACGCCCGTTCCAACACCGTCAGTCGCTGCGAATTGAACTATAAGGTTCAATTTTCGGAACGTTCTGTGTTGCAATCCCCTCCCTGACTCTCCATACTTCAGGGAGCCGGAGCGAGCAGAACCGGTGTCATACACCGGTGGCCACCTTTTCCGTGCTCCGCGCTCCAAAGGCCCGGCTTTTCCGCGCTTGCGCGCTCCAAGAGCCCCGGAGAGCAGAAGACGCATCTCATGTCCATAGAGCTCGACAAGATCGTCTCGGTCCGCTTCAAGGCCGAAGACCACCGGCTCCTCAGGGACCGCGCCCTGGAGCGCGGGATCACCGTCAGCGCGCTCGTCCGCGCCGCAGCGCTCGGCGTCCCACCCGCGCGCCGTCGCCGTAATCTCGTTGCCCAGGAGCTCATCAACCAACTCAGTCGCGTCGGCAACAATCTCAACCAGCACAGCCACGTTCTCCACCGGATGGATCAGCGCAGCGACCTCCCTCACGCTGAGACGGTGCTCGACCGTCTCGCGGAGGTTCAGGGCATCCTGATCGAGGTCTCGTTCGCCGTTGGGGAGGCATCCCGTTGATCACCTTCTGCGGAGGCCGTAAAGGTCCCGCCGGTCGCCGGACCGGCCTCGCCTCTAACTTCGCGGCGGTGATCGACGAGGTCGTGCGCGGGCGCCACCGGCGTCGCGAGAGCGCAGGCGATCGTGCGAATCGCACTGCCTGGACCATCACCCGCAACCTCTTGGTCGAGGAGCCCGATCAAGCCGCGCTCTGGATGCGTGCCTGGGCGAATCAGAATGCTCGCGTCAAGTGGCCCGTCTACCACTTCGGGGTCTCACTCGCTGCTGAGGAGCACCTTCCGCATGAGCAATGGGACTACCTCCTCGATCGGAGGCTCAAGCACCTCGGGCTGGACGAGCATCAGGCTTTCATCGCCCTGCGGCTGGACGGCGAGAACGACCGGCTGCACATCGTAGTCAACCGCGTGGACCCCGACGCTCGCGTCTGGAAGCCAGGATGGGACGCATTCAAGCGGCAGGACATTATGCGAGCGTTGGAACGCGAGCTCGGACTGCGTCGCGTGCCGACGCGACGCGATCTGCGCCTTCAGGCGAACCACTATCGCCCCGAACGCCGGAAGGAGAAGTCCTTTGCTCGGCGCGTCGCCGTCGCGGCGCTCGAGGACTTTCAGCTGGCGACCTGCTGGGAGGACCTGGAAGCCCGACTTGCCCCTCACGGCCTGAGAGTAGAGCCGTCCGGAGCCGGGGCGCAGGTGACCGATGGCCGCGAGCGAATCGGTTTGGCCCGGGTCCACTCCTCGCTCAGTGGTCCGCGACTCGCGGATCGCTATGGCGAGACGCTTCGCCAGTATCGCCAGCGGCGCCGCGAGGTTTCCCGATGATCCCGTTCAACGGCGGCCAGCAGCTCTCCACCGGCCGCCGGACCGGTCTGGGCTCGGGCTTCGGTGGCGTCATCGCCTATCTCATGCACGGCAAGCGCGAAGACCTCGAGCTCGCGGCCGAAGCTGCGGATCGCGTCGCCTGGACCGCCACCCGCAATCTCCCTGTCGAGGAGCCCGAGCATGCGGCTTTGTGGATGCGCGCGTGGGCCAATCAGAACGTCCGCGTGAAGCAGCCTGTCTACCACTTCGGCGCCTCGCTCGCCCCTGACGAGCACCTGTCGCGCGAGCAGTGGGAACACGTCGCCGATCACATGCTCGAGCGTCTCGGGCTCACCGAGCACCAGGCGTTTATCGCGCTGCATCGCGACCGTGCCCACCAGCACATCCACATTGCCGTGAACCGGGTCGGTCCGGACACTCGGGTCTGGAAGCCGGGCTGGGACGTCTTCAAGAAACAGGACGCGGCGCGCGAGCTGGAGCGCGAGCTCGGGCTCCGGGTCGTGCCGACGCGGCGCGACCTGCGCCTCGAACAGCGAAGGGCAAACGGTGTCCGCCTGCAGCGCCGGGAGGTCGAGAAGCCGTTTGCCCGGCGGGTTGCTTTGGCCGCGCTTGAGGACTTTCAGAAGGCGGTGGGCTGGGAGGACCTGGAAGCGCGGCTGGCCCGGCGCGGCCTTCGGCTCGAGCCCGCGAAGCGCGGAGGCGGCGTCAACGTCTCTGACGGTCACGAGCGGGCCGGCCTGGCCCGCGTCGATGACACGCTCAGTGGCCCCCGCCTGGCGGATCGCTACGGCGAGACGCTTCGAGCGTATCGCCAGCGACACTCGCACCGCCCGAAGCTCGAGCGTCCGTTCGGACGTCCGGACGTCACGCCGGCTGTGCCTCTCGAAGCCCGAGCCGAGAACCTGGTGCGCCACCTGGCCGCTCAGCGGGCCACCTGGAGCGAAGACGACCTGCGCCGCCTGAGCGACCGAGACCTCGACGGTGACGCACTGCTGCGCCGGTCGCTGGCCTCCGACCAGGTTGTGACGGTGGGGACCGGGCCCCGCGGCGAGGTGCGCTTCGCGACCCACGACTACCTCGACGCCGAGCGGGGAATGTTCGCCGCCGGCGATCGTCTCGCCGCCCGCGACCAGCTCCGGCTGCCGAGCGACCACGTCGCGACGCTGCTCGAGGAGCGCTTCGCTCACCACCTCTCCCGCGAGCAGCGGGACGCGGTGCTTCACGCCGCCAGCCGCCAGGACCTGGCGCTCGTCGTCGGCCGCGCCGGCGCCGGTAAGACCCGCCTCACCCGCGCCGTCGCCGACGCCTACCACGAGGCGGGCTACCGCGTCCGAGGCGCCGCCCTCGCCGGCAAGGCCGCCGAGGGGCTGGCCGCCGAGGCCGGTATCGAGGCCCGCACCCTTGCGTCATACGAACTCGGCTGGAAGCAGGGCCGGGAAGAGCTCACCACCCGCGATGTTCTCCTGGTCGACGAGGCTGGCATGATCGACGTCCGGCAGACGTGGCGCGTCCTCGAACACGCCCAGGCCCGCGGCGCCAAGGTGATCCTGGTCGGCGATCCGGATCAGCTCAAGGCCATCGGCCCCGGCGACGCCTTCCGCGGCCTCATCGAGCAGCACGGCGCCGCCCGCGTCGACATCATCCGCCGGCAGGCAGACGAGTGGCAACGCGAAGCCTCCGAGCACCTCGCCGATGGCCGCCTCGAGCCCGCTCTCGCCGCCTATGCCGAGCGCGGCGCCGTCCAGTGGCATACCGACCCCGAGCAGGCACGAGAGGCGCTCGTCATGCGCTACTTCGAGGACCGTTACCTGGCGCCGGATCAGTCGAGTCTCATCCTCGCCCATCGCAAAGCCGACGTCCGCCTGCTCAACGAGCGAATCCGCGAAACCCGCCGCGGCGCCGGCGAGCTCGGCCCGGGCGTGCGACTTAACGGCCGCGAGTTCGCGGCCGGGGACCGGGTGCTGTTCCTGCGCAACGATCACAGCGGCCGGTCTGTCCGCACCCTCGAGGGGCAGGGTGAGGGAGTCAAGAACGGTGCCCTCGGCACGCTGCTCAAGGCGGAGCCGCGGCGCCTACGTATCCGCCTTGACTCCGGCCGTACTGTCGCGCTCGATCCGCGGGCCTACGACCGCCTCGACCACGGATACGCGGCCACCGTGCACAAAGCTCAGGGAGCCACCGTCGACCGGGCGTACGTCCTGGCCGACCGGGGCTTCGATCGCAACCTGTCCTATGTCGCCCTCACCCGCCATCGGCACCAGCTCGCGCTCTACGTCGATCAGGAGACGTTCGCCTCCGACGATCAACTGCAACGGGTGCTGGCTCGGGAGCCGCGAAAGGACCTCGCCAGGGACTACCGGCCCATTCACGCAGAGTCTCTGACACCGGACGCTCCTCTCGCCGCTGAGTGGGCTCCTGATGACTCTTGGATTCTGGATAGCGAGCCCTCGGCCGAGCTGACGCCCGTGCGCCTCGGTAACCTGCAGGTGGCGTTGGACCGGCTGGAGCAGTGGGATGATCTCGATGCCCGATCCAAAGAGGTCGCGCAGATGCGTCGCGACTTGCCGCATCATGGCAGCCTCCCTGACCTCGAGCGATCCATCCGTGGGCTGGAGCAACCGCCGCGTGATCTCCGGCAATACCTCGCGCGCATCTACCGTGATCCGGCCGCCGCTCGTCAGCTCCTCGACCAACACACTGGTGACATCGGACCAGCCGCGACCTACCGGCGTCTTGCCGAGACGCCCGAGAGTTTCGGGCGCCTGAACGGTCGCCGGGTCCTCGCCCAACCCACTCGGGCCCGAATCGAAGCCCTCGACGTCGCGCCTCGGGTGGGAGCCATCGGCCTCGATCGGCGGTCTCAGCTCATGGAGCTGCGCGAGGCGTTCGAGAAAGCCGATCGCTTTCGTGTCCAGGGACTCGACATCTCCCGCCAGCGCGGCGCTCTCGCGCCTGATCGCGACGAGCTGCTCGGCAGCCTCCGTCGCCACGCCGCGGGAATCGATCTCGCTCAGCTGGAGGGCCGGCTGGCCCCGCGACACCTCACCACCCTACGCGCTCTCCAGCGCGCCGACGAGATCCATCTCGCACCGCTTCGAAGCGCGCTCGAAACATTCCGCGTAGCCCGGACTTCCGGCCGATCTCGAAAGACGGTTCTTCGCTTGGCGTCCAATCTCTCCGCGCTCTATCACGCGACTCCCAGGAAGCTCCTGAGGCGCCTGACGCCGCCTCAGCTTCGTCTCATCCTCAGCGCGACCTCCCTCGCTGCTGCGGTACTCAAGAAGCTCTCGCCGGAGATCAGAGACCAGGACCGTGCTCGCCGCGTTGTCCTTGGCCCGTGAGTCCGCCGCTCGGCGGCCCGCGCCAGACGCCAACTCCCGCCCATCGGCTTCGACGGAAGAGCGCAGAGAATCGCCGCCGCTTAGTGTTCACCGGTACATCCCGATGCCTTGGAGCGTCCAATGCCGACTCCCCATCACTCCTGGATCCACGACGACCACCGCACCGCGATCGCCAGAATCTCGGACGAGTTCAGCGATGTCGAGTTCTTGGCCAAGAGCTACATCGATCCGGATTGCCGATCCTTCACCCCCGCTGACTTCGACGAGAACGAGCCAGCGCTGGTACTGCGCTCAGCCATCCGGCCGTTGACCAACGACGCTCAGCTCGTCGTGCCGGTATTCTCAGCCTTAAGTTCCTCGACTGCCCGTCCAATATAGGCTTCCAGATCCGGAGAGAGCGTTCTGAGGATCAGTCTCTCGAGACCTCTGGCAGCAAAGCGGAACATCTCGTCACTAACCTGCTGCAGAATTCCCAATCTTTCGAGATCCGTTAGAGCCTCCTTGATGCATTGGGGATCCTGCAGCTCTTCGGTCCAGATGCCGATGGCATCGAGGGTGCTCTGGATATCGGCGGAGAACGGCCCGGGTTCTCGACTCGAGGTCGAATAATCGAAAAGAAGTGAACCGAGCACCAGCCGCGGAACCAGCAATCGCTCCAGGGGGCTGAGAACCAGTTCTACGAGTCGCTGCTGTAGTTGGGGATCGGCCCAGGTCTCTTCGATGAGCCGCTCGGTCAGGCGGCATCCGAACCGGCTTCTGTGAGGCATGCGTGACAAGATCCCACGAAGGATTTCGCGCAGGAAGTCGGCTCGCCCATTCGCGTAGAAGATCATCCGCTCGAGCTGCTCGCGCTCCAGCCCCAGGATCTTCAAGAACGTGGAGACCAGACGAATGGCCGTGGTGAAAGTGATTTCGCGTGGCCCACCTCGGACCAGATAGCGCTCCGCCAACCGGTCGCTCTCCGGTACCGATCGCCCAATGGCGCTTGCGACCGGCAACTTGCGCGGTAGCGCCTGGTCGAACGGAATCCGGTAGCCGATCTCGGAATAAAAGAAGATCGCACGTTTTCCCGGCCTGGGCATGAGGCGAAAGAGGAGATCCGGCGTGACGGGCAGGGCGCCTCGCGGCAAAGAGACGCTCTCGCGAGGATCGAACACCAGGACCAGGTTGCGGAGGTCGTCGAGGTTGGATGGCGTTCCGGCGGCCGGGTCGGGCATGGCGATGGGGAGGTCGCGCCCATGTCGCGCCGCCAGGGCTGGCAGCCAAGGCGAACTCGCAGCCTCGAGGCGACTCGAGAAGAAACCGTCCCGGAGCTCCACCTCGGGCGCCTCGACTGCCTCGCCGAAAAGAAAGCCGGTCAAGGCCTGGCAGAAAACGGCAAACGCCGACGACGCGTCCTCAGCCTGAACTTCGAGAAGCAGTTGCAGACGTCGGAGCAAGAGCGGCCCCCAACGGTCCCCGCTCGGCGGCGCCCAGTGATCAACCGCCCCCGGGGATGCGGTCGTGCCGCCCAGCAGCTGCTGGGCGATGGCGGCGTGGGAGTCGGACATTCCCCAAAACCAACTGGGCGCGCGCTCGATGTCCGGAACCTCGGTCAGCTCGATAACGGCCGGCGGGTAGAGCAGATACTCCGCCACCTCGTCGTTCCCCTGCTCGAGGGAGCGTTCGGCCGCCGCCAGTCGCTCCTCGGGGAAGCTGCCGTCCGCCGTTTCTCGAGCCTCGCGGATCCTCTCGCCTAACGCTTCGGTGAGCTGCCGCTCGAGGTGGGCCAGTTTCTCGCGAAAGTCCATCAGTTCTTGCCGGGCCGCGCCAGCGCTCGACGAGTTCAGCGCTTCGAGTTCACTCCACTCGGGGACCTGTTCGCTCACCAGCCCCAGCTCGCGAGCGGTCGTCGAGAGTCGCAGCCGCTTGGCGCGCCCCCACGCCAGCTGCCATGACGCTTCTAGCGACTCCGCCGTTTCTTGGCGGCGCGTCTGCAAATCCTCCTCCAGGGCGCCGAGGCTGGACTCCGGTGACAACGCGCTCTGGAAAGGCTCGTGTTGTAGGAGCTCAGAGGTCGCGTCGAATTCTCCTCTCTCGAGAATCTCCGCGAAGACCTGTTCGGCGGAAGCCGGCATTGCGTGGTGCTCGATCAGGCTTCGCCGCGCACCCTCCGAGGTAAGTGACGTCGAGCCCTGCTTGCGCTCCCGACAGCGCGCGATCCAGATCGACGGGTACCTCCAGGACTCGCACCATCCACGAAGAAAGCCGGCTGGTAGCTCCACGGTGCTCCTCCTCAGGTCAGAAAAGAGAGTCGGTCGAGCAGGAGCCGCAGCACGGGACCTTCGACGCTCTCCTCGCGGCTCTCTGCGAGCTCCCCGAGCTGCGGGCGCGTAGACCGCAGCTCCTCGACCAGGACGTCGAGCTCCGGCCTCAGAGCCGCGGTTTGCTCGGCATGCTGCGACGCTTCCTCCTCCGCCGTCCAAGTCTCCGTGGCATCGATCAGCCGGCGCGTGGCGGCGAGCATGTTATTGATGTCCATCTCCATGAAATGCCCCTTCTCGCGCACTTGGCTCCGCATGCCACGTATGGTGCCCTTGATCAGACGCTCGAGACCTTCTCGTTTCAACCCACTCACGCGCATCACCGCGGCATCGGGGCGCGAGGCCTGGGCGTCGGCGAGGCATCGTCCGAGCTCACAGCTCACGTCGAGGAGCCGCGACCAAGCCGCCGACGCCAACTCAGTGTGCAGGTCGAGCTCCGCCATCTCCTCAAAAGTCTGCTCCACGTGTCGACGCGCCTCCTGGGCACGGTGCGCGGCTGCTTCGTGCTCGATGAAGCCGCGTTGCGGGATCGGATTCCCGGTGCAGGAGTAATACGAGAGGATCGCAGCGGACCACCGCGCCAACGGCGGCGGCAACCGTGGCGCGAGCTCAAGCAGCGCCAGTGTGGCCTCCTCGACCCCCTCAGTCACGGCCAGGCAGGCCACCGCGGCGACCCCGACACGCTGCGGACCGGAGAGCTCGCGTTCGGCCAGATCGAGCAGATGGCTCGCCAGCCACGAGGCGTCGCCGGCTTGCGCCGCCAACATCGCCAGCCACAGTGGCGGCAGAGCCGCCGGCGGCGCGTCCAGCTCTCCGAGGTCCGCAAGCAGCACCGCCGCTTCGTGAAAGCTCCCTTCCTGCCAGTGACGCGCAGTGAGCTCGGCTAGGTGCTGCACCGTCTCCCCGGGACCCAAGAGACCGTGTTCCAGATACCCGGCGAGGAGGATCGGCCTGAGATGGGGCAACTCTCTGAGCAGCCACGGCAAGGCGTGCTGGTTCTTCGAGGCCGGGTCCTCCAACCAATGGCCGAGGATCTTCGAACACGCCCGACGTGGCTCGAGCGCGAGTGCCTTCCCCGGATCGGCACCGACGGCAGCCTCCAGGTCGGCACCGGCCCTTGCGAGATTCTCCACCAGCTCCCGGAGGTCGCCATAGAGCCGCGAGCGCAACGGAACCTCCGACCGTCTCTTGTCCACGGCGCGCTCCGGCATCATCCGGGTGGAGGCCGTAGGCGGGACGCCAAGCTCGGTGAGCTTGCCAATGGCCGTGTCGGCCGCCTCTCTGCTGCGCGCAACGATCCCCCACTCGCGGGATTTGCGAAGGCCGGCGGAGACTCTGCTGTTGGCCAGGAAGTGCATGCTGCTCAGCATGACTGTGTCATCCATGATCGCCAGTCCGCCCAGAACCCGCCCCTGGTGGACCTTGCGCTCTCCGAGATGCTGTTTGGCGAGCTTCCGCAGGCGAGACCCCGCCGCCTGTTCGTGCCGGCGGACCTGGCCGTAGAGCAACTGGATGCTGGCTTGCGCCGACTTCGCCTTGCCGAGAGCGGCGAAGAGGTTGTCGTCGAGCGCCGCCTCTGACAGCTCGCCGGAAGCGATGACCACCCTTTGCTTCGCGGACTCCGCCAGCTCCAGCAATCGGTCTCTCTGCTCGCCCTGCGAGACCAGCGTCGCCGTTTCCTCACTGTGCTCGTGGCGATCGAAGAGCACCTCGGCGGCGTTTCGCCAATCCTCCTTCCAGCCGGAGAGCAGCGCCCTGGCATAGACCTCGGAGACCTCCTCGAGGTCGGGCTCCCGCGGCAGCTCGACTTCCCGCGGCGCACCTTCACTCGGCGCCGGCGGCCAGCCCTCTTCCGGCAGCGTGAGAATCTGCCGCGCCGCTTCGTAATTCGGAAAGGTGCGGTAGACGTGGTCCAGGAGGTCGAGCGCCGCCTGGCAAGAGACCTCGCCTTCCCGGGCACGAAGGCGCAGGCACAATAGCGTTTCTTCCTTCGACGGCGAGCCGGTCAGCACGTCGGCGTTGCCGGTCACCACCAGGTCCATGTCGCGGACGAGGAAGAAGCTCCGCGAACAGGCCGAGAAGCTGCTCCAGAAGAACCGGCCTTCCCGCCCCAGATCCTCGAAAAGATTCGAGAGCCCGCTCTCCAGCTCGTCGTCCGGCTGCGCCCCCCAATAGAAGAAGACCTTGACCGGGCCGTTGTCCCGCTGCTTCAGCAGCCTGCGCACGATCGCTACCCAAGGCGCGTTGCGGTGATAGTGCGGCCGCGGGATTCCCAGCACTAGCTGTTTTTTCGCCACGCTGATGTCGCTGTGGACCTGCGTTTTGATCTTCTCGGTATGCACCAACATCTGGACCCGGGCCCGCTCCAGATGCCGTCGTCGCAGCAGATCCTGGACGCCGACGGCATGCTCGAGGAGCTTCTCGTGATGGGTATCGATCTCGCCGGGATCGTCGATCGAGTCCAGCTCGCCGAGGGCCAGCCGCAAGCCCGCGACCGGCTGGCGCCGCGCCGCGACCCCCGAGCTCTCGACTTCGGCGCCCTGGCGCAGGTTCTTGAAGAAGAGCTCGTCCGCCATGTCCTCTGCCATGACAGAAAGACGGCCCTCGATGTCTTGACGCGTTTTGCCCGAGAGCTCCGCCGGCTCCACGAGGCGAAACGTCAGGCGTCCGGAGCGCGACCGCCGGCATTCAACGAAGGCGCGCAGAAGCCGCCTGCGGCCCGGAGTATCGACCACCAGGCTATCGCTCTTCAAATGGAAGCCGAGTACCTTCATTGGGTGGGCTTCTTCCAAGCGGGTGGCGAGCCGGCTAAGCACGTCGAGCATCTCGGCGCGCGGGGCTCGCCGGAAGGAGCCATAGGGATAGCTTTCGGGGCTGACGTAGCCGCCGCGCACCTGTCGGGGCAACTCGAGCAACGGCAGAATGTTGCCAGAGATCAGCTCTTGCATCAGGCCGACCGACCGCTGGACGCGTCGGCAGGCGCTCAAGTCCTCCAGCTCCCCGTTTTCGAGCCGCTCTCTGACGGCATTGACCAGCTGCAGCTGGTTCCTCGCCAGATCGATCGAAAGCAGACCTGCTCGCCACAGGTCGAAGACGAGAGTCAGGGTGGGGCGCTGCCCCATGCCGAAGAGGTCCGAGAGTTCTTCGAACCGCTCGACGCCGCCGTTCAGCGCCTTGAGGGCCAACAGCTCGAGGGGCGACAGGGTTGCGTCCGGCGCCAGCACGACTTCGACGTCGAACACCTCGCACGGCAGGAAGATCTCGACAACACGATGGGTCATGGCGAGGTTCCAGAAGCCCCATCGGGCCGCCGACCGGTGCCGGACAGGAGATTGGTCTCCCCATCGACGCGCAGGATCTTTCCATGGCGCCGCACCTGCTCGCAGACCACTGGCCAGAAGGCCCGGCGCGCGCTGGCGTCGAAGAGCTCGTCGTCTTCGTCCTTCGCGTCTTCGGCCGCGAAGTGATCGTAGCTGCCCACGAGGATCAGCAACACGCGGGCACGCGAGAAGAGGACGTTGACCCTATTGTGCTCAGTGAGAAAGCCCAGGCGCGCGATGGGGCTGTCTCGCGAGGCGCCATTGCAGCGAACCAGCGAGACGATCACGATGTCGGCTTCGCGGCCCTGGAAAGAATCCAGGGTGTGCAGACAATCGAGGAAGCGGCGGTCGATTTCTCCCTTCAGACGTTCGAGCTGGGCGGTGTAAGGAGACAGGATCGTGAGCCGCTCAGGCAGTTTCTCGTCTCGCCCGGAGCCTTCCCACAGCTGCTGGACCAGAGCCCGGACTAGGCGCACTTCCAGCTTGTTCTCGCGCGGCCCTTCCCAGCGGTCGCTGTGGGTGCTGGTGTCGAGCCAGACCAGGGCCTGGTCTACCAGCCAGGGAGGAGAGGTCAGGCCGTGCTCGCGCTCCGCCGCCTTGCGGTGGGTCTTGAGTTTGCCGTCGTAAAAGGCTTCGCTGACCACCGCGGCGATCTCGGGGCGCATTCGGAACTGCCACTCGAGCATCCTAAAGGGCCGTTCCTTGCGCTGGAATCCTTGGATCTCCCGGGAATCGTCGTCGTCGAACAGGCTCTTGAAAAGATCGAAGACCCTGACGTACTCTACTTGCCGCTCGCCGTGTTCGCGGAGATCGCTCTTGGGCTTCTGGGCACAGGCGGCGAGGATCCGTTCCACGTCCATCCGGCGAAAGGCCTTCAGCTGTTTGTGGTCTCCGATCAGGGCCCACCGAATGCCGTGGACGAGTGGCATGGCGAGCTCGGTGGGCCAAGCTTTCGCCGCCTCCTCGACGAAAACCCAATCGAAGGCATCGAAATCGACGCCGGTCACGAGATGGCGGTCCGTTGCGCTGCCGCACGTGACGAAGACCAGATTGGCGCCGCGCCGGATCCGGCTGCGGATCTCGAAGTCGGACTCTCGGACCTCTTTGCGCCACTCCTCGAGAACCTCCACCTTCGTCTGATTCTCCGGCATGCCGGCCAGCCTCTCGATCTGGCTCCTGCAATTGTTCTCGATCTCCCGGATGCGCTTCGGAACCTGCTTGGAAAGCCTGTACTCTGCCATCACTTCGCTCGGCTTGGCGTGCTTCGACGCCACCCGCAGGATTTGCACGTCGTCGCTCAAACCCAGCTCCCCGACGCGTTTCAGGATGCGTTCGGCGAGATTGTCGAGGGCGAAGTGCGATTGGGCAGACACCAGGATGCGCAGGCTGCGGTCCCGCCACAGGCTGTGGGCGATGGCGCGGGAGGCCACCTCGGTCTTGCCGGTGCCCGGCGGTCCCTGGATGGCGAAGAAAGGCAGCGTGCTGAGCAGGGCCTGGATCACTTCAGGGGCGTTGCCCTCGAGCCCCTCCCCGACGTCTGGCCAGGACAGATACTGGTGGACCATGGTGACCGGTTTGTCCAGCTGATCGACGAGGGCCGGGATCTCGAGCAAGCGGTGGCGAGCCCGCATCTGCTCGCGCAGCAGCGCTTCGGAATGATGATCGTCCCGCGGCCGGACCCAGGCCTTCTCGTTCGTCGCGGCGCTCTGGTTCTTCCATTCAACCTCGAAGGCTCCGGGGTCGCGCCAGCGGCGATAAAAGGCGACGCGATGGAGGTAGCGGTTGCGACCCGGCTTGCCTTGCTCGTCGGGCTGCACCAACATCGGCTGGCGCTCGGAATCCCACAGCTTTTGAAAGAAATCGCTTGCTCGTAGGCGGCTCTTCTCGGCATAGAGGTCGAACAGATCGTCGTTGTGAATGCGGTACTTGTCACGGGTCTCATCGTAGGTCACAATCTGATCGTCCACTTCCACGGCGTAACAGCGGGCGTCGATTTCCACCTTCTGGAGCTTCAGCAGCCAGTCGAGCGCCATCCCGAAGTTGATGTGCCATGGAGGCGCGTCGGCACGCTCGATCGAGCGCAACAGCGGCTTCCACGAAGGGTGATCGGCGGTCATCTCGGGCCGCTGCAGCTTCTTGGCATGGATGGGCAGCAGCTCGATGGGCGGCAAGCGTTTGCGCAGCGGATTGTTGTCGAGCCGCCCGACGCGCTCGCGTGGTACGACGTAGCGTGCGATGAGGACCTGTTCGAGCACCAGACCACCGCTTCCCTCCTGCCAGGGTTTGCGGCTTTCGAAGAACTCGCAGAAGTAGGCGGAGTGGCGACCGATGATCGCGTAGTGGGCCTCTTTCAGCCGTGGGTCCGACGTTGCCAGGTAGGGCGCGGCGCCTTCCGGCGAGTAAGTGATCACGCCATTCCGCAGATCGTCCGAGATCACGAAGAGCAGCTCCACGATCCCGGCTCGGCTCTCGGTGTCGTGGCTCATCAGGCTGCGGTTGCGGAGCACCGCTCCGGTCTCGCGGGGTATGCAGGCCAACACGTGGGGTAGCTCGCTGGTGGTGGCCCAGAAGTCCGTTATCTCCTCCCAGTTGCGGTGAAGGTCCTCGACCACTCGAGCCGAGGTCGGCCGCTTGTCGAGGCGCTCGAACTCCAGCATCTCGAGCAACAAGACCCGCAGAGCCTGAGGCAGGCGTACAGCTTCGATCCGGTGGCGCATCGTCTCGTCGAGCCGGCACCGGGTGTCATGGTCATAGCCGGAGGCCGGAAAGGCCGCTTCGACCAAATCTCCGGGGAGAGCCTCCACGAGCCACTGGTAGGCGAGGACCGCGAGACCGAACACGTCGGCGCGCGCATCCTCCCGGGTATCGGCGACTGCCCGCGGGTGGTTTCGGGTTCCGGCGACCGGAACGCGGTCGGGGTAGAGCAAGGCCAGGCGCTCCGGAGGAGCGCAGGCCAGAGCGTACCTGCCCTGGCTCTCGAAGAAGCGCTGCACCGAGTCTCTGGGCTCTTGGCCGGCGCCGACCCGGCGCAGCAGATTGGAGACCAGGGACGTCATCTCGAATCGGGACAAGCGCAGTCTCAGGCTTTCGGTGTCCAGCACTTCGACGGCTCCGGCCCAGAGATTGCGGTGCTGGATGCCGTTGCCGTGCATCAAGCTCAGGGCGTCGGCGAGAAGCATGAACTGGCGGACGCCTTCGAGCCTGTTGCGGCGCAGAAACTCGATCGCCCCGGGCTCGTCGAGCGTGTGGTACGCCGCCTCGGTGACGATGAACGCGAGGTTGCGCTCCGGCTCCTTGCCGCCCATTAGGATTCGCGGCAGGCTTTCGTGAGATCGCGCCGACAGCCGCGCCAGCGACCGGACCTCCTGTTCCCACATTTCGCCGCCGAGCTCGCCCAGGCCGTGGAAGATCACCAGGTTAGCGGTCTTGAGGCTCGCCTCATCCTGGAGCGAAAACTGAAAGAGCATTCCCGCGAGCAGCTCGGCGCCCTGGCCCAGGCGCTCGAAGGGCCCGAACTGCGCCGTCTCAGCTTCGCAGAAGAGCTGGTCGACGATGCGCGTCATCCGCTCTAGTCCGGGGCTAGACACCACGGGCTCCTCGGCTGCCCGCGTCTCCAGCCGAGCGATCGGTGGACGCGGCGTCGAGCGCACTTTCTGCAGCCAGACGCGATCGAAGACCCGCTCAAAGATCCGGTTCCGCCGGCTGAGTACCAGCTCGTCGAAGTCTTCGTCCCGGCGCTGGGCAGCGATCCCGGCGAGGCGCAACGCCAGCTGGACCGGGTCGCCAGGCCGGAGGTCGACCGGCGCCCGCAGCACATCCTGGTAAAGCTCCAGCTTCTCGACAACACTCGCGTTACGTTCATCCTCCGACATCCGTGTTTCAGCGTAGCTCAGACTGAAATCGTCCTGACGCCCGCTGCGCAGGAATTCACTTTTGATCAGCTCGGCCAGAAGAGCGCGATTGGCTTGGCCTGGCTCGGTCTGCTCGGTCAGGATCTTGACCAGCTTCTGGGTCATCGACGGATGCCCCTCGGTCCACTGGAAGATCGACTTCAGCAGCGCCCAGGGCTTGTCGCTGACTTTCTCGAGCGGCGGCAAGAACGCCTTGCACTCTGCCAGGCTGAAGTCCTCAAGATAGATGGGCTCGGCGACGTTGAAGTCCGAACGGCTCGCGTCGGCAATGAGATCCGCCGGCGCGAGGGTTCCCAAGAAGCAGAAGTGCAGGCGTCTGAGCCCCGCGCTGGTGCTGCGCTCGTTGCAAAGGGCCCGGATCGCCAGCAGGAAGTCGTCGAGGATCAGGCCCGGCCGGGTTCCGAGGGATTTCTCCACCCGCCTCACGGCTTCGAGCTCGTCGAAGAAGATAACCACCTCCTCGGCGCAGGACGCCGGGATCGCTTCCTCGAGAAAGAGGCCCCAGCGCGGCAAAGGGGTAACTAGGGCATGCTCGTGCCACCAGTTCAGCGACTGGTCGTACCGCCAGTGTAGTAAGGATTTACCGACGTCGAGCACCAGACCCCGATACCACTCCTCTTCACTCTTGGCATCGACGCTCCCCTTGTCGAAGTCGATCTTGCAACCGCGGTAGCCTTGCTCCTCCAAACGCCAGATCATCCTCTTCGCGAGGCTCGATTTTCCGGCCCGTCGACTGCCGACTACGTAGCAGACACGGCCTTCCGTTAGCCAGCCGTGCAGCTGGTTGTCGGTCGGCCGCTCGATGTAGAGATCGTCGGGACCGAGCGTGCCCTCACTCTGCAGCTTCTTCTCCATACCAATTTGACTTCAGCGAATGAGACTCTGATAAAGATGGCAGCGAAGACGGCACTCGTTGCCGTCGATATCCACCAATCCACCTCGTCTGAGCTCGTCGAGCAGTTCAGGGTCGATCGAGCACAGGGGATCGCGATGTATCGACATCAGAGCCTCGAGCAGCTCAGGACGCTCTGCCTTCAGCTGGCGTTTCAGGCTCTGGAGATGATGGCCAAACAAGCGGTCAGGATCCAGCAGTAGCTGGCTGAGGCTCTCCCCGCGACGTACCGCCTCATCCATCGCCAAGTTGGCAAGCAGCGGCTGGCCCCGCACCCAGTGCTCGAGCTGGCGGAGATCTTCCACCGAGAATTCGAGACCGTAGATCCACGCCAGCCGGCGGAGCTGGTCCTGATTGAAGTCGCTGAGCGGGACCTGCCGCGCATTGTTGAACGGGGACTTGTCGATCTGCTCGCTCAAACGTGTCGGCGTCGTCGACACCGCTCCAATCAGCCGCAGCTTCGACCACAGTGGTGAGCTGCCGCGCTCGAAGATGTGCTTCAGAGTGACGAAGAAGCCGTCACTGAAATCGTACCGCAAGACGTCGTCGATCCGATCCATGACCAGAACGAGGACTTCGACCACGCGCGGCAGGACGTGGTGCTCCAAGACCTCGTCGAAAGCCCTGGTCTCGCCGATGCTCTCGGCTTGCGCCCATAGAGTCTCCGCCCGCTCCCAGTCGCCCCCTACGAGGTCAACAAGCCGGCGGGAAAGACACTGCAGGAAGTCCAGCAGGGAGCGTTTGAATCGCTTCTCCACGAGATCGATCGGGAACAGGTACACCTGCCACTCCAGGGCAAGCAGCTGACTCCGGACCGCGTGCAGGAACCAAGTCTTACCGATACCTTTCGGGCCCCAAACCAATGCCGGCCGGAGTCCCTTCAGAGCATAGACCACTTCTCCTTCTTCTTGCTTTCGGGCCACATAGAAGGCCTCGTGATAGGGGCGGCCCGGGGCCGGCCTACCGAGGATCTTCGACCGGTGCGAAGTGCCGTCGACCACAATCCGCTCGGCTGGCATCGGAAGGTGACGGCGCAGGAAACGGATTAGCAGGTCGGCCGAAGCGCGCGCCGCGAAGCGGCGGAAATGATCGTTCTTGCCCTCGTCGGCGTAGTCCTGGACCCCTTTGATGACGATTACGTGATGTAACCGCTCGATCTCGGCAATGAACCCGATGGCGTGCGCTTCCATTTCCAGCCCGAGGGTGGTTCGGTTCTGTCTCTTTAGAGTCTCGAAGATCTCCTCATCCGCGATCACCCTGGTGCCGGAACCCAGATCCCCGAGTCGGATCTTGAACTCGGGATCCGGCTCGAGCCCGTCGGGGTAACGGACTCGGAGATCCGCGACGTGGTCCCGGCCTTTCCCGATGAGCCGCAGACCCTTCTTGCTGAGAAACTTCAGGCTCCGGCCCCGATCGACGGTCTCGGTGAAGTCGGGACAATGCGCCCGGCGCCCGGGGTGGCTCCTGGGATCCTCACCATCGGCGAGGCGATACAGCAGCCAGCGCAGCTGGTAGTCGCAGGAAAGAGGACGATCGCGCGCGATCTCTTCGCTCCACGCCTTCGGACAGAGCTCCAGGTACTTCCGCCACCTGGGATCGAGCGAATAGGCGTCGATCTCCTGGAGGACCTCCTCGACGCGGTGGCCTCCGGCATCGCGCCGGGCGATCAGTTTGCCGCCGTCGTACTTGAAGACCTTGCTGGCCACGATCACGTCGCCGAGGAAGACTTTTCCGCGGCGGCCCGCACAGATTCCGCTCATCGCCAGGCAGCGAGGATGGAATTCGTGGATCAGGCGGCCCGCCACCGCCGTGGCAGCGGCCTCCCCCTGACCCGAGGCGCTTGCTGCCACCACGCTCAGGAGCCCGCCGGCCTCGTGCTCGAAGGAGCGACGAAAATATGGGTACCCAGATGCGTCCGTGTGATTCGACCACTTCTCGCCCGGGCTACTCGAAGCGATCTTGCGCAGCTCCTTGAGCTCGTCTTCCATCGCCGCAATGATCACGACGTCGACTAGATGATTCTCAGGCATCGCAGATTATCCCTCCTTGCAATCCTTGGGCGACGCTGCCTCTTCTCTTGTCTGCGAGCCCTCACTACTCCCGCTCCCAGCCTCGACGCTGGGATCAGCTACCATTCGGCACCATAAGTATACCGGGCCGCTGGATCCAGGTATTGCCGTCGTGACCTGTGCTTCGCCGGATGATGACCACGAGCACGGGGTCAGCTGCTCGAGCAAGGGGACGACACCTTTGAGCCAGCTCGTTGTGTCTTGCCGTTGCCTTAAGGGGGCGTGCTGCCATTTCGGCCTGGATTGTCCCACAGAACTCCCGCAGACTACTGCTTCTTGGAGGCCTCGAGCCAAGCTCCCGGACTGGTCCGTGGACTCTGGCGTGTCTGCCACTCCCTATCTGAAATGAGGTGAGGCGGGGCGCCTCGCCACGATTCCCACAGCCGCACTTGAAAACCTGTTCGGACAGGGCCTGATCCTTTGTCCATTCGTCTGAATGCTCCCTCGGGGGAAATCCAAGCAGGTAACCCCTGTAAGCCGACCTCCGGCAGCCGGAGCCGGGCGGACGGCCCTTCACCCCGCGTCGAAGCTCCGTCAAGCAACGCGGTAGCCGAGCAAGGTCTGCGGTAGCTCGGTGGAGCGGACCTGCCCGGCTAGGTGACGCAACTTCCTCGCTGCGGCCGATCGCCAGCAACATCGCGTCGACCACCTACGATCCCTCCCTACTACAGCGACCCTCAGTCCGAGGCTCTTCGATCCGAGAGCGGTGCTGCATCTATGGATTGAACTGATCAGATCAATATATTCGGCTTATTCGATTGACAGCTGCGGCGTCTTCATGGGACCTTCTAACTCAGCGAACCACCCAACCGACTCTTCGTTGGCGGATCTCTGAGATGCCTTCAGCTACCACACCCCTCGCGCGCCACCTCGCGCGCCACCTCTCGGGCGCGATCCTTGACGCCTTCGAGCGCGACGAGGTGACCGACATCCACTGCAACGCGGACGGCAGGGTGCGACTGCGGACCCACGCCGGTCCAGAGGAGACTGACTGCACGCTGCCGCCCGAGACCATTCGCTCCGTCCTACATCTGCTCGCCGACTCCCAGGGCGATTCCCTGACTCCCGGCACCGCGTTCTTTGCCGGACGCTTTCCCGGCGACGCGCCCTTCCATCGGGCGCGCATCCACGCCGTGCTGCCGCCGGTCGCCGCGCGTCCGAGCTTCTCGATCCGCGTCCACGCTCCCGAGATCTTCACCCTGAGCGACTTCATCGCCTCGCCAGAGCAGGAGCAACTGCTCCTCGACCGAGTCCTTCGCGAGGTGCTCAACGTCCTGATCATCGGCGGCACCAGCACCGGCAAGACGTCTCTCCTCAACTCGCTCCTCAAGCTCGTCGCCGACCTCTTCCCGAGCGAGCGCCTGCTGTGTCTCGAAGACGTGCGAGAGATCAGCGTCTCCTCCGACGACCATCTGTGTCTGCGCACCGAGGCCACCGGCTACACGCTTCAGGAGCTGGTAGCCAACGCCCTGCGCCTCAATCCCGACCGGCTGGTCGTCGGTGAGGTTCGCAGCGGCGAGGCCCTCGACCTGATCGATGCCTGGTCGACCGGCCACCGGGGAGGGTTCGCCACCCTCCACGCCGACGACGTGCACGGCGCTCTGCTGCGCCTCGAGCGGCTGGCACGGCGCCATCCCCGCGCCGGCAGCGCCAGCCTGCGGCCCGACATCGCCGGCGCCGTCGACGTCGTCATCGAGCTGCGCCGGGGCTCGAGTACGCCTCGCATCGCAGCCATCCACCGGCTGGCTGGCCAGCTCACCGATCACCACCAGTACGTCATCGAACCGATCACCAGCCTGTAAGGGAGAACTCCGATGCCCGACCGCTTCGCCAAGCACCTCACGCTCCTCTTCCTTCTCTGCGTGTGTCTCCTCCACGCTCCGAGCCTCTTCGCGGGCAATACGTCCAGCCTCGCCAACTTCACCGGTCCCATCCAGACCGTCATCGACTGGCTCACCGGCGACATCGGGCGCCTGGTCTCGATCGTGGTGCTCGCCTTCTTCGGCATGTACCTGTGGAAGAAGCGCGCCGAGGACAAGGGCGAACGTGGCTTCTTCTATCTCCTGGGCACGGCCATCGTGCTCGGCGCCACCAACATCGTCGACGCCCTCGGCTTCGTGGGGGCCACCTACTGATGGCTCGCGAGCGCCGCATCCACCAGAGCCTGCTGCGGCCGCCGTTGTTCTTGAGCGTTCCGTTCGACGTGCTGGTGGCTGAGCTCGCCTTTCTGCTCGGCCTGTTCGTCGCCTTCGGCGCTTCCAGGGTCGTCCTCGTCTACGCCGTCCTGACCCTGCTGCTGGCCCACCCGATGCTCGCGCGCCTTACCGCCAAGGATCCTCTGGCGCTGCGGATCTTCGCAGCGTCGCTCGCCTACCGGCGTTTCTACCCGGCCCGCGGCACCCTGCTGCCGGCCCGTGGCTTCCGCCCGCGCTCCTGTCTTCCTCGGCTCTGACCACGGCCATGTGGACCTCGATCCTCGCTCTCTTCGTCGGCCTGGGGCTCAATCGCCTCGTCGATCGCCTCACTTCGCCCGCGGGCGAGCCGGGCTTCGCGGACCACCTGCTCTGGGGCCTGCCGCTTTCGGACGACCGCACGCTCCTCAACGTCGACGGCTCGCTGTCGACCGCCTGGAGCGTCGGCTGTCCGGACCACATGTCGTGCACCGAAGGGCGGCTGGTCGAGATCGGGCGCACCGTCAATCAAGCCTTCATGCCGCTGGTAGATCAGTGGCTCCTGAATTTCGACGTGCTGCGCGTCCCGGCGCCCGACTATCCGCCGGCCGGCGCTTTTCCCGAGGCCGTCAGCTCGCAGCTCGACGACGAGCGGCGGCGGCGCTTCAGCGCCGCCGGCCACAACTTCATCAGCCGCCAGGTCCTGATCGCCACCTACTCCCCGCCGCCGCCGGTCTACGACCGCACCTACAGCTTCTTCATCGACCAGCCCGGACCGACGCAGTCCCACGACTGGCGGCGCAGCTTCGACTCGTTCCGGCAGGACGTCGAGCGCCTGGAGCAGCAGCTCGGCCGGGTGTTCGAGATGACGCCGCTCTCGACGCCCGAGCTCGCCAGCCACCTCAGGTGCTGCCTGACCGGCCAGCTCCATCCGGTGGCGGTTCCCTCGGGCGTCGCGCTGCGCGACCTGCTGGTCAACGAGAGCTTCACCGGCGGTTTTCATCCGCGGATCGGGGACCGGAACCTCCGCGTCGTCGCGGTCACCGGGTTCCCTTCGGCGCCGCGCTCGGACGCCTTCGAGGTCTTCCACTCCGTCGCCTTCCCCTGCCGCTCGTCGCACCGCATCTACCCGCTGTCGCGCCGGGTGGGCGAGAGCCTGCTCGCCCGCCACCGCCTGCTGTGGTTCAACAAGGGTCGGGGGCTGACGCGGAGCGCCACGGCGGAGGTCTTTGCCGACGCTCATGCGGGCGACATGGCCCGGGACGCCGCGGACGCGGTGCGGGAGATCTCCTCCGGCTCGACCCGCTACGCCGCCTACAGCTGGAGCTTCGTGGTCACGGATCCGACCTTCCGCGGGGCCGATGAGAAGGCCCGCCACCTGGTCGAGCGCTTCTCGGCCCAGGGCTTCCCCGCTTCGGTCGAGACGCTCAACGCCGCGGCCGCCTTCATCGGCAGTCTGCCGCCGCACGGACGCCACAACGTGCGCCTGCCGCTGATCAGCCTGCGCAACATCGCCGACCTGCTCGGCACCACCTCGCCCCATCTCGGGGCCGCCTATTGTCCGTCGGCGCTCTATCCCCCTGACTCGCCGCCCATCCTCTGGGCGATCACCGAGGAGACCACGCCCTACCGTCTCCACCTGATCCACAACAACGTGCCGCACGGGCTGATCCTGGGCATGACCCGGGCGGGTAAGAGCGTGCTTCTCGGGCTGCTCGCTCTGCAGGCCCTGCGCTGGGCCGACTCCCAGGTCTTCCTCTTCGACGTCGACTACTCCTCCGCGTTCCTGACCCTCGCCTGCTCGGGCCGTCACTACGACATTGCCGGCGAGGGCGGCGACATCCACTTCCAGCCGCTGGCCCAGGTCGACGAGCCCGCGGAGCTTCAGTGGGCGCTGACCTGGCTGCTGCAGCTGCTGCAGCTCCAGTCCGTCGAGCACGGTCCCCATCTCGAGCGCGATCTCCAGCAGGCGCTCGAGCTGCTCGCCCGCGAGCCCGCCGAGCAGCGCACGCTGACGCTGCTGCGCAGCTACACCCAGCTCGACGAGGTCAAGGCGGCGCTCCGGCCCTATACGGCCCACGGTGCCCACGGGCACCTGCTCGACGCCTCGGCCGACGGCCTCGCCACCGGGCGCCTCCAGGTCTTCGAGATGACCCACCTGATGCGTTCGAGCGACCGGACGATCGCCATCCCGGTGATGCTCTACCTCTTCCACCGCATCGAGCAGCGCCTGCGCGAGGGCCGTCCCTCGCACGTCTTCATCGAAGAGGCCTGGCTGCCGCTTCTCGATACCAGCTTCGCGGCCCGGATCGACTCGTGGCTCAGGCGCCTCGCCAAGCTCAACGCCGGCGTCTGGCTGGTCACCCAGAGCCCGCAGGAGGTTGTCGCCGCGGCCAACGCCAAGGTGGTCCTCGACTCCTGCGCCAGCAGGATCTTCCTGCCGGACCCGCACGCCACGGACCCGGGGTCGCGTGACCTCTATGCCCGACTCGGGCTCAATGCGAAGGAGATCGAGCTCTTGGCGGCCGCGGAGCCGCGCCGCCATTACCTCCACAGCACGCCGAGCGGCAGCCGGCTGTTCGAGCTCGCTCTCGATCCTCTCGCTCTGGCCCTGCTGACGCCTCGCCAGGGCAAGACGGTCTTCCAGATGTACCAACTCGCCGCCGAGCGCCGGGCGCGCCTGGGCGACGGCTGGTTTCGTCACTACCTCGAAGAGCTGGGCCTCAGCGAGTGCGCTCAGCGTCTCGCCACCTCTGAGACAGGAGCCGCTGCATGAGACCACACCGCTTCCTCCACTACCTACTCGTGTTTGCGCTCGTCGCGTGCGATGGAACCGGTCACCCGGAGGCCGGCCGCCACCTGGAGCGACTCTGCGACCAGGAGCAGCTGCGCGAGGAGTACCTCGACTTCTACTGGGACGACCTCCGGACCCGCCAGCCGGAGCTGTGGGTCCAGGCGCTCGCCACCTGCACCGCGAGGTGTCCTGCCGCCGTCAACTGCGCTGCCGTGCGCAGCGTCGCCTCCTGGTACGGCGAGCTGGCCAGCCCGTTCCCGATCGTCATCGAACCTTGAACCGTTCACCGAGGAGTCCAGCATGAAACGTCGTCTTCTCTCTCTCTCTCTCGTGGCCTTTCTCGGCCTCTCGTTCGTCGGACCGCCGCCGATGAGCGCCGCCGCTATCCCCGTTTTCGACTACAGCAACCTCATCCAGTCGATTCTCGACTACCTGAAGCGTCTGTTCGAGATCGCCCAGCGGGCGATCATGATCGCCAACCAGATCCAGGAGCTCGACTACTGGTTCTACACCGTCCTCAAGCTCGAGGAGATCCCGTACCGCGAGGAGGTACTCGAGTTCCTGGAGGTGCAGGCCGAGCTGCTGAAGCAGTTCGACAGCCTTCAGGGTCAGTACCAGGCGCTGTCCCACTCGCTCGAGAACGTCACCTACGAGTTCGACATCACCTTCCCCGGGTGGCGCGCCTTCAGCGAGATGGCAGCCGGCGCTTCGCTCCAGGTCCAGAGCGAGGCGGGGACCTACCACTTCGGCGCGCCGCTCGAGTACGCACGCTACCAATCCGCGCGCACGCTCCAGGCGGTGCGCCAGTCGCTCGCCGCCATGGCCGAGGACCAGGCGGACCTGCTGGCCAGCCAGATGCACCTCCAGCAGCTCAAGGAGCAGGTGCCGCTGGCCGAGGGCCAGCAGCAGACACTCGAGCTTCAGACCTCCCTCGCCGCGCTGTCCGCTGAGCAACTCGTGGCGTTGCGGCAAAGCCAGGAGGCGCTCGCCATGACCGCGGGCACGCTCGGCGCACATCGGCTCAACAGCGACATGCAGCTCCTGGCTTCGCAGAGCCGGGCTGCTGAGGAGCTCGCCGAAGCCCTCCTCGGGGAGTTTGGAGAGCTCGTGCCGGAGCACACGGGCGAGAGCGGCATCGATCCGTTTCCCTGGTGGGTTCAGACCTTCTGAGGGGGTTGGCCATGAGTCCTCGCATCTTCCGCCGTCCCCTCGCCGCTGTGCGCCGCGCGGCTGAGCATCCGCTCGCGCGCAGTGCCTGCCGCCGTCTGGCCCGGCTCCGCGAGCGAACCTCGCTGCGCACCCTGTCCTGGCTCGGCAGCGCCCTGGCGCTCGTGTTCCTCGCGCTGCCGGCTCGCGCCCAGAGTACAGGCTTCTTTGGACAGATCGTCACGAGTCTCCAGGAGGCGAGCGATGAGTGGGTGGTCTTCCTGCTCGGAGCCGATCCGCCGGGGGCCGCTCTCGGCATCTTCGGGCTCTGCCTCATCTTGCAGGTCGCCTACGTCGGATACCGCACCTTGCTCGGGGCGATCGGGCAGACGCCATTCCCGCTCGGCCAGGCCGTGGCGCGTCAGCTTCTGATCCTTATCTTCCTCGCCCTCACGCTGTGGTTCTGGCCCCGCATGGGCGTTGCGCCGATGACGCTCTTCATCGGTCTCGGCAAGTCCGCTACCGGGCTCGAAAACGGCATCGAGCCCGACGTGCTCGCCGCCACCGCCTTCGGCCTGCTGCAGATCTTCCTCTCGCCCAAGCTCTTCCTGTTCAACACGACAGTCGTGATGGGGCCGTTCACGCTCCTCTACATCGTCTTCGTCGTGGCCACGCTCGCCTCGATGCTGGCGATTGCGCTGCGCGCCCTGATGCTCACTGTCGAGGGTCACCTGCTGGCAGTGCTCGGGCCCATTCCTTTCGCCTTCTCGGGCTTTCGCCTTACAGCCGGCCTGGCGGACAACTACATCCGCTACGCCGCGAAGTTCGGGATCGAGTACATGCTGCTGCTCTTCTTCGTCGACCTGGGCGCGGGCTTCGCCGCCACCTGGGCCGCCGAGCTGGAGCAGATTTCGGCCTTCCAGCAGGATGAGATCTTCGTCTTCGTGCTGCGCATCACGGCGACCTCTCTCGCCTGGGCGCTGCTCTCGATCCGGCTTCCGATGAAGGTGGCCAGCGAGTTCATCCACCTGTGGACGCCCGGGATCGCTGAGGGTCTGAAGTGAGCGAGCGCTCCGAGCTGGCCGGGACCGCGCTCGCTGGTCTGGAGCAGGGCCGCGTCTTCGACGCTCCTTTCATCCGCCTGGCCGACACCGCCCGCTCGTGGCAGGTGGCGTTCTATGCCGCGCTGGCGGTCATCGCCATTCTCGTCGCCGGTCTCGTCCAGCAGGCGGCTCACCGCCGGGTGCTGGTGCACGTCGTCGAGGTCGATCCCCTCGGCCGCACGGTCTACGCCGGCCCGGCGCGCCAGACCAAGGATCCCGAGCTCTACATCCGCCACGAGCTGAGCGAGTTCCTGATCGATCTGCGCACCGTCGTCGCCGATCGGCGGGCGCTCTTTCGAAACCGCAGCCGCGCCCTGGTGCACGCCACCCGACCCGTGCGCACCACGCTCGACCGCTACTTCTCAGACCCCGTGAACGATCCCCGGCGCCTGGCTCTTTCGGTCTACCGCGAGGTCCACATCCTCTCGCTCCTGCCGCTGTCGGAATCTTCCTGGCAGATCCAGTGGACCGAGACCGAGACCACCCGGGCGCACGCGCGCCAGCTCTCCCGGACCTCGTGGACCGCGGTGCTCGAGGTCGAGCTCGTGCCGGCTCGCAAGCGGGCGTCGATCAGCGCCCAGAACCCGCTCGGGCTCTACGTCACCAACCTCACCTGGTCGAAGACCAGCGACCAACTCGAAGGAGATCCCCGATGACCTCGCGCCGTTTCGCTCTGCTCTTCGCCTGTTGCCTGCCCCTGATCCCAGCGGTGCCAGTAGAGGGTGCTGTGACCTGGACCGAGGAGGCCGAGGGTGAGTCGAGCGTCTCCTCCTCCGTCCGCGACGCCACTGTCGACTACGGCCACAGCGGCCACACCGCAACCACCCAGATCATCTACGAAGGAACGGTCGAGCGCTTTCCCTTCGGCCACCGGCAGCCCGCGCTCGTCTGCGCGCCGCTGAGGATCTGCGAGATCGTGCTCGAGGAGGGCGAGATCGTCCTCGACGTTGTGACCGGGGACGCTCAGCACTGGCAGACCTTCGAGCTCTCCACTGGGCCCGGCGGCTCGACTCCGATCGTTGGCGTGCGGCCGATGGTCGACTTCGAGCTGGGCGACACCTGCAACAAGACCACCAACCTCGTCATCACCACCGACCGGCGCTTCTACGACGTCCTCCTGGAGCTACCGCCCTGCACGGATTCGGGCGCCAGGGATCCCAACCCGCAGCGTCCCTACCACCGCCAGCTGAGCTTCTACTACCCCGACGATCTGCTGCGGCGCTGGACCACGCGAGCGCAGCTGCGGGCGCTGCAGGCCGACGCGTTGGCCGAAGATTCGAAGAAGCCGGCTCCGACCCGCCTCGCCGCTGCTGACGGCATCGAAGACCTCAACTGGCGCTACAACGTCCGCCCTCACCGCTCGAGGAATCCTCTCAAGCGCTCACCGCGCTTTCCCTGGCGGCCGGCGGCTGTCTTCGACGACGGCGTTCGCACCTACATCAAGCTGCCTGAGGGCGCCCGAGACCTGCCGGCGATCTTCGAGGTCACGGGTGGTGAGGACGCGATCGTCAACTTCTCTCCCGCGGCCACCGATCCGTCGCTGCTCGTCGTCCCGAGGGTCGCGGAGCACCTGGTGCTGGTGCTGCCGCACGGCGATGGACAGGCTCGCCTGCACCTGATCAACGAGGCGCTTCAATGAAGCGTCCGGTACTGTCCCGGCCCGTCCCTGCGACCTCCGGCTTCAACAAGCGACGCATCGTGGTGGCGAGTGCAGTCGTTGTCCTCACCCTCGGCATCGTCACCTTCTTGCTGACCCGCAGCTCCGAGGGTCCGATCGTTCGGCCCGAGCCCGCCATCGACACGGGCAGCCTTCAGCCGCCGCGCGAGCTGCTCGAGGATCTTCCCGAGGCGGAGTCCGCGCCACCGCCGATCTTCGAGCCGGACCTCGGCCCGTTTCTGGGCCGGC
The DNA here is from genome assembly GCA_024226315.1 of bacterium. Classification (GTDB taxonomy): domain Bacteria; phylum Acidobacteriota; class Thermoanaerobaculia; order Multivoradales; family J023; genus JAAELT01. The sequence continues at coordinate 28,865 of JAAELT010000366.1, read as the reverse complement.
CGGAGCCTCCAGAGACGCTACCGCCACCTGAATCTGAGATCTCAGACCGCGTCAAGCGGGCCTTCTCAGAGCCGATCGCCTACTCGCGCCGCCGGCAGCCGCCAGGTCTGGCTCGGCGATCTCCCGGCTCGCCGACCTCGGATCTGAGCTCGGTCTTCGCGGACTTCGAGGAGCACAACCGGGCCCTCGGCGAGTTGCTTCGAAACCCGCCCACGACCCTCTCGGCAGGTTCGCTCGAGAGGCTCCAGGAGACGCTCGGGCCCGGCACGCCGGAGACCGCCTCCCGCAAGGCTCCTGCGACGCACCACCGACAGGCGCGCCTTCAGGCTCCAGCCGGACCGTTCCTGCTCCGGCAGGGGACGGTCATCCGCGCACAGCTCCTGACCGAGATCAACTCCGATCTCCCCGGCCAGGTCCTGGCGCACATCTCGAGCGACGTCCGCGACTCGCTCAACTATCGCCACCTTCTCCTGCCTCGCGGCACCAAGCTCGTCGGCGCTTATGACTCCGGTCTCGAGATCGGCCAGAACCGCCTTGCGGTCGTCTGGATCCGTTTCCTGCTGCCTGATGGTTCCGCGATCGACGTCTCCGACCTACCGGCGGTCGACGCCCAGGGTCGCAGCGGCCTGAACGACCGGGTCGACCACCACACCGCGCGGATCTTCGGCAACGCCCTGCTGCTGTCGCTCCTGAGCGCCGGCTTCGAGGCGGCGCAGCCCGGGGGTAACGAGCTCGGGCTCTCAGCCGGGGAGCTCGCTATCGGCGGCGCCTCGCGCGAGCTCGAACGAGCCTCCGCCGAGATCCTGCGTCGCAACGGCTCGATCCCGCCCACGGTGCGGATCCGTGCCGGTACCGCTTTCAACGTGTTCCTGACCGGCGACCTGACGTTCGCCGAGCCCTATTCCTGATCGTCCGGAGGACCCCGCCATGACCCGAAGATTCCTGCTTTCGACATTCCTCTGCCTGCTCATCGCCGCAGCCACCGCAGCGCAACCGCCCGATCTGATCGTGACCAAGGACGACGGGGGAGTGGTCGCCACTCCCGGCGATACCGTGATCTACGCCATCACGGTGGAAAACGCCGGCGGCACCGCGACCGGCGTGCTGCTGAGGGATGTAGCGCCAGCGAACGTGACCTTCAACGCGGCCGTGAGCGATCCGGCCTGGAGCTGCTCGAATCCGCTGGTGAGCTGCTTCCTGTCGCTCGCGGCCGTGGCCGGTGGCGCACCGGCTCAGACGTTCCTGATCGGCTTCGACGTCGACTCGCCGCTGCCGGTGGCGGCTCAGGCGATCCGCAACATCTCGCTCGTGGGCGACGACGGCTCCTCGGGCCTCGACCTCGATCCCTCGAACAACTTCGCCTTCGACGTCACGCCGTTCAGCCCGGAAACGGGACCTGACCTGGTGGTCACCAAGACCGACGGCGGCGCGTTGGCTGGCGCGGGCGACGTGGTCGTCTACACGATCACCGTCTCGAACGAGGGAACCCAGGACACGGGTGGCGTGGTGCTCTCAGACGTCGTGCCAACGAATACCACCTTCAGCTCTGCCGAGAGCGATCCGGGGTGGGCGTGTTCCGCGGGAAGCTGCTCGCTGGCGGTGGGTTTCATCGGTGTGCTCGATGCGCCGAGGAGCTTCGACATCGCCTTTGCTGTCGACTTGCCGCTGGCGGCGGGCGTGACCGAGATCAGCAACACTGTTGTCGTCTCAGACGACGGCGCCTCGGAGCCCGACCTCGATCCCTCGAGCAACACCGCTACCGACACGACGCCGATCGACTCGCCCGCGACCGGCGTCGATTTGCGCTTGACCAAGGACGACGGCGTAGCAAGCGTCGGCGCGGGCCAGACGGTGGTCTACACGCTGAGCGTCGACAACGTGGGCACGCAGGATGCGGCCGGCGTGGTGCTCTCAGACGCGGTACCGGCTGAGACCAGCTTCGACCCTTCGATGAGCTCGGCTGGCTGGAGCTGCTCGGGCGGTAGCTGCTCGCTGGCGGCGGGCACGGTGCGGGTGGTCGAACCGCCGAGGGTCGTCACCATCGGCTTCCGGGTCGATGACCCGCTGGCTGCGGGAGTCACTGCGATCACCAACTCCGCGATGGTCACCGACGATGGGACCGTGGGGCCGGACTTGGTAAGCGCGGACAACGCGGCGTCCGAGGTGACGCCAATCGACTTCGGCGGGGGCACGGGACCTGACCTGGTGCTGTCCAAAGACGACGGCGGCGTGACGACCGATGCCGGCGGATCGGTGTCCTACACGCTGACGCTCTCGAACACGGGTAGTCAGGACGCCGCGGGGGTGATCATCACCGACACGGTCCCGGCGAACGCGAGGTTCTCAGCTAGCGCGAGCTCCCCAGGCTGGAGCTGTGCCGCGGACACCTGCACGCTGCTGGTAGGCGACGTCGCTGCCGGAGCGCCGCCTCAGCAGCCGGTGATTGCATTCGACGTGATCTCGCCGGTAGGGGCGGGGATCACCGCGATCACCAACACCGCCACGGTCTCAGACGACGGCACCGGTGGCGTCGACCTCGACCTCGCCGACAACACCGCCACGGACTCGACGCCGCTCGGCACGGGTCCGGGAGGCGGTACGGCACCGGACCTGGCGTTGGCCAAGACCGACGGTGGCGTCACGGTCGACGCCGGCGAGACGGTCGTCTACACGCTGTCGCTTCAAAACCTGGGCAACCAGGATGCTTCGGGCGTGACGGTCACGGAGACGGTGCCCGCGCACGCGGGGTTCAACGCGGTATCGAGCGACGGTGCCTGGAGTTGCTCGGGTGCGGTCGCGGGCTCGACCTGCACGCTGAGCGTGCCGCTGCTAGCCGCGGGCGCGGCTCCCTCGAACTTCCTCTTCGCTGTGGACGTAGACTCGCCCGTCGCTGCAGGGGTCACCGAGATCACCAACACCGCTTCTGCCTCCGACGACGGCTCGGGCGGCGTCGACCCCGACCCCTCGAGCAACACCGCCACGGACTCAACGCCCCTCGGCACGGGTCCGGGAGGCGGTACGGCACCCGACCTGGCTCTCTCCAAGACCGACGGCGGGATTACCGCGAACGCCGGCGAGGCCATCGTCTACAGGTTGTCGGTTCAGAACCTGGGCAACCAGGATGCCTCCGGTGTCCTCTTGACCGAGACCGTGCCGCAGAACACCCGCTTCGAGGCCGCCGCCAGTGAGGCAGGCTGGAGCTGCGCGGGCACGGGTGCCGGATCGACCTGCACGCTACTCCTCGGCACCGTGGCCGCGGCCACCTCGGCGCCGAGCGTCCAGTTCGCGGTGACGGTCGACTCACCGCTCGCCGCCGGCGTGAGCGATATCACCAACACCGCTTCTGCCTCCGACGACGGCTCGGGCGGCGTCGACCCCGACCTTTCGAACAACACCGCCACGGACTCGACGCCCCTCGGCACGGGTCCGGGAGGCGGCACCGCACCCGACTTGGCAGTGGTCAAGAGCGACGGCGGGGTCACCGCCGACGCGGGTGACACCGTCGTCTACACGCTGTCGGTTGAGAACCTGGGCAACCAGGACGCCTCGGGCGTGGAGGTGACCGACGTGGTGCCGGATCACACCCGCTTCGACACTCTGGCCAGCGACGTCGGCTGGAGCTGTCCTGACGGCGGCCCGGGATCGACCTGCACGTTCTTCATTCCGGTGCTGCGGGCGGGATCTTCGCCGCAGGACATTCAGTTCGCGGTCACGGTCGACTCACCTCTGGCGGCGGGAGTGACGGCGATTCTCAACACCGCCACGACCTCCGACGACGGCACCGGCGGAGTGGATCCCGACCTGTCGAACAACACCGCCTCCGTGACCACGCCGATCTCATCAGGTCCTGGCGGCGGCACCGGCCCGGATCTGGTCCTCGTCAAGGATGACGCCGGCGTCAGCGTCGGCGCCGGCGAGAGCGTGGGCTACACGCTCACGGTCGAGAACGTGGGCAACCAGCACGCCTCGGGGGTGGTCATCACGGACGCCGTCCCGGCGAACGCTTCGTTCAACAGTCCAGCCAGCACGCCGGGCTGGAGCTGCACGGCTGGTACCTGCACGCTCGGCGTTGGTGGCGTGGATGTGGGTGCTGTGGCGCTCAGTGTCGGCATCACGTTCGTGGTCAACGACCCGTTGGCAGCTGGAGTCACCAAGATTTCGAACACCGCGACCGTGGCCGACGACGGCTCCGGCGGAGCGGATCTCGACCCCGCCGACAACAGCGACACGGAGTCGACGCCCATCAGCTCGGGCTCGGGCTCAGGGCCCGATCTGGTCGGCACGCTGGACGATGGCGGCGCCATGACCAGCGCGGGTGAGGTCGTGACCTACACGGTGAGCGTCGAGAACGTCGGCAACAGAGGCGCTGCGGGTGTCGTCCTCGAGAACATCGTCCCCGATCACGTGGTATTCGAGAGCTCAGCGAGCGATCCGGGGTGGGTGTGTGCCGAGGTCGTTCCGGGATCCGCCTGTACGTTCTCAGTCGGTGCGCTCGACGTCGGCGATCCGCCCCCGAGCTTCGAAATCGCGTTTCTCGTCGACTCGCCCGTCTCAGCAGGCGTGCGCGAGATCGCAAACGCCGTCACCGCGAGCGACGACGGTGCCAACGGTGCCGATCTCGATCCGGCGGACAACTCCGCGAGTGAGGCCACGCCATTGCGCGTAGGCACAGGCGGCACCGGTCCGGACCTGACGGTGGTCAAGGACGATGGCGGGACGGCGATCAAGCCGGACGGTCTGGTGCTCTACACGATCGCCGTCTCCAACGCCGGCAACCAGGACGCCACGGGCGTCGTGATCAACGACGTGATTCCGGACCTGACGAGCTTCAGCGCGGTGGCGAGCGGTCCGGAGTGGGGGTGTGGCGAGACGACCTGCTCGCTCGCGGTGGGCAACGTGGCCGCGGGCGCGCCGGCGCAGGTGTTCGTGATCGGTTTCGTGCTCTCAGCGGACGTCATTGACCGCCGGGAGCTCGAGAACGTCGCGTCGGTGCTGGACGACGGCTCGGGCGGCGAGGATCTCGACCCTACGAACAATCTCGCCATCGAGACGACTCCGATCGTGGCGGTCCTGCCACCGCCGGTCGGTGAGCCGGAGATCGTCGCTGAGAAGACGGACTGGATCGTCGACGGCGGGCCCTACGGTGTCGACGGTGTGGTCATCGAGTACGACGTCGCCGTCCGCAACGTGGGGAAGGCTGCGGCGCTTGAATTGACGTACTCGGTCGATCTCGATCCGCACACGAGGTATCTCGAGGGCAGTGCCTCCTCGGAAGGCTCGCACGTGATCGAGGGGGATGGTTCGTTTGTGGTGGAGAGAAGCTCGCTTGAACCGCGCGGCGAGATGCTGATCTTCTACGCGGTGGAGGTGGTGGAGGCAGGTGGGTTGAGCGAGGTGCAGGCCCAGGGCCGGATCGAGAGTCCCCACTTCCCCACTGTCCTCACCGACGATCCTGCCACCCCGGAGCCGAATGATCCCACCGTGACCGAGCTCAGTGGGGGCTTGGGTGTGGTCGACATCCCCGTGCTTTCGCCGTGGGGTCTCGCCATCTTCGTGGTCGTCCTCGGGGGAATCGCCGCCTGGCGTCTGCGTGGGGAGCGGCGGCTGTCCTAGGGGTGCGCCTGTGGGGGCATCGCCATGGCTCGGATCGTCGTCGAGGTTTCCGGTTGGGTCGAGCGCCGGTGGCGTGCGGCAGCGGCGCGCTCGTCGCTGCCGTTTGCGACCTGGCTCGGCCTCTGCGGGACCTGGGGCGCCGCGCTCGAGCTGCCGATCGGGCGGCTCGTGCTCAGGCGCCTGGTGAGTGGCGACGTTGGAGCGGGCGGTGTCCGGTGGGAGGTCGGGGTCTTCCCGGCGTGTGGCAAACAACCGATCGAGAAAGGAGCTGAGGCGATGATCAACAAGGCGATTCTGGTCGGCAATCTCGGGAGCGACCCGGTGCTGCGTTCGACGAGCACCGGCACGCCGGTGGCGAGCTTCTCGCTGGCCACCCATCACCGGTGGCGGGGCCGCGACGGCAACCGGCAGGAGGCGACCGAGTGGCACAACGTGGTGTGTTTCGGGCGCCAGGCGGAGGTTGCGCGGCAGTACTTGAGGCGCGGCCGGCAGGTCTATGTCGAGGGGCGGATCCAGACTCGCTCCTGGGAGGATCGGGAGACGGGCGAGAGGCGGCATCGCACCGAGATCTTCTGCCGGGGTTTCCAGATGCTGGGGTCGGCGACCGAGCACGCTTTGGCGGCCAAGGTCGATGAGGAAGCGGCGCCGGCTTCAGACGGCGCTCCTGAGCCGGAAGACGACGACATCCCGCTCTAGGGGGTTGAGGCGTGCCCTGGATCGAACGGGAAGCAGCGAACCTCGAGCCGATTGAAAGGTATCGGCTGGAGCGCAGGCTCGAGACGGCGGTTGCGCGGCGGGAATACGCCCATCATGAGGTGGTCGACGTCGAGGCGGTCGCGGAGCTCGAGGTGGAGATTCGGGAGATGGCGTCCCAGCTGGCGCGGGCTCCTGAGGAGGCGATCGCCGAAGCCGAGGCTCGGGTGGCGTTTGATCGGATCGGGCCGAAGCTGGTGGAGCGGGCGCGGTTTCCGGTGGATCCGGACTACAGCGGCGAGGCGGCGATGACGCGGGCGAGGTACTTGGAGGCGGAGATCATGGATCTGGCACGAGTCGCGGATCCTCGGGATCCGGCGCTGCCGGTGCAGAGCGCTTCTGAAGATGTGGTGCTGCGCGCTGAGGGACGGGGGCTGAGGCGGCATGACTTGCGGCCCACGCTCGAGGTGTCGCCTGAGGTCAGGGAGCGGCTTCCTCGCCTGGCCGGGCGGGTGGAGAGTCGGTTTCGGGGACCACGGCCGACGCAGGTGCAGCGAGTGGTTCGGCTGGTAAGGGATTTGGGCCGGATCGAGCAGCTCGAGCAACAGGCGCGCCTCAGTGCTGAAGGGAAGGCCGAGCTGCTCTTCGGAGGCAACGTCTATGAGCTGCGGGGCCAGCTCGAGCGGGTGCGGACCGCGAAGCAGGTCTTGAAGGAGAACGTCGAGCAGATCTTCAGTCAGCCTCAGGAGGCTCTCGAGGCGATGGAGGGGTACGTGCTCGAGGAGGGGGACCTGGTGGCGGCTGAGTTGATCGAGACGCACCCGGAGTCGTTCGGTGAGCTGCGGGGGCGTAGTGTCCTGGGGTGGGAGACGGGTGATCGGCAGCGGGCGCGGCTCTTTGCTCGCAGCAAGGCGGAGGTGCTGCGGGGCGAGTGGGCGCGGCGGGCGGAGTTCGGGTCTGACTTGTCCTCGGCGCGGGAGTACATGGAGAGGATGGCTGAGGGCCGCGAGCTGCGCGAGGCGTTTCCGAGCAGGGAAACGCTTCTGGTTCGGCTCGGGCAGGAGATGGAGGGGCTCGAGATGCATGATCTGTGGGTCACTTTGGGGAATCGGGAGATCAAGATGGTGCGGGATCTGCGGGCGCAAGAGCAGCAGGTGCTCGGGCCCTTGCTCGAGGTGGCGAGGCAGGTCGGCCCTGGGAAGGGTTCTGTGTCTGAGATGGCGTCTCAGATTGCCAGGCTGCATTTCAAGAGCGCTCCGGGGCATATCTTGAGACGGATGAGTGCTCCGCAGTTGGGGGTGGTCGTGGCTGCTGTGAGGGTGGGCAAGAGGATGGTCTCTAAGAGCCTGAGGGTGAGCGGCGGCTGAGAGCGGGAGAACGGGGATGAAGAGGCAGAGCGGAATTCGGAAGACTTGGGCGTCACCCCGCTGGCGCGGGGTCGGGCTCGCCGCTACATCTCCTCGCTCGCTACGCTCCCTGCGGGGGTTCCGCTTTGATCCCTGACGCTTCCCGAGCGCGGGGCGGCGTGGGATTCAGCGATGCTCGGCGCGAGATCGAGCTGCTGAGGGATCTCGCGAGCCAGGACAGGCTGTCGGTCTCCGCGAACGTCGAGCGGCTCCAGGAGCTCGAGGCGCGGATCCAGGAGACGGCCAGGCGGTTGCGGCCCGATGCGCCGGAGGTTGCGATCCGTGCCGCGCGGCGCGAGCTGAGCCTGGACGAGCTCGCCGTGCGTCTTCTCAGGCGTACGGAGTTTCCGTTGGATGCTGCTCGCGCGCCGGAGGTAGTGCAGGTGCAGGTGCGGCATCTCGAGAACAGGATCCTCGATCTCGCGCGCGAGCTCCAGCCTTCAGATCCGTGGTTGGCTGTAGCTGAGGCAAGGCCTGTTGCCGACCGGCATATCGAGGATCAGCGGTCGCGCTTTGCCGGACCGGCTCCGCACCTCGATGAGGTCTCACAGCGCCTCGACGAGATCGCGCCCAGCCTCGGGCGTCTCGCCCGCGAGCCACGGCCGGATCGCCGCGAGCGTGTCCGCGAGGTGCTCTCGGATCTCCGTCGCCTCCAGCTTCTCGACATCAAGGGTCGCCGGCTCGTGGAGCTGCGCCAGCACCTGGTCGCCGCTGGCAACGTCTACGAGCTGCAGGCGAGGCTCGAGAAGATCCCGGAGGTGCGGGCCGAGCTCTACGAGTCGGTCCATGAGATCTACCGCGATCCGGGGTCTGCGATCGAGGCGTTCGAGGCGAGCATCCGTCGGCAGGGGAGGCGGGCGACGATCGAGCGTTTCGGCGGGAATCCCGGGGCCTTCGGCGAGCTGCGGGGGCGGCACCTGGGCTGGCTCGGGAATACGCCGCAGCGCAAGCGGGCTCTCGATCTGGTCTGGCACAACTGGGGCTTCGCTTCGAAGGCGCTCACGCGCCGGGAGGGTATGAACGCCGAGCTGGCGGCGGCACGCCGGCTCCAGCGGCGGCAATCTCGAAATCGCAAGCTTCAGGCGGCGTTTCCGAGTCGCGAGAGGCTTCTCGCGGATCTCGGGCGTCATATGGAAGGTCTCGGGATGGACGAGGTGCGGCCGCTGCTGCAGCCGGGCCAAGCGAAGCTTGTTGGGGAGCTGCGGCAGGCCGAGCGGCGGTTTCTCGAGCCGTTGCGGGCGGCTGCGGGGAAGTTTACCGAGCTCGATGCCCGGGGGCTGGTGGAGCCGGCGGTTCGGGCTGAGGCTCAGAGAGTCGCGGCGCTGTTTCAGCCTGATTCGGCAGGAAGGAGTTGGACGGCTGCTGCGTACGCGCCGCGGCATATCCTGCGGCGTCTGACTCCACCTCAGATGCAGGGGGCTCTGGCGGCGGTGGCGGTGGCGCGCAGGGCCGTGGCGTCGGTAGCGAGGAGTGCGGCGGTGTGAGGTCAGGTGAATGAGTGCGGACCGAAGCGAGCTCGAAGCGCAGCTGCGGACCGATCTGCTGGAGCAGAGCTATCTTCACGAGTGGCACACCGGGAACCTGGAACAGCTTCAGGCACTCGAGACGCGGATCCAGAGGACTGCCGAGCGTCTGCGGCCCGACTCACCCGAGGCCGCGATCCTCGCCGCGAGGAGCGATCTGACCCTGAACGAGCTCGGCGAGCGGCTGCTCCGTCGTGCGCAGCTTCCTCTCGAGCTCACCGACTCCCCGGAGCCAGTCCGCGTCCGGGAGCGGCACCTCGAGCGCAGGATCCTCGATCTCGCTCGTGAGCTCGAGCCTCCAGATCCCAGGGCGGCCATCGACAGCGCGATGCCGATTGCCCGGCGGCAGCTCTCGGCCCGCAAGGACTTCTTCACGGCTCCCACGCCAGAACTCGATCAGATCGAGCGACGGTTGCCAGAGATCGCCCGGCGTCTCGCTACGCGCGCCACGGGTCCGCGGCCAACTCAGTTGCAGCGATTCGGCCAGGATCTCGCCGCGGTGCGCCGCCTCGACCAGCTCGATGCTGAAGGTCGCCGTCTGGTCGGGCTGCGACAACACATGGCATTCGGCGGCAACGTCTACGAGCTGCAGGCGAGGCTCGAGAAGATCCCGGAGGTGCGGGCCGAGCTCTACGAGTCGATCCATCGGATCTACCGCGATCCGGGGTCTGCGATCGAGGCGTTCGAGGCGAGCATCCGTCGGCAAGGGAGGCGGGCGACGATCGAGCGTTTCGGCGAGGGTCCCGCTGCCTTCGGCGAGCTGCGGGGGCGGCGCCTGCCTTGGCTCGGGAATACGCCGCAGCGCAAGCGGGCGCTCGATCTGGCCTGGCACAACTCAGGTCTTGCTTCGACCGCGCTCGATCGGCGGGAGAGCATCCTCGGCGAGCTCGAGGGGGCGCGCCGGCTCCAACGGCTGCAGGCTCGCAATCGCGAGCTGCAGGCGGCGTATCCGAGCCGGGAGAGGCTTCTCGCGGATCTCGGGCGGCACATGGAGGGTCTCGGGTTGGACGAGGTACGGCCGCTGCTGCAGCCGGGCCGGAGGAAGATGGTCGAGGAGCTCAGGGACGCGGAGCAGCGGTTCCTCGAGCCGTTGCGGGCGGCGGCGGGGAAGTTTGCCGGGCTCGATGCCCGGGCGCTGGCGAAGTCGGCGGTGCGGGCGGAGGCTCAGCGGGTGGCGGCTCTGTTTCAGTATGCGCCTGGGCATATTCTGCGGCGTTTGACGCCTCCGCAGATGCAGGGGGCTCTGGCAGCGGTGGCGGTGGCGCGCAGGCTGGTAGAGTCGGCGGGAAGGAGTGTGGCGGTATGAAGCGCTGGCCGTGGGAGCTGGATCCGAGGTGGCAGGGCGAGGTCGAGGCGCCGAGTGATGAGGAGTGCAGGCGACGCATCGGACACGACAAGTGGCTTCTGTTGGACGCGATCGACTCTGAGCTACTCAAGGATGAGGAAATCACGGTCGTGATGTCCTGGCACCCTGAATGGTGCGCTCTCATGGCCGAGACGGGAGTCTGCAACTGCTTACCGGAGATCGAGGTCAAAGGGCGGTCAGGAAACTTCTTGCTACGGAGCGACGGAACGGTGGAACCGCTCGACGTCAACTAGCTTTGCTCTCCTGGTTGGAGGGCTTGGGCGGCGGGGAGGAGGCGGAATCTCTGGGCGTCCCCCGCTGGCGCGGGGTCGGGCTCGCCGCTTCATCTCCTCGCTCGCTACGTTCCCTGCGGGTGTTCCGCTTTGATCCCTGACGCTAGGCGAGCGCCGGGCGGGGCGAGGACGCCCGGCGGTGATCGACGAGCGCCAGGTGGCGGTGGTCGCCGGAGGAGTGGAGACCGGTCGATGTGAAGGGATCCTGCGGATCCCTTGGATCTCGAACGGGGACACTCAGAGCTCAGGCAGATCCTGAGCTACACTGCTCGGCGACGGAAGGCCGATGCCAAATTCACCACCTCAGATCGTCATAGACACCAACGTTTTCGTCTCGGCGCAGCGCTCCCAGCGCGGCGCTGCATCGAAGCTCGTTTCCCTCGCCGGCACGGGCCTCTTCGAGGTCCACATCTCGGTCCCCCTCGTGCTCGAGTACGAAGATGTCCTACTGCGGCAGCACGAGCAAATCGGTCTGACTCCTGAGGACGTGGGTGACTTGGTCGACGCTCTGTGCGCTCTCGCCTCACAACACGAGATCTTCTTCCTCTGGCGACCGTACCTCCGGGATCCCAAGGACGAGCTCATCCTGGAATTGGCCGTCAAGGCGCAGTGCAGCCACATCGTGACGTACAATCGGAAAGACTTCGGAGGATCGGAGAAGTTCGGAATCGCCGTCGTCACACCCAAGAAGCTCCTCCAAGAGATAGGAGTCATCCCATGAGCAAAGTAAGCGTCCATCTTTCCGAGTCACTCCGCGAGCAGGCGGCCGCCGTCGCCACCCAGGAGGGCGTCTCGATGGACCAGTTCATTGCGACGGCCGTTGCCGAGAAGGTCGCCACGCTCAAGACCGTCGACTACCTTCAGGAACGGGCCGAGCGCGGCAGCCGCGAGAAGCTCCTAGCCGTCTTGGCGAAGGCGCCAGATGTGGAGCCCGAGGAGCGGGATCGCCTCTGATCGCACGCGAATGGCCAGGGCCACCCGAGTCGAGCCGCTTCCCCACTACAGCCTCCGGGTCGAGTTTTCAGGCGGCGTCCGCGGCGAGGTCAATCTCGAGGATCGCCTCTTCGGTCCGGTCTTCGAGCCTTTGAAGGACGAGGATCTGTTCTCCCAGGTGGCGATCGACGAGTTCGGCGCGATCTGCTGGCCCAACGGCGCCGACCTGGCTCCTGATGCGCTTCATGCCAAGCTGAGCCGCGCCCACGCGGGAGCTGCGTGATCACCTCGCCTTGACGCCGGGAGCGGCCTCACCGAGCTGGCCGCTCCTGCGGCGCTCGATGCCCTTCTCTGTTGACGAGGGCCTGGTGGTCGTGGTCACGAGACCGGTCGGAGAATGAACCTCCTCAAGCGTCGACTGCTCGGCTGTCGCCTTCACCACGAATCTCGAGCTCACGGCGAAGAACCTGCTCGAGAGCTACGTTGCGGTCGAAGAAGGCCAGCGCCGGAATGGGGCAACTGAGGATCCCCGAGGCGGTCAAGTTTCGCTCGACGGCCACGCTGCGGGGCGATTGGCCTGGAGCGTGAACCTCCACCCGGCGCGGCCCAGCGTAACGCGCCACCCACAGGGCGCGGACGCCACCCTCGATCAGTTCGTGGATCTTCTGTTCGAGATCGCCTTCGTCACGACCCTCCTCAACCAACTCGACAGCCATCAGCGGCGGTTGGGTAATCCAGTCCGGTTTGCCCGAGTCATCCTGCGTGAGAGCTCTCGGGCCAGCGGTGAGCTCCGCGGCTGTGCCGGCCCACTCCACCGCCGGATCCGTGTTCAGGAGCAAGGCCGTCGAGATCCGCAGACGGTCTTTTTTCGAGAGAGCCGGCGGCTCGGGCGCGCCGGGACTTTGGGCGCGGATCCAGACCATGATGTCAGGTGCGCGCAGCGTCATTGGATCCGGCGAGAAACCCAATCCTGTCGCGGCCCACTCGACAGCAGGATCGGCGCCGAGCATCTGAGCCACTGAAAGCCGAAGTCCGGCTTTGAAGGGGGTGGGGGGAAGGCACGGCACGGGATGGCCGTTGGTGAGCTCGTAGCCCTCCCCGTCGCCCAGCTGGTGGGAGCGGAAAGGTCCGCGATGCTCTCGTCGCCAAGTACTGATGTCCATCACTCGAAGGCAAAGCTACCACTTACTACGCTTTGCTGAAGTGTCGCCGCGGTGCGGGACGGATGGGGACGTCGGCGGTGATCGATGAGCGCGAGGTGGTGGTGGTCGTCAGGACGCGACACGCGGAATGAAGACATTTGGGCGTGCCCCCCTTCGGGGGTCGGGCTCTCCGCTGCATCTCCTCGGCCGCTACGCGGCCTGCGGGGATTCCGCTGCGCTCCCTCACGCGCACGAGCGCGAGCCAGGTGGGACGCCGGCGGCGATCGACGAGCGCCGAACGGTAAGCGTCGCCAGAGGAGCGGAGAGGCGGTTGGATGAAGGGATCCTGCGGATCCCTCGGATGAGGAGAGGAACCCAGATTAGAGGAGCTTCAGAGACCGATGAGCACCTACACCGTCTTCTTCTCGATCGACGTCGAGCTCGAGAGCGGCGCTTCTATCGAGGACCATGCCCGCCATGCGGCGGAGATCTGCCGGCGCATGAATCTCGGCGACCCCGAAGGCGCGAACGTCTTCCACATCGCGGTCCACGGCGGCCAGGCGGCACGCCTGCTGCGACGTGCTGGAAAGCACGCTGCGCGGGTAGATTTGGGGCCTAGGAACGAGCGTCACCCAGGCCCAGGCGGTGTTGTCGCTCGCGAGGTGGCCTCATGAGCACTGAATACCTGCTCAGCCCTGACGTGGTGGCCTACCGGACGTGCTGTTGTGAGCACTGTCCGGAGATCGCCATCGGACCGGCTGGGGCGATCTGTGGCGACTGCGAGGACGCTGGCTGCACTCCGGGCGAGTGCCGGCGCGAAGACGAGATCTTCGCGGAGCTTTCTCCCGAGGTGGCGTCGTGAGCTTCGAGCTGCGAGAGGCATCCTGCGGATCCCTCATTCCTGGGCGATCACGCCGATCATCCGAGCTCATCAGGAGGCACTCATGATCAAGCTGCGAAGTGGCAATCTCTTCGATTCGAACGCGCAGACGCTCGTCAACGCCGTCAACTGCGTGGGCGTCATGGGCAAGGGGATCGCGCTCGAGTTCAAGCGGCGGTTTCCCGGCATGTTCGAGGACTACCGGGCGCGATGCCTGAGGCGCGAAGTCCGTCTCGGCGAGCCGTACGTCTTCGAGTCCTCGCGGCTGCCTTGGATCCTCAACTTCCCCACCAAGGGCCACTGGCGCCACGCCTCCCGGCTTGCCGACATCGTCGCCGGCCTCGAGGCCCTGGAGGCGCACTGCGAGGACTGGGGTCTGCAATCGCTCGCCGTCCCGGCTCTCGGCTGCGGCTACGGCCAGCTCCGGTGGCGCGAGGTGGGTCCGCTGCTGTATCGCCACCTCGGGCGGCTCGGGATCCCGGTCGAGCTCTATGCCCCCTTCGGTGCTTCTGCTTCAGAATCCACGGTGGCGTTTCTCGCAGGCCAGGAGGACGCTTCGTAGCAAAGGCGGCCGTATGCGGGTGGGCCGGGGAAACGGAAGTGACACCAGGCGGCCCCAAGATGGAAGGCATTTGGGCGTGCCCCCGCTCACGCGGACGAGCGCGTGGCGGGCGGCACGTCGACGATCCCGGCGAGCACCGGGCGGCCGTGGTCGCCAGAGGAGTTGAGTGAGGTCTCCATTGAAGGGATCCTGCGGATCCCTCGGATCAGGAAACAGCGGCCGGCATCCGCTGGTCATCGATCACCTCCAACTCTCACCAGCCAATGAACGCCGTCATGCACCTTCGCCAACGCCTCGATGTCCGTCCCGTCGGCGGCCTCTTCCGGGTCATCGCTAGAACCGCAGCCTTCGTGCTCAACGATGAGGGCCACTTCGAGCGCAATCCCGAGCCCACCCGAGAATACGTCCACCAGAGGACCTTCACCGACAGCGGCGAGGCGTGGAAGCTCGCCCTGCGGGTCGAGCATGCCCTCAAGTCTGATGTCGCTCTCGATCTGCGCCATTGGGATGTAGTCACCCCCGGTGAGCTGTCTGCGGATTCCCTTCTTCCGGCCGGGTTCAACCGGTGGGTTCAACAGCGTATCTCGACGTAGCGGCCCGTCACCAAGTGCCCACGGTAGCAACGTCCTGTGCGGGAGGCGAGGTTCTCGGCGTGCCCTCCGTTGCGCGCGCTCGGGATCTCGGTGGGGCCGGTCCGCGGAGGGGTCTCTTGGCTCTTAGGTGTTGTAGGGGGACGGCACCGCGAGGCGGAGCAGGAAGAGGGGGATGTGGAGGGAGGGAGGGCGGAGCGGAGGCATTTGGGCGTGACCCCGCTTCGCGGGGTCGGGCTCTCCGCTTCTTCTCCTCGGCCGCTCCGCGGCCTGTGGGGAATTCGCTGCGCTCCCTCACGCGAACGAGCGCGGGGCGGCGGGGAACGTCGGCGGTGATCGACGAGCGCCAGGTGGCTGGTGGTCGCCAGAGGAGTGGAGTGAGGTCTACGGTGAAGGGATCCTGCGGATCCCTCGGATCAGGAGAGGAGCCTCACCGATCCTCTCGAGAACTGCCCTCGATCCTGGAGAGCTCGCCATGCCCCGCCCACGACTCCGCCCCATCGACATCCTCTCGCCCAATGAAGTCCAGACGCTGATCGCCACCGCCAGCAGCCGTGCCCCCAGCGGAATCAGAAACCGGGCGCTCATCGCCGTCTTGTATTTCTCAGGCATCCGCCTGGCCGAGTCGCTGGCGCTCGCGCCCCGCGACGTCGACCTCGAGGCGGGCGAGATCAACGTCCGCTGTGGCAAAGGCGGCCGCCAGCGACTCGTCGGCATCAACGTGCATGCTCAGGCTCACCTTTCCCGCTGGATGGATACGCGCGAGCGTCTCGGGATCAACGGCCGGCAGCCGGTCTTCTGCACGTTCTCGAAGGTGGGCGGTGAGCCCCGCGTCAAGGCTCTGGCGCCGAGGTACGTCCAGCTCATGCTCCACCGGCTGGCAGACCGGAGTCCGCTCGAGAAGCGCATCCATCCCCATGGTCTTCGTCACAGCCATGCCGTGCATCTGCTGAGGAGGGGCGTCGCGCTGCCGCACATTCAGCGGCAGCTCGGGCATCGAAATCTGGCGACGACGGACGAGTACCTCCGGGGTCTTGGCGCCGGGGAGCATGTGGCCGGGGTGAGGGATCTGGAGTGGTAAGGCTCCGCTCCCTGCTGGCATGATGAAGCGAACGGCATCTCTTGAGCGCAAGGCACGGTTGCGCAGGCGCTCGCCGCTGCGGGCGCAATCGCCAAGCAGTGCTCTCTCGGACAGGCGCTGTCCGCTCCCGCCGCGGAATGAGAAGCGCCTGGCTCGCCTTCGGGAGCGCCAGTTTGGTCCCAAGGCGGACTGGATCCGCGGACTGAGCTGCGCGACATGCGCTGCGCCGGCGCCTTCGGACCCGAGCCACGTCACCAGTCGCGGTGCCGGTGGAACGGCGGACGATCTGATCCCGCAGTGTCGGAAGTGCCACCTGCGATTCCATGATGTGGGTCGACTGACGTTTGAGGAGGAACGCGGAATTGACCTCGGCGAGCTCGCTGAGCGGTATGAGGTGTCCTGGAGAGCGATCAACGGAACAGAGGCAGAGTAACTGATTCGTAATCAGCAGGTCGGCGGTTCAAGTCCGCCCGTCGGCTCCATCGTAAGTAGATGATATCAAATGACTTGTAGCTCCTGCTCACCTGCGGAGCGCCAGGCTTCCCTTGAGCTAGTAACGGAGTAGTAACGGGAATTTCGACGTTCGGCGACTCTCAACCACCACCGGCCGCTACGAGCGCTCCACTATCCGTACCGCGGTTGACCGGCAGTAGGCTTGGGCGCCGACCTCCCGCTCGCCCCTGAAGACGCCGCTTGTGGTGCAAGCGTCTCGCCATCGGAGTGGTCTCAGTGGTAGAGATTCTGACGCTCGCCGGGTGGCAGGCCCGGCGCGTCGAAGGTCCCGTGCTCCTCGGCCCAGGCCAGCCGTTCGCCGAGCGCCCCCTGCCAACGCGTTTCAAGGCGGGTCCCAGCGGCACCGCCGGATCGCTCGAGGAGGACCGGCGCTCCCGGTTCGCTGCGATCAGCGATCCAATAGAGCTCCTGACCGGCGTTCCTGAAGTGGATGCCCAGCCTAGGCTCGCCGCCGCGGCGAACCAGCACGCCGGCAAGCTCGCGCGCCGCCTGGGCCCGGTCGAGCTCGCCGCGCTCCTCTATGACGACGTCGGGCGGCGGCGCCAGGATCACCCCAGCGGGGCCCGGAGGACACGGCGCCGGTGGTGAGCTGGGAGAGAAAAAAGCGGCCGAAGGCATAGACGGCGGCAGCAAGGAGGACGGCTGCGAGAAGGATCTTTGCGGTCTTCATGGCAACGGCCAGATGTTACCCTCAACGCGACGCTGCCCAAGACAGTACCTTCGCGGCATCGGCGCCGGGCGAGCATGCGGAGGATCCCAACGCTGGGGAGTCGCTCGCGGCTGCTTCTCTCTCTCCCTCTCAGACCTCGAAGCTCTCCTGACACGCGAGGCAAAACGGCGCCTCCGGCAGCGCTTCCAGTCGCTTGACACCAATCGAGCCTTTGCAATGGCGGCAGACGCCATACTTGCCGGCCTCCCACTCGGTGAGCGACGCTTCGATCTGCTTCAGCCGGATATCGAGTTGGTGCCGGCTCATCTGCGCCATGGCCTGCACCTGAAGCGCGTCCATCCGAGTCAGGCGCCCGATGGTCTTTCCGCTGGCCTCGACCGGCTCCGTGCCGGGTGCGCCCTGAGCCAGGAGGATCTTCGCCGACGATTTTGCGTCGAGCAGGCGGAGACGCAAGTCTTCGAGTTGTTTCGTGCTCAGGTGCGACATGCCAGCTCATGGTACAGCCTCGGAGGAAACTGGGGACAAGAAGGGGTGAAAGCACGCAGCGTTCTCGGCGTCCGTAAACCGTCATCGGCCGCTGCGAGCTCGGCTGACCGACCAAGGTAGGCTGGGCAGTATGACCACCGTGCTCCTCATCACCGGCCGGCCTGGAGTGGGCAAGACCACCGTCATCCGCAGGGTGGCTGAGGCCCTCGGCCGCGAACGCCTGGGTGGCTTCTACACCGAAGAGGTGCGCGAGCATGGCCGGCGCCGAAGCTTCCGCGCCGTGACCTTCGACGGCTGGACGCGCAGCATCGCCGATGTCGACCACCCAGGCCCGGAACGGGTGAGCCGCTACGGGGTCGACGTGGCGGCGATCGACGCGCTGGTGGAGCGGTCGCTGGCCGCGCCGGCGGATGCCGAGGTCTTCCTGATCGATGAGGTCGGGAAGATGGAGTGCCACTCGGCAGCGTTCGTCTCCGCCATGCGCCGGTTGCTCGACTCATCGATCCCGCTGGTGATCACCGTCGCCGAGCGCGGTGGCGGCTTCATCGGCGAGGTCCGCGGGCTTCGAGGCGCGGAGCTCTGGACGGTGACGCGCGGCAACCGTGACGCTCTACCGCGGCGGGTGCTCGAGTGGCTCGGCCGGTAGATCCTCGCTCGCTTCCGCCAACCTCAACCCCGACGCAACCGAACCCAACGTGTGCTCCGGCACTACCAGCCAGAGCCGTTCAAGGCACTCCGGTGCAGATCGCCTGACAGCGTGGCGGATCAGCTCGAGGCCCCTGCTCAACGGTAGCCTGCCGTGGACTGTGCCCAGGACTGGAACAGCCAGCGACCGGAGCCGCCTCTGTTCCGCCTCTCGGAGCACCCCGTCGAGGGCCTCGGCGATCCAGGTCTCCTTCCAGGTGGGGTCCCGCGCCAGGTCATGCACCACGGCCAGGAGCGCGAGGGGCTGCCTGTGGCGGACGACCACGCTGCCAGGAACGATGGGTTCCGCCTCATGTACCTCGGTCAGAACCTGGATCAGGGGCTGCCTTGGTGGTCGCACCTGCGGGGCGGCGCTCAGCACCAGGTAGGTATCTTCCTCTTCGACCACCGCCTGAACCGCGAACGGCGGCAGCTCTCGTGAAGCGACCACCACCTTCAGCGGACCGAGCTTCACCTCCGGGTGGCTGCCTTGGATCAGGCGTAGGGTAGAGGGTCCCATACCTTCATAGTGCCGGGTTCAAGGAACTCTAGCGCTCATCCAGTGACGGCTGAATCTCAGGATCCCGCAGCCGCTCAAGATGCCCTAAGGTGATCTGGATGATCTCCGGACTCTTGATCGCCTGCCCGACCTCAAGCGCTTGCTCCAAGAGCGCGATCGCTTCGTCCATCTTCCCCAAGTCAGCGTAGGCTAAGCCCAGGTTGCCCCGAGCGCTGGCCTCGGCGCGCCGGTTGCCGATCTCACATACGATGGCCAGCTGTTGCTTCAGATAGCCGATCGCCCTTCTTGTTTCTCCCCGGTTCTTGTAGGCCAAGCCTAGGTTGCCGAGAGCAATGCCCTCGCCACGTTTATCCCCAATGTCTTGAGAGATGGCCAGTTGCTGTTCGAAGCAGCTCAGCGCCTCGTCCACCTCCCCCAAGTCGACGTAGGCCCGGCCCAAGTTGTCTAGAGCAGTGCCCTCGCTACGAACGTCACCGACCTCGCGATGAACATCCAGCGCCTGCCTGAAGTATTTGATCGCCTTGTCCACTTTGCCGATCTGGGCGTAGGCCCGACCCAAAGTACCCACAGCAGCACCCTCGCTCCGCCTGTCCTCCAGTCCTCGAAGAATGACCAGCGCTTGCTCACAGAGGTCGATTCCTTTATCCACATCCCCGAGTTGAAGGTAGGCGGAGCCTAAGTTGCCTAGATGTGCGGCCTCGCCCCGCCGGTCCCCTAGTTCACGAGAAATAACCAGCGCCCCCTCGTAGTAGGCAACGGCTTTTCCGACCTCGCCTAGGCGATCGTAGGCTAGGCCCTGATAGCTAAGTGCCGCACTTTCAATGAGACGATCCCCGAGCTGTCGAGACACGGCGAGTGCCTGTTTGTAGTAGCCAATTGCTTTCTCCTCCTCCCCGCGGTGGGCATAGGACAGACCGAGGTGGTTCAGGGCGTTGCCCTCGCTCCAGCGCTCCCCGAGCTCGCGATAGATAACGAGTGCTTGCTTGCAGTAACTAATCGCCCTCCTTTCATCCCCTAGGTCGGCGCAGGTCAGGGCCAAGTTGCCCAGAGCGACTCCCTCACCACGCCGGTCGTCAAGAGCTACGGCTGCGGAGTATGCAGCCTCCAGCCAGCGGCGCCAGTCGGCGGGATGGAGGCGTAGGTACAAACAAAAAACACCAGCAGTCGGATAAAGGTAGGTGTGCTCTGCGGCTTCGCGATCAACGTTGGCATTCGCACGAGCCCACGCCTGGCCGGCCCGGAGGTTGTCCCACTCCAAGTCGAACAAAGCCAGGCCCTCCAGAATGCTGTCGCCACCCTCTGTGTACAGCCGATCGGCCTCTCTTAGCACTTCGACGTAGTGACCCGCATGCCGCAATGCCGCGGTGCGCCGTTCCCCATCCCGCAGACGGCTGGCGGCGAAGTCGCGGGCTAAATCATGTAGGCGGCAGCGCCCGCCTCGCCTCTCCGCGAGGCCAGCCCGATACAGAATCCCGAGGACTTTCCTTGCCGCGTCGGCTTCCACCGCCCACACGGTGGCAACGCCGGCAATGTCGAAGTCGCCTGGAAATATAGCTAGCGCCCGCCACTGTTGCTTTAGCTCTGCCTCCAAGGCTCCGTAGTTGAAGTCGATCGCTGCCTCAACAAGGGTCACCCGTTCGTCCCGATCCTCAAGCTTGTGAACGTACTGCACGGGCTCCAGGAAAGGATCCTCGGCGAAGGCGCCGCCTGCCACCCGCAGCGCCAGAGGCAGCCGGCCCAGCAGCTCTGCGATCCGCTCCGCTTCGTCACCCAGCAGAGGCGCAAGGCTCAGCAGCAGCTCCCGGGCTGCCTCAGGCGTCAGGGCGTCGAGGTCCAGCCGGTGGAGCTTCGGCAAGGCGAAGCGCTTGCGCGAGGTCACCAGCGTCAGGCAGCCGGTGTGGGGCAGCACCGGCTCAACTTGCTCAGCGCTGGCGGCGTTGTCCAGCAGCAGGATTACCCGCCGGTCCTTCAGCGCTTGGTGGTACAGCCGGTGCAGGTCTTCCTCCGCCTCGGGCAGCTTCGCCTGCGGCTCGTAGGCTCGGATCACCGAGGCCATCGCATCCGCAGCGCTCATCGGGTGCTCGCTCGCGCCGCCCAGCTCCACCAGGATGTGGCCGTCGGGGTAATCGTCGCCCACGAGCTCGACCAGCTTGAGGCCGAGCTGCGTCTTGCCGATCCCACCAAGGCCCCGGACGCCGTAGATCATCGCTCCGCCATGCTCGCTGACCGCCTTGCGCAGCTCCTCAAGCTCATCCGTGCGGCCGGCGAAGTCACGGGTGGGCGGCGGGATCGACGGTAGCCCCGCCACGAAGGGTGATACCTGGAGTCCCATCGCCTCGGCGATCTCTGATGCGCCGTCGAGGTAGCTGGTGATCGTCTCCCTGCCGAGGATCGCGACATTGCCGACTCCGGTCTCCTGCCGCAGCTCCTTGACGAGCTTCCCCTCGATGACAGCCCCGAGCTTGCGGTTGGTGAAGAGCAGGTAGTTGTCGCACCGGCCCGCTTGGCGCAACGCAGCGACCTTCGGAGCTTCAGTCTTCAGGATCCTGGTGAAGTCAGAATCCGAGCAGCTCGCGTCGGCTCTCTCGGTGTGCTTGGCCTGGATGACGAACTTCCCAGCCCATGGCTCGACCTCGCTGGGGTAGCGTTGGGCGGTGCCCTCGAAGAACGCGTCCCGGCCGCCGTCCGGCCCGGAACTGAAGGAGATGGTGCCAAAGCCCAGAATCTCGTGGCAGATCCTGACGGCCAGCTCTTCGAAGCCGCCCGGCGAGAGCGTCTGGAGTAGGTACTCATTCATTGCAGGGCAGCGCCTATACTCAGGAATCTCGTAGTTGGGCGAGCTGCTGTGAAGTGACTCTGATGATCTTCGGATTCTTGATTGCCCGTCCGATTTCAAGCGCCTGTTGCAGCAACGGAATCGCTTTATCCACTTCCCCCAAGCTGACATAGGCCGCGCCTAGGTTGTTCAGATCGATACCCTCGCCGCGCCGGTCGCCGATTTCGCGAGCGATCACTAGCCGCTGCCTATAAAAATCGATCGCCTTCTCCACCTCTCCTAGGGCGGCGTATGCCTGGCCTAGGCTACCAAGGGCGTTGCCTTCGCTGAGCCGGTCGTCGATCTCGCGAGCGATGACCAATGTTTGCTCGTGGAAGCTGATCGCCTTCATCGCCTCCCCCAGGTTCCTGTAGGCCAGCCCCAGGTTACCCAAAGCGTTGCCCTCGCCGCGCCGGTCGCCAATCTCGCGAGCGATGACCAAAGCCTGCTTAAGGTAACCAATCGCCTTGTCCACCTCACCCAGATGGATGTAGGCTGAGCCCAGGCCGTTCACAACGTTGCCCTCGCCTCGCCGGTCGCCAATCTCGCGAGCTATGAGCAGCGCCTGCTCAAGGTAACTAATCGTCTTCTTCATTTCCCCGAGATCGGCGTAGGCCATGCCCAGGTTGCCCAGAAAGGTCCCCTCGCCGCGCCGGTCGCCGATCTCGCGAGCGATGACGCGCTGCTGCTCGTAGTATTCGATCGCCTTCTCAGCGTCTCCGAGGACTGCGTAGGCGCTACCCAGGTTGCCCAGAGTGTTGCCCTCGCCGCGCCGGTCGCTGATCTCGCGAGCGATGACCAGCGCCTGCTCAAGGTAGCCAATCGCCTTCTCCACCTCCCCTACGTTGGCGTACACCACGCCGAGGTTTCCTAGCGCGTCAGCTTGGCCGCGCCGGTCGCCGATCTCACGGTCGATAGCAAGCCCTCGCTCGTAGAAGTCGATCGCCTTCTGAACCTTACCAAGGCGATAGTGGGCCAGACCCAGATTGCTCAGATGTCCTCCTTCGCGGCGCCGGTCACCAAGGGATGCAGCTGCAGACCTGCCAGCCTCAAGCCAGCGGATCCACTGGGCGGAATGGAGGCGCAGATTCAGACAGTAGAAGCCCGCATGCGGATAGCTATTGCATTGCTCTGCTGCCTCGCGATTGCTGTCGGCGTGCGCCGCCGCCCAGAATTGACCTGTCTGAATGTTGCCCCACTCCGTGTCGAACAGCGCTAAGCCCTCTAGAATTCTGGCGCCGCCCTCTTTGTAAAGCCGATCGGCCTCCCTCAGCACCCCGACGTAATGGCCAGCGTGCCGCCGAGCCGCAGTATGCCGTTCTTCCTCCGTCAGTCGGCTACTGGCGAAGTCGCACGCCAAACTGTGAAGACGCCACCGCCCGCCGCGCCACTCCACTAGGCTCACCGGGTACAGGGCGCCACCGAGGACTCCACTTGCGGCGTCCGCTTCCATCGCCCATACGGCGGCGACGCCAGCAACGTCGAAGTCAACGGGAAACACCGCCAGCGCCCTCCAAAGGCGCCGATATTCGGACTCCAAGGCTTCGTAGTTGAAGCTGACCGCAGCCTCCACCAGCCCCACGCGTTCATCCCGGCGCTCGAGCCGCTCTAGGAACCGTCCGGGCTCAAGGTCGGGCCGCTCGGCGAAAGCGCTACCCGCCAGCCGCAGCGCCAGCGGCAGCCGGCCCAGCAGCTCCGCTATCTGATCCGCATCTGCACCCAGCCGGGGCGCGAGGCTCAGCAGCAGCTCCTGGGCCTCCTCTAGGGTCAAGGCGTCAAGATCTAGCCTGTGCAGCCTCGGCAAAGCGAAGCGCCGGCGCGACGTCACTATCGTCAAGCAGCCGGTATGGGGCAGCAGCGGCTCCACCTGCTCGTCCCCAACAGCGTCGTCCAGTAGCAAAATGGCACGTCGGCCCTTCAAGACTTGGTGGTACAGCCGGCGCAGGTCGTCCTCCGACTCGGGCAGCCGCACCTCCGGCTCGTAGGCGCGGATCACCTGAGCCATCGCCTCTGCGCTGCTCAGAGGATGATCGCTTGCGCCGTCCAGCTCAACCAACACGTGACCATCGGGGTACTCGGTGCCCATCTGTTCGACAAGCTTGAGACAGAGCTCCGTCTTGCCGACCCCTCCCAGACCCCGGACACCGTAGACCATCGCTCCGCCATGCTCACGGACTGCCTTGAGCAGCTCCTCGAGCTCATCGGCGCGGCCGGTGAAGTCACGGGTCGGCGGCGGAATCGAAGGCAAGCGCCAGTCGCTGGCCAACTCTACGAACCCATGAGCCTCTACGACTCCTACGGTCGTCGCTGCTGCTGACAGCTTGGCAGATACTTCATCGAACAACAAATCTAAGGTCTCATACCCAGGATCGGCTTGCCCGACAGACAGCTGCCCGACCGGCAAGGCATTACTATCTCTGACGTGAACGAGAAAACGATTCCCTTCAGATGGAATAGTTGATTTTGTAACTCTAATAATGAAGTCGTTATAGCTCCCGCGGAAGGCATTCTCGGCGGCGGTAACATGCCAACTCGTTTCCCCATCACGCGTCGCAGAAAGAACCTCATCCAAAAAGGACAGCTTAACCATTAGATTTCCCTCCGCGAACTGGCAATGCGGATTTCGATCTTTGTAAGCAAAGTCGAAACACCTTGCAGCGTCCTTCTCTGCCTAAGAGGAAGAGGCGTTTTCGACTCCATATCGATCCTCCCCTCCACTGCCTCGCGTATGATAGAAAGATCGTCGATTGCTCCTGCGACGTCTCCATGTTCGCGAGGGGTAAGGTTTCCAGAACTCATCAATTCGCGTAGATGGCGATCTAGATCCGCACATCGACCAATTGCCCGCTGCCAGTCGAAGGATTTGCAGAGCGTGAGAATACTCTGGGCAAGGGTGTTGCTAGCACTGAGTTTTGACTCAAAGAGTTGCTGCCCAACACGCTTCAAAGTTACTTTGACAGCTTGTTGGACCATTTCGGCCGCCCGTTGGGTTCGCAGAACTCTCCATATAGTCACGACGAAGCCTATGATGGCGACGGCAAGTCCCGCAATGCTCGCGACACTGCCCCAGTGATTTAGATCGTTGGCAGGGTTTGAGGAGTCGAACTGCGATGAAAGCCCACCTAGGCCCACCAGCAGAATCTCGTAGCCGTTCATAGACTTGGCCCCCACCCTTTCTCCCGCGCCCCCTCGTCCGTCCGTAGCGCCCTTACCACCCGCTCGAACTGCTCCTCGAACTTGGCATTGTCCTGCTGCCAGCCGGTGAAGTCGGCGGCAAGACGGGATTGGATACTGGTTGCCAGGCCGTCGTCCCACTCGTCGAGCAAGTAGCCGTCGAGATTCAAGGGGATGATGATGTCGCGATCCTCAGTCCGTTCCCGCTTCAGCGCCTTCTCGATCTCGTCCTTGACCCACCAGCTGTTCAGCGAGGTCTCGGAGCAGCAGAGCAATATCCTGTCGTGCAGTCGGATGGCGTCGTTGACGACGTCGAGGATGCGATCGCCCGGCTTCATGTCGTGTTCGCCGAGCCAGCAGCGGACGCATCGGGCTTGGAGACTGTCGTAGAGGGGTCGTGCAAAATTCTGGTCGGCGTGACTGTAGGAGATGAAGGCAGAGAAGAACTCGGCCTGCTCTCCGACACGCGATCGAAAGAGTTCAAGATACTCCTCAGATACGCCAGCTTCTCGAAGAAACACGTTTACCTCGGCCGCTCTCGAGCAATCGCTGGTGAGACCCTCCGCGGTACGTTCCAAGGTGTCAACGCCGATAATCAACGGCGCTCGGTGACGAACCTCATGCAGGTTGGTAGCCCGGCTGAGATCGATGTCACCAACAACTGTCGATCCCATCTCCGCTTGTCGAAGGTCAATATCAAACAGTTGACGCCAGAACTTGGCTCCGTTAAGAACGGATCGTTGAAAGTCGGCGCCGTCTATCCTCGCGCCGGCGAAATTCGCTCCGAGTAGGTGCCCGTGTCGCAAGTTTGCACCTCGCAGATCGGCGCCCATCAAGTTAGCTCGCCAGAGACTGACTCCCTGAAGATTCGCCCGCAGAAGGCTGGCGTCTTTCAATTGAGCGCCATGGAGGTCCGCACCTCTCAGATCCGCTCCCCGGAGTTTGCTCTGATGCATCAACGCGCTCTTCAAGGCGGCGCCCTGAAGATCGGCTCCTTGGAGATCGGCGGACCGAAAGTCAGGCAGGAGATCTCCGCGATCCTCCCTCCACTGATTCCACACCTCCACCCCTTGCTTCAGGATCTTCAGGTGCTCAGGGTTGGCCATGGCGAGGCTCCTCAGAAGCTCATTGATGCCGAGAACTGGTCGTATCGGCGAGCCAAGAGTTCTGGATCGGGGCGGTGTACGGGTTCGCGGGGGAGTTGAATCCGCCGGCCATCGAGCTTTTGCAGGCCGTGGATCAGCATGGTTCCGTCGGTCTCCTTCAGGATGTCCTCCCTGACCACCACGAGATAGTCTGGCCGTACAGTCAGGAAGAACGCGTCGTAGGCTCCGTGGTGGAGTTTGCAAAGGGCCAGGCCGTTGCGGACGATCGGCGGTCCTTCCTCTCTGTCCGGGACGATATGTGCTGCGTCGAGCAGCTCATCGTGGCGCAGCCGGCACAGGGCGCATTGCTGACGGTAGGCGCGAAGCACCTTCTCCCGAAAGGACCGTTGATGGACGCGCCGGCGGACGAGAGCGGTCACATACTCCCGCCTGGCGGTGACGTCGTACTCGGCCACATAGTCGGCTGCGCGAGCCCTCAGAGCCGCCTGGGCGTCGTCTACCGCGACCTTGAAGGTCAGGGCATCAGGATCGTCACCGACGATGTAGACAGGCCAGATCGCTAGGTAGCGGCCACTCGAGATCCCGTGGAAGTAGGCGAGCGGAGTCTGGCTCTTCATCGCCTCCCGGAGACCCTTGTTGTCCCGATGATTCGGGTCAGTACCTCGATACCGGTACTGCAGGAGTCCGTCCGGCCCGAAGCCGTCATCGTAGGGTCCCTTAGGCGATGTCCTGATCGAGATCGGTAGTTCCAGCACCTTGGGCTTGAAGATGCCCTGCTGGCTCAGCAGGGGGATTTGTTGGCCCTTGTGCTCGAAGCCCCAGGTGAGCAGCGCCCAGGGAAGCACGTCACCGCGGATGTCGACCTGGCGCGAGAGCCAGTCGAACGCGGCCAGCCGGATCTCATGGTCGTTCATGGCGCCAAGACAGCGTATCAGTCGTGATCCCTATTACCCGCGTTGCCTCAGCGGGCCGGTCTCAAACTCTTTGGATCCAGAGGCCCAGCAACCGACTTGGCATTGAAGCTCGTTCGTGTGCTTGCTTGGGCAAGCACAACCTGCTATGCTTGCCCGCGCAACAACGGAGGAGCGAATCATGACAGAGCCGAAGAAGAATCCCCACGCGTCCGCTCTCGGGAAGCTCGGAGCATCTAAGGGCGGCAAGGCCCGGGCGGCGAGTTTGACCGCAGACAAGCGCAGTGAGATCGCCCGCAGGGCGGCAGAGAAGAGGTGGGGTAAAGAAGTGCCGCAGGAGATTTATCCCGGCTCGATCACGGTTGGCGACACAGAGTTCCCTTGTGCGGTTCTCTCAGATGGAACGCGAGTTCTGACGGAGGCCAACTTCATGAAGGGCATGGGGATGTACCGAAGCGGCGCGCTGTCGAAGCGTAGGAAGGCCGATGAGGGCGGTGCACGAATCCCGCTCTATCTGGCGTTCAAGAATATTAAGCCCTTTGTCGACAAACACTTAGGCGAGGTGCACGTGAAGCCCCTGGTGTATCGGACTGCCAAGGGCGGCACGGCCCACGGCATCGAGGCCAATCTGATTCCCAAGATCTGCCAAATGTGGCTCGATGCTCGGGATGCTGGCGTGCTCGGGCCGCGACAAGAGCTGATCGCAGCCAAAGCCGACATCTTGGTCCGCGCCCTCTCCGAGCTTGGGATCATCGCTTTGGTCGACGAAGCGACAGGATATCAGGCAGTCCGCGCTCGCGATGCGCTCGCCAAGATCTTGGAGGAATTTGTCGCCAAAGAGCTGAAGGAGTGGGTCAAGACGTTCCCGCCCGAGTTCTATCAGGAGATGTTCAGGCTCCGTGATCTCCCCTACGCTGGCGACTCGATCAAGCGCCCGCAGTACATTGGCCACCTCACTAACGACGTGGTCTACAAGAGGCTCGCGCCTGGAGTGCTCAAGGAGTTGAAGCGTCTGACGCCGCGAGACGGCACGGGCCGGCACAAGCACCAGCTTCACCGAAGGCTGACCGAGGACATCGGGCACCCTCGGCTAAGAGAGCATCTCAAGGCCGTGCTCGCGTTGATGAAAATCTCCGACGATTGGGACGAGTTCATCCACTACATGGACAAAGCGCTACCGCGCTGGACCGATACGCTGCGGCTGCCAGGAATATGAAAGCAAGCGGCCCGAGGCCGGGCAGTCCTGTCGGGGTGCAGCTTTCGCGGGCTG
Organism: bacterium; assembly: GCA_024226315.1. GTDB lineage: Bacteria > Acidobacteriota > Thermoanaerobaculia > Multivoradales > J023 > JAAELT01. Next base: position 655 of record JAAELT010000366.1, on the reverse strand, counting down.
AGACAACAGACCGGGGCTACCTTGACTCCGCCGCCTCCACAGCTACCATCAAGATTCTCCTCGCTGATCACCCGCTTCTCGACCAGCAGTCTCACCAGGCCCCGCAGCTGCGCCTGTACGTCCCTCAGCTCGTCCTGTAGCTCCTCAGCCTGCTCCGGTGCAGCGACGGCCCCTGGAGGCGGCGTAGGGCGCCTGTGGCCAGTACCAGCTCGCCGAAGAGCTCCTCCGGCTCGGCGCCGATCACCTCCAGGATGAGCAGCACCTGCTCCAGCCGGAGGCCCTTCTGCTTCGTCAGGAGCTGGCTGATGTAGCTCCGGCCCGAGCCCAGGGCCTGCTGCGCCTCCAGCTGGGTGAAGCCCTACTCGCGGATCTTGTTCCGGATCAGGACGAGGTAGCGGTCGACCTCCGCCTCGACTTGCCGCATGGAGTGACGCTACTGCGTTTCGGTGGCGATGCGAGGCAGTCGGAGATTTCGGCGAAGCTGGGCTGAGCCGGGCGGTAAGATCGGCGTCAGGCGCTGGGGAGAGTGCAGGCTAGGCCCTGATCTTCACCGCCAGCTCGTGGGGACCCCGCCGGATGCGCAGGAAGACGTAGCTTCCTCGGTGCTTGTCCCGCAGGATACGACGCACGGTGCGCGGGGTCGGACGATTCTCGG
>JAAELT010000365.1 GCA_024226315.1 bacterium | reverse complement strand
CCGATCTATCAACCTAACCAACTAACTAACATGCTTATTAACTAACTTGTTAACTGACTAGTTAACTGAATAGTTAAGTAGCTAATTAACTAACTAACTTTCTTACTAACAAACATACAAGCCATGCAAACTAACTATCAAACTAACCAACTAACTAAGATGCTTACTAACTTGCTAGTTAACTAACTAGCTAACTAGTTAACTAAATAGTTGAGTGACTAGTTATCTAACTAACTTACTTACTAAGAAACTTACAAGCCGTGCAAACTAACTAACTAACTATCAAACTAACCAACTAACTAACATGCTTGCTACCTAACTAGTTAACTAACTAGTAAACTGAATAGTTAAGTAACTAGTTAATTACCTAACTTACGTACCAACAACATTACAAGCCGTGCAAACTACCTAACTAACTATCAAACTAACCCACTAACTAACATGCTTACTAACTAACTAGCTAACTAACTAGTTACCTAAATAGCTAAGTAACTAGTTAACT
>JAAELT010000364.1 GCA_024226315.1 bacterium | reverse complement strand
GCTTCTCATAGCTTTGTCTTTCTATTTCAGGACGTTTTTGAGTTTTTTCAAACCCACCGCTTTTGGATGATTTTTCGTAATTTTCCCTTAGTTTACACTTAATTTTTTGGCAAAAATCAGCCGATTTTGGGGTTTTATTTTTATTGTATTTATGGTGAAATAGGGGTCTGATTAACCCTCCAATTGGATCAAAAGGCTTCTCATAGCCTTGTTTTACGATATCAGGACATTTTGGAATTTTTTCAAAACCAACAATTTTGGCCAATTTTCGGCAATTTTCCCTTAGTATACACTTAACTTTTTGGCAAAAATCGGTCGATTTTGGGGTTTTATTTTCATTTTATTTATGGTGAAATAGGGGTCTGATTAACCCCCCGATTGGATCAAAAGGCTTCTTATAGCCTTGTCTTACTATTTTCGGAGGTTTTGGAAATTTTTCAAAACCACCGATTTTGGCTGATTTTCGGCAATTTTCCCTTAGTATACACTTAACTTTTTGGCAAAAATCGGT
>JAAELT010000363.1 GCA_024226315.1 bacterium | reverse complement strand
TGGCTCGGTCACGCCGATGTGCGAACCACGGAGCTCTACCTGCGTATCGACCCCACGGAGAAGCTGGAGGCAGTGGAGGCCATGTTGCCGCCACAGCTGCGGCGAGGACGCTTCAAGGCTTCACCGCCGGTCGATCCGCCCCCCCCTCCGCCGGTGGCGTAGGCACCCCTTTGGCAGCTCCGCCTCTCCGGTCGTGACGTCGTTGCGTGGCGTGAGGAGTGGCCCCGCCCGATGAGCACGGGTGACCTCTGCGCCGGAGGTCATCGTGTTGCCTCGGAAGCGCCCATGCAAGATCTGTCGCCGCTGGTTCCGGCCTCACCCCCGGGCAGGTGACCGCCAGCGGGTGTGCAGCACTCCGGCTTGCCAGCGGGAGAGGCACCGTCAGGCCGACCAGGCCTGGCATGCGCGACACCCCGACTACGACAAGAAGAGGCGGCTGCGCGAGGGTGCCGGCTTGCCCGACGAGGTGCCCGTCGATGAAGGGGCTGCTGACCCACTGGCCGAGCTCGACTGGGACTTGATCGAGCGCGCAATCGGGCCGAAGCCCCGCGTGGTGGTGGAGGGGGTGGGCCGAATACTCCTCCGACATGCACAAGACGCAGTGGCCGCGATTGTGCCGGAAGAACCTGGACAGCCCAGCCAACAACTGAACGTGTGTTCGCAAGACGCAGTGGTGCGGAAAGCTGCGGAAGAAACTCGGCTTCCGCTGCCACTTCCCCCATCGGAGCACAAGACGCAGTCGGAATCCTCGGCCCGCGACCCGTAGATCTCGGTTCTCACGAGGGGGAGACGTCCGATGGAGCTGCGCCGAGTCGAGCCCGGTAAGCTGGACCTGTCGCTGGGGCGGCTGCGCCGGCTTCCGGAGCCGGCCATCGCGGCGATGGCGGAGTCGCTGCGCACGAAGGGTCAGCTCAGCCCGCTGGTCGCGGCCGAGCGAGACGGCGTGTTGGTGCTGGTCGACGGCTTCGTGCGCCGGCTGGCGGCGATGCGCAACGGCCTGGACTCGATGCTGGTCGAGGTGGTGGTCCTGTCGCCAGTGCAGATGAAGGCCCAGCTGTACCTGCGCAACCGCGAGCGCGGCCTGCACCTGCTCGAGGAGTGTGGGCTCGTGAAGGAGCTCGCCGAGGTCGAGGGGCTCACCCAGGTGGAGATCGGTGATGCGCTCGAGCGCCACAAGTCCTGGGTGTGCCGCCGGCTGGCGCTGGTGCGAGAGGTCAGCCCACACCTGCTTGCCGAGATGGCGCTCGGGCAGCTGACAGAGGGGTGCTTGAGGCGGCTGGCACGGTTGCCAGCGCGCAACCAGGAGGCGCTGTGGACGGCGGCACAGCGGACCCGGCTGACCCCTCGGCAGACGGGGCAGCTGGTGGACCTGTGGCGCCGGGCGCCGGATCCGGAAGCACGCCAATACGTCATCGAGCACCCCCGCGAGGCGCTGGAGCTCGCGCAGGGCCGCGCGGAGAAGACGCAGGACGCGAGGCTGGGCGTCGCCGGCGCCGAGGTGCTCGGTGCGCTCGTCGCGATGCGTCGGACGAGCCTGCGTCTGGCCCGCCGCCTGCGCGACGGCCCGGGTGAACTGCCACCCGAGGGCATCGCCGTGCTGACGTCGGCACACGCCAAGGCGCACGCCGACTGCAACGACACGCTCGGCGAGCTCGATGCGTGGCTGAAGTCACAAGGTGGGAAGGCATGAGCCCAGAAGAACGAGAACGCCGCAACGAGCGGATCCGCAAGGCGTACAAGGAGACCGGAAGCATCAAGAAGACCCGTCACAAGACGGGTCACGGCCGGAAGCTGATCCGCAAGGTGCTGCGCGGAGAGGACAAGCCCCGGCAGCCACCGCAGTCCGCCGGTCCGAAGCGCCCGAGCAAGCTCGACCCCTACAAGGCGCACCTGCGTCGGCTCGTCCTCGATGACGAGCTGACAGCGGTCCTGGCCTTCGAGGAACTCCAGGGCATGGGCTTCGACGGCGGCTACACGATCGTCAAGGACTTCGTGCAGACCATCCGGCCGTCGTCGAAGACGAAGGCGACGACGGTGGTCGAGCACCCGCCGGGCGACGAGGGCCAGATGGACTGGTCGCCCTACGGGGTGACGCTGGCGGGTGACCGGTGCGTGGTGCACGCGTTCTCGTTCGTGCTGCCGCACTCGCGCTGGATGTTCGTGCGCTTTGCCCTCGACGAGAAGCTTCCAACGCTGCTGCGGCTGCACGACGAGACGTTCGACAAGCTGGAAGCGGTTCCGCAGCGCCTGACCTACGACAACATGACGACGGTGGGTCGCCACATCGGGCCGAACGAGGTCTGGCTCAATCCCCGCTTCGAGGCGTACGCGAACGAGCTCGATGTCGAGGTCCACATCACCGACCCGGGCTGCCCCAACCAGCATGCCTCTGTCGAACGGCCGATGGACTACATCGAGAACAACTGCCTGCGTCGCCGCCGGTTCCGCTTCGACGATCTCGACGACCTCAACCGGCATGCGAAGTGGTGGTGTGACGAGGTCGCCAACGTCCGCATCCACGGAACCACGCGGCGGCGGCCCATCGATCTGCTGCGGTACGAGCGCGCCTTCCTCAAGCCGCTGCCGTCGGCGCGGCCCGAGCCTTTCCGGCTGCTGTCACGCATCGTGCGGACCGACTTCTGCGTGGCCGTGGACACCAACGGCTACAGCGTCTCGCCTCGGAAGGTGGGCAAGGACGCCACCGTCCGTCTGTTCGCCGATCGCCTCGAGATCCTGATCGAGGGGGAGCTGCACTGCGCGCACGTGCTGTGCACTGGTCGGCACCAGCGGGTCGTGCTCCCGGAGCACGAGGCGGAGTTCAAGAAGTGCGCTCCCCGACGGGTGCTGCTCGAGCAGGCGTTCCTGCGCCTCGGGCCGGCGGCCGAGGACTACTACGAAGGCCTGCGCGCCCAGCGAGGCCGCGGCGCCGGCTACCACCTCAAGCGCATCCTGCAGCTCGCCGACCGCCACAGCACCACGGTCGTCACCGCCGCGATGGCACACGCTGCGCGGTTCGGCAACTACGGGGCCGACGCCGTCGCGCGAGTGATCGCCGGCCGGACGCTGCCACAAGAGCCGACGACGCCCACGAGCGACGTCCCGATGCCACCCGACCGCGTCAGGCGCTGGCTCGAGGGGATGGACGTCGAGGAGAGCGATCTCGGCGACTACGACGACCTGGTCGACCAACACGGAGAGGACGACGATGACGAAGAAGCGTGACATCCCGCCTACCGTGCTCGACGAGCTGCGGCGCAACCTGGAGCGGCTGAAGCTGCGCGCGATGCTCGAGTACCTCGACGAGGCGCTCGAGCAGGCCACGACGCTGGAGCAGGGCTACATCGCGTTCGTTGCCGGGCTGGTGGAGAAGCAGGTCCTCGCCGCTGCCGAGGCCGCTGCCGCCCGCCGTTTCAAGGCGGCGAAGTTCCCGCTGATGAAGACCTTCGACACGTTCGACTGGACCTTCCAGAAGGGCCTGAACGTCCAGCTGGTCAAGGACCTGATGACGCTTCACTTCGTCCAGCAGGGCCGTTCAGCGCTGTTTCTCGGCAAGCCCGGCACCGGCAAGTCGCACATGACCATCGCCTTGGGCGTGTTGGCTGTGAACCGCGGGTACACCGTGCGCTTCTACAAGGCAGCCGAGCTGCTCGCCGACCTGTACGCATCGCTGGCCGACGACACCACCGCCAAGCTGATCCGGTCACTGGGCCGCATCGATCTTCTCGTGATCGACGACATTCGCCATGTGCCCCCGCGGCCGGAGTACGCGACCCTGTTCTTCGACTTGATCGAGGCCAGGCACCTCAGGAAGGCGACGATCGTGTCCAGC
>JAAELT010000362.1 GCA_024226315.1 bacterium | reverse complement strand
AGTGACCGAGGTCTGCGGCGAACTTACGCATACTCACCCCGGCCTTCTCTCGAGCCCAGCGGCACCACCTGTAATTCAAGGTGTCGACAATGGAGCCGCAGGTTCCACAAGTCGACTTCTTCCACTGGGCGGGCTTTCTCAATCGATCCACCTCCGACCCGCATCCGTGATCTTGACGACTCTCTGGCCGTCTCGTTCCCCGTCTGCCTCTACGAGACCGGCCCGCAGGAGAGACGTAATACGGCGCGACACGGTGGACCACAGGCCAGGATCGAAATAGGCAAGGCACATCTCGCCGCAGGTATGACCGCCACGAGGAACGCACCGCAGACACTCCAGTATCCGGACATGCCACGACCCAGCACGCTTACTGATCTTGTCCGCGGCGGCCCTGCTGGTCGGCGGGTCGGTGTTGCGGAATAGCGGACCTTCTTCAATCCGACTCACCCCTTCTCTCCATTTTCGAGTGTTTCGCGGGCGATGGTTACGGTATTTTTTGACCCGGCACCGTAAGCCGCCTCGTACCGATCGAATGCACGACCGAAGTAGACGCGAGATGGACTACCTAAATCCAGCAAGAGCCTCTCAATCAACTCCCGGTAGGTCTCGACCCGCTGCTCGGCGGCTTGCAGCTTCTCGCGCAGGGCGGCGAGTTTGGCGCGGAGTCGCTTGGTCTCCTGGCATAGCACGTGTTCCTGTTCACTCATCCCCGTACCCCGTGACCGCCAGGACTAGATCGAAGGCGGGAACCAGATTCTCGTTATCCATCGGTGGGCTCCAGGGCATCGCGGATGATGTCGTTGATTCTCACGCGAATTACGTTGTCCCCCGGGTCTTCGTCTGCGCCTTCACCACATGGACCGTGCTCGGTTAGGGCCTGCACCTCAGTTAGTGCACACCTAAACCTCTCGGCCCGCTGCTCGGCGGCTTCGGCGCGGGTCTTGAACTCATCTTTGTACTTTTCATGAACTCTCTTTCTTCGTATCTGCTCCTCAGCCTGTCCCTTCCAGTGCTTCCTGTCGTCACCTGGTTTGCCAGCTATCTTCT
>JAAELT010000361.1 GCA_024226315.1 bacterium | reverse complement strand
TGACGGTATCCACCATCTCTTCATGGTTTACGTGAACGCGCTTCATCCGGCACGGGTTCAGGTCCAGGTTTCCGTCGTTCCATTTTCTGCGATTGAGGCTCAACATGGTCTTTCTCCCAGATGGTCGGTCGAAGTTGCGGCTCGGTGCTCCCGAGTCCGAAGACAGTATGCTCCCGGGAACAGCGGGGTGTCTTGGTCTGACGCGCAAGCCGTTTGTTCGATCGCGCCAAATCGCGGGAAAAAGCCTCGATCTCCGGAAAGGAGAGAGCCCGGCCAGGCCGGGCTCTCTCGTCGGTCATGTCTGTCGAGCCTCAGCGGCCCTGGGTTTCGAGCTCGAGCTCCTTGGGCCCGGGACTTCTTCGTCGGCCCGACCGCCGAAAGCTACGCATTCGAGCGACCGTGCACGAAGGCCGACTGATTATCCCCCGGATCCTTCGCTCAGCAAGCTTCGTCCGAGCTCGGCGAACTTCTCCACTCGCTTGACCGACGTGCCGAGCGTCGCGGCCAGCCGCGCCGGCTCGGCGGCCAGCAGGTCGCCGACGGTGGAGACGCCGCTGATCGCCAGCTGCCGGCCCAGCTTGACGCCGATGCCGGAGACCTCGGTGACCCCGAAGCGCGCCTCCGGCCCGACGGTTCCGACCGGTTCGACCCTCTTGCCGCTCCCGAACGACGCGGTCTGTTCCTCCACGGACGCGGCCGTCGGCGGCACGAACTCGATCTCGATCGACGCGTCCTCGAGGTTGGGATCGCCATTGAAGACCCGGATGGTCGCCAACCGCGCCTCATTGTCGGCGCGCAGCTGGAACGCACCTTCGCCGCGGCTGAGCTTGACGTGGTGCACCGCCTCACCCCTGGTGTCGAGCAGCGTGCCGTGATTGGCGCGCAGAAACAGCTGATCGTCGTCCTGGCGCCGCGCCACCGGCTTCTGCTCGTCGTCGATCTTCTGGATCGTCACCTCGGTGATCGACTTGCCGTCGGCGGGCACCAATGGCACGTCGTCGACCGGATGGAAGCTTTCGGCGTCGGTCTGGAGCGAGAGCTGGAAACTCTCGGTGCCCCGGATCCCGGTCGCGAAAGAACCGTCCTCTTTCTGTTCGATCACGACCTCCTGCCCGAATCCCGCGCCCTGAAGAGCGCTCACCTCGGCAGGATCCCGGACCTGGATTGCGTCGAAATCCGCTGCCTTGGCGCCCTTCAGCCTGCCGCTCAACACCTCCGTGATGGCGAAGCCCTTTTCGAGCTCGCGGCTCGAGGAATGGGCGGTCCTACCGATCACTTTCTTGTCGGACTTCCGAAATATGACCCACATGGGAATCTCCTATCAATCTGTTCCAAAGTTCTCCTCTCGGCAGCCGCCGGCTACCCGAAGATCACCAGATAGCCGTTGAGGTAGGTGCTGATCGTGTCGTAGTTCGAGCTCTTCTTGAACCGGGTCACCGTCAGGGTCAGCCCCGTGTCGTCGAAGCTCGTGACGTCCAGGACGAAGTACTCGTACTTGGCCGGACTCGCGTCCGGGCGATGGAACCGCATGTGAGCGAGATGCGGGCGAAAGGCGTAGGTGGCGCTGCCGGAAAAATCGCGGTGGAAGCTGTAGTACCTGTTATCTGTACCCCCGTAGCCGATGCAGGCACGGTGCATGGAGCGCTGGGTGATGGTGCCGTCGGCGCCCAGCTCGGCGTAACCGGTCACCTCCGCGCCACTGACAGCCGGCATGGCGGCAGAAGCCGCCACGACCGCCCAGACGTACTTGGGAAGGAACGTCAGCGGGATCGTCTTCGGCTGACCGTCGGCCGGATCGGCGAAGCTGAACTCCCCGATCGCCCGCTTGCCGCCACCGTTGGCCAGACACATCTGGTTGATCGCCGACTCGACATCGTTGTAGCCCTGGAGCGCATCGCACTCCGGGGCCGGCGTGAACGCCACCTCGCTCGCCACTCTGAGATCGGCGCTGAAGGTGATCGGTGCGACGGCGTCCGTGCCTCCCGGGCCGAGCAGCCGCGCCTTGACCGTCAGACACTGGCGGCCGGCACCGATGAAGGGCGTGATCACCGCCGGCAGCTTCCAGCTGACCTCGGCGATGCCGTCGGCGTTGGTCACGGCTTCGACTTCGGGGACGCCGTCGACCGCGCCGCCATCGCTGAGCGCGGTGAAGCGCACGCGCGCTCCGGCGATCGGGTGCTTGCCCTGGAGCACGGCGACCTGCAGCGGGCACGGCAGGGTCTCTCCCGGGTGGCCGGCCTGGCTGTCGCCCCCCGCCAGGGTGAAGGTGACTTGCTCGGCGAGCGGCGAGAACACCTGCCGGCAGTCCTCGATCGAGGTCGGAACCGTGTTGTTGAGCTCCACCACCGCCAACTTGGCGGCCCGGCGCTCTCCGCCGTGGGGCGGCACCTCCGCCGGCACGTTGCCGTCGCCCTCGGGCCATTCGATGCCGCCGGAATAATCGCCGATGAAGGCCCGGGCGGGGATCAGCCAGTAGTCGCCGCTGCGGTAGACGCCGGGCTGGAACTGGATCTGGATGCCGTATTCGAGATCGATCCATTTGCCGGTCGCGACGTTCTCGAGCTCGGCGTCCCAGCGCCGGACCTTGGGGTGGCTGGAGCTGTTAGGCGCGGGCGCTTCGTCCTCGTCGCCGTCCAGCTCGAGCACGGCCTCGCCGGTCGAGCTCTCGCTGTAACTCTTGACCTCGGCGACACGGCCGAGCTGGTCGTCGATCACGGTGATGTCGTCGCTCATCTCGATCCAGAACGGGGGGTCCTGGAAGCCGCGCACCGAGTCCTGGCGCGGATTGCGGATCGTCACCTGCCTGCTCGAGCTGGCCAACCATTCGGCGGTGATCGAGCCGTTGTCGCGCGACCATTTGAAGGTCGGACTGCCGGCCGGGCCGACGTTGCCGTTCGGCAGGATCTCGCCACCATCGTGGACCTCGACCCGGTAGAGGTGGTTCTCGAGACCGGCGTAGCCGGCGTCCGCAGGCACCTCGCACGGATCGCTCGAGCCCACGCCCGCGGCCTGGAACTGGGCCGCCATGGTGCCCGTCGTGTCGAGCGGATCGGTCCAGTCGGCGACGTCGAGACAGGTGGTGCCGGGGGCGACCTGGGCGAAGCGAACCCGGCAGTGGGTGCGGGTGCGGGTCGAGGAATCCGGGCCGCCGAGGGCGGTCTCGCGAATATCCGGGTCCTCGATGGCGGTGACGTGACTCTGCCAGACGTCGAGGTAGGCCAGCCAGGTGCCGGTAGCCGGCGCGGCGTCCATTAGCGGGTTGCCGCCGCTCTCGCACGGCATGCCGTCAACCCAGATGCGTCCGGGACGGGCTCGCAGCTGGCCTCCCTGAAAGTAGATCTCGAAACTGTCCGGCTGCTCGCGCGGCACGCCGCTGGCGCCGAGCACGTCGCCGAGCATCATCCGCCGCAGATGGTCCTGGATGTCGATCTGTTCGTTCCAGTCGGCATCGAGCTGCACGCGCCCCTGCTGCATGCGGACGCTGGTATATCCCTTGGTGGGGTCGAAGGTGGATCGAGTGAAGTCGCCTTTCATCGGTCTGGCTCCAGTAGTCGGTTAGCTAGCGAACAGGATGCCGGCTTCGAGGCCCACCGGCAGGAATTCGTCGAGTCGTTGGCGCAGGCTCGCCGTACGGTGTGCCTGGCCGAGACCGGAGAAGGCCCCCATCTCGGAGCCGTCGGCGGCGCCGGTGCGGATCTCCGCCGGGCCGCGGGCGGCGAGCTGGGCGTAGGCCGGCTGGCCGTAACGCAGGGTGGTGAAGCGCGGCGTCAGGCGCGCCAGGGCGCGGGCCCGCTCCACCTCCGAGACATCGTCGGGCAGCTCGGGCTGGCAACGGTAGCGCCGGGGCACGCGCGAGGCCGGCGTCACCCAGCTGTAGCGCACGCCACCCTCCTGCCGGCGCTCGGCGGTCACGGTGCCGAGGAACAGGCTGTCCTCGCCCACCGGGATCGCCCGGGTGGCGACGCTGCCGATCACGGTGACCCGGGAGGCGGTAAGCGCGCCGCCGTAGCCGTTGCCGTCCCCCCCGGCATAAGCCGAGCTCGCCGGGTCGTGGGCGTCGACGATGACGTCCTCGAGAGTCATCTCGGCCTCCGAGGCGACCCACAGGGCGCCCACGATCGAGCTCGAGACCGTCGCCTCGGTAGTGTCGCAGTCGAGCACCAGGCTCACCGCCCCGGTGATACCCGGGGTGCCGTCGGCGGCCACGGTGTGGCCCGGCACCAGCGTCGAGTGGCTGATCGTCAGCCGGTTGAGCTCGCCGGAGACCACGATCCGATCACCGGCGATCAGCAGGCCGTCGAGGGCCAGGGCGCTGCCCGCCGCGGCCTGGACGGCGAACGGTCCCGGCAGCAGCACCGCCGGGCGCTCCTGGTCCGCCGCCCGGATCACCAGGCGAGCGTTGGCCGGCACGTTCACCGCTCCCAACGCCTCGCTGTAGGTCCGGCTGTCGCGGATCTCGATCACCCGGGTCTGGCCGTCGCTCCAGCCGTCCTGGACCCGAACCAGCGCGTCGGCAAGAGTCGCCTCGAGCTGCAGCCCGTCGAGCGTGGCGATGATCCTGGGATCGGCGGCGTCGCCCACCACCACGGTCGGCTCCACGTCGTCGTCCTCGACCTGGCGCGGATACTGGCCGCCTCCGAGGGAGTCGCTGAAGCCCAGGTGGCAGCTGACGCGCAGTGGCGAGGGCACCCTGACGCCGGGGCCGAAGGCCAGGCGCCCGCACTCCGGATCGAGCGCGATGACGCCCGCCGGCAGCGGCCGGGTCCAGCCGCCCGGATCGCTCAGGTCGCAGGAGACGATCGGGGTGACGACCGGCGTCCATTCGCCACCAACGAGCGTGTAGACCGCCAGGCTGCGGCCGGCGCCCAGGTAGTTGCCGTCCGTATCGGCTGCCAGCTGGCGGCGCCGGATCGGCTCGGGGACGTGGATCTCGCCGGCGATCTGGGTCGGCGCGGTCTCGGTGACGGGATGATGATAGAGCGGCTGGTCGAGGCCCAGGGGGCTGAAGGAGTACTGCCCCGCCGCCACCTCCAGCGGCTGGATCAGGTGCAGCGGGTAGGCGCCCAGGCGCCACGCCCACAGCCCGAGGTTGCCGACGTTGTGACGCCCGCGGCCGGTGGCGATGCGGCGCACGTCGGCAGTGCGGGGGGTGTCGTCGAAGGCGCCGCCGATGCGCTCGCAGCGGGCGGCGTCCCGCAGGTCGGGAGTGCGGTGGCTCGCCGGCCGCGGATGATCGATGAACTGGCTGGTCGCCAGGTGCTGGAAGTACTCCACCACCCGCGCCGGCCAGCCGGTGACGTCCGCCGCCAGCTGCTCGAGCACCGCCGCGGTTCCCTTGCGCCGCCGGGCGCCGAGGGTGTTGGCCACCTCGTTGCGGCGCAGGTCGCCGAACGGCAGCGGCCGCAAACCGACCAGGTCGGCGATGTAGGGCACCACCCACTCCGAGCAGGTCTCGATGAAGGCGTTGTCGTGGAGCTGCATGATGTCGCGCTCGACCAGCCGGGCCTCTTCGGCGAGGATGCCGACCAGGGTCCGTAGCGGGTAACCCTCATCGGCATCGCGCTTGCGATAGACCGCGGGCAGCAGCTGGTAGAGGCTGTCGGTGTCGTAGTGGCTCATCTCGAGGCCTCCTGGATTTGGATCTCTTCTTCCATCACCAGCAGCAGCTGGGCGGGTAGAACGGTTCCGCTGTCGAAGCGGGCGCCCAGGGCCGGCAGGCCGATCTCGTCGGGCTGGTTGAAGTTCGAGGAGGTGGCGTATTCGAGCTCATCCAGGTGGGTCACGGCGGCGACTCCCTCCACCCCCTGGATGGTCGCCAGCACCTCGCTGGTCGCCACCCGCCGGGCGAAATCCCGGGCGCTGAACGAGAAGGCCTCGGCCAGCGCGGCCTTCACCGCCGGCAGCACCGCCTCGCCGCGGTAGCCGGTCTCCAGGCGCACGCTGGCGTCGATGTCGAAGAGCAGCAGCTCGTGGTCGTCGACGCGCACCTGCTGGAACGGCGCCGAGGTCTCGTCGAGCGCCTTCAGCAGATTCTCCCGCACGGCCTGAGACAGCGCTCCGCCGCCCGAGCCGGCGACCGTCAGGTGCACCACCCGCCGGCTGCCGTCCCAGACCCAGCTCGCGCGGGCCTTGCCGACACCCGAGAAGGCGCGGGCGAAGTCCTCGAAGTCCTGGAGTGCCACCACGCGGTCGAAGGTGAGCACGGTGAGCGGCGCGTTCCGGCGCAGCTGCTCCCGGTCCTCGGCGTCCTCGGCACCGCTCGAGGCGAGCGGGTTGACGACGCCCCGGACGCCCAGGTGGCGCGTGGCCAGGAGCGAGATCGAGTCGGCGCCCACCAGGCCGCCCGAGCCGATGCCGACGCGATAGGAAGCGCTGACGTTCTCGGAGCCGGTCGGCAGGCGGGCACCCTTGATACCGTCGCCGAAGATCACCCGGGTCTCGCCGTCGTGGTCGCGCTCGAGCACATAGGTCAGGTCGTCGGGCCCCAGGGAGTAGAAGCCCGAGGCCTCCTGCCACAGCACGCCGCCGACCCTCAGATCGAGGGTGCTCTCGCCGCCGCTGGGCACCGGCGCGGAAACGTGAGTGAGCGGCGCCTGGCGCAGGGCGAAAGTCTGGAACGCCTGGCTGGCGTCACCCGAGCCCAGCACTTCACCATGGCTCTCGCCGTGGGTCGCCGTCACCACGTTGGCATGGATCTCGACGCTGTCGCGGCGATAGGTGTGCTCGAGCGGCGGAGTGAACTGCAGCTCGCTGTAATCGCCGTCGTTGTTCACCTGCTCGAGCGTCAGTTCTTCCTGCTCGATCACACCCGGCAGATCGTGGCGCTCGCCGCACAGGATCAACGTCCGTCCGGCTTCGAGATCGAACACCACCTCTTCCAGCTCCAGCTGCGTCGTCCCCTGGTCGATCGTCTCGATCGGCTCGTCGGCCAGCGTCAGCTCCTCGCTGCCGGCGTAGATGTCGCTGCCGCGCAGGTCGTAGTAGCTGGCCAGGCCCTGGTAGTCGTAGAAGGTGAAGGCCGCTCCGCTCGGGTGTGTGAGCTCGCAGCTGGTGACCCGCCCGCTGAGGCCGAAATCCACCACCGTCTTCGCGGACACCCCCTCGACGCGATAGATGTGATGGCTCCCGGAGTCGCGGATCACCACCCAGGAGTCCGCGGTGACCTCGGGAAACTCCCGCTCCAGGCGCAGCTCCTGGACGGTGCCCAAGCCACCGAAGGCCTTGCCGGCAATGCCGATGCCTTCCCAGGACTGCGGGTAGAATCCGGTGACGCGCCATTCCGCAGGGAGGCTCGGGTAGGCCGGGGCGTTGTGGCCGAAGGGGGCGGTCTTCACCCGCAGGGCGTAGAGCGCCGTCTCGCTGCCGAACACCCCGCTGTACTCCAGCGCCGTGGCTCGGGCGGCGCGCGACACTGGCGTCGCGGCAGCGACCTCCGCCGGAACCGTGGCGGTGACCTCCGCCGGCTCGGGATCGGTGGCCCGGCGCCGGTTGGCCAGGGCCTGGCGCAGCTGATCACGGTTGTAGCGCCCCTGACGCAGGCGCGCGATCATCTCGCGCCGTGAAACCGCGCCGGGGCCGGAATCCTCGGCAACCCGCATCAGGTCGTCACGCCCGGCCGGACGCGCCTCTTCGCCGCCGCCGTCCGTCGGTGCCGTCTCTCCGAAGACGGCGCGCGAGCCGAAACCTCCCGAGATGCCTGGTGAGCTCGGCGGCGGGGCCGGCACCCAGGCCTCGGCGATGGTCAGCCGCGTGCGCTCGTTCTCGACGTCTTTGTCGATCGCCGTCACCTGACGAGGGAAGGGCGCGCCCTTGTCCACCAGCAGCAGCACATCGCCGGTTGAGAGGCCCGACGACACTCCCTCGATCCACACCGAGGTGGTGGTGACACTGAGTGTCTGCGGGCGGCCGGCACGCGGAGTGAGCCGGTTCCATTCGGGGCGCGCCAGCAGCTCGTTGACGGTCTCGAAGCTCTGCGGCAGCTCGCCTCCCACCGGCACGCTCTGCGCCCGGGTGCCGACCGGCAGGGTCACCGACTCGGGCGCGTTCGGGCCGTCGTCGAGGGTGAAAGACAGCGGCACGCCGGCGGCCACCCCGGGCCGCGGCTGGTAGCCCACCAGCCGCGCCAGCTCGTGGAGCGAGCGCTCGTGGATGGCGGTGCGCAGGTAACTCTCGTTGGCGATCCGCTCCTGGTAGAAGGTGAGCACGTCGAGCACCGTCGCCCACGAGTCGAGCAGGGCGATGGTCAGGTCGTCGTCGCGGCGCGTGCCGAGCTCGCCCAGCGGCGTGTCGCCGGCGAGCGCCGCCAGCATCGCCTCCTTGAACTGGCCGTGGGTGCCGATGCGGTAGGCCAGGCTCGAGAGCCCCGGGCGCTGGGAGAGATCCACCGGCACTACCCTACTGCTCCCGGTGCAGCAGTTGCAGCGGGTCAGAAGATCGTCGAGGTCGCTCATGCTCCGCCTCCGAAGGTCAGGATCAGCCGGCCGTGCTCGGGCCGGTCGGGATCGTTGTCGAGCCGCGCGATCTCGAGCCGCCCGATGGGGACGCGCGCCTCGGAGACCGCTTTGTCGGTGGACACGCCCCGGCGCTCGAAGCGCCGCACGGTGACCGAGGCCACCCCCTGGACGGCACTCGCCGCGGCGTAGATCGGGCTCAGGTCGACCGCCTGGCCGAAGGTCCAGCGGTCGGGATGGAACAGCCCCTGGCTGCCGTCTGCCAGCTGGCGCGTACCGAATGCGGCGTAGAGCGCCCGCACGACGTCGCTCTTGCGGTAGCCACGGGTCAAACAGATTTCGAGCTCGAGGGTCACCGGCACGAACCGCGGGCCCTCGATCTCGAGGTCGTAGCCGGCCAATTGGAAGCGCTCCAGGTGCTCGCGCAAGCGGGCCTCGAAGGCGTCGTCGACGTCCAGCCCGCCCCGGCGGTCGATGGTGACGAAGACCGTGTTCCAGCTGCCGGTCCAGCGGAAGCTGGCGGTCGCCTGCTGAACTTCCGGATGGCGCTCGGCGGCGTCGGCGTAGTCGCCGGCCACAACCGCCCGCTCCTGGACGCGGAAGGCCTGGGGTGCGTAGCGGCGAACCTCTTCCATGCTCTCGGGAGCCTCGCCGCCGAAGGCCGGCAGCGGATTGCGCGCCCGCTGGATGCCCTCGGGGGCGTCCACCACGTGGGCCACGGCGCCGGCGCCGACGTTGCCCGCGGGACCGTTGCCCACCCGGTAGGTGGCGGTGAAGCGCGAGCCCGGGGTGGGGGCGAGGCCGTGCTCGCCGTCGCCGAAGCGCAGCCGCGCCCGGCCGTCGTTCTCGATCTCGGCCACCAGCTCGCGTGAGAACGGCCCGCTCGCCAGCAGATCGCGCTGCGGCGTCCACACCGTGCCGTCGTCTTCGAGCAGGCTCACCGCCGGCACCGCCTCGGCGGCATCGCCCTGTTCCAGGTCGACCGCGGGCAGCACGTCATCGGCGTCGAGCGTGGAGCCGTCGGCGAGCAGGTAGCCCTCGGGCAGCGGCAGTGCGTGCGTCAGTGGCCCCTCGGCGAGGCGCGGGCGGTAGGGATCGTCCTCCGGCACCTCGGGCAGCTCTTCTTCGGCCGCCGTTGCCCCCTGGTCGGCGATGGTGACGTTACCGCGCGCCACGCTCACGCCCTCGAGGTAGCGGCCGTCAGCGGCATTGGCCGACACGCACAGCGCGAAGGGCAGGGCGTCGGCGGCGTTCCAGCCGATCTCGGTGACCGAGATCGGCTGCTCGCCGGGGCCGACCAGGGGATCCTCGCCGACCGTCACCGACGTCAGGCGCACGACGTGACAGTGATCCGGGTCAGCGTCGGCGGGGCTGCCGGTCCTCGCGCCCATCACCTCCTCGAACAGCAGGTGGTCGCCCACCGCGATCTCGGTCAACGCACCCTCGAGGGTGGCCGTGGTGGCGCCCACCGGCAGGCAGCAGGCGCGGTCGCTCCAGGTATAGAACGGGATCTCGTTGTGCTCGGCGCGCAGCGTCACCGGCATCAGGGTCTCGAACGCCACGGCGCCACCGACCACCGCGTCGGCAGCCCGCGCGGCGTCGATCGCCACGCCGCCGCCGGTGCGGGTCAGCAGCCGCGTGCCGGCGTCACCCCCGGCCGAGCCGGACAGAGTCGCACCGTCGGCGTTGCTCGCGGCCTCGACCTCGACGGCGATCCAGGCACGGGCGTTGGTGCCCTCACGGATCCGGTAGTCCACCAGGCGGGCGTGGCGGCGCACCGAGATCCGCTGGCGGGCGGTTCCCAGGTAGGCCTCGGTGGCGACCGCGTCCTGGTAGTAGCTGAGCTGATCGCCGACGTGGGCCAGCAGCTCGACCAGCACGACGCCCAGATCCGCCGGGCTGCGCTCCTGCCAGCCGGGCGCCACGGCGCTCAACCGGTCGAGCATCAGGCGGCGGAAGCTGGTGTAGTCCTTGGCCAGGTAGTCGATGCGCGGCGCGCTCGCCACCGTCGGCGGGCAGGTCTCCTCCGAGACGCTGTCGAAGTCGCTCGGGCACTCGACCTTGAAGCTGAACTCGAGCGACGCCAGCCGCGGGTCGAAGCCGGAGAGCGAAGTCGACTCGCCGAGCGCCGCGATCAGCTCGAGGCGATAGGTGGAGAAATCGCCGGCGCGGTCGGTGCCCACCACCAGGATGCGCTCCCGGGGAATGTCGTCCCCGGCCCGGTAGTGCCGGAAGAACTGGACGAGGCCGGCGCTCGGCAACAGATCGAGCCGCTCCTGCGCCTCGGCGCTGGGCGGCTGCTCGACGTCGGTGAGCCGGAGTATCCACTCCACCCCGACGTCGACGCGCACGCCGCCGGTGATGCGGACGTTCTCCGCCACGATGGTCTCGAAGCCGACCTCGGAGTAGCACTGGACGAGCAGCATCCGCTGGCGCAGCCCCTCGACTTCGAGCTCCGTCCCCACCAGCTCGACGTCGAGCACCTCGAGGAAGTCGACGCCGTTGAGGGTCTGCTCCAGACCCTTGCTCTCGGTTTCCTCGAGCACCCGGACGAGAGCCGCCCGGCGCTCCTCGTCGCCGCAGAAATAGCGTGCCGTGGATCCAACGGTCATGGTTCAGGTCTCCCGCTCGAAGATGACCACGCGACTCTCGCCGCCGGTGCGTGGGCGATAGGCCACCCGTACCCGCACCGCGCCGTCGGTGGCCGACAACGTCACCCGGTCGACCTGGATGCGGTCGCCGAGCCAGCGCTGGAGGGCGCCCTGGACGGTCATGCGGGCGGTCTCGAGCAAAGCGTCGCTGGTCGGATCGAAAACCAGCTGCAGCAATCCGCAGCCGAAGTCCGGCCGGTGGACGCGCTCGCCGGGGGTGGTGAACAGCACCTGCTCGATCAGGTCGCGCAGGTGGCGGTCGTCGCCGGCCGCGGCCGTGCGGCCGCGGGCGTCGATCGAAAAGGGGTAGGCGATTTCGTAGGACATGTCTTCAGATTCCATTGACTCGGGTCTGGTCGGCCATCAGGATCGGCGCCCCCTGGGGCGCCTTGGCGGCGTTCGCGCACAGGGCCGTGCTGGTCTGGAGCAGCACCGGCTGAGCGCCGGCCATCACCCGCGCCGCCGGCACCAGCCACTCGACGGTGACGCAGGGCGAAGCGGCGCCGCCGGGGGCGAAGACGCAGCCGGCGACGGTGCTGAGGTCGGCCATCGTGGCCACCGGCTGCCCCTGGATCTTGACCCGCGGGTTGCCCAGGCTGGTGGTCGCCTGGCCGGCGTGCGGGCAGCTCATGGTGGCGGCGACGGTTAGCAGGAAGCCGGACATCAGATCACCTCCAGGGCGCCTTCGTTGACCGACACGCTGGCCGGCGTCATCTGGATCTTGGCGCCGCCATTGGCCAGCGTGATGCCGTTCGCATCCATCGTCAGGGCGAGCAGCCCGGCCGCCGACAGGACCTCGAGCTTGAAGCCGCCGGCACCGGGAGTGTCGTCGAGGGTGAGGGTGACGGCGTCGGTCTTCCACACCTTGAGCTCGGCGAGCGCCGGGGTGGCGGGCGCCTCGCCCAGGCCCCAGAAGCAGCCGGACCAGATCGGGTAGTCGGGGTCGCCGCCCTCGAACTCGACCCACACGTTGGCGCCCGCCGGCGGCACGGCGAAGAAACCGACGCCCGAGCCGCCGTAGGGCGCCGAAGGCATCGCCCAGCTGCTGCGGCCGTCACCCAGCACCGCCGGACAGCTGACCTGCACGCGGCCCTGCTGCTGCGGGTCGACGTTGTTCTCGACCTTGCCGCGGTACTTGCCGTAATAGGGGTTCATACAGGCACCACCGGTACGTTGGCTCCCGTGCCCTCGCGGACCAGGGAGAAGGATTGGGTGTAGCTGCCGCGGGCGATCGCGTGACCGACCGTCTTGACGTAGTAGAGGCCGTCGTAGGTGAACCCGGCGCCGCGCAGGCCGACCAGGCCGCGGGACTGCAGCACGTGGCCGTAGCGGCCGGCGTCGAGCTCGCCGTCGACCTGGACGACGTCGGTGGTCGCCTCGCTCTGCCCCTGGGCCTCGGCCATCGCCTGGGTGGCGCTCTTGCCGCCGCCGCCACGGTAGGCCTTCTTGCCGGCGAGGATCGGGTTGAAGAGCGCCGGGACGGCGGCCAGCGGCGGGCGCAGGCTGGGCAGGGACTTCACCGGAATGGTGACGTTGGTCTGCCGATCCTGGATCGAGCCCTCGACCGAAGAGACCGCCGCGGCGTCGTTCTTGAAGTCGATCGTGGTGACGTTGGTGGACGAGCCCAGGTTCACCGACAGCGCCGGCTGCGGCAGCCCGGTCCGGTTCGGCGGCCCCCAGTAGGCCAGGCTCATGGCCGGCGCCGGCCCGGGCTCGAGGTAGAAGACGTACCCGAAGCGCTCGGCGAGCTCCTGCAGATAGGCCAGGTCGGTGCCTCGCTGGACCGGGACGCGATCGGTCGGCACCGGCACCTCGAACGCGGGCGGCGGAATCACCTGCGGCACGATCCCGTAGTGGGCGTAGGTCGCCAGGATCTTGAGCGCGATCACCGACTCGGTCTGTGCCGGGTGCTCGACGACTTTCTCGTTGCGGTCCATCACCACGGTCAGGTCCTCGCCGGTGACCGCCAGAGTGCCCTCTCCGGGATTCTCGCCGGGAGACAGCTGCTGATGGGTGATCAAGCCGTCGACCAAGACCCGCGGCACGACTCCGAAGGTGACCATCACCACCACCCGCACGCCGGGGGCGAGGAGCGGATCCATGAGCACTGGGTAGTCCGCGATCCCGAGCTGGCCGCGGCCGGCGCGGAAGGTCAGCTGGAAGCCGGAGCGCTCCGAATCCGAGTGGGTGACCTCGACCTTGTCCAGCGCCTCCAGCAAGGTCGGCGGAGCGGGCACCGGCACGACCGGGCCGAGCATCAGGGTGAGGTGGGTTCCGAGCAGGCTCACGTCGTCGTCCTCGCGATCAGGGTTGCGGCACCGGAACCCGCAGCTTCTCGCCGGGCTCTTCGACCAACTCTTCGGGGGCCATGGCACGCGAGGCGTCGGCGATGCGCCACCACTGGGTGGAGTCGCCGAGGGTGCGGCCGGCGATCTGATCGAGGCGCTCGCCGTCGGCGACGGTGGCCTCGGCCAGGAGGGTCGCCTCCTCCGGGTCGGGCAACAGGCGGCGCTCCACGTAGGGCACCTCGGTACCGTCGGCCGTGGTGTGCACGTGGGTGGTGAGCTTGCCGTAACGGCTGGTATTCGGGTCGAACATCTTCAGGTCTCCAGGTCGCGACTCGGTCTCGGATCAACAGGTCTTCAGAAGAGCTGGGCATCGCCGTCGAGCACGGCGCCGAGGTCGTTGGCGCGAGCCACCATGGCCATCGCCTCCTTGGTCACCTGGTGCGCGAGGAACAGGGCGTAGCCCGGATGGGTGAGCGGCAGGTCGTGGTAGCTGAGCACCCGCAGGCCGAGCGAGACCTTGGCGCGGATCGGGTTGAGCCTCGGGTCGTAGGCTTCCTCGGTGACGCTGAACTCGGTCAGCCGCACCGGCAGAATGCGTTGCGGCCCCCAGATGAACAGCACCATCGGCCCGGTGGGCGGCGTCACCTCCATCGTGCCCAACGCCAGCAGCACGGTGTTGGCGATCACCCGCGCGGTCGACGGGTAGAGCAACAGCTCGAGCACCGCCAACTGGGGATGCAGACCGAGCTCCTCGGCGCCCTGCTCGCCGGCCTCGAGCTGATCGGTGGCGTCGAGATCGGCCTCCAGCTTGATGCTCTCGATCGGCGGCGCCGCCATCGCCGTGGCGTCGAGCTCCGCCTCGCCGGCGGTCTGCGCCTCGAGCGAGCGCGACAGCGTCTCGGGGTTGTACTGGAAGGAGATCACCTTGGGAATCGGATCGAGCGGATCGATCACCACCAGGGCGCCTTTGCGGACTTTGGGGGATCCGGGAAACGTGTTCATCTACGAGGCTCCTTACTCATCGAATACGCGAGCGCTACCCGAAACCCGCCACTTTCTTCGCCGCGTCTGAGCGGGTCATCAAGAGATGGCCTTCTTGGCGACCGCCTCGGCCTTCTGAAAGCCTTTCAAGGTCTTCTTGTAGTAGTCCGAGACGTAGGCGTTGCGAACCTGGTTGAACGTCAGCCGCGGTTTGCCGACTCCGCGGGCGGCGTAGTACTCGTCGAACGGATCCGACGGCGCCTGCTTGCCGTCCCAGACCGTGTTCAGGAACAGCTTGCCGACGTCCATCCAGATGTTGTAAAGGGCCGAAGCCGTGGTCGGAGCGCTCTCGCTCTCGGTGTAGATCGCGTTGAGACCCTGGTGCCAGGTGTTCGAGGTCTTCGTCTGCTGCTTGGCCTTGGGCTTACCGCCCTCATCCGCGTATCCCTTGTCGTCGACCGGCGCGTAGACGGCGCCCGGATGACCCTGCAAGACGGTGAGGTTCTTGGTCGCGTCGCCCGAACCGGGTCTACCTTTGATCTTTCTGGTCCTGTCGGCGGAGTCGGGCTTGAAGATGATGCCCTTGGTCGGAGCGCGGAACTCGTCCTGCATCTCGATCCACAGGGCGGGCGACGCCGAGACCGGCAGCCGCGAGGCCCGATGCACTACATCGGCGACGAAACGGGTCGGGATCCATTCGTGCGTCCGCGGCTTGAGCGCCCGGAATCGCGTGCCGATCTCCTCCTTGTTGCCCTTGTGCCCGGCGATGATCTTCCAATTGAAGCGGTCGATGCCGTTGAACTTGCCGCCGAGGGCGATTCCCTTGAGCAAGCCGTAGAAGGAGCCCGCCGCCTTGATCGCGTCGAGGAACCGCTGAGTCGGCTTGGCGCGCTTCTTCTTGGACTTGGACTTGTGCCAGCGCTCCAGCCCGGCAAAGATGAGGGGCGGCAGAGTTTTCTTGACCAGGTTCGCGTGGCTCTTCTTCTTGAAGATCGCCGCTTGAATACCGGCGAGCACCGCCGGCTCGGTCCCCTCGTCGAGCGGCTTCGCGACGTAGTTGGTGACGAAATTCCGAACGTCGGCCTTGGCCGGGTAATCGACGTCCTTGGGGTCCTTGCCGTCCTCGCAGTCGATCGTCTCGTGCGTACCCTCGCGCCCCTTCAGATCCGCGATCAGCTTGTCCCGCAGGTTCTGGGCGAACTTGCCGTTCGTCGCCTTGAGCGGCCTGGCGAAGAGCTTTCCGCCGGTTGCGTGATCCGCGATCAGGGCTTCCTGGACTTGACGCCAGCGCCAGCGCAGCCAGTCCTCGCTGCCGAGCCTCCTGATTTCCTTGCGGATCTTGATCTGGGCGTCCGGGTGAGCTTTACCGACGTCAGTCTCGAAGATGACGACCCACGGATCCGTGGCGGAGCTTCCACGCAGCGTCGGGCTCTTCCCCATGAGCGCGGCGAGGGTCGTATGGAGCGCGGTCTGGCGCTGGTCGACCTTCTTGGTGAGGGCGGGGATCCTGGCCTTGGCCTTGCTGGCCTCGGGCTCTTTCCCGCTGGCGACGACCCTCTTCGCCGCGGCGAGCCGAGACGAGGCCCCGTCGAGCTGGCGGAGCTCGGTGAAGGCCTTCGTGAGGGTCGGCTGGTGTCTCTTCTTGAGAGGCTTGCTCTTGTCGAGCTTTTCCTGCGTGGCTTTCAACCATCGAACGATCGGCCGGGCCGGAGAGGCCTTGATCATGACCGTGGCCTCTTTCCCCTCGACGTCGATGAACAGGAGCGCATCCTCCCCCGGTCTCTCGATCGTCATCGGCTCACCGACCTCGATCTCCCCGCTGCCTTTCGACTCCGCAGCCGCCGTCGCCGCCGCCGCATCGTCACTTTTCTTCTTCTTCTTCGGCTTGAACAGCTTCATCGCCTTGGCGATCAGCTTGTCGGCGGCCTTGTCGACGCGCTCGCGGATGCCCTCGATCACCCCCTTCACCCGCTGCGAGACGCCGGTGATGCCGAGCAGCTTCATGATCAGGTCGATGGCCACCGGCAGCAGGTTGGCCATCGCCTCCTCGACCTTGGCCGCCGCCGGGCCGAGCACGCCATGGGCGACGTTGGCGATGCCGTCGATCACCGACTTGACGATGCCGGCGATGCGCATCAGCTGGTCCTTGAGGAACAGGAACAGGTTCCAGACCGTGAACAGCAGCTTGACGATGGCGCCCACCGGGCTGAACAGGCTGGCGATCCAGGTGACCGCGGCCGTGATCAGCTTGACGACCATGAAGTCCCTGACCTGGCCGAGGATCATCCCCGCGAGGCCGGTGAGATCCTCCATGATGCGCTGGAAGAGCCCGCCCCAGCCCTCTTCGCGCAGGGTGTCGACGTAATCGAAGATGTACTCGACACGCTCGACGTTCTCCTCACCGATCACCTTGACCGCCTTGCCGCGCAGCCACTCCCAGGTCAGGCCCATGATCTGGCGGCCGAGGTCGAGCACGCCGAAGAAGTCGAACTTCTCGGGGATCACCAGGTCACCCATGGCGCCGGTGAGCCACTTGATGATGCCGGCCTTGAGGTGGGTGAAGAAGTTGCCGGCGAAGCTCTCGAAGCCCTGCATGACGGCGTTGACGCAGTTGAGCAGGAAGGTGCCGGGGGCGTCGATGATCAGGCCGATGACGTCCATCGCCTTGCCGACGTAGGCGTAGAACTCCTCCGGGTCGATGCCGACCAGCTTCAGTGCCGCCTCGAGCAGCATCTTGGCGACCTCGCCCCAGTCGCCGGTGATCGCCGCCGCCAGCACCGCCAGCCCGAAGTTGATCGCCGCCTGGAAGACGTCGAGGATGGCGTTGAGGCCGGCCTGCAGGGCGTCGACCATGGCGTCGACGCCTTTCTTCAGATCGTCGGCGACCTTGTCGACCGCCTTCTGGGCGGTCTCGACGGCGCCGTCGATCTTCTCCTTGAGCTTGCGCGCCAGCTCGGGGAAGAGATCCGCGAGCAGCACATCGACCAGCCCCTTGAGCATCTCGCCGAAGGCCGCGATGGCTTCCTTGATGAAGCTGGCGACCGCGTCGATCAACCCCTTGGCGAAGTCGCGCACGGCGTCGAGCGCGGTCTTGATCGCCGCGCGCACGGCGTCGAAGATCTTGCCGATCGCGGCGGTGAGCTTGGCGAACTGCTCCTTGACCCAGCTCTTGAGACGATCCCACCAGCTGGTGTTCTTGGATTCCTCCTCGGACTTCTTGCGCTCGGTCTCGGCGTCCTCCTCGCCCTTGACCATCTTCCCCTCGGCCTCGCCCTCGGCCTTGTCGTAGCGGCCGGAGATGGCTTCCTCGTCTTCCGTGACCCGGGTCTTGATCTGGGAACGGTTGTCCCGGCTCTTCGTCTCGGCCTCGGTCTCGAGGTCGCGCACGCCGTCGGCCTGGGCTTCGAGGGTGGACTGGCGCTCGGTCTGGATGGACTTGCGCGCTTCGAGGACCTCGCCGCGCTGCTCGCCGTCGGCCTCTTCCATCAGTGTCTGGCGGTCGCTCTCGGCCTCGGCCAGGGCCTGCTCGCGGCCGGTGTCGCGCTCGCTCTCGGCGCCCTCCATGGCGCCCTGGGCCTCGGCCATGCTGTCGCGCATCGCGCCGTGGCGGTCGGCGTCGAACTGGGCATTGACCTCCTCGGGCATCGCCAGCTGCTGGAAACGCTCGGCGCCTGAGGCCGAGGCGACGCCCTCGACCTGCGGCCGCTTCAGCTCACCGACGGTCTTGATCTCGTCCATCTTGCGCAGCTGGGCCTGCTCAGGGCCGGGGCCGTCGACCACCGCCTGAGCGGCCTCGTCACGCGCCCCCCGAGCCTGCTCGCGGCCGGCGCCCTTCTGGTCGTCGATGCGCTGCGGATCTGTCTCGCCTTCCTGCGCCACCTTCGGCTTTGCGCCCGGGGAGGTGTCGATCTCCGAGTCGGTGGTCTCGATCTTGTCGAGCGACTTGCCGATCGCCTCGGCCCGGCGCTCGCCGTCGTCGTCACCACCGCCGCCGCCGAACAGGCTGGAAAAGAACGACACCACGGCGTTGTTGGCCAGGAACTTGCCCTTGTCCTCGGTCGGCGGCAGCTCGGGCTGATGGTCGGGAGCCGGGGTGCCGTCCTCGAGCTTCACCTCCCCGATCTCGGGCGTGGCCACCTCCGGGGCGCCCTCCTGGTCGTCGAGCGGCGTACCGCCCATTTCGGCGTGGAACTCGGGCACGCCGGCCGAGAAGTCGGCCTCCTCATTCTGCACCGCGCCGTCGATCTTGCCGCCCAGGGTGCCCTGGGCCATGGCCTTGACGCTGGGCGGCGCGTCGGCGAAGGCGCCGACGGTGCCGCTGGCGCCTTCCGCCTGGTCGATCGCCGCCAGCGCCGCCGTCTTCTCCTGCTGGCGCGCCGCCAGCTCGTCGGCCGACAGCTCGGTGGCCGGCATCGCCGGCAGGTCGAAGGTCGGCGACGGTTCGAGCTCCGGCACCGACTCGGCCGAAGGCTCCGAGGCGGACTCAGAGGCCGACTCGACGGCCGGCTCGGACACGCTCGCTTTCTTCTCGGAGGAAGAACCGTTCTCGGGCGATGGTCCACTCTCGGACAGTGCCTGATCCAGCCGCGCGGCCGGGTCCGACGCCGGGTCGGTCACCCGCAGCAGGGCCACGTCGCCGGGCTCGAGCGATTGCTCGAGCGGCGGCATGTCGCTGCCGGCGCCTTCGACCGCCAGGCGCTCGGCGACCCGAGCCGCTTCCTGCTCGGCCGGCGCGTCGGCCTCGACAACGTGTCCCTCGGCCTCTGCCGACGCGCTCCCGGCTCCGGTGCTCTCCTCGCCCTCGTTGGTCCGTTCCTTCGGTCCGACGAGCGGCTCGCCCGAGACCTGCAGGGCGTGCACGACCTCGTGGGCGACGGTGCCGAAATCGGCGCCGGGGTCGGCAAGGTAGATCCGCTGGCCGCGGGTCGCAGCGGTGGCGCCCAGTGAATCGAGGGCCGAGGCCACCGCTGGGCCGGTGAGCACTTCCAGGTGGGCCAGAGGCCGGCGCAGGCGCGCTTCGAGCCGCTCGCGCCAGGGCAGTGGGATCGACTCGACGCCCTCGGCTCCGGGGCCGGGCAGGCGCCCCGCCGGCACACCGGTGGCGCGGATCGACGACATCCGGTGGTCGCCGCCGGGCGCCGCGGCCGCCTTTGCCTCCGGCCGCGGCGCCCGATCGGTCTGCCCAGCATTACTGCGCGGAGACGGCCGGCGCGCCGGCACCTGGCGCTCCTTGCGCTTCCCCGCGCAGACCTTGACCCGCTTCTTGCTCATCACTCCAGCTTCCGGTAGAGAGCCGCCGCCAGACCGCGTCCCAGCCGCTCCGGCGGCGTACCGGCGGCGAGCTCGACATCGTCGAGATCGAGCGCCGCGGCACCGCCCGGCTCAGAGAGCCCGGCCGGCACGCCGCGTTCCCCGATCAAGCGGCCAAGCTCGACCTCGAGCGCCGCCGACATCCGGTGGGCGGCCGGCCGCCCCAGACCCTCGACCACCAGCTCGTCGATCTCGACGCTCACCGCCGACGGCTCGCTCACACCCATCCCCGGACCTCTCCGTCGGAGAGGGCCTTGCCGAGCTTGGCGTACTCGGCATGCGACGCCTGCAGCACGTGACGCATGGCCACGCTCGAATCCTCATCGGCGGCCAGCACGGCGGCGTGCAACGCGATGGATTTGATGTGCCCGCCGGTGATCGACAGACGCGCCAGCTTGGCGGCGTCGAGCCCGTCGACGGGCGTGCGCGGCGGGAAGATCCGGCGCCAGATCTCGGCCCGCTCGTCCGGTCCCGGATGCGGGAACTGGAGAATGAAACGCAGCCGGCGGGTGAAGGCCTCGTCGAGGTTGCGCTTGAGGTTGGTGGTCAGGATGGCCAGGCCGCGATAGGCCTCGATGCGCTGCAGCAGGTAGCTGATCTCGAGGTTGGCGTAGCGGTCGTGACTGTCCTTGACCTCCGAGCGCTTGCCGAACAGGGCGTCGGCCTCGTCGAACAGCAGGATGGCGCCCGAGGCCTCGGCGGCGTCGAAGATCCGGCGCAGGTTCTTCTCGGTCTCGCCGATGTACTTGCTGACCGTCGCCGACAGGTCGATGCGGTAGAGGTCGAGCTCCAGTTCGCGGGCCAGCACCTCGGCGGCCATGGTCTTGCCGGTACCGCTGGTGCCGGCGAACAGCGCGCTGATGCCCAGGCCACGCGAGCCATGGTCGGCGAAACCCCACTGCTCATAGACTCGCGCCCGCTGGCGCACATGGGTGGCGACCTGGCGGAGCACCCGCAGCTGAGCGGCCGGCAGCACCAGCTCGTCCCAGCCGGCGACTGCCTCGATGCGCTGGGCGAGGTCGTCGAGGCCGCCGCGGGCGTGGTTCCGGCAGGCGCGCCACAGGCCGTCGGCGCCGGCTGATTCCGGGGTCGCGCCGGCGATCTCGCGGATCGCCGGCGGCGACAGCGTGAACTGTTGCACCAGCCGGTCGAGCTGGCCGTTGAGCGACTCCGCCCGCGTTCCCAGCGCCGCGGTCCACAGCCCGTGCTGCTCGCCGGTGCTCGGCGGCGCCAGCTCGACGCGCGCCAGCGGCCGGTCGGTGCCGGCGAGCGGCGCCTCGCCGGTGAGCACCAGAAAGCCGGGCAGGCGCTCGATCAGCAGACGCGCCGTGGTCGCGCCGCCTGAGCCGGGCGCCAGGTCGTGCAGCTCGGCCGCCAGAGCAAAGTCGCCAAGCACGGCGTCGCGTGCCCAGAGGTCGAACACCTCCTCGCGCTCCGCGCCGTCGCGCGGCAGGGCGTGGAGGTCCAGCATGAACGGCGACAGGCCGACGCGATGACAAGCCGCCGCGAACGCCGCACGGGCCGCGGGAGCGTCGCTGCCGAGCAGCTGCACCGCCGCCGGCCGGCCGGACTCCACCTGGCCCCACAGCTCGATCTGTCGCTCGACCGCCCGCTCCTGGCCGGCGGTCAGCGCCGGCGGCGCCATGACCTGGCGGACGTAGGGGCGCAGACGCTCGTCGAGCTGCGGCCGGCCGGTGAGGCCATGCAGCACGGCTTCCTCGATCGCCAACGGCCGCGAGGCCAGTGATGACCCGGGCTCGAGATGGATCAGCCGCGCACGGCGCAGAACCGCGTCGGGCGCCAGGGCGCTCCAGTGACCGTCATCGAGCATTGCCAGCGCCAGCGAGAAGGTCGGCATGCGCGACGGATCGGCGATCCGCACGTCACCCGAACGCCGGGCGTGCTGACCCGCCACCAGGTCGCCGAAGCGGGCGTCGAGCTCGCAACCGGCGCACAGCAGCAACAGGTCGCGCTCGAAGGTGGTCAGACCGAAGCGGCCGATCAACTGATCGAGCGCATTGGGCTGGGAGTCCTGGTCTTCCAACTGAGCCGGAGCTGCGACGTCGTCGCCCCGCTCGCGCGCTTCCAGGCGTTCGAGCAGACTGCCGAGCGCCTGTTCGAGGGCTTCCGAGCTGGCCTGCTGCCAGTCCTGTATCGCTTGACCAGACATCAGACCGTGACCTCCAAAGTCGGACCGCTGAAGGCGCCGCCGGTCATCTCGAGCTGGCTCTCGGCGCCGTCGATGCGCACTCGAACCAGGTAGGTCGCCTGGGCCACACCGCGGACGGGGAAATCGAGCTGGGTGGCCATCTCGACGCCGCCGGTCATCGGTTGGGCGTCGAAGCCGTAGGCGCGGGCGGGCTCGCCGCCGGGCGGGTTCAGCTCGTTTAGAGACAGGTGGACTCGCTGCCGATGCCCGACGTCGTGGGCGAAGGTGACGCTGACGGTGGCATCGACCAGGCCGGCCGGCTGTTCGTCGTCGACCAGGGCGGCGCTGAGCAGAGTGACGTCTCCCGGGGCGAAGGAGGGGCTGAGCACGAAGGCCTTGAGGTTCGAGCGCTCCCCCGGGATGGTTTCGCTCGAATCCTGCTTGGCGATCTCGTGCACCACCTGGGCGCCGTGGATGCCGGTCAGCAGGCCGGACGGCACCGTGAAAGCGAGGCGCCGGCCGTCGAGCTCCAGATCCGCCTCCTCCACCGTGGTGTCGCCGATGCGCACGTTGGTGACGTCGCCGCGCAGGCTGCTCCCGAGCAGCACCAGGCGATGACCGTGGATGATCGCGGCGCCCTCGCTCGGCGGCGTGACGTTGTCGGGCGCCGACAGCAGGCGCTCGATGCGCGGCCGGCGCAAGGTCGGCACGTAGAGCCGGCGTTCGGTGACCGGCAGGGCCGAGCGGGTCGAGGTCTTGCTCTCGATCAACGCCACCGTCGCCAGGTAGAGGGCGGTGGGGCGCAGGCCGGTGTTGAGTGACGACCACAGGTGCGAGGTGGCCTCGAGGTCCGGGTAGTAGGGGGTGATGCGGATCTGCTCGAACTGATCCGCCAGGTCGGCGGCGCCAAGCTGCTGAAAGGCCGCCGGCAGGATGGCGCCATCGGGGGCGTTGGCGCCGCCGAGGCTGGTGCGGACAGCGTCGCGGCCGAGCACCGGCGTCTCGTGCAGGATCTGCATGCCGTAGCCGAGCAGGATCTGATCGTTGAGCTCGTCCGTGCCATA
Source organism: bacterium (assembly GCA_024226315.1). GTDB lineage: Bacteria > Acidobacteriota > Thermoanaerobaculia > Multivoradales > J023 > JAAELT01. Next base: position 16,562 of record JAAELT010000361.1, on the reverse strand, counting down.
GGCACTGAGCAGAAAGTGCAGGTCGAGCGCCAGGTAGGGATTGGCGGTCCTGGTGCCGGCGCTGGTGCGTGCCGGCAGTCGCTGGTTGGCCCATCCGGTGTTCGGCGACACCCGATAGAGGTAGAGGTTCAGACGGTTGGCGGGGGTCTCGTCGACGCCACCGGGGCCGAAACGATCGGGTGGCAGGCAGGTGACGGTCACCGAGCCGAGCGTCTGAAGGTCGCTGTTGATCAGGCCGTCGTTGAGCCGGTCTTTGAGAACCGCGGACACCGCGGCGATCGCCAGTGCGTTGGACATCGGTTCAACCTCCTCGCCGGTGAGCGAGATAGTCGTGGAGAGACACCGCCACTGCCGCGCGACGCGGCCGGACGGTCTTCTTGGGCGCCGGCGCCTCGGTCACCGCCCGCACGTAGACGCGGCCGATGCGCACCTCGATGCGGGGCGCCGCCTCGGCTGCCCGGGCCGGCGACACGGGCGACGCGTCGCCATCGATCGGGCCGCTCACGCGGGCAGGCAGCGCGTCGAGCCGGGGCACCGGCGGCGGCGGCTCCGAACTGGCTGGCACCTCGGTGACCGAAGTGGCTGGCACCTCGGCCTCTTGGGTGACCGAAGTGGCTGGCACCTCGGACGGCGCCTCGGACGGCGCGGTCGCTGGTACGGTGACGGCGGGCGTATCGGCGCGCGGTTCGACGGCGGGCGTATCGGCGCGCGGTTCGACGGCGCCGATCGACTCGGCCACCAGCGGCTCCGTCGCCGGCACGTCCGCCGCCGGAGTCTGAGCTTCGGGTGCTCCCCCGAACGAGGAAACGGCGCCAGCGAGAGTGGCCGCGAGCGGCGAGGGCGGTTTGCCGGACGCCGTCTCTCCCGTCATATCGCTAGGGGCTGACATCGTCGGGGAATCGACTCCCGCCATCGGCACGATGGCTGCCGGGATCTCCGAAACTGCAGGCACCGCCGCCGAGGCCGGAACGTCGGCCCGGGCCCGGTCGGCCGGCACCTCGACCTCCAGCCGCGAGTCGTCGTCTTCGTCCGGGTCCGCCAGCAGAGCGTTCACCGCGTCGGCAAACGGCGACGGTGCCCGCGGGCGCACCGACTCGGCCTCGCCGCGCCCGCGCGCCAGCAGATGCTCGAACAACTCGCTCACGAGGCCACCTGCCGGAGATACATCGCCCGCCGGGCAGCCGACAGACGGAGGATCTCGCGCTCCGTCCAGCCGTAGACCGAGGCCAGGGCGTGGACCTCGCGCACCACCCGCTCGCCGGCGGTCTCGATCTCGCGCCACAGGTAGGGCACGATGTCGAAGGTCTGCCGACGGCTCTCACCGCAGTCGCCGCACACCACCTCGAAGCGGATCACGGCCAGCGGATCGGCTTGCTCGAGAGCGGCGGCGATCGCCTGGGCCACACCCCCGGGCAGCGGCGCCTCGGACGGTGGCGTCTCGGCGGCCGGCGACCGGCCGTCGATCGACGTCACCACCCGCCGCGCGAAGTCCTCGGCGCCGCCCTCCGGACGCCCCTCGAGCGCCAGGAGGTCGGCGCTCGAAGGCAGCCGGAAGGTCACCGCCGCGCCCTCGTGCTCCAGGATGTGCTCGGCCCCGGGATCGCCCTCGTCCGGATGCTCGGCGAGCACCTGGGCGAGGTCGAGGGACGCTTCCAACTGCTCGCCACAGGCCGCGCACGAGGCCGCGAACGACGCCCGCGCGCCGAAGGTGTGCGCGCGCAACGCGATCAGCAGCGCGTCGCGGCGGCCGATCGGCAGCGCCTCGCGGGCCTCCACCGAGCTGCCGGGCCAGGCGCGTGCCAGGAGCAGCAGCGCCCGACCCACCGGGGCCAGGTCATGGCCCCGATCGAGCAGCTCGAGGAGATCCGATGGCGAGAGCGGCCTCATCGTCCCCTAGGCCGCCGGGTCGATGAAGGACGGCTCGTCGGGCTCGGAGACGTTCTGGTCACGTTCCCAGCCGGCGGTCTCGAGCTTCATGCTCTCGATCAACACCGCGTTGGCGTTGGCGTCGAGCTCGGCCGTGGCCTGGTACTCGGACACCCAGCAGCGGTAGAGGTTGTAGGCGATCGCCAGCTGGCCGGCCTCGTTGTAGATCTCGAGCGTGATGTCCTTGCGGAAATCCTTCAGCGAGACCTCCTTGCCCATGCCGTTGTTGATCCGCCAGACCTTGTTGGCCCACTGCTCGAAGGCCGGGTCGTGGGTGACGCCGCGCTCGAGCGTGACGCCTTCGAACTTGGAGCGTCCGGGGGACATCTCCGAGCTCGAGGGATCGCCGCCGGCACGGTGCTCGATCGCCTCCGTGGTACGTTTCAGCGCGCTGGCCTTGCTGACGCCGGCGACGTAGCGGCCGTCCCACTTGAGACGGAACTTGAAGTTCTTGTAGGGATCGAGGCGGTGGGCGTTGACAGTGAATTGAGCCATGTTGTTCTCCTCAGGCCTGGGTCTGACCGGCGAGCTGCTGCAGCTTGATGATCACGAACTCGGCGGGCTTGAGCGGGGCGAAGCCCACCACGATGTTGACGATGCCGAGATCGATGTCGGCCTGGGTCGTGGTCTCCCGATCGCACTTCACCAGGTAGGCCTCGCTGGGCGTCTGGCCCTGGAAGGCGCCCTGCCGGAAGAGGTTCTGCATGAAGGCGGTGGTGTTGAGCCGGATCTGCCCCCACAGGGGCTCGTCGTTGGGCTCGAAGACCACCCAGTGCAGGCCGCGGTAGAGGCTCTCCTCGAGGAACAGCGCCAGTCTGCGGACCGGCACGTACTTCCACTCGGAGGCCAGCTGATCGGCACCGACCAGCGTGCGAGCGCCCCAGGCGATGTTGCCGTAGGGCGGGATGTTGCGCAGGCAGTTGACCGCCAGCGGGTTGAGCACGCCGTTTTCGGCGTCGCTGAGCTTGTCCTCCAGCTTCTGCACGCCGGAAAGCGTCACGTCGGTGCCGGCCGGTGCCTTCCACACCCCACGCGAGGTGTCGGTGCGGGAGTAGAGACCGGCGACGGTGCCGCTCGGCGCCACCGCCCGCGGGCGGTAGCCGTTGAGCGGATCGGCGACCATCGGCCGCGGGTAGTAGAGGGCGGCGTTCTTGTGCCGCAGGGTGGCGTTCTCGTCGATCCACGCCACCGCCTCGACCATCTCGTCGCGCGTCGTGTCTTTGTGCGGTATGTCGAGCACGTAGAAAGCGCGCCGCTTCTCGCAGTAGGCGGTGGCCTCGGCCATCACGCTGGCGGCTTCCGCATCGGCCAGGCGAACCGTGTCGGGTACCGACATGATGTTGAACAGGTCGACCTTGTCGAACGCCGCCAGCGCCGCGGTGAGCGCCGCGCCGTCGGGCAGAGTGCCGTCAGCGCCGGTGCCGGCGGCGGTCTGGAAAGCGACGGTGTCGCCGTCCAGGGCGTACTGCTGCACGTTTTCGTGGTTGGCGGCCTCCAGCCCCAGAGCGGTAGCCAGGGTGCCCGAGAGCGCCAGGGTGTCGGAGGCCGCGCTCGATCCCGCCTTGACCACCAGGTAGGCGCCGTCTGCAATGCTGCCGGCGACGGAGACGGTCACGTTGCGGGCGAACGGCTCGAGTCCGGTTCCGGTGCCGGCCTTGGCCCGGATCAGGCTCTGGATCGACTGGGCGAGGCTGGCGAGGGTGGACGGCACCGGCGTGCCGACCGCGTCGGTGGTCACGGAATCCGAGCCCAGGGTGACGGTCAGGGCATCCGTGTCGCTCACGGTCGGCATCGAGGTGAACTGGTCGCTGATCGTGCCGGTGGCGGCTGGGCGCGCCGCGGCGTCGCCGTCGACCGCCACGCGGATCAGCTTGGAGCCGTCGTTGACCACGTCGGCGGCGTGGCGGGGACCGGCGGCGATGGTCAGATTGCGGAACGACTCGGTGCGGGCCACGTTGCCGTCGCTGTCGAGCTCGCTGACCGTGAGATTGAAGCTGGTGCTCGGTTCGGTGGTGCCGTAGTCGACGTCGAGGCGGACGTTGTCGCCCCAGACGCCGGGGCTGGTGGCGGTCACCGTGAGCACGGGATTGCCACCGTCGTCCTGGAGCACCACGGCGGCGGAATCCGCGCTGACCGCCGTGCGCGCCACCCAGGCCTGGGTGCCGCCGTTGAGGAAGAACTGCTCGATCGCGTACGCCGCTTCGGAGTCCGCGCGCAGACCGCCGAGCTCGCGCTCGAAGTCGCCGCGGCTGAAGATCTGCACCGCCTGGTCGAGCGGGCCGCGGGAGAAGTAGCCGATGAACGCGGCCACCGAAGTCGCGACGCCGGTGATCGGCCGGACGCCGCTGGGGATCTCTTCGATGTAGACACCGGGATAACTGGGGCTCAACATGGGACCTCCTTTAAGCCGTCGAATCTTCGAGCCGTGGCGACCGAACTGCTCGGCGCCCGCTCCTGACCGGTCTCACGGTCACCTGACCGTGGACTGCCACAGGCCTCGGTCTCACACCTGTTGGGCGGATCTTCTGGGGCCTCATAGAACGGCTACGGCAAGTCGCCGGAGAACCCGCCAAGATTTATGGAAATTTCACAAAAGAACCGGCGCCGGCCTCCGGCACGGCTCCCACCGGCCGTGCCGGAACCGCTGGAGGCGATGCCCTGTGATAGATTGCTCGGGCGTGCAGCAGGTCGCGACCGGCCAGCCATGACCGGACGTTCGAGCGGGGGTGGGAAGGACCTGAAAGGGAGGCAGAGCAATGGCCGAGGACACGAGTTTCAGTGAGACGGGCATCATCGGTACCGCGGCCGAGCTGTTTGCCAGCGTGACCAAGATCGGCCTCCGCATGGCGTTGTTCCCCGTGATGGCCCTGAAGGACCTGCCTTTCGGGCTCGGCGGCGGCATCGGCAGGGCCACTGCCAGCTTCCCGCGCGCCGTGGGCAGGGCCTTCGACGGCTTCGCCGACGAGATCGCGGGCATCACCCCGAAGGAAGACGCGGTCGACCTCGACCGACCCGGCGTCCACGAATACCGCAACAACAAGAAGGACACCGCCGTCGTATTCGTTCACGGCTTCGGGCAGAACTCGCAGAACACCTGGGGCCGATTCGTCGACATCCTGGCCGAGGACAAGAAGCTCGAGGACTGGGACATCTTCCTGGTCGGCTACACCACCAACATGATGATGGACGTCGCCGGCCTGTGGGCGGCGTCGCCACCGATCGACCGCCTGGCCCAGTTCCTCAACACCATCACCTCGAGCCCGCCGCTCGACCGCTACAAGAGCCTCGCTCTGGTCGCCCACTCGATGGGCGGCCTGGTCACCCAGCGCACCCTGGTGGACTACGCCGAGCTGCGGCAGCGCGCCAGCCACGTGATCTTCTACGGCACGCCCTCGGGCGGACTGAAGAAGGCGGGATTCGCCGCCGGCTGGAAGCGGCAGATCCGCGACATGGCCAAAGACAGCTCGTTCATCACCGATCTGCGTTCACGCTGGAAGACCGTGATGACCGAGGACCCGCCGTTCGCGTTCCGGGTGGTGGCGGGAGATCAGGACGAGCTGGTGCCCACCTGGTCGTCGCTCGATCCCTTTCACGAGAGGTTTCACACCGTGGTGGTCGGCGACCACCTGGCGATCGTCGGCCCACCGACCCGCGCCTACGAGGCCTACAAGAGCAGCGGCAAGATGCACCTCAGCGTCGAGGTGCTGGTCAAGCACATCATGGGTGAGGCGGACCCGGCGGGGCCGCTCAACGCCGCCCGTCTGGCGGTCGAGCGGAGCGACTTCAAGAAGGTCATCGACCAGCTCGGCGACAAGGTCGCGGAGCTCGACCAGAGTGCTCTGGTGATGCTGGCGCTGGCCTACGACGCCACCGGTCAGGAGAAGAAAGCGATCGAGATCATCGAGCAGCGTGGCGACGCGAGCACCGACCTGATGGGAGTGCTCGGCGGGCGTTTCAAACGCCGCTGGCTGCTCGACCGGTCGCAGAAAGACGCCGAACGCGCCATCAAGCTCTACACCGACGCCCTGACCAGGACCGAAGCGGCCGACGAGCCGGATCAGGACCAGGTCTACTACCACGCGATCAACATCGCCTTCATGGCCCTGGCCGCCGAGAACGACAAGAAGAAGACCGAGAAGTACGCCAGGAAGGCCCTGGCCGCCTGCGCCCAGACCGAGGAGAGCATCTGGCGCTCGGCGACCGAGGGTGAGGCCAACCTCTACCTCGGCAACGCCGACGAAGCGGTCGCCGGCTATGAGGCGGCGCTCGACAAGCACCCCGAGCCACGGCAGATCATGTCGATGTTCCAGCAGGCGGTGGGGGTGGCCGAGATCCAGCGTGACGACGCGCTGGCCGAGCGGCTGCGGGCGATCTTCCGCGAAACGCAGGACTGAGCGCGCCGTTGGGGAGCCCGATCTGAACCGCGTTCGAGCCTGCTCCCTGGAGATGCGATGCTGTTGAGCCTGGCGTCTTTCGTCCTCGTCCTGGGCGTGCTGATCCTCGTCCACGAGCTCGGCCACTTCATGGCCGCCAAGGCCGTGGGCATCGCGGTACCGCGATTCTCCATCGGCCTGGGACCGGCGACGCCGCTCAAGTTCAAGCGCGGCGAGACCGAGTACCAGGTCTCGTGGCTGCCCATCGGCGGCTACGTCAAGATGGCCAGCCTCGAGGAGCAGGAGGCGATGGCGGCGCTGGAGGGCGGACAGGTCGAGCAGGAGTTTCCGCCCGACCGGCTGTTCGAGTCCAAACCGCTGGCAGCGCGGATCCTGGTGATCATCGCCGGCGTGATCATGAACGTGCTCTTCGCCTGGGCAGCCTACACCCTGCTGTTCGCGGCCTACGGCCCGTTCGCCGCCCGCCTGGGCGAGGCCACGGCGGGCGAGCCGGCCGAGGTGGCGGGCCTGCAGGCGGGTGATCTCGTCACCCACGTCGACGGCGAGCCGCTCGCGTCGTGGCGGGCGCTGGTCGCCACCGTGCAGGACTCGGGCGGCGCCACCCTGCGCTTCACCGTCGACCGCGACGGCGGCTCGCTCGACGTGCCGGTGACGCCGGTCCTGGGCGAAACGCCGCACCCGGTGACCGGCAAGATGCGCCGGGTCCAGAGGATCGGCGCCGGTCCGAGCCCGGAGGGCGGGAGGATTCCGCTCGCTCTGGGCGCCGCCATCGCCGAGGGGGGCGCCCAGACCTGGGATCACGCCGGGCTGGTGCTCGCCTTCGTCAAGGGCCTGGTCCTGGGCCAGGTGTCGCTGCGCGAGATCGGTGGCCCGGTGATGATCGGCAAGGTGTCGGGCCAGGCCGCCCGCCTGGGCGGCTCGGCTCTGCTGTCGCTGATGGCCTTCCTCTCGGTCAACCTGGCGATCCTCAACCTGCTGCCGATCCCGGCGCTCGACGGCGGCCACCTGATCTTCTTGATCCTGGAGGGCCTGCGCGGCGGCAAACCGCTGTCCCAGGAAGTGCGCATGCGGCTGACCCAGATCGGCATCTACGTGCTGCTGGCCATCATGGCCTTCGCGTTGATCAACGATCTCCTGAGGCTCGCCCGGGGCTAGCTGTCGGAGTGAAGCTCTACGCTCTCGGCGACCTTCACCTCGCCAACCGCGCCAATCGCGACGCGCTGCTGTCGATGCCGGCGCACCCGGAGGACTGGCTGATCGTCGCCGGCGACGTCGGCGAGCGGGAGGCGCATCTGCACTTCGCGCTCGAGGTCCTGAAAACCCGCTTCGCCCGGCTGCTCTGGGTGCCGGGCAACCACGACCTCTGGACCATGGCCAACGACCCCAGCCAGCTGCGTGGCGAGGCCAAGTACCTGCGATTGGTGAAGATCTGCCGCGAGGCCGGTGTGCTGACGCCGGAGGATCCGTTTCCCGTGTGGCCCGATCCTCCCGCCGGCAGCGACGGCTACCGCTTGGCGCCGATGTTTCTACTCTACGACTACACCTTCCGCCCGCCGGAGGTGCCGGCGTCAGCGGCCATCGACTGGGCGGCCGAATCGGGGGTGGTGTGCAGCGACGAGTATCTGCTGCAGCCGCCCCCTCACCCGACGCGCGAGGCCTGGTGCGCGGCCCGCCTGCGAATCACCGAGCAGCGCCTGGAGCAGGCCGTCGCCGGCGGACGCGAGCGCCTGGTGTTGATCAACCACTGGCCGCTGCGCGAAGACCTGGTGCACCTGCGCCGGATTCCGCGGTTCTCGATCTGGTGCGGCACAAAGGCGACCGAGGACTGGCACCTGCGCTTCCGCGCCGCGGTGGTCGTCCACGGCCACCTGCACATCAAGGGCACCTACTTTCGCGACGGCGTGCGCTTCGAGGAGGTTTCGCTCGGTTACCCTCGGGACTGGGATCAGGGGCGCGGTATCGGCTCTTACCTGCGGCAGATCCTGCCCGAGCCCGAGACCTGGCTCAGCTCTCCTCCCCCCGCAGCTGCAGGATCTGCGCCGCGACGCTGACCGCGATCTCCTCCGGCGTGTGGCTGGGGATGGGCAGACCCACCGGCGCAGTGATGCGTTCGTGCTGCTCGGGAGTGAATCCCAGCTCCGCCAGCCGCTCCTTGATCTCCTCCAGCTTGGCCGCGGCGCCCATCAGGCCGAGGAACCGGAACGGCCGGTCGAGGGCGCCGGTGAGTGCCCGCACGTCGCTCGGGAAGTCGGTGGTCATCACCACGACCCAGGTGATCTCCGGGTAGTCGATCATCGCCCCGGCCAGGGCGAAGTCCTCGACGATCTCGACCGACCGCGCAAGCCGTGAGAGCTCGTCCTCGAACACGTTCTCGCGGGTCTCGAAGACGAAGACGTCGTAGCCCAGGCGGCACATCGCGCGCGTCAACGCCAGGGCGCAATGGCCGCCGCCGAGGATCGCCAGGCGTTTTCTGTTGAGCAGCTCCTCGCGGTAGCGCCAGGACCGCTCGTCGCGCTCGATCGTGACCTGTGGGAGGGACAGGTCCGCCGTCCGCTCCTCGACCGTCATGCCCGAGGGATCGATCGAGATCGTGCCCGGGTGGCCGTCCTCCAGCAGGCCGACGATCCGGCGCACCGTGTCGAGGTCGGCGTCCGGCCGGCACACGGCTTCCAGGTTGGTCTGGCTGCCGGCGCAGATCATGCCCGAGCGCTCGCCCTCGCCTTCACGCCGGTGGTGAAGAGTGCGGATCTCGGGCACGAAATCGCCGCCGCGCAGGATCCCGGCGGCGCGCCCGAGCAGCTTGAGCTCCATCACGCCGCCGCCGACGGTTCCGTGCCGCTCGCCCCCCTCGGTGAGCAGCAGGCGCGCCCCGGCGGTGCCCGGCGAGTGACGCGTGTTCTCGGCCACCAGGGCGAGGAACACCTTCTCGCCCGCGCCCAGGTGGCGCTCCACGGTCCGCCAGAACTCTAGTGCCGCGCTCATCGCCATCGTCTCGGCGGCACTCTAGCATCTGCTAACCGGTCGCGATGATCTCGGCTCGGATACCGGCCTTGATGTGCGTCTTCGATCTCATGTCATCACCTCCCATCGAGGGACTCTCGTAACTCCTATCCGATGATGACCATGCCGGCCTGGATGCCGGCCTGGACGTGGCTCTGGATCTTCATGGGGTCAACTCCTATCCGATGATGACGATGGCGGAACGGATGCCGGCACGGACATGGGACTCGATCTTCATGGGTAACTCCTCTCTATCCGATGACGACGATGGAGGCGCCGAATCCGGCCTGGACCTTGGTCGCGATCTTCATGGGCAGCTCCTCTCTATCCGATGATGATGACTGCGGCACGGATGCCGGCCTGGACGTGGGTGGCGATCTTCATGTCTTCAACTCCTGGAGATTTGCTAACCAATCACTATGATCTGGGCACGGATGCCGGCCTTGACTCGAGTTCCGGTCTTCATCTGTTCACCTCCTTCACACTGCGGTTCGAACCTTTTCGGCGCTACTTACTAAGTAACGCGGATTCCGGCACGGACACACCTCATCGCCCGTTCGAAGTTTCTTCGGACCAAAGGAAAGGGCGGCCGGAATCCGGCCGCCCTTTCAGCTCATTTCAGGCTCGCTCGTGCCCGTCGGCGCGAGCGAGCGCCCGCTATCCCACGATCACGATGTGGGCTCGGATTCCGGCTCTGATTCGGGTCTCGATCTTCATGTCAGTCACCCCGTGATGATGATCGCGGCTCTCATCCCCGCTCTCGCGTCGGTTGTAATTCTCATCTCTTGGTCCTCTTGTCGTCTTCCGAGGGCGACTCATCCGACGACCACGATGAAGCCGCGCTGCCCGGCCTGGAGTCGAGTCTCGATTTTCATGTTGATCACCTCCTTTGGGCGAATCAGTCGCCCCCTATCCGGCGACGATGATGAAAGCTCGAACCCCGGCTTTGACTTGGGTCTCGACGTTCATGGCATCTCCTTTCGATCGGTTCAGTTGCCTGTGCCTGGTAGGTCTCATCCCGTGACGACGATCGCGGCCCGGATTCCCGCTCGGACACTGGTCTCGACCTTCATCTCGATTCCTCCATTGGTTCGGACGTCGCGGCTGCATCCATCGCTTCGGTTACAGAGGCGACGTCTGACCACCAGCTGGATCAAGCCTCGGACGGATGATTGATCACCGGCTTCCCGGATCTCATCCTCCCTCCGTCGGTCGGGCACAGACGCTTCTCGGATCTCATCCTCCCTCCGTCGGTCGGGCACAGACGCTTCTCGGATCTCATCCTCGCTCCATCGGTCGGGCACAGACGCTTCCCGGATCTCATCCTCGCTCCGTCGGTCGGGCACAGACGCTTCCCGGATCTCATCCTCGCTCCGTCGGTCGGGCACAGAGGCTTCCCGGATCTCATCCTCGCTCCGTCGGTCGGGCACAGAGCCTTCCCGGACCCAGTGCACCCTTTGGACGCCGGCAACCAAGCCTCGATGAGCGTCATCATCGATCGGTGACCAGCGCACGAGGCAATCATGGGTCCCAGCCACCTTCCGCGGCCGCCACGAAGCCTTCCCAGGTCTCATGATCGATCCGTGACCAGGGCACGAGGGCTCGATGAGCCTCATCAGCGATTCGTCAGGCGGCGAAAGAGGCTCCATGAGCTCTCGGAACGCTTCGTGCCCCGGCGATCAGGTCCCGATGAGCTCTCGGAACGCTTCGTGCCCGGCGACCAGGTCCCGATGAGCTCTCGGAACGCTTCGTGCCCGGCGACCAGGTCCCGATGACCTCTCGGAACGCTTCGTGCCCCAGCGACGAGGCCCCACGGTGTCTTCGAAATACCCGGGCCCGTGGAGAATCGCTCTAAGACGGCCGAGAATCCGCCGGACGGCGGGAGATTCAGCCCGTGGACGCGGCTGACCGGGGTGGGTGGCACCACGGTCACCGGTCACCGGTCACCGGTGCCCAACCCACGAGACTAGTCATGAGCACAGGAAGCCGCCGGCACTCAGTGGAACTGCGGCGAGGCAGAGCCTGGCAGGCTACAGCCAGAGAAGAGGCTGGATCTCCTCAGCGCCGGCGAGGCTCGCCGAACCCTATGAGACGACGACTATGGGCGGCTCGAGTGGGGCCGCCGGGTGCCGCGAAATCAACAATTGGAATGATTTTCGGAGGGAGGCCGCCGCGAAGCGGCTTCGTGCAACGATCGGTCCGACCGGAGTGGGTGGCACCGCGGTCGGCGCAGCACCGCGGTCGGCGCAGCAGAGGCCGCGGGCCGCCCGAGCGAGGTCGGCGCAGCAGAGGCCGCGGGCCGCCCGAGAATGGATTCTGCCGGAAGCCGGAAAGGCCGAGTTTGCTCGCTGCATCGAAACCTGGCGGCTTGAAAGCCATCTCCGGGGCAAATCCGCTATCCAGCTCGTGGAAGCGACTCGAACCGCGGGAAATCCCGCTCCCCGCCCCAGGAACGCGCCGAACCGCGACGAGGCCCGCCGAGAGTCGTCAAAAAGGCGTCGAACGGCGGGAAATCCCGCCCATGAGTTCAGAAACGCGTAGATCGGCGGGAGATCCCGCTCATCGGCCCAGAAACGCGTGGTTCGGCGGCAACTCCCGCCCATGGGCCCAGAAAAGCGTGGATCGGCGGGAAGTCGGAGAAAAAGTGCTCGTCGAAGGTTTTGGCCAACGGCCATCCGGCGCCGCAAACCTCGTTGAAGGTCTTGGCCAATGGCCATCCGGCCTCGCAAACCTCGTCGAAGATCTTGGCCAATGGCCATCCGGCCTCGCAAACCTCGTCGAAGATCTTGGCCAATGGCCATCCGGCCTCGCAAACCTCGTCGAAGATCTTGGCCGATGGCCATCGGGCTCGGCAAGCCTCGCCGAAGGTTTCCGCCGATGGCCATTGCAGGCTGCAACGGCCGCGCGCACGAAGCCTTCCCGCACCTCATCCCGGCTTTGCCGGTCGGGCACGAACCGCCGGCCGTTCTCCTCAACCCTGAGCCGGCGCCGCCGTACAACCTGAAACGACGCCCCATGGGGCATGGAGAGACCGTATGGAACGCCGACTGTCGAGCGCGATCACCTTCTGCGTCCTGATCCTTCTCTGCGCGGTACCCGCGGAGGCCGAGATTCTGTCGACCCCGGCCGGAGACCTCGCCTACGAGACCCGTGGGGAGGGTTGCCCGCTGGTGCTGGTGGGCGGCGGCAGCGCCATGGACGCGCGCCAGTGGCAGGCGGCCCGGGATCTGCTGGCCGAGCGCTTTCTGACCATCTCGATCGACCCGCGGAGCGTCGGCCGCTCGGCGAACCCGCGAGCCCCCTACGCCGACGCCGACGACCTCGTCGCCGTGCTCGACCACCTGGGCCTGCCGGCGGCGATCTTCGCCGGCGGCTCGGCGGCCGGCGCCACGGTGCTCGAGGTGGCGCTCGCCCACCCCGAGCGGGTGATCGGCGCGGTGGCGGTGGCGCCGTTCCTGGCCGGCTTCGAGCCTTCGCCCGAGATGGCGGACCGTATGGGCCGTTTCGGCGCCGCGGTCCAGGCCGGCGGCGCCGCCTTCGTGGAGCTGGTGCGCGACGATCCCCACTTTCTTCCCGCCCCCGAGCGCCCCGAAGCTCGTGAAGCCGCCTGGCAGCTGATCCGGGAGACCTTCGCCCGCCCCGCCGCCGACCCCTCGCTCGCCCGCGAGCCCGATCCGCCCGTCCTGAGCCGCCTGGACGAGATCGTGCCACCGCTGCTGCTGGTCGTCGGCGAGCTCGACCACCCGGACATCTTCCGTCGCCTGGACACCATCGAGGCGGCCCTGCCCTCGGCCCAGCGGGTTACCGTGCCCGCCGCCGGCCACACCGTGGCGATGGAGAACCCCCAGGGCTTCGTCGACGCCACCCTCCCCTTCCTCCACGGCCTCGGCTGCAGTCCCTTCTCACCCGAGCGAGCCGCCGCCCGCGCCGAGCTTCTGCACCTGCACGCCGAAGCCATCCGCTTCCACCTCGAAAACGACGTCGATGGCTGGCTGGAAGGTGAGCGCCCCGTCCAGATCGTCGCCAGCCGCGGGGAGCTCGTCTTCCCCACCGCCGCCCAGCGCCGGAGCATGCGCGAGGGTTACCTCGGCGCTACCGAATTCAGCGTCTACCGCGACCTGGTACCGCCGGTCGTGCGCCTGGCCTACGACCTGTCGCAGGGCTGGTTGATGGCGCAGGTGGAGGTCGAGGGGGTGCAGCAGACGGAGAGCGGTGAGGAGAGCTTTCGCTGGGTGTGGGCCTGGGTGGAGCTGTTCGAGCGTGACGAGGACGGGGATTGGGTGTGGGTCGGCAACGTGTCGAACAGTCTGCCGCAGACTGACCGGGAAGAAGGGTGACTCTCAAACGGTCGCACGTGCCTCGTCGCATTCGGAACACCCGTGCCCCGCGGGGTACAGGAACAGCAGCGGATGCACCTCGAGTCGGCGGACGACCTCCCTCACGATGGTTGTCTCTGAGGACGACGCTTCGTATCGCGGCCAGAGCCTCTATGCGACTGTCGGCGCTGGCTACGTCGGCGAGAATGCCCAGGAACATGTCGTTCCTTTCCTCAGGACGCCAATTTGCTGTGAGCCTGAGCCGGCCAGAACGACTCTTGCTGAAGGCGAGTGCCACGTCAACGTTGCCGAGCGAAGCGAGCCCACCCGCGTTTCCCCGCTCCGGTGGTTTGTTATGCAGCTTTTGCATATTGGCGCTACGCCTCGCGCACAAGAATCCCGACCGGGAAATGGTCACTAAAACCGTCCTTGTTCACATTGCGACTTGCATCGCCTTTCGGTAAACCAAAGCGGATCGGGCCTTCGCCCTTCTTGTGCGAGACCATCTCGGGGAAGGCGATCATGCCGGCGGAGTCATCAACGATCTTGAAATCGCTTGAGCCACCGTCGAGCAGCGGCCGGTTAGCCAGGATCTGATCGAAGAGGTTACCGTTGTTCTTGAAATAGAGCGTTCCTTCAAGGACCCGTTTATCGCCATTCTTGTCGGTTGCGGGCGTCACCAGATACTCCCATGTGAAGTTGTAAAAGCGCTCGGACGTCGCGCGCTCCACGTCACCCCGTTCTCGTGTGGCGAGCGCGTTGATCGTTAGTGAACGGTCCCAAGGGTCGTCGTTCATGTCGCCGAGCGCGAGCACCGGAGTTCGGGTGCCGGCAGACGCCTCTTCGCGGGTGCGTTTGTGCCAGTAGGAGAGCGTTTCTCCCGCCGTCGCTCGAAAACCCGCGCTCGACTGCGCCCCATCGCCCCCAAATCGTGATGGCCAGTGGTTGGCCATCACCACGAGCTCCTTACCGGAGGCCACCGATTTGAACGTGGCTTGGAGGATGTCGCGAGTTCCGGTGCGGCGCATAACGAAATGGTTGAAGACAAGGGCGGGTTCGACGGTGAAGATGTTTCTGTCGAAAAGAAAGGCAGTGTCGATCCCTCGGAAGCTCAAATCCGCCGTTGCGTGGATCACACCGTAGTTTCGGCTTGGCAGTAGCGGCGTCAGCGTGGTGCCAAGATCGGCCAGCACGTGTTGATCCTCAACCTCGCAGACACCGAGAATATCGGGCCCAGTCCCGCCATTCATCTGCCGGATGATCCGAGCAAGTTGGTCGAGTTTTCTCTGATAGAGCGCTGGGGTCCAGCCAACAAGATCGGAGCCCACGTCGCTGGCGACCCAGGGGATCCGATGTGGGTGACTCTCCGGTCCGAACAGATTCTCAACATTCCAAAAAGCAACCAAATGATCCGGCATGGCCTCCTCCACTTTGTGGTTTGGTTCCAGTAGCGAGGACACCTTTCCGCGCCGTTTTTAGCATTCGGAAGAGGGTTCCTGCATGCGGCATAGCGATTAAGGCAAGCGGCGGCCGCCGTCCGCTTCGCTGATTTGATATGCGGCTTCCGTTCATTTGGGTTCGCGGCATAGCTTCGATTTTTATGCCTAATGGGTCTCTCGGACTTATTCGCCTCTTTGTCGTCTCTTGGTGATACTCTCACCAGCTACTCCCCAGTTATCGGCGTCTACCTAATCAATAACCACAACCGTGGTCTTCGGATTCTTGCCGAGAACATCGACAAGTAAATGAGTAGCACCTCGAATGAGTTGCTCCTTCTGTTCAGCAGTCACATCTTCCTTCGTGATTCTGATGTTCACATACGGCATGTCTTTCTCCAGGTACAATGGGCCAATTGCCATGTAGCATCATAGGAGAGTCTTCTGGTTAGCCCGCAGCATCGCTGGCGGCGTCGCGCTTTTCTGCTGAAGCGGCCTGGATCGTAAGCACCCGATCATGTAGATGATCACACAAATCACTATCAACAGATTTCTTGATCAACTTTTCAATTTCCGCCAACTCACGTCGTGCAATCAGCCGGCCGACAGTGTCGCATTTTGCTGTCGCGATTGCGGTCCCTACTGCCGTAAAGAGTGACTGTCTTGCGACGAAAGCCTCATAAATCGAAATCATCGTAGCCACTGTTGCGAACACCCCGCCAGTTAATAGAAATATTATCTGGGGAGACGGAAGCGTGCTCGGAAGCCAGGAACTTAAGTCGACCACACTTGAGGCGATCATCAAACCAAAAAAGACAACGGAGAAGATGGCCGAGATTAGCGCCGCATTGCTGACCCTGTAACGTCTCAAAAACCAAGAGATTTGAACGATCAGGCTGTCTCTTTGAAAGGAGTCATCGAGATCCTGTAGATCCGCCGAGAGGCTTCGCGCCGCCTTCGCGAGATAAATATTCCGCAGGCTGAGATAGGCTATCAGAGCGATGCTCCCCATCATAAATGGAATGAAGGTATAATGAAGCTCGATCATGTCGTGTCCTTCTTTGTCTCGATCATGTCTTCGGTTGCTCGTTGGCAGATCTCACGACGAGTCTGAGTCATCAGGCCGCATATCGGTTGAGCTCACCGGCCGCCGCTGTGCGTGCCGCTGGCGAAACACGCAGGCCAAGGGGAACTCCCAGTACTGGAGACGAAGGCGCGGAGCGGCGGTTCGTGTGGAGCGACTTGTTAGGCGTTCCGTGGCTTTCATTTGGCGAGCATACTCCTGACCTGATTCAGCGTGTAAGGTGGATTGCGCAAATGCACGACGCGATGGCAGTTCGCGCAGAGAATCGCAAGATCATCAGCTCGCGTCAGTGGGGTGTTCTCTATCTCGGCCAACGGCTGTAAATGATGCACCTCGCAGTAGTGGGTCGCGGCACTCCCATAGGCCCGAGCAAAAGAGAATCCGCAAACCTCTCAATCGAGCGTTG
>JAAELT010000360.1 GCA_024226315.1 bacterium | reverse complement strand
TCGAAGCGCTGCTCGACCTTGAATCCGACGTCGTGGGACCCTCCCGGGAGTCGATCCCACGGCGGGGCGATCTGAGCCGACACCGGACCTGCTACGAGCCAGGTGACGATCTGAAGGAACGCTCGAGCTCGCAGCCGGCGAGGGAGAAGGGGCGGTGTCTTCGGCGGCATGACGGGAGCTCCTCTGTGGCAAACGATCACTCTGGTCTGCGGGCTTCGTTCCTCGTTTCGGTACGAGCTCCCGCCCATCTGGTTGCAAGCACACGCCCTTCGGGCGGCGGTCTGTGGCCGACTTTTACCCGTTCTTTACCGATAGCCGGCGTTGGCGTCGACTCCGGGGCTCGATTACGATGATGTCGCCGAGGTGACGCTCCTGCTGGAACGTCTGGGTTGACGAGACTCCGGTCGCAGGCCAAGTTCCTATCAAGGGTGTTCAGAGAAATCCTCGGTGCCGGAGCCGGAGTCCTGGTCGGGTGCCTCCCTGAACGTCCGCCGTGCAGCCTTCTCGCGAAGTACGGGTTCAAACCCTCGATCGTCGGCCCGCATCTCATCTCCGGACCCGGACGGGTCCGGCATGCCCGGAGCGCGGGAAGACGGATCTGGCCTGCAAACCTGGTGAATGATGTAGGCTGAGGAGCTCGACGATGGACACCATCTGGCACGACGTACGGTACGCACTTCGGACGCTGGCGAAGCGGCCCGGATTCACGGTGGTGACGGTGCTGACCCTGGCGCTCGGTATCGGCGCCACGACGGTGATCTTCGGTCTCGTCGACGGGGTGTTGCTCGAGTCCCTGCCCTACGAGGACCCTGAGCGGCTGCTGGCGGTGTACGACCATCAGCCGGGCTACGGCAACGCTCCGGCGTCGTACCCGGAGTACCTCGACTGGCAGGAGAACGGCGAGGTCTTCGAGCAGGTAGCTGCCTATTTCCCCCGGCGGGTGAACCTCTCCGGCGACGGCGAGCCGGCCCGGCTCGACGCCGTCCGGGTGTCGGCGAATCTGCTTCCGACGCTCGGTGTCCACCCGCTGCTCGGTCGCGGTTTGACGCCGGACGACGAGCCCGTCGGGGCCGAGCCGGTGGTCCTGATCAGCTACGCTTTCAGCCAAAGCCGGTTCGGCGGCGCGGATCCGATCGGACGAGTCCTGCGGATCGACGGTGAGAGCTATACCGTCGCCGGCGTGCTGCCGCCGGAGGCCAGGTACTGTCTGCCCTTGGATCAGGCCGGGGGACCGGGCCGCGAGCTCTGGTTGCCCCTGAGACTCGACGCCGAGGCATTTCCCCGCGGCATGCATTTCATGTCGGTGCTCGGCCGTCTGGCTCCGGGAGTCACCACCGAGCAGGCCGAGCGCGAGATCGAAGCTCTTTCCACCCACCTCCAGGAGGAGGAGGCGAGCGATCACGGTATCCGGCTGGCCGATCTCGCCCGAGAAATCGTCGGCGACGCGCGCCCGCGGCTCCACGCGTTGATGGGCGCCGTCGCCCTGGTGCTCCTGATCGGCTGCGCCAACGTCGCCAATCTGCTCCTGGCGCGAGCCTCGGCCCGCCGCCAGGAGATCGCGGTCCGCCTGGCCGTGGGAGCGAGCCGCGGACGGCTGGTCCGTCAGCTGGTGACCGAGAGCCTGATCCTGGCTTCAGCCGGCGGCGTTCTAGGAGTGCTTGCCGCGGCCGGCAGCCTGCGCTGGTTCGCCGCCGCCCGCTTCGGTGGCCTGCCGCGCGTCGCCGAGGTAGGGATCGACCTCACCGTACTCGGCTTCGCCGCCCTCGTCACCCTGCTGACCGCGGCGCTGTTCGGCCTCGCTCCGGCGCTCCAGAGCGCGTCGGCCAACCTGACGGACGCCTTCCGCGACGCCGGACGCCAGGGTGGAGCGGGGCAGGGCGCGCCACGTTTGCGCGGTCTCCTGGTGGTCGCCGAGGTGGCCCTGTCGCTGGTGCTGCTGGTCGGAGCCGGGCTGCTGCTGCGCAGCTTCATGAGTTTGACCGACGTCGAGCTCGGATTCCAGCCCGACGGCTTGATGACCTCGGGCTTCCTCCTACCCGAAGCGCAATATCCGGACGACGCGGCGCGGGTGAGGTTCTACGACCAGGCGCTGGACCGGCTGCGGGCGATCCCCGGGGTCGAGGGCGCGGCCCTGG
>JAAELT010000359.1 GCA_024226315.1 bacterium | reverse complement strand
TATATCGGCAGAGCCGCTCCAAACGAACTCTTTGCCCTGCAGGCACTCTGATTGCCGCGTGCAGCGAGAAGCCCTCATAGTCTGCGCACAACCGCCTCTTTGCTCGTGGGGCAACCCCACCACGCCGACGCCCCTCCCTCTCGTCGTATCCTCCCGCTTCTTCTCCAAATGGAATACGACCCTGTATCGCTGCTGCCTGACACACCCCCAAGGCAGTCAGCTCCTCGCACTCGCCGTCATGCAACACACCCCGCCTTCGAAGTAGGCCATACACGCGGCCGTGAAGCGAACGTACCAACTTCTCAATGTCCTCATCCGAGGGCTTTGGCAAGGGATGAAAGGTCGCCTCACCACCATCCTCCAAACCGATGTACACACCATCCAAAACCAAGGCATGGATGTGTGGATCGAGCCGCAAAGCCGAGTCGAAACGCTGCACGCAAGCAACCCCACCCGTCCGACCACCAGGAAACCCAAGGTCACGCATCCTCCGCTTGATCCACGACTGCACCGCTCGCATGAACACGCCGCGGACTTCGGATTGCAGCTTCGGGTCAAAGGCGATCCGGTAACGAATCTCGTGCGGCAAACTCAGCACCCACTGACGAACAGGGACATCAGGCAACACATGGTCCAACCAGTGAGCCGCTTGGTCCACC
>JAAELT010000358.1 GCA_024226315.1 bacterium | reverse complement strand
TCAGCATCAGCATAGGCGGCCCGATTTGCTTCGTGGTGATCGACTTGAAGGCCGGTGCGAGCCGGTAACCTGAGCATGACCGAGGTGGGTGGCACGCATGACCATGGCACGCATGACCATGACCATCGCGGACGCTGATGCCGGTATAATGTCCTCGTGGTGACGTCATGAGGAGACATCATGGAGCTCGAATGGGATCCCGCGAAGGCGGCCGCCAACCTGCGGAAGCACGGAGTCGCCTTCAGCGAAGCGGCCAGCGTCTTCGGAGACTCCCTGGCCGTGACGTTTCCGGATCCCGACCACGAGGACGGCGAAGCGCGATGGGTCACGCTTGGACTGTCGGCGGCGGGCCACCTGCTCTTCGTGGCCCACGCCGACCGCGGCGAGAAGACCCGCATCATCAGCGCTCGCAAGGCCCTGCGCAGAGAGAGGAAGCTCTATGAGTGAACGACTCCTCGACGATTCGAACGACGAGCTGAGACCCGAGTACGACGAGACCGTACTGCGCCACGGCGTCCGCGGCAAGTACTACGAGAGTTACCGGAAAGGCACCAACCTGGTGCTTCTCGACCCTGACGTGGCGCGCGCTTTCCCGGACGGGAAGACGGTCAACGACGCTCTCCGGCTGTTGATGAAGGTCGCCAGGACATCCACCAGCTCGGCCTGAGCTGGCCTCCTCGGCTGGGGCATCTCCCAAGTAGGTTCCGCCGGTTGGGGGACGTCGGAGCGTCCATGTCGGCGGAACCGTTCCAAGAGACTAGGGGCAGTTCGCTTGAGCTTCTGTGCCGGCCGGCACACAGCGGACGATTTGTGCGCTAGGGAGGCTGTTGCGCATAGAACCTCCAGGGCTGGTCGAAGGCATGAATCCTGGGGTGGATGCGCGAAGCGCATTCGGCCCTGGAAAGGAGGGGCTGGGCCAAGATTCGAACCGAAGGTTCGGATTCTTGGGGCGCTACGCGAGATCGGCCCGGGCCATCCGGCTTCGGGCTGGCTTCTCAAGGGGCATGCACGAGGCATCTCTCGTGTCGGTATGGCAGATGTCGAAGACCCTGGCTGAGCCGTAGATCTCCCACGTTCCGAACAGACCGGCTGCTTGCGGTCGGAGCCTGTGACGCTTGAGGAGGAACCGATCTCCCACGTTCCGAACAGACCGGCTGCTTGCGGTCGGAGCCTGTGACGCTTGAGGAGGAACCGGCGTGCCCGTTGGGCGACGTGCCGCCCGAGCGGGTGGCACCAACAAGCTGATCGACGAAGCGCTCGAGATCTACCGCGACCTTCTCGCCGGAGGACACTGGCGGATCCCAGGCGCCGAAATGGTGCGCGCGGATTGCTTGGTCGAGCTCGGGCGCTACGCCGAGGCGGAAACCGTCTTCCGCACAGCCTACCGCGCGCTGGCGTCTTCGAGAGGGGCGGAGGCGCCTCGAACCCTCGAGGTCGCTGAGCGCCTCGCCGACCTCTTCCAGACTGTGGGGCCGGCCCGCCGCGGTGGCCGAGCTCGAGCTCGGTTGCCTTGACGGGCAGACCCTCAGCCGCGGCGGCATCGCGACACCGCGATGCCGCGACGGATCACGAACAGGTGGCGAAAGCGGTGGTGTCCTGGATCGGCTCGAAGGCCATGCCTAGAGGATTGACGTAGGTCTTCATCTGACCGCTGACCGTATCGGTCACCGTGAGCTCCACCTCGACGTTGGTCAGGCCGGCGGCGAACACCCAGAAACGGTCGTTGAAGCCGCAGCCGTCGAGAGCCTTGATCACCACCTCGACGTTGTGCGGGCTGAAGAACCAGAAGTACCCGGTTTCGTCGGTGAGCGCCACGGCCTCCCCGTCGCCGCTGTTGCCGGCCGGGGTCTCCCATCTCGCCTCCACCAGGAAACGGCCGTCGTTGAGCGCCAGGGTCGTGGCCTTCGGGGCGTACTCTTGATCAGCGGCACCCGTTTCGAGCGTCTGCTTCAGATCGGCGAGCGTGGCCCGGGCGAGGTCGTCGCTGGTCGCCGACGAGTCGCTCGGGTCCTGGCCGGCGGCGGAGCAACTGTCGAAGGCGTCGGTGTCGAGGATCGGGCTGAAAGCCCGCCCCAGAGGATTGGTGTAGGTCTTGACTTCTCCGGTGACGGTCTCGGTCACCGTGAGCTCCACCTCGACGTTGGTCAGGCCGGCGGCGAACACCCAGAAACGGTCATTGAAGCCGCAGCCGTCGAGGACCTTGATCACTACCTCGACGTTGTCCGGGTCGAAGAACCAGAAGTAGCCAGTCTCGCCGGTCAAGGGAATGGCGCTGCCGGCGCCTGTATTGTCGGCGAAGTCTCGCCAGGAGACCTCGACCCGGAAGCGCTCCTGGTTCAGGCACAGATTGTTCGGATCCGAGCAAGATGGCGTGCACTCGTCGGGTATGCCGTCGCGATCGCCGTCCGAGGACTCGAGACTGAGGATGTCTTCGTAATCCGGCAGCCCATTGCCGTTACAGTCTTCGACGGCGTTGGCGCTGGTCAGGGTGATCGGGGGCACGTCGCTCGCGCGCAGCTCGAGGGCCGAGAGCGGGCCCAGATCGGCCGCCACCTGTTCCGGCATGACGACGATCTGATCGACGAGACCCTCGAAAGACGCCAGCGTGAAGGGCACGGGCTCTTCGAAGGTATAGCCGGCCAACGTGCAGCGCCTTCGGGTGACTTGCTCCGGATCACAGGAGATACTCTCGAATCCGGCCGGGATGGGACCGCCGAACGTGTAGTGGGAGTCAGTATTGATCTTCGGCGTGAAGTTGATCGCCGTCGGCACGTTGTTCTCAATGCCCATCAGGTCGCCGTCCAGGAACGCGGCGATCGTATGGGTGGTGGTGCCGAGGGCGCTGAAGTCGGTCCTGAGCTCGACGCCGGCGCCGGTGTTCACGGTCTCGAGCGTCGCGATCGATTGGCCGGGCTGACCGTCGAGCTCGCCGACGATCGTCTGCCGCAGGGTGGCGCCGGCAGGCAGGCTTGCCAGGTCGATCGGCAACCACTCGGCGTCCCAACCGATGGCTTCACCGAGGTCAATCGAAACGCCGTCCTGGCCGCTGGAACCGATGTTGCTGACCACCAACCCGTCATCGAGAAAATCAAGGTTTGCGTTACCGAGAGGCTGGTAATCGAAGATGTCGATCGTGCAGCGGGGGATCGTCACGCATTGCATGATCGAGCAGCAGTCCTCGAACTGCGCGTCGTGGCTGCTGATCCGGAAGCAGACCTGCTCTCCGGGATCGACGTTGCCGATCTTGGTCCGGAACCTGCCGGTGTCTCCCAGGGAGAGCGGATCGCCCGGGTTGAAAACACTCGGCTCGAAGGTAGCGTGCGAAGGCGATTCCGGGGTCAGCAAGACATGGTGGACGTCGCCGGGAAAGAGGTTTTGCAGGTCGAGCTCCCAGCTAAGAGGCGCCGGCTGACCGAAGGTGAAGAAGGGAAAGCAAAGCGGCGCCCTGACTCTGACTGCCTGGGCGCATTCGCACTCCGGCAGCTCAATCGTTCTTTCAACGCTGCAGACGATGTCATCCATCGCGTCGAGCAGCGTGATCGAGAAGCTCAAGGGACCGGGACCCGCACCCTGGAAACGGACCTGGAACCGCCTCGGTTGATTATGCCGGATCGGGAAGATCGGTGGGTCGATGGTCGCGGTCACGCCCGCGGGGAGGCCCGTGATCTGGAGTGCGTGGACCTCTGACTCACTCCGATTGCGGATCGTTACGTCGTAAACGTAGTCGCCGGAACCGTCGCCGACACACTGGACTCTGTCCCTATGGAACCGTAGGCAGGTTCGCGGACAAGAGTCGGGCAGTTGGGCGAAGATCACCTGGGTCAGGCGTCTCGAACCTCCGGGGAGGATCTCGAGTGCCCGATCCCTGTCGCGGCCCCACCAGGACAGGCCTGCCGAGTCGTCGATCGGCCCTGTGGTGATGTTTCGACCGGGGGTGCAAGTGTAATCGAACTCGGTGCCGACCGCGTCAGGCCAGGAGACGAAGCCATACTCGTCAGGCGGCGTGACCGGGAGGTCGGAGCGGTAGCCGGGATCGAAGGTCAAGGCCAAGAGCGGTTGGTAGGTCGGTGTCCCCGGCAAGATCGAGACCCGAGCGACTTGCTCGGTCACCGGCGCGCGGCAGATCTCCTGCGTTTCCGGCCTCGTCAAGACCCCGCAGCGCGGCTCCAGTAGATTGCTCGGGCCGTCATCGAAGCCGGGATCGTTGACGTTCCAGTCGTAGAGATTCCGCCAACCAATAACAGCAGGTCCTCTGCCGGCGTTCCGGACTTCGACGGTGTGGTAGATGGCGGAATTGTCGGCCGTCGAGCCGACGATGAGCACGTCCTGGGTGACGTCCAGGCCGCCGATCTCCCATTTCGTCCTCCAGCCCTGGCCCGGAGCCAGGGGGCTGTCTTGCTCAAGAATCGCATCCTGGTTGAAAAGAGGAAAATCGTCCGCCGTGCCATCTTGGTTGTAGATCCGAAACGTGGAGAAACTTGTATTGACCCTCATCCCGTCAAAGAGCAGGTTCTTTGCTGGACCGCTCGGATGGTTTGGCCCGGTAATCGCGTTCCACGATCCGGAAGCATCTACGTGGATCTGATAGATGCCGTCGTCGTCGGTTATCGTCGTTACCGGTTGCGCCCTGATGGCGGGTCCGATGATCACGCCAGCCAGGATCGCCAGGGTCACGGCCAGCGGTCGCAGGCTTGCAGACCGGATAAGATAAATGGGATTGGTGTAGGTCGAGAGTTTCATGGTTGCCCTCCTTACAGGCGTTGTTGATTTCACGGCGCCGATCGCATCCTCGGCCAGCGAGGCCGCGGGCTCGGCACCCGTCATGAATGCGACGATAGGTGAGTGGACATCGTTACAGTGTGGGCCTTCCGCGGGCGAAAGTCCCACGCTGATCGCGACCTCGAGCGGTGACACTCGGGAGCCGAAGCGCTATGAGCGGAGCAAGGAACCCTGGCAACCTGAGCGATGACGGCCGGCGCTGACCTCGAGCGGGCCTTCGGCCTGGCGGTCTTCCTCCACCGCGACCGCGAGGTGGCGTTCCACGTCGCGCTCGAGGCCGTCGCTCGCCTGGAGGTCACGGCACAGGGTCAGGACAGGCGGCGCCGCTACCAGCCAGCCGGCCGCCGCCGGCCGGGCGGCTCGCGGCTCCCGGCCAGCCGCTACCGGGTGACGCTCGATCGAGCCCAGCTGCTCCAGCTCCTGGTCTACGTCGCCTCCGAGGCTCACGAGCGGTGCCAGGAACAGGCGCCGCCGGAAGAGCGGCCGACCACCGGCGAGATGACCGTCCGTTTCATCGCCTACCTCGCCCGTATATGTCTGAGGCGCAACGCCTTCCACGCGGCCCTCGGCGTCGGCCGGGTGCTGCACGACTACTCCACGGAGGAGGTCATGGCCCTCTACGATCTGGTGCTCCAGGATCCCGACCGATACCCCGCCGGCGACTACCTGCGCGAGCGCAAGCGGGTCCTGCTCAAAGAGCTCCGGGAGCGATTCGCCGGCTTTGTCGAAACCTGCCGCGGCGCCCGAGGCGAGGAGCGGTTCGAGCCGCAGCCGGCGTCCCCCGCATTGACCGCGCGGGTCAGGCGGACCCTGGAAGCGTGCACGCCGTGGCAGTCGCGCTGCGCCGTGCCGGAGCGTTTCGATCCATTGGTTGAGGAGCTGCCGGAGCTACGCTTCGCAGGCCGGGATCCGGACGGCGAACACCCGGTGGAGGTCAGGCGCATCCATGCCCTGATGCATCCGCCGTGCTTGGAACGGCTGGCCCGGAGCCTGGAGCTCGAACCGCCGGAGGAGCGCCTGACGGTGCCCAGGTTCTTCGCCGTCCGCGGCGAAGACGGAGTTGGGCGAAACGATGACCCTCCCGAGCTCGGCGACGATGCCCTGGCGGCGGCAGCAGATGATCTCAGCCGGCGCGCCTCACGCCGCCGGCACGCCGCAGGCGATAGGCTGTCGGTTCGCGTCGACGGAACCGAGGCTCTGCGCTGGGACCTGGCTCGGCACAGCCGGGTGCGGCTCGAAGTCGGCGAGGAGACCGAGCGGGTCGAGGTCTGGGCGCTCGACGCGCAGGAGGGGGACGTCCTGCTGGCGCTCTTTCTGCCCGGAGTCGCCGGCGCCGGCTCGGTACGCCTCGAGGCCAGGCAGTCGATCCGTTTCCGGGTCGAGGCCGAGGCCGGCGCGGACGGCGCGCGGAACCTGGCGGTCGAGGTGAGCTACCGGGAAGGCAGTCTTGCTCGGGCCGTCAGCCTCTGGGCTCGGCGCCTGAGGCGGCGACTCGGCGCCGGCGGCTTCTTCGCCGGCCGGCGGGGCGCGTTCGCCGGCGCCGCCGCGGTGGTCTTGCTGGTCGCCGGTGGCCTGCTGCTGCCGCCGGGAGGACGGGAGCTCTGGGACGTGGTGCGGGGGCCGGCGCCGCCGGCCGCCACTCCGCTGGCCGAGATCGAGCGCGTCTTCGTAGAGCCGTTGGGAGAGGCGCCCTTCCATCGACGGCTGCGCGCCGGACTGGTCGCGGGCCTCGAAGCCAGGCCGGGCTGGCAGGTGACGGCGCCGGCGCGGCCGGCGCAGGCAGTCCTCCGGCTGGCGGATGACGGCGAAGGCGCCGCCGGCCGTGCGGAGCCCGTGGTCCTGCAGTTGGTCAACCGGCGCGGCGAGGTGCTCTTCGAACAGCGGTTCGAAGGTGGTCCGGAAGAGGTCGCGGAGCGGGCCGTGCATGCCCTCGACGCGGCGCGGACGCGTGCCAGGCTCTGAACGCGCGGCTGCCTCTCAGCGCCCGCCGCGCCAGTCGCCGCGGGGCACGAAACCGGCCCAGTAGTAGGGCGCTCGCCAGCGCTCCTGCCGCCACATGTCGATCTGCGCCGCGCGCAAGGCCGCTACCGGCGACAAGCCGTCGCGCAACATGCCGCGATAGAAGCGCGTCATCAGCTCGGCGGTGGCCTGGTCTTCGGAGCTCCACAGGCTGGCCACCACCAGCGGCGCTCCGGCGTTGAGGAAGCCGCGGACGAGCCCCTCCAGACCCTCACCTCGGACCTCTTTGCCGAGCGCCGTCTGACAGGCGCTCAGCACTACCAGCTCGGCGGACAGCTCCAGCCGGTAGACGTCGTAGAGCCGCAGGAAGCCGTCGCGCGGCGCCCCGTCCTCGCCCACCAGCGACAGGACGATGCCTGAGAGATCCGGATGCTTGCTGTTCAGGAGCCCGTGGGCGGCGAAGTGGACGATGCGGTAATCGCGCAGCGCGCCGCCGAGAACGAGGTCGCGGTCGGCGAGAAATCCCAGGGCCCCCAAGCGCTGCCTCTCCGGTACCATGGCGAGGATCGCCTCGGCCTCGCGGCGGCTTCCCGGCAAGGGCGGGAAAGCCTCGAATCCCAGGCTCCTGAACGAGCGCACCGCCGGCCCGGACCACAGGGCCTGTTGCTCGCCGGGGGCCTCGACGCCCCGGATGTCGAGCCAGCCCGACAGGCGCTGCCAGAGGTTCGCCTCCGGCGTTTCGTAGACCGGATCGGCGACCACGGCGAGGGTCTTGCCCGGCCTGCGATCCCGCCGTCTCTCCCGGAGCGCCGCCAACACTGACGCCGAGGGCGCGGCGATCACCTCGTGCTCGACGATCAGGGGCGGCGCCGGCATCACGCCCGCGCCGCGCCGGGCGGGCTCGGGCACCGGCAGCGCGCTCCACGGCAGGTATTGGAGGGCGCCTTCGCCGACGATCAGCAGGCGACGCGAGCCCAGCACGCCCGCGGCCGGCGCCAGCAGCGTCCCGCTGAGTCGGGCGGCTACCGCCCGCGATTCAGCGTCGGCCTCGCGAATGCGCCGGTCATAAGCTTCGCGGGTCTCGAACTCCAGGCGCTCGCCGCGAGCCTTGAGCAGCTGGTGAAATCGCCGGACGTCGGTCTCGATCGTCTCCCGCGCGGGCAGCGGGAACACCGACAGGCGGCTCGGCGTGACCGCGAACAGGAAGCTCCGCGGCTCGCCGAGGGCGAACTCCAGGAGCACGGTGTCCCGGTCCAAGATCTTCTCCTGCAGCTCGGTCACCTTGAGAGGCCGGGGCCGCGCCAGCGCCCGAGCGCCACGGCTACGGGCGCGGATCAACGCCTGGACCTCGTCGAGGCGGGCCAACCACTGG
Organism: bacterium; assembly: GCA_024226315.1. Taxonomy (GTDB): domain Bacteria; phylum Acidobacteriota; class Thermoanaerobaculia; order Multivoradales; family J023; genus JAAELT01. Next base: position 2,337 of record JAAELT010000358.1, on the reverse strand, counting down.
CTGACCGCGGCCTCCGCTCCCGGCTCCCCCGGATCGCCCGTGCCGCGTCCCCGCCAGCCGGCAAGGCGCTCCAGAAGCTCGCGTTCCTCGGCCAGCAGGCTGGGGTCGATTCCCCGGCGCAGCTCGGCCCGGGTCTCGCTCAGCGCTTCGATCAGGCTCCGGGCTCGAGCCTGCTCGTGTGCCTCCAGAGCTCGCTGGTCCCATCCGGCGCCGGGCTGTCGCTCGTGGAGCCGCATCAGGATCTCCAGGTGCAGCTGGTGGTACCGGCGGCGTCCCGCCAGATAGCCCACCGCCAGGTCGCGGTCGCCGATGGCCGCGGTCAACGAGTGGAGTAGCTCGACCGCCCGGCGGACGGCGGCCAGCGCCTCGTCCAGGCGTCCGTTTTCGAGCTCCAGGCGGGCGACGTTGAAGAGCACCTCGGCCCGCGTTCCGGGACTGGAAGCATGGACCGCGAGGGCCTGCCGATGGATCGACAGCGCGGCTTCGGTATCGCCCCTGGCCTCGGCGGCGGCGGCCAGCGTCTCCATCGCCCAGACCTCACCGGCGGCATTGCCGGCCTGCCGCGCACTTGCCAGCGCCTCCCGGGCCGTCGCCTCGGCTTCGTCCAGTTGCCCGAGGGCGATCAGCGATCGACCGGCCCGATGCAGGATCGAGAAATCCCGCCGGTAATAGGTCTCGGATCGGCTCCGAGACAGGGCTTCTCGGAACGACTCGAGGGCCTTACGGTGCCGGCCTGCGGCGGCGTGGATCTTGCCGATCGCCATCAGAGCCAGCGCCTGTCGGTCCGGGTGCCCGTGGATTCGCCACAGGGACAGACCCTGCTCGAGAGCCGCCAGGCCCTGCTCCGGCTCGCCCAGAAGCGCATAGGTAGATCCCAGACCGACGAGGGAATCCGCCTCCGACAGCGGATCGCGTGCTCTCTGGCTCGTCGCCAGGATCCATCGGTAGATGTCAAGGGCTCTGTGGTGCTCGCCGAGGGCCGCATGTTGATTGGCGATCGAGCGCTGTGCGAGAACTTCCTGCCGGCGGTCGCCGACTTGCCGCCACAAGTCGAGAGAGGCGCGCAGGGATGCCAGGGCCTCCAGGGAGTTCCCCAGCTGCATATGAACGGTGGACAGCTCCCCGAGCGCCTGAGCCTGCCCGGCAAGATTCCCAGCCGCCCGCTGGTGTTCGAGGCTCTCCTCGAGCTTGGGCAAGGCCCGCCGCAGATCCTCTACCGCCCCTCCATGCACCATCCACGGGATGGCTTCGAGCTTCGCTTTGAGCGCCAGGCTGCTATGCCGCTCCGCCCGGGTGGCAGGGCGCAGCTCCCGGACCCGGAGCTGGTATTCCCCGTGCCTCTGCCCCTGGTAGATGCTGCCGATCTCCAACCGGTGGATGCCCGTGCGCTCGGCGACCACAGAGACCTCCTCGGGTCCCCGGTCGTGATTGGGGCTGTCGAAACGCGCCAGTCCTTCGCCGCCCGGCCCCCGGGCGAGCACGTAGACGTCGATGCCAAGCTGCTCGACCACCGCGCCCAGGTATTCCCCGGAGCACAGGAAAATCGCGTGCTGGTGCGTCTGCCCTTCGGCCAGACGTCGCTTGACCACGGTGCCTGGATTCAGCTCCAGCCGCTCTGGGTTCGCGGGCGCATCACAGACTCGGGGTCCGGCCTGCGTAGAGAGAGGGCCGGCGGCACGGAGGGCCGACCCTCCGGCGCTGGCGAGAAGCAGCAAGACGAGCGGGCTGAGGACCTTCACGCCTGAAAAGATCCTCGGCGCCAGGTTTCGGTTTAGACGCTCTAGCCCAAATGACTGGCCATTGTGGTGGTCGCGACCTACGCCCTTCCGTACCCATACAGGCGTTTAGAGAGCAGGCGCTGATCCCGAATCACTCCTCTGGAGTGGTACCAGGCGCCCAGGCGACCGTAGAAATCCAGGTCCGATTCCCGGGCCTCGACGTGGCGCCCGCCGAACTCCACCAGCCGGCGATGTGGCGAGGCCAGCAGCGCGTCGATCATCTGCAGCTTCGGATCTTGTTCTTGCATCGCATCTCCCAAGTAGGTTCCGCCGGTTGGGGGACGTCGCCGCGTCCATGTCGGCGGAACCGTTCCAAGAGACTAGGGGCAGGTGCGCTGCGCTTCTGTGCCGGCCGGCACACAGCGCGCGATTAGTTACGAAGAGGTGTACTAGGCGAGATCGGCCCGGGCCAAAGCCTCGTGATCGAGGATCTCGATCGGGCCCGGCCGAGCCGGAGCACACCCTGATCCCTGAGAAGACCCAGGATCCGTTGCCCTGAGTCGAGGCCAGTTATTGCGCCTTCCTCTGCTCTCTCAGGCTTGCCGAGACGGCATCGAAT
>JAAELT010000357.1 GCA_024226315.1 bacterium | reverse complement strand
TTGGACAGCCGAAATTCTGAGACATAGGGGACCTCCACCGTGATTTCCGCCAAATCCAGCCTTCTAAGCCGCTGTTCTAGGGGGTTGCCAGCTCAACCCTGAGTTATCTTGGACAGCAGTGAATTAAGATATTGAATGAGGTCTGCGAAAAAGCAAGGAAATATATCACTTCTGCTGGATGGCTTGTTGCCGACTATGCTGAGATGTCTCTGGAGGAGTTGCAGAGCATCTCAGAAGTATCTGACGCCCAACGGCTTGATCGGGAGATTGATCACTTGCGATCTTTGGAGCTGCTGTCTGCAGGCAGCATTTGGGAGCAGAGCGGGTTTGAGCGCGACAGCACAAACGCTAAACTTACACCCACCGGCCTCGCGCTCCATCTGTACGTACGAGGGCAGGGATTCCGCGGAACTCCGGCTGAGTATTGGCATCTTTCCGAGAACGAAATCCATGAAGAAGAGCGCAGGTAAGACTCTGATAGTGATGCTGGAGGGCAGAACAAGTACCTCGAGACGGACGGCTAGCGTCGCCTCTCAGGCCCGTCGTTACCCGGCCGAACCAGCGCATGACGCCGCGCTGGAAGGAAGTGAATAGCTCAGCATAGCGTTCTGTGATACTCTCGTGGGGTGCGATTCGACTGGGACGATCGGAAGGCTGCGGCAAACCTTGCCAAGCATGACGTGTCCTTCAATGAGGCGGGGACGGTCCTTGGCGACTCGCTCAGTTGGACCTATCCAGATGCGAAGCACTCCAGATCGGAGCAGCGCTGGATCACGATCGGCCTCTCGGAGAGCAGTCGGGTCCTCGTAGTGTCCCACACCGACGAGGACGAGAAGGTGACTCGCATCATCAGCGCCCGGCAAGCGACAAGGAAGGAGCGTAGATTCCATGAAGAAGGATAGCGATACCGACCAACTGGAGCCGGAATACGATTTCGCTCGAATGCCCGGGGGTGTACAGGGCAAGTACGCGGCTGCGTACCGGGGTGGTACCAACCTGGCGAGGCTGGACCCCGACGTCGCGAAAGCGTTCACCACGGACAGCGCGGTGAACGAGGCTCTCAGGGCTATCATCCGGGTTGCCCCCAAACGGCCGGGTAACCAAGCTGCTCCAGCGGACGCCGCTTCGCGCCACCGCTGACAAGCAGCGTTACGACTCTTTATAACCCCCAGCGTACCGATCCAAATCCATCATCGCCCCCAGCATACGCATCCAGATCCACCAACGAATACAGAATCTGATCTCTATCCACATTCTTGTGCCGAGCCACCTCGTCCACCAATCCCCGCACTCCCGCCGCGTCCAACCCGCCCGGATCACGAATCACCAACCGGTGCCGCGAAGGCTCCAGCGTCACCAACTCGATCTCCCCCGACGCCCGCGGCAACCGCCGATACCCCCAGCTCTCCTGCAGCCGCCACACCAGCTGCCTGACCGCATCCGCCCCCGGCTCGGCGGGGAGGTAATTGTCGTGGAGGGCGTCCATCTCCAGCGTTTCGTAGCCGTCCCCCTGCCACCACAGTAGCGACAGCACCTCGCCGCTCGGCAGCAGCACCGAATCCTCGTGCGGCGTGAACCACCAGGCGCCCGCGAGGTCGAACCAGCCGTCCGCTGGAACGGCCGTCGACCCGGGCTCCTCGCGCGAGCCGCGCAGCAGCTCGCGCGCCACCGTGCCCGGCCCCGGTGCCTCGAGCAGCCTCGACGTATCGGCCAGTGTGTTGCGCTCGAGACAGCGCGTGGCCTGGCCGGGGCGGCTGGCGAGCAGCAGGCACCACTCGCTGGCGCAGAAGACCAGGCGCCGGGCCGTGGGCACGAGGCCGGTGCGGTAGCGGGCGCCGAGGTCCCGGACGGTGGCGAACGAGATCGGCCGCGAGTAGGTGTCGTCACTGAGGAGATTCTGCGGCAGCAGCAGCTCGGCCGCCCATTCGTCGGCGCGACGCTCGCGGCTGATCCACACCTCCTCGCCCTCCTCGTCCCACCACTCCACCTCGTCGATCAATGAGTCGTCGTGGGCGAGAGTCACGATGCCGCGGTCGAGGATCCAGTGGCAGAGCTCATGCGCGGCATGGAAACGCTGCTCCTCGCGGGGGATCGTGGGGTCCACCGTGATGATCGCGCCGTTGCCGGCGGTCACCGTGCTGGCGCCGCTGCCGTCGGGTCTGCCGTAGATCACCCTGGCGCCGGTGTAATAGGCGATCGTCTCGACATGGATCTCCTCGGGGCGGCGGATCCCCAGCCCGCGAAGCAGTTTCTCGGGGTCGCGCCAGCGCTCGGCGGCGTCGGTCACTCCTCGCCGTCCCCGCCGGGCTCGTCTTCGTCGTAGAGGTCGTCGAGCGCGCCCAGCTCGGCGAGCTGGCGCAGGTAGCGGGAGACGTCGGCGTCCGAGAGCTCCTTCAGGTCCTTGTGCTGCACCGTGATCTGCTGACGCAGCACGGGCTCGGCATCGACCACCATGTAGAGCAGGTCCAGCCGCTCCGCCGGCGTCTCGGGCAGGCGGTAGTCCGCCGACTCGATCCGCGCCACGCTGCGCTTCCAGCGCTTGCGCAGCACCTTCAGGCGATGCCGGCGCCCGCGCTCCGCCGCCTCGCGCATCTTGGCGCGCAGGCGGTCCGCCGACTCCTTGGGGTCTTCCCCGGCGTCGAGCATCTCCTCGCGGATCTCCTCGTCCGTGGCGTCGAAGGCCGAGTCTCCCACCAGGTGGATGAGCCGCTCGAGCGCCTCCTCGAGAAACGGGTCCTTAACGGCCACGGCCACCTCCTTGGCGGTCGGCGTGCCGCCGCACTCTGCGGACCGCCGCCTGGTATTGCTTCTTGGTCATCCCGTACCGCTCCTGGATCCCCGGGCCGGTCATCCCGTGGAAGATGCCGGAGAGAACCGCCGTCGCCCTCTCGTCGCCGGCGAAATGGGCCTCCCAAGCGCGCCAGCCCTCCATGCCGACGATCACCCGCTCCACGCCCGGCTCGGGTGACGGCGCGTCGCGCAGCGGGCTCGACGGTTCGGCTTCCTCCACCGAGGGGTCGACCTCGGTCTCCGGCAGCTCGCTCTCGCGCACCTCGGCGGCGCCGGCGGTCGCCCGCCGCTCGGCGCTCTTGCGCCAGCCGTCGAGGATGCTCTTCGCCACCATGCGCAGGTGGTGCACGAAGTCGACGCCGACCTTCCAGCTGCGGCGCCCCGACACGGTGCGAAACATGGCTTCGGCCACCAGGTCGTCCCACGTGAACGAGGTGGTCGCCAAGCGCCTGCAGCTGCAGGTGCGCAACGGGTCGGTCACGGAGGTGTTCGGGATCCTCTCGGGCATCCGCGACGTCGTGACCGGCGCCTACGGCGAGACGACGCGCGTCGAGCTGTTCGGCAGCGTGTCGGCGCTGCCCCAGGCTCCCCTGGGGCTGCACCGGCTCGGCGTGCGCGTCCACGGCCAGATGCTGGACGCGGGCTTCCGGCTGCCGAAGGTGCTGCTCGTCGGCTTCCCGCCGCTCGAGCGCGAGAAGGTGGCCGCGGGGCTCAAGAAGCCCCTCGATCGCCTGGGCACGGCGGTGGCCTCGCTCAGCCTCGAGAGCAAGGACGCCGACGTGACCCTGCTCGACAAGAACGCCGGCGTCGAGGAGTTCCGGCGCACCCTGCGTTTTGCCGCCGGTACCCTCGCCGGGCTCTACGGCCTGGCCGGGTTCGACGACCTCGCCGCTAGGATCCGGCCGAAGCGCCGGGCCTCGCGGCGCGGCGGCGGCGGGCCGGACGGCGGCGGCGGTCAGAGCGCCGGTGCCGACGAGTCGGCCGGCTCGACGGACTCGGAGAGCCCCGAGCAGGACGAGGACGCCTCCGGCCCGGCTGGGGGTGACGCGGACGCAACGGCCGACGGGGCCTCCGGTCCCATCGGCATCGTCAGATAAACCCCGGGCGCCCCGCCGGCTTGGGCCGGCGGGGCGCCCGTTCTCCGGCCATGGGAGACACGTCATGAAAGCCGTCCTCGAGCGCAAGAAGGCCGCCGCAACCGTGATCGCCGCCAGCCGCCGATGGGCCGCCTCGGCAGCCGAGGCGCTTGGCGAGCTGCTGCGTCCTCTGCTGCGGGAGGGAGAGACGCTGCCTGACCTGGTGATCCTGTTCGAGCTCCTCGCCCGGTTGCTGGAGGGCCACTGGCGGCGTCTCGAGGCGGCTGATCAGGGCTGCTGCCGGGCTCGGGAGCTGCGCGGCCTGTGGCTCGAGAAGCTCACCGTCGCGACTTCGGAGCTGCGCCGCATGATGGTCGATCTGCGGGCGCTCTTGCGCGGCATCTTCGGTACTGGGCCGGCGCGGCGGCTGCTCGGTTTCACCGGCAAGACCTCCTACGATCCGGTGTCCCTCGGGCGGCAGGCCGGCTATGCTATCGACCGCCTGCGCGACGGCGCGCAGACCCTGTCACCAGCGGCCTGCCAGGCGTCGACGGGCGATCGGGAGTCCTGGGCGCGGCCGGTCGAGCGGGCGGCCGGCGTTCTCGAACGGACCCGGGTCTCGGCGTCACTCGCCGGCAAGCAGGCCGAGGCGGCGGCGGCCGAGCTCAAGCGCGCCCGGGCGCGCTTCGACGATGTCTTCGTGCCGATCGCCGGCTGGCTCGAGGCCACCTATCGCGTCGCCGGCCGTGACGAGCGCGCCGCTGCTGTCCGTCCGTCGCGCCGGCGTCCGGGGGTGCTGCTCGCCGACGAGGACCGCCGGCACGCCCAGCCGGCGAAGGCCGCCGCCGAACCGGAGGCGCGGCGAAGGCCGAAGGCCGGCTCCGATCGACTCGAGCAGACGTGCGAGCAGCCGTCCGCCGCGGAAGCGACCGCCCCCGTGCGAAGGACCGCCTGACCTACCTTCCGACGATGCCCGAACCACCTGAGAGGGTGGTTCTCAGTAGCGCCCGCCGGTCCTAAGATTTGCCTGACCGACATGCGAGGAAGGAGACCGATCATGAAAAAGCTACTGACACTCGCCACGATCGCCCTCGCCGTGGTGTTCGCGGCATCGATCATCTCGCCGTCGACTGTGGCCGAGGAAGCCGCCGAGATGGCGGCCGGTGAGCTGGACGGCAAGGCGTTGTTCACCGACACCCACAAGTGCAACATGTGCCACGCGGTCCCCGTGGCCGAGATCGCGGCCAAGACCAAGAACGAGAAGATGAAGGGCGCGGATCTCGGCGGCAAGGTCGAGGGCGAGCTCGCGGAGATCGCCGCCTACGTGCGCAAAGAAGCCGACATCGACGGCAAGACGCACAAGAAGCCGTTCAAGGGCACCGACGAAGAGCTGCAGGCGATCATCGACTGGCTGGGAAGCCTGGAAGCGCAAGAGTAGGCACCCGCCCGTTTTCCCCGGAACGACGGGGTGGGTGAAACGGTGGGCCCGTGAGGAGAGAGATTCTCCGAGGCGCGCCGAGGAGCCTGGCTCTCGGCGCGGCCCTGATCATGATCGGATTGGCCGGCGTCGTCGCGGCGCAGGACGAGCTGTGCCTCGACTGCCACGCCGCCGCCGCGGATCCCGAGCTGGCGGCGGAAGGCTACGGCGTCGACGCCGCGGCGTGGAACGCCTCGATCCACGCTGAATCAGGCTTCGGCTGCGCCGACTGCCACGAGGGTACGGACGACTACCCCCACGAGGTGACGGCGCCGGCACTGTGCGCCGACTGTCACGACGACGCGGCCGAGGACTTCGCTCGCGGCGTGCATGGGGAGAGTCACGAGCGCAACGGCGAGGACGAGGCCTGGCCGGCCGGCGAGCCCTGCTCGGTGTGCCACGGGGTGCACGACGCGCGCGCGGCGGCCGATCCCGAGGGCCGCGTCCATTACCGCAACATCGCGGCCACCTGCGGCGAATGCCACGGTGACCTGGCCATCGTGCAGGAGTACGGCCTATCCACCGCGCCGTTCGACAACTACCAGAAGAGCGTCCACGGCCGCACCAACGGCGACTCCGAGAAGCACGCTGCGGTGTGTACCGACTGCCACCGCGCTCACCTGGTGCTGCGGGCCAACGATCCGGAGTCGCTGATCAACCCGTTCAGGATTCCCGCCACCTGCGGTACCTGTCACGACGAAGTCTCGGAGCAGTATCTCGGCTCGGTCCATGGCACGGCGTTCGAGCATGGCGTGTCGGCGTCGCCCACCTGCACCGACTGCCACGGCATCCACAGCATCAAGATCGTGGCAGAGGAGGGGGCGACGCCGCTCGAGGAGCGGCTGGTGCGCTCCACCTGCGTCACCTGCCACTCCAGTGAGGCGCTGATGAGCGAGTACGGCGTCGCGGTGTCGCGGGTCGCCACCTACCAGGCGACCTACCACGGCCTGGCGGCGAAGCGCGGTACCGCCGCGGTGGCCGACTGCGCGAGCTGCCACGGCATCCACGCCATCTATCCGTCGAGCGATCCACGCTCCAGCATCGCCCCCGCCAACCTCGAGGCGACCTGTGGCCACTGCCATCCGGGGGCGGGCGAGCAGTTCGCCCGCAATCCGGTCCATTTCGTCGCCGGCGAGGGCGATCCGGGCACGGTCGTCGCGAGTTGGGTGCGGAGCTTCTACCTGTCGCTGATCGCGGTGGTGATCGGCGGCATGCTGATCCACAACGGCATCATCCTCCGCTTCCATCTGCGGCGCCGCATCCGGCAAGAAAGGGGCGCCGCCAGCCGGCGTCGCTTCAGCCCGTCTCAGGTAGCGCAGCACTCCGTACTGCTGGTGAGTTTCATCGTCCTGGCGGTCACCGGTTTCGTGCTCGCCTATCCGGACATGTGGGGCAGCCGATTGCTCGAGGTTCTGGGGCTCACCGAGGGCGCGCGCCGTTGGGTGCACCGCATTGCCGGAGTGGTGTTGATGTCCGCCGCCGCTTACCACGTGGCCTGGCTGTGGACCTCCTACGGTCGCCAGGAGCTGCGCCGGATCCTGCCGCGCCTCGCCGATCTGCGCGAGATCGCCGACAATCTGCTCTTCCACCTCGGCCGGCGCGACAAGCCGGCGGCGGCGGGGAAGTTCGACTACCCGGCCAAGCTCGAGTACTGGTCGATGGTCTGGGGCACGGCGATCATGGCGGTGACCGGCATCATCCTCTGGTTCCCGGTGTGGGCCACGACCTTCTTGCCGTTCTGGGCGGTCAAGGTGAGCGAGGTGATCCACCTGTTCGAAGCCTGGCTGGCGACCCTCGCCATCCTCGTCTTCCACTTCTTCTATGTCTTCGGTCACCCCGACGTCTATCCCCTGAGCTTCTCCATGCTCCACGGCCGGATGACCAAGCGGGAGGCGCGGCACCGTCACCCGGAATGGGGGGATCAGGAGGCTGTCAGCCCGCCGCGAAGACGCCGATGATGATCAACCCGAGCAGGAAGAGCCCCACCGACAGCGCCAGGGTGCCCCAGAAGTAGCTCAGCACGACACGGCCGGGGCCCAGGGGTTTCACCTCGAGCCGATCCAGCCGCCCCGCCGCTTCCTCCCGTGCCCACTGCACCGGCCGTTCCTTGCGGAACTCCTCTTCCGTGATCCGGCCGGTGTAGATCGACACGTCCATCGGGAACTTCTCGGCCCGCAGGTGGGTGTTGAAGAAATGCACGATGAAGATGAAGGCGGTGGCCAGTAGCGCCTCTTCTTTGTGGATGGTGTCGGCCAGGGTGATCACCCAGCCGCCCAGCAGGTTGCCGAAGAGCTCCTCCTGCCAGCGGATGAGGCCGGAGAAGCCGATGATGAACACCCCCCAGAAGACCGCGAAGTAGTCGAACTTCTCCCAGTAGGTCCAGCGGTCGAAACGAGGCGTGTCGCCCTTGCCGAGGAACCAGCGGAGGTGGCCCTTCAAGTCCTCCCAGTCCTGCTTGCGGAACATCATGGTGTTCGGCCCGGTGAAGATCTCGCGCCAGCCGTGCCGTTTCAGCTTCAGCGCCAGGGAGATCAGGTGCAGGCCGAAGTAGAGGCCCATGATGGCGGCGGCCAGGTAGTGCAGCTGCTGGGCCGTGTGCAGCGACATGACGTTGCGAAACAGCCACTTGGCGAGGTCGGTGTGGGCGTAGGTCTGGGGCAGGCCGGTGAAGGCGAGCACCAGGAAGCTGATGTTGACCAGGATGTGGAGGAAGAGCTGGAAGCGGGAGAAGCGCCTGAAGGTGCGGGTTCGAGGCCGGTGGCGGCGGCGGATGCCGCGCTGGAACCACAGCAGGGTGTGGAAGCCGAAGACGGTCAGCACGCCGACCAGCAGCATGGTCATGGCGTTCAGGGCCAGGTCGTTGAATCTCGTCCAGCGCACAACCGGGTCGGCTACTGGCGAATCGCCGGCATCTTTGCTCGCCGCGGGTCGAAAACCGTTGCTTGCCATTTCCGCTTTGCTCGGCCGCTGGGGATGCACCAGGTAGCTGACGAAGCGGTCGCTGGCCCGTGGGTGGCAGGCCTTGCAGGTCTCGACGATGTGGGACCGGCCGACGCTCGACTCCGGATCCTCGTGCGACAGCACGCCGTGCGAGCCGTGGCAGTTGGTGCACACCGCGAATTGCACGTCGGTGGTGCCGGTCTCGAACAGCTTGCCGTGGTAGGTGTCCTTGTAGCCCGCGACCACGTAGGGATTGATCTGGAACTTCAGCATCTTGTCGCGGTCGGAGTGGCAGCTCGAGCACAGCTCGATGATGCCGGTGGGCGTGAACTGATCGGCGGTCCTCTGCACGTCCCTGGCGCCGTGGCAGTCGGTGCAGTAGGGGGCTTCCTCGATGCCCTCGGCGTGGGCGACGCCGTGGATCGACTTGCGGTACTCGCGGTTCTCGAGCGCGTGGCAGTTGGCGCACTCGGTGCGCTCGATCCGTAGCGTCGCCTGGTCACGGCCCGGCACGTTCCAGTGGTAGGTGTGGCACTGGGTGCAGTTGGCCTCGCCGCCCTCGGTGTCGATCATCATGATCTCGCCGTGGGCCAGGTCGTCCTTGGCGTGGCGCTCGGCGGAGTGGCAGAAGTTGCAGCGGTTGAAGATACCGCCTTCCTTGAAGATCGCGTGATTGATCGACGCCATGTCGGTCTGGTGGCCGGTGTGGCAGGAGGCGCAGGAGATGAGTGCCGGGTCCGCGCCTTCCTCGCGGTGCAGGCTCTCCGTATGGCCGGGATGGCAGGCGTTGCAGATCTCCGAGATGTTGGTCGCGTGCACGGCCGAGTCGCGCTCGGCGGGTTTCTTGATGTCGTGCTTCTCGTGGCAGCTGGTGCACACCGGAGCTTCGGGGTTGCCGCTCTCGAGCTCGTGGAAGTGCATCGAGTGGGCGTAGGTCTCGATGTCTTTCTGGTGGCAGCGCGAGCAGATGTCGACCACTTCGTGCTTGTACTCCACCGCCGTCATCACCTGGCGCTTGAACTTGAAGTGCGGGTCGTGGCAGGTGGTGCACACCGGGTAGCGGCGGGTGTCTTCGCGGTACTTGCGGAAGTGGTAGCTCTGGCGGTACTCGTCGGCGACCTCCTGGTGGCAGCGGTCGCAGACGATCTCCATCGCCAGCCGGCGGCGGGAGTCGTGTGGAGCGCCGTGGCAGTCCTGGCAATCGGGGATTTCGTGGTGCCCGTTGGCCGCCATCATGTTGTGGAAATACTCCTGCCACACGAAGCCGGTGCGCTGGTGGCAGTCGATACAGCCCACCGCCTGGCGCTCCTGGAAGTGGGGGAGATCCTCGAAGTCGGCCCCCTCTGAGTCGTGGCAGTCGACGCAGCTCATGCCGGCGTGCTCGGAGCGCGCCAGCGCGTCGGTCGCCACGAACATCGAACGTCCGACGTCCGATTCCAGCTCGGCGTCGCCGTGGCAGTCCATGCAGTAGTCGTTGGGGAACGACTCGTCCGCCGATTCCTGTGCCGTAGCGAGGCCGGCGAACAAGATCAGCGCCGGGGTGGCCAGGAGGTAGCGGAGCACGGCGGTGCGTCGCATAAAGTACCCGTTGGCCCGACGTTCGCGCGTCCCGATGGTCGAGAGCCGACGCCGGGTGAGACCAAGCTAGCGCGGGGAGCGTTTTGCCGGCCACATCTTCGCAGGGAGTGGCCGAAACGCTTCAGGGTGGTAAAGATCCCGCCTGTCGAGGTGGGCGAGAGCTCCCACAATGCCCGCGTGGATGGTGGATGACAGGCGTCTGGCGGCCTGCCAGCATCTGAGTGATCGACGAGGTCCGAGCGGAAGGAGACGAGCCATGGAAGAGCGTTCGCGGCTGCACCGGTTCCTGGGTCCGGTGTTCAACTACGCCAACAACCCGCTGTCAATCGCTGGCATCGTGCTCACAACGGTGTCAGGCCTTTCGATCGTCGGCTTTCTCGTGATGGAGATGGCGGGGGCCGTCCGCAATCCTTATGTCGGCATCTTCGCCTACGTGATCCTGCCGGTGATCTTCGTCGTCGGTCTGGCCGCCATCCCGCTCGGCATGTGGCTCAGGCGCCGCAAGCTGCTGCGACGGGGCGTCTCCGCACGCGAGCGCGGTCGTTACCCCCGGCTCGACTTCAACAGCCCCCGCCTGCGCCGCCTGGGCACGGCGGTCATCGTCCTGACGGCGGTCAACGCCCTGATCTTCGGCATCAGCTCGCTGCTGGCGGTGGAGCACATGGAGTCGGTGGAGTTCTGTGGCACCACCTGTCACAACCTCATGGAGCCCGAGTACACCTCCTACCAGGACTCGCCCCACTCCCGGGTGTCGTGCGTCGAATGCCACATCGGTCCCGGCGCCTCGTGGTTTGTGAAGGCCAAGCTCGACGGCCTGCGCCAGGTGTGGCGGACCGCCCGCGACACCTACGAACGGCCGATCAGCACGCCGCTGCACACCCTGCGCCCGGCGCGGGAGACGTGCGAGGAGTGCCACTGGCCGGCCAAGCACTACGGCGACAAGATCCGCACCTTCGCGCGTTTCGCCACCAACGAGGCCAACACCCCCAGCTACACCGTGATGTTGCTCAAGACCGGCGGCGGCAGCCTGGACCTGGGCCGCCACGGCGGGATTCACTGGTGGCACTCCTACGACAACCGGATCCGCTACCTGTCCGACGAGAAGCGTTCGGAGATCACCTGGGTCGAGCTGACCAACCGTGACGGCGAGGTCCGGACCTACCAGCGTGAGGGTGCCGAGGCGCCGGCGGCCGAGATCTTGGCGGGGGCGCGATTGATGGATTGTGTCGACTGCCACAATCGGCCCACCCACCTGATGGCGGTGCCGTCGAGGGCGCTCGACGAGGAGCTCGAGATCCGCCCGGAGCTGGCGGCTCTGCCGTACTACAAGCGCGAGGCGCTGGCGGCGGTCGAGGGTGACGGCTACGTCACCCACGTCGAAGGTGTGGAAGCTGTACGCGAGGCGGTGCTCGCGTACTATCAGGAGCAGTATCCGGACATCTGGCGCGAGCGCAAGCAGGTGGTCGAGAGCGGCGCCGAAGCCGCTTCCCGGGTCTACGCCCGCAGCTACTTCCCCGAGATGCAGACCAGCTGGGAGACCCACCCCAACCACATCGGGCACGAGGACTTCCCAGGTTGCTTTCGCTGCCACGACGAGGAGCTGGCCACCGCCGACGGTGAGCACGTGATCTCCTTCGACTGCGAGAACTGCCACGCCTTCCTGGTCGAGGACGCCGACGCGCCGCCGGACCTGGCGGCACTCGTCAACGGCGGCTGAGTTTTCGACTTCTCTTTTGGGGCGGTGCTGCCCTGCCGGGTGGCGGGATTCTGCCCCGCGGGGTATGGCCCGTGGCTTCACGGTCGGAAACAATCGAAAGAGCGCGAAGGGTACGGGAAGTTGACGACGACCCTCACAAAGCCTCTCCACGAATCAGCGGTCGGCAGCCCTGTCCTCGGGCGACCGCACCGCGGTGCTCGCATGACGTTGCGCGATCGCCACGGTGTGACGCTGGCCACGGAGTCCGCGGCCCTCGGGCAGGCCGCGCGGGCAGTGCGCGGCGGCCGGATCATGGCCCTCGAGGGCCCGGGCGGTTTCCTGTTGGTTGTCGACGCGCGCAACGCCGAGGCCGTGGCCAGGCTACGCAACCGCAAGCAGCACTATGAAAAACCTTTGGCCCTGATGGTGCCCGATGTCGCCGTGGCGAAGGCCTTGTGCTTTCTCCCCGAGGCTGCGGAAGACCTGCTCAGGTCGCCCGAGGCGCCCATCCTGCTGCTCGAGCGACGCCCGAACGCGCCGGTTGCCACGGGTGTGGCGCCCGGCAGCCCCGACCTGGGGGTGATGCTCCCCCGCGCGTCTCTACATCGTCTGTTGATGGAGGAGGTCGGTTTTCCCGTGGTCGCGACCAGCGGCAATCCGAGCGGAGAGCCGATCGCCACCTCTGACCGGGAAGCGATCGGGCGCCTGAGCGGCATCGCGGACTCCTTTCTGGTGCAGGATCGCCCAATCGATCGTCCGGCCGACGACAGCGTGGTGCGTCTGCTCGAAGGCGCGCCGCAAGTCTTGCGCAGGGCGCGCGGTTTCGCGGCGCTGCCCGTGGTGCTGGAGCGGCCGGTGCCGACGCTCCTGGCCGTCGGTGCCCGCCTCGAGAACACGGTGGGCCTGGCGGTGGGTGAGCGGGTGTTCGTGAGCCGGCATCTCGGGGACATGGAGACCCACAACGCCCAGGTGGGTTTCGAGCGAACGATCCGGAACGCCCTCGATCGGCACGCCGCGGTGCCGGAAGCAATCGTCCACGACCTGCATCCCGACTATCCGTCCAGCCGCTGGGCACGAGCCGTGGGTTGTGAGCTGCGAGATCTGTGGCCGGAGCTCGCCGACGCCCAGCTCATCGGCGTCCAGCACCATCACGCCCATCTGGCGTCCTGCCTGGCGGAAGGCAGCGTTCGTGGCCCGGCCCTGGGAGTGACCTGGGACGGTGCCGGTTACGGCACCGACGGGTCGGTGTGGGGCGGCGAGATGCTCCACGGCGACGCTACGAGCTTCAGGCGGGTGGCCCGCCTGCGGCCGTTCCGTCTGCCCGGGGGTGAAGCGGCCGTCAAGCAGCCGCGACGTTCGGCGCTGGCGCTGCTCTGGGAGCTCGAGGGTGAGAACGCGCTGGAGCGGGGCGATCTGGCCCCGGTCGCGGCCTTCACCAGTTTCGAGCGGAGGGTGCTCGGGCGCATGCTCTCGGGCGGATTCCAGGCGCCGAAGACCACCAGCGCCGGCCGCCTGTTCGACGCGGTGGCGTCGCTCCTGGGCCTCCATCAGCGGATCCACTTCGAAGGCCAGGCGGCGATGGCGCTCGAGGCCATCGCCGACAGGGCCACCGACGACGCCTACCCCCTGCCTTTGCGGGCGGCGGGTGAGGCTGGGCTGGAGCTCGACTGGCGGCCGTTGATCGAAGCGATCCTCGAGAGCTGCCGGCGCAAGGAGGCCCTGGAGCTCGTATCGGCGAGGTTTCACAATGCCCTGGCCGCGGCGATCGTGAGGGTCGCGCGGCGGATCGGCGAGCCCCGGGTGGCGTTGACGGGGGGTTGTTTCCAGAATCGGCTGCTGAGCGAACGCGCGGCGCGGCTGCTCCGGCGGGCCGGCTTCGAGGTGCTTCATCAGCGCCAGATGCCGCCAGGAGACGGCGGCATCAGCCTGGGCCAGATCGCGGTCGCCGCCGCGCGTCTGTCGGCGAATGGCGAGGTTTGAAACCGTAGGAAGGAGATCGCGTCATGACCACCACATCCGTCATCAGTACACCGGAGATCCGGACCTTGGGTCCGCGGGAGGAAGCCGATCGTCTGTGGAAGGGAGCCCAGGAGGCTTTCGAGCAGGCGGAGGAGAGCTTCGTCAGGCTGTGCGAGGCGCTCGACCTGGGGCTGCGGGCGATCGAGATCCTGGCGGTGCTCAGGCTCCAGCCCGTTCGTCCCGAGCTCCCGGCGTCGATCGCAATGCTCCTGGAATCGCCCGAGCCCGAGGTCGACGTCACCCGCGACGGCATCCACGTGCCGAATTCCCTGAGCTTCGTCCACGTCGTCGACATGCTGAGTGACGACGGGCTGGACTGCGTGAGCCCGAAGCTTCATCACGGCTGGGAAGACCGCCGTCATTCCTGCCTGCGTTCGCGCAAGCTGGCGCGCGAGACCACGGGGGTGTCGCTCGGCCGGGAAGACCGCGACCACCTGCTGTTGCTGCAGGCGTACCGCAACCGCATCTTCCGCCTGCCGCCGCCGGTGAAGATCGTGCCGGGCGATATCGTCGTCGCCTTCCCGGCCGCGGCCCGGCTCTACGAGCGGCTGTCGGCGTCCATGGCCTGACCCCGAAGCGGCTCCGCTGAACAAAGCCGCGCCGTCGCGCGGCCGGGCGGTCTGCGGCGACCGTGTCGTCGCGACCGTGCCGTCGCGCGCCCCGATAACCCGCCTGGATGGGTGGGTTGGAGTACAGCCCTTCGGGGTGTTGGTCGCCGCCCAGAGCGGCGAATAAACTGGTAGCGGCGGCGTGTATGCCGGCCGGATCGAAGGGGGAACCATGGATTTCGCACTGATCGGAACCATCCTCGTTGTGGTCTTTGTGCTAGCTGCCATTCAGCCGCGTTTCGTGGACGAGATACAGGAGGTCGCACGGCAGGCGGAATCGCCTGCCGAGGACACCCCAACGTCTTCGAATGACGCGCCAAAGCAGCTGTCGCATCCCTCCACCCGGGCAGCCTGACGGCCCGGCCAGAGCCTGTAGGCGCTCCGACAACCTCCTCGAGCGCTCTGAGCAAGCCTCTGCCCTGATCGGTCTGCACGTGTCCGATCCCCAGCACGCCCTGCTGGTTCAGGGCAATGACCGCCTCGGCGCCCTGTCGAGATCCACGTTCGGCCGTACGGCAGAGGCATTGGGCGTTTGAGGGCCGACGCCGGCGGGCAAGTCGCCACCGCCGTTCTCAGAGTCGACTCTTCTCGGTCAGCACCCTGCCATTCGCGTCACGCAGGCGCACGGTCATCGGCATGCCTCCCGGCAGGTTGTGGGTGGCGCAGGCGAAGCATGGGTCGTAGGCGCGGAAGGCCATCTCGATCTTGTTGAGCAGACCCTCGGTGATCTCGACGCCCTTCTTGATCAGCCCCTTGGCCGCCTTCTTGATCGACATGCAGATGGCGGCGTGGTTGTTGGTGGTGCCGACGATCAGGTTGACTTGTCTGAGGATGCCGCGCTCGTCGGTGACGTAGTGGTGGGTGAGGGTGCCGCGCGGCGCCTCCACCGAGCCGACGCCCTCGTGCGGCGTTTCGGTGGGCACGACGCGGAACTCGTCGCTCAGGATCTCGTCGTCCTTGGCCAGCTCCATGGTGCGCTCGGCGGCGTAGATCAGCTCCACGACCCGCGCCCAGTGGGTCGCGAGGGTCTGGTGCACCGGGGTGTTGCCGCTGGAGTCGGTGGTCAGCGTCTCGTAGAAGCGCTCGTACTCGGCCTGGGCGAGCGGGGTAGCCATGCCGCCGGAGGCGTTGAGACGCGCCAGCGGCGAGGTGCGGTAGACGCCGCTGGCGTTGCCGGCGGTGAAGCCCTGCCAACCCCTGGCTTTGAGGAACGGGAACTTGAGGTAGGACCATGGCTCGACATGCTCGGCCACGTGCTCGAGGTAGTTGTCGGCGTGGTACTGGACGACCTGCTGGCCGGTGCAGTCGACCACCCGGATCTGGCCGTCGTAGAAGTTGACGTGGCCGTTCTCGTCGACGGTGCCCATGGAGTGGAACCGGTGGCTGTAGGTGTCGGAGAGGATCAGGTCGAGATAGGCCTGGTTGCCGAGCACCACGTCGTCGAGGATCTTGAGCGTGAACTTGCCGAACTCGAGCAGCTGCGCGGCGCACTCTTCGATGCGCTCGCGCTCCTCGGCACTCACTCCCTTGGTGACGCCGCCGGGGATCGAGCTCACCATGTGGATGGTCTTGCCGCCCAGGATCTTGACGATCTCGTGCGCCGCGGCGCGGGCGCCGATCACCGTCTTGCCGGCGTCGAGGCCGAGCTTGTCGATCATGCCGAGAATGTTGCGCACCGCCGGATCGGCGTCCGGCCCCATGACGAAGTCGGGGCCGCTCAGGATGTAGAAGTGGGTGGCGTGGTCGCCGGTGTAGAAGGCGCTGTAGAGCAGCTCACGCAGCTTCTTCGCCGTCGGCGGGATGTCGACGCCGTAGACCGCGTCGCAGGCCTTGGCCGAGGCCAGGTGGTGGGCTTCGCTGCACACGCCGCAGATGCGCGAGGTGATGCGCGGCATCTCCTCCACCGGCCGGCCGACGCAGAAGGTCTCGAAGCCCCGCAGCTCGGGCACGATGAAGAAACAGTCGGCGACCTCGCCCTCGTCGTCGAGGAAGATGTCGATCTTGCCGTGACCCTCGAGGCGGGTGATGGGGTCGATCTGGATTCTCTTGCCCATGATGGATCTCCTGATCTAGCTCGAAGGTGCGCCGTCCTCGGGGATCCGGGCGCCGAGGGCGCGGCCCAGGGTGGCCTTGCCCATCGAGAAGCGGTAGAAGGTGCCGATCGGATCGACGATGCCGTCGAGGATCCGTTCGATCTCTTCCGGGTCCTGGGAATCGATCACCGAGGCCAGCGCCGAGACCATCTTGGTGCCCTGGTCGAGGGAGTTGGGCGGCGGGCCGTAGCAGCCGCGGCAAGGCACGCCGACGGCGACACACAGGCCGCCGCAGCCGCTGCGGGTGGCGGGGCCCATGCACACCATGCCCTGGTCGAGCAGGCAGAGATCGGGATCGGGGATGATCTCGTGCGGGCGCACGAACTTCTTGAGCTTGCGCTCCTTGCGCTCGCGCGGGCACTCGTCGCAGCAGGTCTTGTCGCCGGCGCCGAGCACCGCGCCCTTCGGCGGCAGCGGCTTGCCGTTCTGCAGGCAGTCGATCACCGTCTCGAGCACGGCCTGGATCTGGTGCGCCTGGGGCGGGCAGCCCGGCACGTAGTAGTCGACGTCGACGGTCTGGTCGAGGGTGCGCACGGTGTCGTAGAACACCGGCAGCTCGACGGTACCCGTGTTGCCGTTGCCTCCAAGGGCGACTGTGTTCGCAGTCTGCGGCCGCACGCCCTCGGCGTTGTCGGTCGACGGCGAATCGCGGTACACCCAGTCGTAGATCGTCGCCGGGTCCCGGGTGTTGGCCAGCGCCGGGATGCAGCCTTCGTAGGCACAGGAGCCGAACGCCACCAGCACCTTCGACTTGGCGCGCAGCAGGCGGGCCATGTACTCGTTGTCGGAGTTGCGCACCGCACCGTTGAACAGGCACAGATCGATCGAGCCGTCGGCCATCGCCTCGACGTCCTTGACCTTGAAGTCGATCGCCACCGGCCAGAACACGATGTCGAAAGCCGCCGCGACGTCGAGGATCTTCTCCTCCAGCTCGAGCACCGCGATCTCGCAGCCACCGCAAGACGAGGCCCAGTAGAGGGCGAGCTTGGCTTTGTCTTTCATGACACTCCCCTCTCAGCACTGGATGAGACCTCTGCTCCCCCCTTTGAAAAAGGGGGGCCAGGGGGGATTTCCGCTTCCGGCGCTGTCTCGTAGGCGATGCATGCCTCGTCCCTACGTGGGTCCGGCTCCAGGCGCAGCGGGCCGAGGCGGCGGACGGTCGCCTCCATCTCGTTGGCGATCTTGGCCCACGCCCCGCCTTCGCTGGCGGAGACCCAGACCAGTCGCAGGCGCTCCGGCTCGACGCCGAAGTCGGCCAGCAGCCGCTTGAGCAGGTGCACCCGGCGCAGGGCCTTGTAGTTGCCCTTCTGGTAGTGGCAGTCGCCGGGGTGGCAGCCCGAGACGATGACGCCGTCCGCGCCCATGCGGAAGGCCCGCACCACGAAGGTCGGGTCCAGCCGCCCCGAGCACATCACCCGCACGATGTGCACCGCCGGCGACCACGGCAGGCGCGAGATGCCGGCCAGGTCGGCGCCGGTGTAGCTGCACCAGTTGCACAGGAAGGCGACGACCCTCGGTTGCCACTCGGGATGTGTTGTCGGTTCGCGCATGACTCACCTCATCTCGGTTGCGGCGGTAGTGGTCTCGGGCGGCGGCGCCAGGATGCCCTCGAGCTCGGCCAGCACCTGGGCGTCGGTGAAGCCTGCGCCGGTGATCGCCGAGGCCGGGCAGGCCGCGACGCAGGTGCCGCAGCCCTTGCACAGGGCCTCGTTGACCGCCGCCACGTTGGCTTCGCCGTCGAACGAGATGGCGGCGTAGGGGCACAGGTCCAGGCAGGTCTTGCAGCCGCTGCAGTACTTCGCGTCGACCTCCGCGCGCACCGGGTCGATCAGGGTCTGGCCCTTGGCGATCATCCCCAGCACGCGGGCGGCCGCGGCCTGGGCCTGAGCGACCGTGTCGGGGATGTCCTTGGGCCCCTGGCAGCAGCCCGCCAGGTAGACGCCGTCGGTGGTGGTGCCCACCGGGTCGAGCTTCGGATGGCGCTCCATGAAGAAACCGTCCGGACTGCGGCTGAGCGAGAACGTGCGCCGCACCTCCGAGGCGTCCTCGCGTGCCTCGAGCGCGTTGCACAGCACCACCATGTCGACCGGGATCTCGCGGAAGCGTCCGATCATGGTGTCCTCGCAGCGGATCAGCAGGTGCTCCCCGAGGCCTCCGTTCGAGCCGCGCGCCGGCACCACCTCGGCCACCTTGCCGCGGATCACCGTCGTGCCCTCCTCGAGCACGTGGCGGTAGAACTCCTCGTAGCCTTTGCCGAAAGTCCGCATGTCGATGTAGAACTGGTACACGTCAGCGTCGGTGCGGTCGTTCACCAGGTGTGCGAACTTGAGCGCGTACATGCAGCACACCCGCGAGCAGTAGGGGTGGTGGTTCTCGTCGCGCGAGCCGACGCAGTGCACGATGCCCACCGCCCGCGGCGGCAAGCCGTTCTTGCACAGCACCTTGCCGCCGGTGGGGCCGGTGGAGCTCACCATGCGCTCGAACTCGAGCGAGGTGAGCACGTTGTCGTACAGACCGTAGCCGTACTGCATCATCTTGCGCGCGTCGAAGGTCTGGTAGCCGGTGGAGACCAGGATCTGGCCGACCTCGATCTCCTTCACGGTGTCGGTCATCTCGTGCAGCACCGCGCCGGGCTCGCACACCCGCTCGCACTCGTAGCACTCCACGCACACGCCGCACTTCAGGCAGCGCGACGCCTCGGCGCGCGCCTGCTCCTCGCTGTACCCCAGGTCGACCGGCTGGTAGTCGCCGACGCGGATCTCGGGCGGCCGCTTGGGCATGGGCGTGCGCGGTGCAAGCGGCGTCTCGTCGTAGCGCGGCGCGTAGGAGTGCGGCCGTTCCTCGAAGCCTTCCCGCGGGTCACGAGGTGGCACGTAGGTGTGGAAGTCCTCGAGCGGCAAAGCCCTCAACTGCTTGTCGATCGCCTCGGCCGCGCGCCGTCCCTGGCCCATCGACTCGACGATGGTCGACGGCCCGAGCACCACGTCGCCGCCGCCGAAGATCTTCGGATGGCCGCTGCGCATCGAGTCGGGGTCGACCTTCAGGGTCTCCCAGGGGGTGAAGCTCAAGTGGCCGGATGGGTCTGCTTCCGCCTGTGTTGACCAATTCTTCAGCCAGCGCCAGATCGGCCGCTGGCTGATCGCCGGGATCACCTGGTCGAACTCCTTGACGTGCTCCGAGCCGGTGATCGGCACCGGCCGCGGCCGGCCGCTGGCGTCGGGCTCGCCGAGCTCCATCTTCAGGCATTCGAGTCCGTTGACGGAACCGTCCTCCCCCAGCACCTTGATCGGCAGCACCAGGTACTCGAAGCGCACGCCCTCGGCCACCGCGTCGTCGAACTCGTCTTCCTCGCAGGGCATCTCCTCGCGGGTGCGGCGATAGAGCACCGTCACCTCGGCGCCCTCACGGCGGGCGGCGCGGGCGGCGTCGAGCGCGGTGTTGCCGCCACCGACGATCGCTACCTTCTTGCCGGTTTCCTGAGGCAATCCGAGGTTGAGGTGACGCAGGTAGTCGACGCCGGTGATGACTCCGAACGCGCCCCGTTTGCGCGCTTCCAGCGCGACGTCCTCGCCCTCGATGCCCATCTTCAAGCCGCGGTGGGCGCCGATGCCGAGGAAGACGGCGTCGAAGCCGAAGCCGGGTCGATCGGAGAGCAGGTCTTCCATCGCGAAATCCACCCCCAGCTCCATGCCGGAGCGAAACTCGACGCCGGTTTTGCGGATGTAGGCGAGGTCGCGCTCGACCTCCTCGCGCGGGCAGCGGTAGCCGGGCAGCCCGACCGCCAGCATGCCGCCGAGCTTCTTGTGCTTTTCGAACACCGTCACGGTGTAGCCCTTGCGGGCGAGGTCGAAAGCGCAGGTCAGGCCGGCGGGGCCGGAGCCGATCACCGCCACGCTCTCGGGATGACGATTCTCGGGTGGCGGCGGCTCTACCTCGCCGACGTGCTTGCGCTCCCAGTCGATCACGAAACGCTTGAGGTCGCGGATCGCCACCGGCTTGTCGACGCTCTGGCGGTTGCAGGCCTCCTCGCAGGCGGCATAGCACACTCGGCCGCAGATCGACGGCAGCGGGTTCTGACGGCGGATCAGTTTCGCCGCCTCGGCGAACCGCCCCTCGGCCACCAGCGACACGTAGCCGGCGGCGTCCTGGTGCACAGGGCAGGCCTGGCGGCATGGCGGCCGCCCCTGCTTCTCGATCACGAAGGTCGAGGGGATGGCCTGCGGGAACTCCTTGTGGATCGCGGTGCGGTCGGCCTGCAGCTCCTCGAACGGGCTCGGCACGCGCACTGGACAGACCTTCAAGCACTCGCCGCAGGCGGTGCAGGCGTCGGTCACGTAGCGCGCCTTGCGCCGCACCGCAACCTTGAAGTTGCCGACGAAGCCGTCGACCGACTCGACCTCCGAGAGGGTCATCAGGTGGATGTTCTTGCGGTGGCTGATCGACACCATCTTGGGCGTCAGGATGCAGGCTGCGCAGTCGAGGGTGGGAAAGGTCTTGTCGAACTTGGCCATCTGGCCGCCGATCGTCGACTGCTTCTCCACCAGGTAGACGTCGTGGCCGGCCTCGGCGATCTCGAGCGCAGCCTGGATGCCGGCGATGCCGGCGCCGACGATCAGCGTCGCCGGGTTGACGTCGGCCTTCATCGCTTCGAGCGGCCGGTGCAACGCCACGCGGGCGGCAGCTCCCGAGGCTAGCGAGGAGGCCTTGGCGGTGGCCCGCTCGCGGTCGTCGTGAACCCAGGCACACTGTTCACGGATGTTGGCGATCTGCACCAGGTAGGGATTGAGGCCGGCCTCCTCGGCGGCGGCGCGGAAGGTCAGCTCGTGCATCAGCGGGCTGCACGCCGCCACCACCACGCGGTTGACGCCGTTCTCCAGGATGTCTTTCTTGATCAGGTCCTGGCCGGCATTCGAGCACATGAACTTGTAGTCGCGGGAGCACACCACGCCGGGGCGGGATGCGCAGACGTCACGCACCGCCTCGACATCGACCGTCGAGGAGATGTTGACGCCGCAGTGGCAGACGTAGACGCCGACGCGGGCGTCGCCGTTCTGAGGAGCTCCGTTGCCGTTGCCGTTGCCTCGACTCATGTCACGCCTCCATTCCGACAGCCGCCGGTTCCACGGGCAACGGACGGGCTTCCACGGTCAACGGGATCAGGCCGTGCTGGATCCCCAACTCGCGCCGGGTACACCCCAGGGCGAGCCCCAGGAGCTGAGTGAAATAGAGCACCGGGATCGGCCGGCCGCCGCCCACCAGCTCGGCCCGGCGCCCGAGAATGTCGAGATTCCCCTGGCACAGCGGGCAGACGGTGACGATGCAGTTGGCGTCGCGCTCCTGGGCCCAGCCGATGAGCTCCTCGCACAGCTTGACCGCCACCTCCTCGGCGGTCGCCATCAGCATGCCGCCGCAGCAGCGCGTCCTGGGCGGGTAGTCCACCGGCTCGGCACCGAGGGCGGCGAACAGGTCCTCCATGGCCATCGGCACCTCCGGGTCGTCGTCCATCGCCCGCTGCGGGCGCAGGATCTGGCAACCGTAGTAGCAGGCGGGCCGGAAGTCGGCGATCGAACGGGTCTGCGCCGCCGCCAGCCGCTCCGTGCCGACGTCGTTCATCAGCACCTCGAGCGGGTGGCGCACCGGCACGCTCAGCCGGCACTCCAGATCGTCCTCGGCCAGCGCCTCGGCGACGTCGGCCCGCAGCGCCGGCGCTTCGCCGAGGAATTTGCGGGTCTTGTTGAGCAGCGCGTAGCAGGCACTGCACGGCGCCACCAGGTCGCCGCCGCCGTTCTTCTCCGCCAACGCCAGGTTGCGGGCGGTGATGGCGAAGGCCACCGTCTCCTTGACCGACATGTAGCTGGTGGCGCCGCAGCAGTTCCAGTCGTCGAGCTCCTCGAGTCCGAGTCCGAGCTTGCCGAATACCGCGCGCATCGATTTGTCGTAACTGACGCCGGTGGCGTGCAGGCTGCAGCCGGGGTAGTAGGTATAGGGCATGATTGGGACCCCTCTAAAGGACCGTCGCCAGCCGCCGTCTGGGTGGCCGCCGGCCGTTCTCATGATCGGCGGCGCGCCGCCCCCACGGTTCCATGATCGCCGAGTAGCCGACGGTGTCGGTGAGGTTGTCGTGCTCCACCGGCTCCTGCGGCCGGTCGAAGGTCTCGGCCTTGGCGATGATCCTCCGCAGGCCTTCGAGGCCGCGGATCTTGCGTGGCTTGAACGGCATGCGCCCGTGCCACCATAGTGCCAGGCCGTCCTTCGCCATGCTCAGCAGCTTGAACGGCCGGGTTTTGAGGAAGAAGCGCAACAACAGGCCGGTCTCGTGGTTACGGCCGTGGCGCCGCACCATGTCGGTGAAGGTCTCCGACAGCACGTAGACCGGGAACCGGCGCGGAAAGATCTTCTTCTCGATCGCGATGCGTTTGAGGGCGTAGAGCAGGTCGGTGATCTTGATGTCCGCCGGACAGCGGGTGGTGCAGCTGTAGCACGAGGCGCAGATCCAGATCGTGCGACTGCGCAGCAGGGGCTCGATGGCGCCGGCGCGGAACATGGCGATGACCTGCCGAGGCGAGTAGTCCATGGCGTAGGTCACCGGGCACGAGCCGGAGCAGGTGCCGCACTGGATGCAGCGGTTGAGCAGCTCGCCGCCGGGGATGCGGGCGGCCTCGGTCAGGAAGGCTTCCCGCAGCTCCTTCTCGGCCTGGGGAAGCACGCCGGGGCTCGACGGCCCGCGCATGGGTGAGGATCTCATCTTCATCATGTCGCTCCAAGGACGGTCCGCGCCCCCGCGGGGGCGGTCTGATAGGGCAAGGTGACATCGAGGAAGGCCACTACCTCGTCCGCCACCCGCGGGACGGCGGCGTCGACCGGTGCCGAGAGCCCTTCCGCGAACGTATCGACGGTGCCGCCCTCGACAGCCCAGATTGCAATCTCGGCGGGCATTGGAAGAGCCATCCGGCGACCGAAGGCAAGCACGGTGGCGAAATCGATGTCGTGGAAAGAGACCAGGCGCACCGAGCCGCGGAAGTCGCTCTCGTCGAGCCGCACGATGGTGCCCGGAGCATGCCGCCCACTCACCAGGCAGTCCACGATCGCCACCCGCCGCCGCCCGGCGAGCATGTCGAGCAGCGCGAAGCCCGCCCACGGTAGGGCGACGACCTCGACGTCTTCACGGCCAGCGAGCAGGCGCTCGAGCCACCGCGCCGCGCGGATACCCACTCCGTCGTCGCCGGCGATTTCGTTGCCGAGTCCGACAACAAGGTTCGGGCGGGTGTCGATGCAGAGATCCTCGAGACTCACGACGCACCTCCCAGTCACGTCGAGCCATCACTTCACTCGCAGGCCCGTCTCTACCGTTTCACGGCCGAGAATGCCTCAGGCTTTTTTTAGCAAACACGCCCCGAGGACCGGCATACCCCGTCGGGTGGTCTTGCCGCGTCCCGGGGTGGGATCTGCGATCCCGGCGTGCTGTGGCATGATCGGGTCCGCGATGCGCCGGATCATGATCCACGGGCCCGGAGGCCACGAACGGTTGGTGATCGAGGAGTCGCAGGCCCCGGAGCCGGGCCCCGGAGAAGTCTTGATCGAGGCCGAGGCGATCGGCGTCAACTACGCGGACTGCATGGTGCGCATGGGGCTCTACAAGTCGGCCAAGGACCACGTCGGCTGGCCGATCTGCCCCGGTTTCGAGGTTGCCGGCAAGGTCGCGGCGCTGGGCGAGGGCGTCGCGGATCTGCGCGTCGGCGATCCGGTCGTCGCGGTGACCCGGTTCTTCGGCTATTCGACCCACCTGGTGGTGCCCGAGAACCAGGCCTTCCCGCTCCCTTCGTCTCTCACGTCGGGGCAGGCGGCCGGCTTCCCCTGCGTCTTCCTGACCGCCTACTACGCCCTGCGCATGCTCGGCAACCCGCGTGGCGGCGAGACCATGCTGGTGCACTCGGCGGCCGGCGGGGTGGGTGGAGCCCTGGTGCAGCTCGGCAAGGTGTCCGGCTGCCGGGTGGTCGGTGTGGTGGGGGCGGCACACAAACGCGACCTGGTCCGCGAGCACGGCGCCAGTGAGGTGATCGACAAGTCGAGCGAGGATCTGTGGGCGGCCGCGGAGCGCCACGCGCCGGACGGCTACCACCTCATCTTCGACGCCAACGGCGCCGTGACTCTGCGGCAGAGCTACGATCACCTGGCCGCCCCCGGCAAGCTGATCGTCTTCGGCTTCGCCGGTATGCTACCCAAGGGCCGCGATCGCCCCAATCGGCTGAAGCTGCTCTACGACTGGCTGCGCACGCCACGCTTCGACCCGCTGCACATGACCAACAACAACCGCGGCGTGCTTGGCTTCAACCTGAGTTATCTCTTCGCCGAGATCGGGCTCTTCCACGAGGCCATGGCAGAGCTGTTGGGATGGCTGGAGGAGGGGAAGATCGAACCGCTGCCGACGCGGACCTTCCCATTCGAGGACGTCGCCGAGGCGCACCGGGCGATCGAGTCGGGGCAGACGGTGGGGAAGCTGGTGTTGAAGGTCTGAGGACCCTCACCCCAACCCCTCTCCCAGAGGGAGAGGGG
>JAAELT010000356.1 GCA_024226315.1 bacterium | reverse complement strand
GGCCTGGGTGGTGGGCGCCGCCAGCAAGGTCGTGGGCCGGCGTGGGGAGGGTGCTGGCCGTGTCGTCATGGCGGGGGGCGGGCTGGGAGTGCGCGGTCAAGCCGGGGATTTGCGCTCCTGGGAGAGGGGTGGAGATCAACGTGTTGACAGGAAAGCCGCTCAGGGTGAACTGATCCAGCACCGGCGCCGTGGCGCCGACCGGAGCGCCGAAGACGAGGAGGATGCCTTCGCTTGAGAAGTTGCCGGCGAGTTGGAAGGTGACGGTGGTCAGGGTGTGGGGAGCACCCATGAACGGGGTGCTGAAGCGGTTGCCGACGACGACTTCATCCGTGGCAACGCGGAAGCCGTGGGCCACGCCGGTGTCGTAGGACACCGTGCCCACCGCCGCTCGGGACCCCCGCGAGTTGGCCGTGGCGCCCCGGTGAGGCAAGAGGGTCTTGGCGGCCTCTTCCTGCGCGGCCGGCGCCAGGGCCCTGAATTCCTGGTGAAGCTGCTTTTTCTGGGCCGCCGTCAGATCCGCCTTCGCGGCTTTGCGCTCCTCGGGAGTCATCGCCAGGAGCTCCTCCAG
>JAAELT010000355.1 GCA_024226315.1 bacterium | reverse complement strand
GTCTTTGTCCTGTCTCCTCAGCGAGGCTTCGAGATACGAGCATGTGTAGTCGAGAGCCTGGCTGGTGCAGACCGGGAAGTCCTCGTAGTTCTTCATCAGGGCGCGCCGAAAAGAGTATTCAATCTGCTTTTCACGCCAGATGCGAGAGAACTCAGGAGCTTTGTCTCCGACAAGCCGCTCGAGCGCGACTTTGACGCCATGGGCGTCGATGAGTGTTCCGTAAACGTCGAATGCAAGTGTTGTCGGCATGCTCACCTCCGGGGTGGAGAGCCTCGACTCGTCCGGGAGCGCCGTCGGTGAGCGTCGTCGACGACGAGCCGTGTCAGCTCGTCGGTTCCGGAGTGGACGATCTCCACCGTTCCGGCCGCCACGTCGATCAGCGTCGACTCGTTGCCGTCGGCCCAGCGCACGTGGAGCCGTTCGGCGACGTCTTGCTCGCCGAGGCCGAAGATCAGATCCGGCGCGTGCATTCCGAGGAAGGTCACGTCGCTTCCGTTCCACCGGTACTGCGTCCCGCCCTCGACGGTCACCGCGACCCTGGCGCCGAAGCGGGCCGCGGCCGGAGCCCGGAGGCGAACGGTGAGGGAGCGATGGTGGGTCTCTGTCTCGTTTCGCAGCAGCATCGGCCGGCCGCGATTGACCGACACGGCGAGATCCACGTCACCGTCGCCGTCGAAATCGGCGGCGGCGAGTCCCCGGGCCCAGTAGGTTTGCCCCAACGCGTCTCCGGCCGCCGGTGCGACGTCGGTGAAGTGCTCTCCGCCGTTCCAGAAGAGAAAGATCGGCTCGGCGATAAGGTTCCGCGGATCGTCCTTCTGCTCCAGCGTGCTGCCGTTTACGACGACGATGTCGATCTTCCCGTCGAGGTCGAAATCGACCACGGCGCTCCCCCAACCGACGGTGTCGATGGAGATCTCGCCGAGACGGAGATGTCGCGTCTTGTCGCGGTATTCCAGGTCGCCCCTGGGCGTCACCAGGCTTTCGTAGAAGGCGTTTTCCTGCGCGATCCAGTGGGTGATGAAGAGATCGGGAAGCCCGTCGGGCTCGCCGCCCATGCCACCGATCTCTCCGACCGAGAGTCCCATCGAGCCCCGCGGATCAGCCGTGCCGGTCATGGCCGAGAGATCGTCGAAGACAACGGGGGCGTCGGTCCCGAAGTCGCCGCCCATGTTGCGATAGAGCCGGTTGGTGGAGACGTCGTTGTTGACGTAGAGGTCGAGCC
>JAAELT010000354.1 GCA_024226315.1 bacterium | reverse complement strand
CTCACGCCGCGCCTTGCCGGCGGCCGCGAGCCCGAGGGACGAGGCGCTGTGCCGGCGGCGGAGGGCGCCGCGACCGAGGAGTCAAGAGCCCCCCACGAAGCGCTTCGTGGTCGCGGGCTCAGTGGGGGTGCGCCCGCAGGTCCGCGAGCAGCTCCGCCCGCTCCTCCAGAGGGTGGTGAAGGTAGGCAGCGTGCTGCGGGCACGCGGGCCGGGGCTGGCCCTCCCGCCTCAGCCCGTCGCGGAGCGAGGGCCATCTCGGCTCTTGTGTCCTCGGGCCTGGTGGCTGCTCTCGGCCGGCAAGATACCGCGGCGCCGGGAGGCGGCGATTCTCGCCAAAACTCGAGCACTTTCCGCAGCGGAATCCGCGTTCTTCTATAGGGGGGGATCTGATCGGGAGGCCAGCGCAGCCACCCCGGCGGGTGGCGACAGCAGCCCGGTCTGTGTCGCAGAATCAAAACTGGCGGACTCCAGCCAGGCGCCGATGCCGGGCCCCTCCTGGCCTCGAACCTGTGCCTCGAGCCCCCGGGAGGTCAAGATGAACGCTTCGTGCTCTTCTCCCGCACCGCGGGTGCTTCGCCCTGCCCTGAGAACGTCCGTACTCGCCGCCGCCGTGGCCCTGATGGTGCTGCTCACCAGCCCGGCACCGGCGCAGCTGGTGATCAACGAGATCCTGCAGAATCCCTCCGCGGTCGACGACGCCGACGGCGAGTGGTTCGAGCTCTACAACCCCACCGCAAGCCCGGTCGACGTCGACGGTTGGACCGTCCGGGACAACGACATCGACAGCTTCGTCATCGCGAGCGGCGGGCCGCTCCTGGCGCCGGCCGGAGGCTACCTGGTCCTCGGCAACAACGCCGAGGAGGCCACCAACGGCGGCGTCACCGTCGACTACGAATACTCCGGGATGGCCCTGGCGAACACCTCCGACGAGCTCGTGCTGCTCGACGCTGCCTCCAGCGAGATCGACCGCGTCGAGTGGGACGACGGCGCCACCTTCCCGGACCCGAACGGCGAGTCGATGGAGCTGGGCAAAGACCCGGGCCTTGACAACAACGTCGGCGCCAACTGGCGCGACGGCTTCCTGCTCTTCGGCGACGGCGACCGCGGCACCCCCGGGGGGCCCAACACCTGCTGCTTCTCTGAAAGCTGCATGTACCTCGAAGTCGACGTCTCGACCCGGGCGGCGCTGCGAGCGACCCTGCACGAGGCGATCGACGACCACGTACGCTTCCCCTACGCGTCGGTCTGGGACATCCTCGAGCTGGCCGACGAAGATCCCGGTGACAGCACCCGGATCCTCGACGTCTATAAGAACGCGTCCTACCCGAAGGTCGGCGGCGGCACGGGCGATTACGACCGGGAGCACAGCTGGCCGAAGTCCTATGGCTTTCCGCTCGAAGACGGCCTGGGCGAGTTGCCCTTCAGTGACTGCCACCACCTCTTCTTAGCCGACAAGGTCTACAACGAGCAGGGGCGAAGCAACAACCCCTACCGCGACTGCACAGGCCCCGGCTGTGAGGAGTGGCCGACCCTTTTCAACAACGGCCAGGGCGGGCCCGGGCAGTCGAACTGGAAGCTGGGCCTGGGACCTGAGGGCACCTGGGAGACCTGGCCCGGGCGCCGAGGCGACGTCGCCCGGGCGATCCTCTACATGGACCTGCGCTATGAAGGCGGCACCCACGGCGCCACCGCCGAGGAGGAGCCGGACCTCATCGCCACCGACGATCCGGGCCAGATCGCCGTCACCGGCGGCGTCGCCGCCGTCGCCTACATGGGCCTGCTCTCCGATCTGCTCGCCTGGCACGAGGAGGACCCGCCGGACGAGCTCGAGATCTGGCGCAACGAGGCGGTCTTCTCCTACCAGCGAAACCGCAATCCCTTCATCGATCGCCCGGATTGGGTGCGCTGCGTCTTCCTGGAAGACTGCGGCGTCTTCTCAGACGGCTTCGAATCAGGGGACGTGACGGGGTGGTCGAGCGCGGTGCCCTAGAGTAGCGCCGGGAGGTCTTCAGCAAGCATCAGGAGAGACGACAGTGAAGAAAAAGCATTCCTGGCTTCTGATCGCAGTCGTTTCGATCCTCACGCCTCCGGCAGGGGCCGGCGACGTCCAGGTCAACACCTACACCACGAGCCGTCAGGCTCGCCCCGCCGTCGCGACTTCCCCGACCGGCGAGTTCGTCGTCGTGTGGACGAGCCTGGGCTCGAGCGGTACCGACTCCTCGCTCTATAGCATTCAGGGCCAACGGTACTCGGCTCAGGGGAAGAAAGTCGGCGGGCAGTTCCAGGTCAACACCTACACCACGAACCACCAGACCACCCCCTCGGTGGCGCAGGCCGGCAGTGGGGCCTTCGTCGTCGCCTGGGACGGCTACGGCGCGCTGAGCACGGACTTCGACATCCACGCTCGGCGCTACGCGGCGGACGGATCGCCCCTGGGAGAGGAGTTCCCGGTCAACGCCTATACCACCGAGCTCCAGCTATCACCCGTGGTCGCGGCCGGCACGGACGGCGATTTCATCGTCGTGTGGGAGAGCAATGGCTCGGCCGGCACCGACTCCTTGGGCCTCAGCGTCCAGGGCCGGCGCTTCGCCTCGGACGGATCGCCCGTGGGGGATGGATTCCAGATCAATACCTACACCACGAGCACCCAGCATCTGCCTTCGGTGGCGATGGACGCAGGCGGCAACTTCATCGCCGTGTGGGATAGCTTCGGCTCAAGCGGCACCGATGCCGACCTGAGCAGCGTCCAGGGACAGCGCTTCGCCTCCGGCGGATCGCCGATGGGCGAGGAGTTCCAGGTCAATAGCTACACACACAGGAGCAGCGCTACCCGTCGGTGGCGATGGCCGGCAGCGGCGAGTTCGTCGTGATCTGGGCCAGCGACGGCTCGGCCGGGACGGACTCGTCGGCCTCGAGCATCCAGGGCCAGCGCTTCTTCTCCGGCGGATCCCCGGCGGGCGAGGAGTTCCAGGTCAACATCTACACCACCGGCTCCCAGTCCCGCCCGTCAGCGGCGCTGACCGGCGCCGGCGAGCTCTTCCTCGTCTGGCAAAGCGCCGGCTCGAGCGGCACCGACACCTCGCTCGAGAGCATTGAGGCTCGCCACTACGCCTCGGACGGGTCGGGAGTGGGCGGCGAGCTCCAGGTCAACAGCTACACGACCTCCTCCCAGGTCTTCCCCGCGGCCTCGAGCGACGGCGCCGGGCACCTCCTCGCCGTCTGGGAAAGCCTCGGCTCGGAAGGCACGGACACCGACGGGTGGTCGATCCAGAGGACGCCGGTCGGCTGGATCTTCGCCGATGGCTTCG
>JAAELT010000353.1 GCA_024226315.1 bacterium | reverse complement strand
CGATATCGAATTGGTAGGCGCCCGGTTGCACGCGTCCTGGCCGGAACTGGAGTGAGGTCGAGCCTGGATCGGCGCCCTGCACTTGCGCACGGCTAATGGCCGCGGCCGCCCGCACCGCCGCCAGATGTTGCGGGCGCAGACCTGGTTTCGAGCGATTTGCGCGGATACGCGTGATGTGAAACGCCAGCGGTGAGCGCGGGCCGGCGTGGGTACACAGCGCCGCGGGCTGCGACAGCGGTTCGGACGGCGACAGTGGGTCGGACGGTTCGGACAGCGACTCCGACAGCGACTCCGGTGGTGGCGGCGGCTGCACGCTGAGCGGCACCCAGCAACTGCTCCAGACCTACGATCTCGACGGTCTGGACACCCCCGACGCGGCGTCGATCACGCTCGGCAGCGGGGAGAACAACCTGGATGTCGACTTCGGCTACCGCTGCGGTGTCCCGTGTATCGACAAGACGGTGCGCGACGACTTCAACGTCACCTCGTTCTCGAACAACGACGGCCCCAACGACTGGGACGGCGACTGGATCGAGAACGACCCGGTGTCGGGTGGTGGCGGTCCCAGCAGCGGCAACGTGCGGGTCCGGTACGGCTACCTGAAGCTCGACGACTACCCGGACACCGGTGGCGAGCCGAGCGCGGCGCGCCAGGTCGACCTGACGGACGCCGAGGTCGCGACGCTCACCTTCGATTTCCGGACCACCTCCGGCGTCGATCCGAGTGACGCGGTTGCGGTCGAGGTTTCCTCGGACGGTGGTGCGAACTGGGCGATCCTCGAGACCATCGACGGGATCACCGGTTCCACCTTCGGCTCGCGGAGCTACGACATCTCGGCGCACATCTCGTCCGAGACGCAGATCCGCTTCCGCGTGTCGAACAAGTACGGTGGCCGGTCCGAGTACTTCAAGGTCGACTGGGTGCAGATCGACTCGGAGTGCGACGGCCCCGATCCCGAGGAGCTCACGCTCGACGTGACCAAGTCGGGCACGGGCACGGGCACGGTGACCAGCGCGCCTGCAGGGATCACCTGCGGCGGCGACTGCTCGGAGGCCTACGTCTCCGGGACGGGCGTGGTGCTGACCCCGACGCCGGACGCGGGCTCGATGTTCGTGGGCTGGAGCGGTTCGGATGCGGATTGCAACGACGGCTCCGTGACCATGACCATGAATCTGACCTGCGACGCGCAGTTCGACGTCGAGACGTTCACGCTGAACGTGACGAAGTCGGGCTCGGGTACGGGCACGGTGGGCAGCGCGCCGGCTGGGATCAGTTGCGGTGGCGACTGCTCGGAGGTGTACGCCTCCGGGACGGGCGTCGTCCTGACCCCGACACCGGATGTGGGCTCCGTGTTCGTGGGCTGGAGCGGTTCGGATGCGGACTGCAACGACGGTTCCGTGACCATGACCATGAACCTGACGTGCGACGCGCAGTTCGACGAAGAACCGCCCGGTGCCGAGTGCCCGTGTCTCTTGACAGGCGACTGGTTCGACGCGGGCGGAGGCGGCCCGTTCATCAACATCACCTGGGCAGCTTTCGAAGACGGCAGCATCCCGGCGACCAGCTGCTTCGATCTGGGTCCGTCGAACGTCTTCCTGGGCGGGGCGGGCGGTACGTTCGCCGCCGCGACACCGGACCTGAGCATGCCCCCGCCGCTCGCGGGAAGCGGCCCCGGCTGTGCGGTTCTGGGTCCTGGCGATGCCATGGTCTTCTACAAGGCGGTCACCGATCCGGCCGAGCTGATGGCGTGTGCCGACCTGCTGCGGACCGCGGGCTGCCCGTGATCTGACCCTGAGCGGGTAGAACGAGTGGGCGGTGCTCCGGCACCGCCCGCTTTGTTTTTGTGTCCTCGGCTCCTAGAGCTCGTCAAGCGACGCGGCCATCTCTTCGCGCCGCCGCCGCCAGGCTCCGGCCGTTTCCGGCTTACGGGCTCCCGCCTCGAGGCGATTCAGCACTTCGATCGCCTGGCGCGTGTACCGGCGGGCGGTGTCGGCAGCTAGCAGCGAGCGAGCCCTGCGCGCCGCCTCTTCGAGATGCGGGATCGCCCGCTCCCACTCGCCGGCCTGGGCGAAGTGGAAAGCCAGCACCTCGCACAAGCGCCCGGATTCCTCACCGAGCTCCTGCTCGAGCGCCTCGCCGACCTCGCGGTGCATCACCTGGCGGCGCAGCGGGTTGACGTCGTCGAGGATCGTGCGCCGGATCAGCGGGTGGTTGAACTCGAAGCTGCCCCGGCGCGCGCCCTTTGCCCACAGCACGATGTCGCGCTCACGCCGGCCGGTGCGCCAATAGTCGCTGTGCTGGCGGATCAGCCACCGCTCCAGCATCAGCTCGAGGCCGATTTCGACCACCGCCAGGTGCTCGTTGGCGGCCCCCGCCAGCAGCTCGGCGTCGAACTGCTGGCCGATAACCGCCGCTTGCGAGGCCAGGCGCCGGGTCGAGGTCGGCAACCGGCCGAGCCGGCTCGAGATCAGCGCGTCGAGGTCACCGCCAAGGCCGGCCAGCGAGTCGCGCAAGTGCCACCTGCCGGCGTCGCGGGCCAGCAGTCCGTCGTCCCACAGCGAATTGATCCATTCGGCGATAGCCAGCGGCAACCCCTGGCCGTGGAGGATCAGGAATTCGGCAAGTTCTGTGGCATGGTCGTCACCCACCAGGGTCGAGGCGAGCTCGTGAACCGACTCGGGCGCCAGGCGCTCGAGGGCGATACGCGTGAGCGGGATCGGTCCCTCGTCGCCGGCCGCTCGCTGCTGCAGTGGCGAGTCCCGCGCTTTGTCACCGGTGGTATGGGTGCCGAGCAGCCACACCGGAACGCTCGCCAGCCGCACCAGGAGATACTCGAACAGGTCCACGGTCTCCGAGCTCGTCCACTGCAGCTCGCCCAACATCAAGACCAGCGGCCGGTCGGGCGGTCCGCCGTCGTCCGGCAGGCAGAGGCTCTCGAGAAACGACGCACAGC
This sequence comes from bacterium, assembly GCA_024226315.1. Lineage (GTDB taxonomy): Bacteria > Acidobacteriota > Thermoanaerobaculia > Multivoradales > J023 > JAAELT01. The sequence goes on along the minus strand of JAAELT010000353.1, from coordinate 14,668 downwards.
ACTCGAAGAGTCGGATGCGATCCTGCCGGGTCGCCAGCTTCGGCGACGGTGGGACATCGTGTGAGAGCCTGCGGAGCTCGGGCGCCAGGAGCGCCAGGTGAGCCAGCGAATCAGCGGACGTCGAGGACAGGACGCGGCTGGAGCGAGGGCCCTCGGCCGCCACCGCGTTGCGCAAAGCCTGGGCGAACGGCTGGTAGCCGACGGGGATCTGGTCATTGCACGCTCCCTTGAGAACCGTCGTGAGGCGTCGTGAACAGGCAGCGTCGAGGAACGACTTGACCAGCCGGTTCTTGCCCACGCCGGCCTCGCCCTCCACCACCGTGAAGCAGCATCTCCCAGTGAGCACTGTCTGCCAGCAGTCGCGCAGCCGTGCGTAGGATTCCTGACGCCCGACCAGAGGAATCAAGGGCCCGATGCCCTTGCTCTCCTCGACCTCGGGCTGGATCGAATCCTTGTCGGTGAGGACCGCCTCGTAGAGGCTCCGGGTCTCTTCCAGAGGCTCGACGCCGAGCTCGCGCAGCAGAGTGTCGCGCAGGTCTTCGTACTGCGCCAGCGAGCGGCTGCGCTGCCCGTTGAGCGCGAAGAGCCGGATGAGGTAACGCTGCGCCTCCTCGGAGAGTGGATCGATCGCCACCAGGCGCCTGGCGTACTGTAGGCCGAGGCGGAATTCGCCCCGCGACAGATAGCTGTCGACCAGAGTGCGCAGCGTCTCGACCGCTCGGTCGCGCAGGCGTTCCTGTTGTGCGAGCTGCCAGAACTCGAAGTCCGGACTGTTCTTGAGGTTGAATCCGGCCAGGAAATCGCCCCGGTACAGGGCGGCCGCCGCCGTCAGGTAGTGGGGGTCGACCACGCCGCCGGAGCTGCCCTGCCGCCGTGCCTCCTCGAAGGCTTCGACGTCGAGCCAGCAATCGAGTGCCGGATCGATCTGCAGCTCGCTGCCCGTCAGAATCGGGGACTCGGCGCCGTCGCGCGTCAGCGTCGACTTGAGGTTGTAGATCGCCTGGCGCATGTTGCGCCGGGCCGGACCGTCGAGTTCGTCAGGCCACAGCAGCGCGGCCAGTTGCTCACGGCTGAAGGACCGCTCCCGGTGAACGATCAGATAGACGAGGAGCGCCTTGACCTTCTGCGACTCCAAGCCGGTAACAGGCCTCTTGTCGATCCGAACGTCGAGGCCGCCAAAACAGCGGACCGTGAGCTGGCTCACTCGGTTGTCTTCCTCTGATCGAAGCCCCCCGAGGGGTCCACGACAGCCCCTCTCCCCAAACCCGGAACTCGTCATGTGCCGATGTGGCCCTCGGCCTTCATTCTACCAGGGAATGTCGGGCCGCTGGCGCCTGCCGTCGTGCGACCCCACCGACGCCAAGTTCCTGGCCATCGCGGGCGCCGGGCCGGTCGTCGGGGAACCCGACCTGGATTCAGTACGCGACGGGTGCCCACTTGATCACGGCCTTTTTCGACGGCTCACCGGCGGACGTGACGGTCCTCGACGGCGCCAATCCCGCCACCTCCGACATCGCCTCGGCGGGCACGAACATCGGCGGGTCGGGAATGTCGGGTTGCGCCGTGCAGGACATCGCGTCAAGCGGGCTCGGGTGCTCCCCGAGCCCGCTTGGCTGTGCTCCTCGAGTGAGAGGGTAGGCAAAATGGCTACGTCGGGGTCCAGGACCCTGACGGTTTCCTGACGCCGGGGGTGCATTCTAGGTTCTCGATGGTTACAGAAAACCGAGATCGGGAACGGCCGACAGTCTCCTACCTGGTGCGATTCTGGCTCGAGCCGCGGGAGCAGGAGAGTGAAACGTCTCCGCTACGCGGCTACGTACGGGATCTGCACAGCGGGCAGGAACAGTACTTCGGCGATCCCAGAAAACTCGCGGAACACATTCTCCGTCGCCTGCGCGTCGAGCAGCAGCAGATCCAGGACGAGACGGAGTCGATAGAGGACGCGGTCGGCTGAGCTCGCGGGGGGTGGCTCGGCTCGCGGGAAGACATCTGCACGGGAAGACACTTCGAGGAGGCATCATGAGAAGCACCACCCGAAACACCGGCGACGAGGCGAGACGGCGGGCGGACAGGCCGGCCGCGCTCCCGCTGATCCTTCTGATCCTGGGGTTTCTGCTGGCGGCGAGCCCGATCTTTGGGCAGCAGCCCGGCAGAAGCGTGGAGCAGACCACCTACGAAGAGCTCACGCGGCGGCTCTTGGAGGCTGATGTTCGAGAGCTCGAGAGCTTGCGCAACAAGGCGGCCACCGCTCCTTCGCTGGACGGAATGCGATTCAAGGCGCTGTCGGCGTTCAACTGTCTGCCGTCGTGCGATCCGATCGACGCCAAGTTCCTGGCGATCGTCGGTTCTGGTCTCGACACGCTGGTGGACCCGGTCCTGGATCTGTCGATCACCGCGCCTTCGGACACGGTGACGTTCACTGTCGGGGTCTTCGACGGCGATGCGGGTGAGCTCGACGGCAGCGGCGAATCGCGATGGGATCCTCCGGGCAGCGGGCCGCCGGTCACCTACGAGTACTCTCTCTACGCCAGCCCTCCGGGGGTTTCGGAGGTCCAGCTCGACCTGACTCCGGTGGCGACGCCGGCGGCTTGTGTGGCGGGGCCGACTCCAGACCCGGACTGCTCGTTCGACTCCTCGGGGATGCCCAACAACGCCTGGATGGACTTCACGGTCGACACCGGATCGGAGGCGTTGGCGCCGAGCGGCGCGTTCATCTACCGTTTCGAGATCCAGGGGATCTCCGTGCCCTCGGGTACGGCGAACGTGTTCAAGGTTCGCACCGCGGTGGTCGACCCCGCATTGTCGCAGTCGGTGCTGACGATTCGTCTAGGCGAGCAGCCGTTCGCCTACCTGTCGACCGGCAACCTGGCGGACTTCCCGACCCTCTACCCCAACATATTCGTCGACGGCACGACCACCGAGACGACGTACGACGGCAACTGGAGCTTCTTTTTCGATGTCGCCGCCGACCAGTCGGCGCTGCCGGTGTGGGACGGTGACTTCGATTTCGGCAAGTTCGACGGCGACCGGGACTGTGTTCCACAGCCGGCGTGTCTTATCGCCGGCGATCAGGACACGGACGATCCGGACACGTTGCCTCCACCGTTCCTGCCGCTGTTCGTCAATCCGTCGACTTCGGCGGTATCCGAAGAGGTGGCGACGGGTTTCGCGGGTCCCAACGGCATGACGACCGGTAGCCCGCAAGACGACGCGGAGGATCCGAGCCCGTTCGGTTTTCTGGTCCGTACGCCGTCGGTGCGCAGTGACGTAATCTTCCCCGACGGCCGGACGTTCGGTAACGACAACCCGTCGGGCAACCAGGAGTGGGAGCAGTTTCTGATCTCCACCGAGACGCCGTGCGACGATTCTTCGAGCTGTGTGCCGACGGCGCCGCCACCGACCGATCCGAACGCTCCGGTGGGCGCTCCGTGCGCCGACGTCTGCCTGGAAGCGGGTGGGCCTGACGCCCCGCCGGTGATTCCTTCGGGGGTCTACGAGATCCGTGTCGAGGGTGTTGATTTTCTCAATTTGAACGCGCTGCGCCTGCCGCAGCTGCTGTGCGCCGACGAGCTGGGTGCTCCATGCTCGCCGCCCGTGGGCGGTTATCTGGTGGGCGACACGGTGTTTCTCGATCCTGACGGCGACGGCGCGCAGACCGGCGGCGAGCCGGGCATCCCCGGCGTGATCGTGGAGTTGCTGGGCTCCGGCGGCGGCTTCGCCGCCAAGACGGTCACCGACCCGGACGGCATGTACTCCTTCCCGGTCAACGAGGGTTCCTTTACGGTGCGGATCCCGCCGGAGAACTTCACCATGCCGGTTGCGGTCGGCGCGTTGGGCGACCGGGTGTGGCTGGATGACGGCGACGGCTTCGACTCGGGTGAGCCGGGCATCGCCAACGTGCGCGTGGTGGTCTACGAGGTGGGCAGCGACCTGACGACTGGGACCGCGGACGACGTTTTCTTCGGCTCGGCGCTGAGCGATCGGAACGGCAACTATCTGGTGGACGGTCTGGCGCTGGGGGGCACCTACTACGCGGACGTGGAGGACTTCACGGTTCCGGCGGGTCTGGTGCTGGTGGGCGCCGGCGGCGCCACGGATCCGAGCGCCACGCGGCTGGTGGACGCGGCGACGCCGGTGCACCTGGATCTGGACTTCCCCTACGCCTTCGCCCCCGGCGGCGCGGCGCTCATCGGCGACACGGTGTGGATCGACTCCGACGGTGACGGCGTGCAGGACTCCGGCGAGATCGGGGTCGGCGGCGTGAATGTGGACCTGATCGATCCGGGCGCGATGCCGGGCGATCCCTCCGACGACGTCTACATCGCCCGCACGACGACCGCGGCCAACGGTCGGTATCTGTTCACTGGCGTGGCTCCGGGCACCTACTTCGTGCAGGTGGTCGACACCACGGGTCCGCTTTCGAGCTTCAGCCTGTCACCCGGCAGCCCGAACCCTAACCCGAGTGCGCCCTTCGCGGTGATCGCGGGAGACGTGATCCTGACCAAGGACTTCGGCTATCTGACCTCGCCGCTCTACAACATCGCCGACCGGGTGTGGTTCGACACGGACCGGGACGGGGTGCAAGACGATCCAGTAGGCGAGCCGGGGATCGGCGGCGTAACGGTGAACCTGCTGGCTGGCAACGGCGTGGTGGCCACCACCATGACCGACGCCGCGGGTGACTTCTCCTTCGGCGGCGTCGTGGGTCTGCCGGACGGCAACTATGTGCTGCAGATCACCGACATCGACCGCGCGCTGGCGGGTCTTCTGCCGACCACGCCACCGGCGGCGAGCTCGATGCTGGCAGTGACCGTGGCCGGCGGAGACGTCACGGGGATCAACTTCGGTTTCGTCGACAGTCCGGCCCTCGAGGGACTGATCGGCACGACCATTGCCGACCCGGTCGGCGATCCGAACGAGCAGGTCCGGGAGGTGCCGGACGCCGATCCGCCCGGTGGTGACGGTCCCAACAATTTCGACTTCGATTTCGGATACCAGCCCGGTCCGGACGATCCTCGGTCTTTCGGCTCGATCGGTAACCGGGTGTGGCTCGATGAGGACGGCGACGGCGAGCAGGATCCAGACGAGCCCGGCATCGAGGACGTCGTGGTCCGGCTGCTCGACGAAGACGATATCGAGATCGACGACACGACGACCGACGAGAACGGTGAATACCTCTTCGGCGAGCTGCCGAGCGGCACCTACACGGTTGTGGTCGATCCGGACAGCCTACCCGGTTGCTGCGTCTGCGCCGATGGTTCGGACAGCGATTCGGACAGCGGGACCGACAGCGATTCCGATAGCGGTTCGGACAGCGACTCCGATAGCGGTTCGGACAGCGACTCCGACAGCGGTTCGGACAGCGACTCCGACAGCGGTTCGGACTGGTCGTCGGAGACCGACTCGGACAGCGGTTCGGACAGCGACTCCGACAGCGAGGACGGCGAAATCACGCTCTGCCGCTGCGTGGACGGCAGCGACAGTGATTCGGGAAGCGATTCGGGCACTGACTCGGACAGCGACTCGGGCAGCGATTCGGGCACCGACTCGGACAGCGACTCGGGCAGCGATTCGGGCACCGACTCGGACAGCGGCTCGGACCGGTCCTCCGAGAGCGACTCGGACAGCGGTTCGGACAGTGACTCCGACAGCGACTCCGGTGGTGGGCAGTGCTCGCCGCTCTTCGATCTCTCCCCGGCCACCGAGCCCTTCGGTTTCCTGGGTTTCGGCAAGAAGGGCGATCTGCCCCGCACCGATGGAGACTCGGACAGCGGTTCTGACAGCGGTTCTGACAGCGGTTCGGACAGCGACTCCGGGAGTGACTCGGACAGCGATTCCGGGAGTGACTCCGACAGCGACTCCGACAGCGGCGGCGGCAGTTGCTCGCTGAGCTCCAGCCAGCAGCTGCTCCGGACCTTCGACTTCGACGGTGTGGACACGCCCGACCAGGCAACCATCGATCTACCGGCCGGAGTGAACGAGCGCGACGTCGACTTCGGCTACCGCTGCGGGATTCCCTGCGTCGAGAGGACGGTTCGCGACGACTTCGACGTCAGCTCGTTCTCGAACAATGACGGCTCGGACGATTGGGACGGCGGCTGGATCGAGAACGACCCGGTCTCCGGCGGCGCTGGTCCGTCGGCGGGCAACGTGCGGGTCGCGCACGGCTACCTGAAGCTCGACGACTACCCGAACACCGGTGGCGAGCCCAGCGCGGCGCGTCAGGCGGATCTCACCGGGGCGGTCACCGCGACGCTCACCTTCGATTTCCGGACCACCTCCGGGGTCGACTCCGGCGACGCGGTGACGGTGGAAGTCTCGGCCGACGGCGGCGACACCTGGACGGAGCTCGAGGTCATCACCGGCATCACCGGTGCCGTGGCCGACTCGCGGAGCTTCGACATCTCGGACTTCATCTCCTCGGAGACCCAGGTCCGCTTCCGGGTGTCGACCATGTACGGCGGCTACCGCGAGTATCTCAAGGTCGACTTCGTACAGATCGAAACCGGCTGTGACGACGACGAGCCGCCGACGGTGACTTGCCCGTGCCTCGACTCCGACATCTGGTCGACGTCCTCGGTGGTGATGACGGGCAACCAGACCTGGCTCCAGTTCGCCAATCAGCCCGGTCACCTGATCACCGGCTGCACCGACGACAGCGGCGACGAGATCACGCTGTCTGATTCGCAAACGCCGGTTCCGGATTCCGCCTTCGTCACGGCGGACTTTGGCAACGGTTCGGGCGGTTGTGGCCTGGTCGACGCCTCCGTCGACGGCGTGGTCAGTGATGCATTGATCGTCGCGACCGTGGAGGAGATCTCCGCGTGCGCCCAGGTATTGCGTGACGCCGCGGCGGCTCACGTGCCCGCCGTGGCGTGTACGCCGTAGCCGGCCGCGTGCCTGGTTGCGTGTTTGCTATACTCCGGACACGATCGCAAGACGTGGTGGCCAGAGCCACATTCATCAACAGAGACCTTCCGCAATGACCCCCGGCTCCGAAGATCCCGCGGCCCTCGAAGCCCGTATAGCTCCGGATGTACTGTTCCGGGAGCTGGTGGGCGAAGCCGTTCTCCTCGACCTCAAGACCCAGCGCTACTACGGGCTGGACACGATTGGTACCCGGATCTGGCAGCTGCTGAGCGAGCAGAAACGGACCGATGCCGTCTACGAGGCGATGCTCGCAGAGTTCGAGGTCGACGACACGCAGCTGCGACAGGATCTGGATGCTTTCATCCATGAGCTGGAGGATGCCGGGTTGATCGAGCTCCAGCGGCCGGAACCGGTCACCGGCTGATCGAGGAGCAGATGGCCGGTTCGCCACCGGAAGGTCCCGTCAGGTGAGCGGGATCGTCGGCATCGTACATTTCGACCGGGCGCCGGTCGATCGGGAGCAGCTGCATGAGCTGACCGAGTCCATGGCCTTTCGCGGGCCCGATGGCAGGCAGGTCTGGCTCGACGGATCTGTCGGGCTCGGCTGCGCCCATTTCGCCACCACCGAAGAATCGTTGGGAGAACGACAGCCGCTCTCCCTCGACGGCGACATCTGGATCGTTGCCGATGCCAGGATCGATGCCCGCGAGGAGCTCGTCGCCGAGCTGCGGGCCGCGGGGACCGAGCCGGTGCCGTCCGCGGCCGGGCGCGAGGTCACAGATGTCGAATTGATCCTGTATGCCTACAGAGCCTGGGGGGAGGATGCGGTCAATCACCTGCTGGGTGACTACTCCTTCGGTATCTGGGACCCGCGGCGGCGCCGCCTCTTTGCCGCTCGCGATCACCTGGGGGTCAAGCCGTTCTACTATGTCGAATGGCCGGGAGGCGTCGCCTTCAGCAACACCCTGGCATGCCTGCGGCGCCACCCGCGGGTGAGCTCGGAGCTCGATGAGCTGGCGGTGGCCGATTTTCTCCTGTTCGAGTCGAATCTCGAGCCCGAGGCGACGACCTTCGCCGACGTGCGCCGGCTGCCGCCGGCACACAGCCGTACATGGTCGCCGGAAGGCGCGGGGGCGAAACGCTACTGGCGGCTGCCGGTCGGCGATGTGCCGGTGGCCGAGTCCGAGGGTGGCTGGGTGGAGCGTTTCAGTGCCTTGCTCGACCGCGCGGTCGCAGATCGCCTGCGGACCGACCGGGTGGCGGTTTTCATGAGTGGCGGCCTCGATTCGACTGCCGTGGCGGCCTGCGCCCATCGTCTCTTCACGGCCCGCGGTGGAGACCCGAACATAGGCTGTTACACGCTCGGTTATGACCGGTTGATTCCCGATCGAGAGGGCCACTTCGCCGAGCTGGTGGCCAAGAGGCTTGCTCTGCCGACCCGCTACACAGCATTGGACGACTACGTCCTTTCCGAGCGTTGGGGCGAGCTGCCTGTGCCGCCGGAACCCGATTACCACCTTCTGGACGCCGTCTATCACGACCTGGGCAAAGCGGTCTCCGCGGACTACCGTGTAGAGCTGACCGGCTACGGGGGCGATCCTCTGCTGCAGCCGCTTCCCGACTTCTTTGTCGACCAGCTCAAGCAGGCACGTTTCGGCAGCGCGATGCGCTATCTGCTCAGCGCTCCGCGATGGAAGCGGCGCATCCCGTCTCTCGGCATACAGACGCGATGGTACCGCCGGCGCCTGAAGCGCGACTGGCGCAGCGGTTTCCCCAGCTGGTTCGATCGGGACTTCGAGCGACGCCTCGGTCTGTTGGAGCGCTGGCGCTGGTACCAGTTGGAACGCGGCCCCGAAGTTCCGCATCGGACTCGCCGGGGCGCCCACCAGAGTCTGTGGGACGTCACCTGGACCTGGCTCTTCGAACACCTGGACGCCGGGGCGCGAGGTCTCCCGGTCGAGAAGCGATATCCGTTCTTCGACGTCCGGCTGGTGGAATTCTCGCTGACCCTGCCGCCGGTCCCCTGGTGTATGGAGAAGCACATCTTGCGCGAGTCGATGCGGGGCCTGCTGCCCGAGCCCGTACGCACGCGTCCCAAGTCTCCCCTCGCCGGCGAACCCGAGCACCCGTTGCCGAAACCCGAGAGCCAGCTCTTCGAGGGACTGGTGCTACAGGCCCCGGAGATTCGTCGATTCGTCTGCCCCCGGAAAATCGGCGACGAACTGGGGCGGATAGAGTCGGCTGGCGCGGTGGTACCCTTCCGCGGTGAGCTCCATCGATCGTTGAACCTCGCCTATTGGCTCAGTCGCTCGATTGGGATATGATGACGGTGCCTGTGGGGGCCAGTGCTGTCCTGGGGCTATATGGAGACAACCAGAATGAACGACCAGAAGGCGCCTGGCAAGGCCGAGACAAGGAAGGCGTACACCCGGCCTCAACTCATCACCTACGGTGACATCCGGGAAATCACCCAGGCCGAGGTCGGCAACACCATGACCGACGGCTCCGGAGCCTTCAAGACCAATTTCATGTTCTGATCCGAACCGATCCGGGTCGGTTCGTCGACCATGACGATCTCCTATTCGGTCTTCGGGCTTTCCCTCGACTGTAACCGTCCTTTACCGCGGCTCGTTGCCGCGGCGGCCCCAGGTGTCTCGCCCCTACAGGTGAATCTGGGCCACGTGCCGCTCGAGTGTTCCAGCGGTCGATGGCGGACCGTGATCGAGAGCACCGACCTGGACGATCGCGGCGAGCCGATGCTGCGGGTCTGGCGCCGGCCGAGTGACGGCATGTTCCGCTTTCTCTACGGGGACGGTAGTGATTTTGTTCTGGATGGCTGTGGCCGCCGTCTGTGGGTGCAGTGGCTCGAGCCCAACACCCTGGAAGACGTCTCGAGCTATCTCCTGGGACCGATTCTCGGCTTCGTGCTCCGGCTGCACGGAGCGATTTCTCTCCATGCCAGCGCGGTGGTGATCGATGGCCAGGCGATCGCTCTAGCTGGCCCGGCGGGGGCTGGCAAGTCGACGACCGCGGCGGCGTTCGCGCAACGCGGACATGCGGTCCTGTCTGACGACCTCGCGGTGCTCGAGCCACACGGTGGCGAGTACCTCGTCCAGGTGGACTGCCCGATCCTGCGTCTCTGGCCAGAGTCGTCCGAAATGCTGTTCGGCTCGGCCGATGCGCTACCCAGACTCTCCGGAACCTGGGACAAACGGTACCTGGATCTGGCCGGGCACGGCTCCCAGGCAGCGCGGGTGCCGTGTCCGCTGGCGGCGATCTACCTGCTCGACTGCGGTTCGATTGCCGAGGCTGGGCCAGCGATCCGCACCGTCCGTGGCCGGGACGGCTTGTTGGCTTTGGTGGCCCACTCCTACGCTGCCCCGCTTCTGGATGCCGAGATGCGTGCTACGGAGTTCGAGCTCTTCGCGGAGCTCGTGGGCAAGCTCCCGGTACTCGGTCTGCACAGGCCGGAGGAAGGAGTCGGCCCGGCCGAGCTGTGCGATCTGATCATCGATGATTTCAGCCGGCGCCGTTCCGCGGCCTGATCGGGTTGCGGTGTATAGCCTGGCCGCCTACGGCGCGATGCTCGCCGAGCCCGTCCGGCGCCAAGCCTACGTCGACGCGCTGGAGGCGTCGGTGCGGCCGGGATGCGTGGTACTCGAGATCGGCACCGGTCCCGGAGTCTTCGCCTTGCTGGCCGCGCGGCTGGGTGCGCGCAAGGTCTACGCGGTCGAGCCTGCCGACTCGATCGAGGTCGCGCGTCAGCTCGCCGCGGTGCACGGTCTGGCGAACCGGATCGAGCTGGTGCAGGGTTACTCGACCGAGCTGGAGCTGCTCGAGCGGGTCGACGTGATCGTCTCCGATTTGCGCGGCGTGCTGCCGCTGGCGTTCCGGCATCTGCCGTCGATCATCGATGCCCGGCAACGCTTGCTGGTCCCGGGCGGCGAGCTCGTGCCGCGCCAAGACACCTTGTGGGCCTGCGTCGTCGAAGCCGAAAAAGCCTGGGACGATCTGACACTCGGCTGGCGCCAGGAGTGCCTCGGGCTCGATCTCGACGTGCCACTGGGCATTGTCACCAACACCTGGACCAAAGCGCGTTTTGCAGAGGATCAATGCCTGGTCGAGCCGCGCTGCTGGGCGACGCTCGACTACCGCACAATCGAGACCACCGACGCCGCCGCAGACCTCGCCTGGGAGCTGGAGAGCCCCGGCCGTGCACACGGTCTCGCCGTCTGGTTCGAGACAACCCTGAGCGCGGCGGGCGGTTTCTCGAACGCCCCGGGCGGTCCGGAGCTGATCTACGGCCAGGGCTTCTTCCCGTTTCCCCGGCCGGTCGATCTCGAGCCGGGCGATCTCCTGAAAGCGAGGATCGAGGCGAAGCTGGTGGCAGACGATTATGTGTGGCGCTGGTCAACCTCGATCGAGGGCGCCGCCGGTAGCAAGGCGCGATTCGAGCAGTCGACTTTTCACGGCACGCCGCTGTCGCTCGCCAAGCTGCGCAAGCGCGCCGCGAGTTATTTGCCGCGGCTCGACGCCGAGGGTAGGGTCCTGCTTTTCATCCTCGCGCGCCTCGAGCGCCGGACGCCGCTCGGGGAAATCGCGGGCGAGCTCCAGGAGAGCTTTCCCGAGCGCTTCGAGCGGCGGCGCGACGCTCTGGCGAGAGTAGCGGAAGTGGCCGAGAAGTATGCCTGAGACGCAAAAGGCCCCGTCCCGGGTTGCGGGACGAGGCCTTGTGGTTCGTTCAGTGGCGTTGGGTACCCCCTTCTCGGGGCTACCTCCGGTGGCACCACTGGTGCGTAGAGGTTTCCCTTACGGGGACGCCACCTCAAACAAACCGTTCTGACCTAGATTCACAGGACCACCTCCTTCCTAGGCGTATCCCTGGTCGGCGGGACCCACCCGCCCAGTTCCCGGGCCGCCCGAACCCTCGGGAACCGCCGCGCGCCGGGAAGCGCGCGGAGCTGCGTCCGCGACATCATGAAAAATCTGCCCTCTTTTGTCAACGTCGAGGGAATGCGGGGAGAATCCTGGCTGTTTACAAATATGAGGGCTTCACACTAAGGTTTTGCAGAGCTCGAAGGCCCGAGGAAGAGGATTCATGCGCCGATCCGGAGAAATCTCCGTTCGGTCGCGTTCACAGGAGACACAGGGTGGATTACAAGGACTACTACGCGACTCTCGGGGTGTCGAAACAGGCGACGCCGGACGAGATCCAGAAGGCGTACCGCAAGCTGGCGCGCAAGTACCATCCTGACGTCAATCGGGGCGCCGAGGCCGAGGACAAGTTCAAGGAGGTCACCGAGTCGTACGAGGTGCTGAAGGATCCCGAGAAGCGCAAGACCTACGATCGGTTCGGCAAGGATTGGAAGAGCTTCGCGGGCGGCCGCGGTGCCCCGCCGCCGGGCTTCGACAACATCCGCTTCGAGTTCGGCGGCGCCGGCGGCAGCGGTTACTCGTCGTTCTTCGACGCGCTGTTCGGCGGCGCTGGCGGCGCTGGCGGCGCTGGTGGCGCCAATCCGTTCGGCGGCGCCGGCGGCAATCCGTTCGCCGGCGGCGATCCGTTCGGCGGCGGCGGCTTCGGAGGCCGCGCGGGCGGCGTGCGTGCCCGCGGCCAGGATCGCGAAGCGAAGCTGGTGCTGTTGTTGGAAGAAGCGGCGAGCGGCGGCCAGCGCGACGTCAGCCTTCACGACCCCGAGACCGGCGGCATCAAGACCTACTCGCTCAACCTGCCCCGGGGCGTGCGGCCGGGCCAGAAGATCCGGCTGGCGGGAAAGGGCGGCGCCGGCGCCGGAGGCGGCCCGGCGGGACACCTGTTTCTGGTGGTCGAGATCAAGCCCCACGATCGCTTCCGCCTCGACGGCACCGACCTCCACACCGACCTGCTCGTGAGCCCCTGGGAAGCCGCGCTCGGCGCCGAGGCCACGGTCCGGACGCTGGACGGCGCGATCAAGGTCAAGGTGCCGCCCGGAACCTCGACCGGCCGCAAGATCCGGCTGCGCGGGAGAGGGTTCCCCGGCGGCAAGGGGGCCAAGGGCGCGGCCGGCGACCTCTTTGCCGAAATCAAGATCACGGTTCCGACGGAGCTCTCGGACGAAGAGCGAGAGCTGTTCGAAAAACTTGCGGAGGTTTCGAGCTTCGAGCCGCGATAGCGCGCCTCGAAGCTCCCGAGAATGAACGAACCGGTCCCCGCGAGGATCGAGTGCCCATAAGAGAGGTGACGGCATGGACATGAACAAGCTGACACAGAAATCGCAGGAGGCGGTGCAGAGCGCCCAGGCCCTGGCGGTGCGTCACGGTCACCAGGAGGTCGACGGCGAGCACCTGTTGGCCACACTCCTGGACGAGGGCTCCCTCGTCGCGCGTCTGCTCGAGAAGATGGACGTCGAGCCGGTAGCCCTGCGCCAGGTGGTTTCTCGGGAGCTCGAGCGGCGGCCGCAAGTCGGTGGTCCGGGAGCGGAATCGGGCAAGATTTTCGTCACCCGGCGTTTCCAGCAGTTGATGCTGGCGGCCGAGGACGAGGCCAAGCGGCTCAAAGACGAGTACGTCTCCGTCGAGCATCTGGCCCTGGCGCTGATCGAGGAAGGCTCGAAGTCCGCGGCCGGCAAGCTGCTCGCACAGTGGGGCGTCGACCGCAACCGTTTCCTGTCCGCGCTGCAGGCGGTGCGCGGTCACCAGCGGGTGAGGAGCGCAAACCCGGAAGAGGCCTACGAGGCGCTCGAGAAGTATGGCGTCGACCTGGTGGCCATGGCGCGGCGCGGCAAGCTCGATCCGGTGATCGGGCGCGACTCCGAAATCCGCCGGGTGATCCGCATCCTGTCGCGCAGAACGAAGAACAACCCGGTGCTGATCGGTGAGCCCGGGGTGGGCAAGACCGCGATCGTCGAGGGCCTGGCCCAGCGCATCGTGCGCGGCGACGTGCCCGAGTGGCTCAAGGATCGCTCTGTCTTTTCGCTCGACATGGGGGCGCTGCTGGCCGGCGCCAAGTATCGCGGCGAATTCGAGGAGCGACTCAAGGCGGTGCTCTCCGAGATCAAGGAGAGCGAGGGCCGGGTGCTGCTGTTCATCGACGAGGTGCACAACATCGTCGGCGCCGGCAAGGCCGAGGGCGCCACCGACGCCGGCAACCTGCTCAAGCCCATGCTCGCCCGCGGCGAGCTGCACTGCATCGGCGCCACCACGCTCGACGAGCATCGCAAGCACATCGAGAAGGACGCCGCGCTCGAGCGGCGCTTCCAGCCGGTACTGATCGAGGCGCCGAGCACCGAGGACACGGTCTCGATCCTGCGCGGCCTCAAGGAGCGCTTCGAGGTGCACCACGGCGTCCGCATTCAGGACAACGCCCTGGTCGCCGCGGCGACGCTGTCGAATCGCTACATCACCGACCGCTTCCTGCCCGACAAGGCGATCGACCTGGTGGACGAGGCCTGCGCCATGATCCGCACCGAGATCGACTCCATGCCCGCCGAGCTCGACGAGGCCACCCGGCGGGTGATGCAGCTCGAGATCGAAGAGGCGGCGCTCAAGAAGGAGAAGGACAAGGCGTCGAAGGCGCGGCTCAAGGCGTTGCGCAAGGAGCTGGCGGATTTCCGTGCCCAGGCTGACGTCATGCGCGCCCAGTGGGAGAACGAGAAGGCCTCGATCGACGGCGTCAACAAGCTGCGCGAGGAGATCGAGCAGGTGCGCCAGCAGATCGAGGTCGCCGAGCGCGAGTACGATCTCAACCGCGCCGCCCAGCTCAAGTACGGCCAGCTCACGGGGCTCGAGCAGCAGCTCGCCGAGGCCGAGCAGAAGGCTCAGG
>JAAELT010000352.1 GCA_024226315.1 bacterium | reverse complement strand
TTGTGCCGTCGCTTATCCGCCCAAGCTCGCCCTGATACCACGGGCACGGGCGGACGAGGTCCTGCTCGGCAATCATGATCTCGGAAAACGGGCGCTCACAGTAAGTAGACGCGAACAGCTCCGCCGCAGTGCCCCGATTGTGGCGTGGCTTGAAGCCCCTCGGAAAACGCCGCGGCACGGGCACGTCGCCCTTCGCCGGATCCGCCTTGACGGCCTTGAAATCGCCGAGGTCGGCGACCTGCTCGGCGCTGGCGTCGAAGCGCTCCTGCGTCTCATAGGCCGGCGGGATGGTGACGCCCACGCGCAGGCGCCGCGCCGCCTCTAGCACCCGCTCCCGGTAGTGGTTGTAGCGCGCTTTGTGGCTCGAAAGGAGCTCGTCGGGGTCGCTCAGATAGCCCGGGATCACGTGACGAAAATCGATCATCTGCACCCCGAGCCGTGCGGCGAGCTCAACGAAGACCGGCGCCTCGTGAATGTTGCGGCGCATCATGACGAAGTCCATCACCAGGACCGGATAACGGGCGCCGGCGGCGCGTTTCAGATCCCGCAGCGCCTTGATGTTGGCGACGATCCGATCGTAGCGAGCCCCCACCCGGATCGACTCCAGACTCACCCTCGAAGATCCGTCCATCGACAGCATCAGGTGGCCGACCGCCTTTTCGACCAGCAGCCTGCGGATGCGGGCGTTCATCAACATCGCGTTGGTACAGAATTCGACGTCGACGCGCGGGTGCCTGTCGACCAGGTAGGAGAGGATTTCCGGAAAGTGGTTTGAGGTCAGCGGCTCGTCGGCGCACGACAGCACGACGGCACGTACCATCGGAGCGATGGTCTCGA
>JAAELT010000351.1 GCA_024226315.1 bacterium | reverse complement strand
TCGCGCAGCACCTCGAGGCGCACCCGGCGCGGCATGTCGTGGAGGGCGAACGAGATCACGACCCGGTCGAAGCTGGCGTCGGGGAAGGCCAGCCGGCGGGCGTCCATGAGCTGGAAGCGGACAGCGAGTTCACCCTTCTTGCGCCGGGCCCGGGCAAGCATCGCCGGGGTGACGTCGATGCCGGTCACCTCGGCCCCCTGCCGGGCGCAGCGCAGGGCGATCTCGCCGGTGCCGGTGCAGAGATCGAGAATCGACCGGCCGCGGCGCGGCTCGAGGCTGCGGACCGCGGCGCGATAGGCGTAGAAAATCGACCGCGCAAAGAGATCGTAGACCGGCACCCAACGGGTGAAGAAGCGGTGGGTGTAGGCGATGTAGGCGTCGGTGCGCTTCGAGCTCTTCATGCCAGGCTCCGCCTTCATTCCGCCTGCCGCGGATCGGCCAGGAGACGGGCTTCGAAGAGCTGCAGCAGCCCGGGGAGCACCACGACCGACAGGACCAGCGCCGACGTCACTCCGAGGGAGAGTGCGATGGCGAACGACGCCAGGCCGCGGTGGGAGGTGAAGGCCAGGGTGCCGAAAGCGGCGATGGTGGTCGCCGAGGTCAGGACGATGCTCCTGCCGGTGCCCGCGAGGGTGCGCGCCAGGT
>JAAELT010000350.1 GCA_024226315.1 bacterium | reverse complement strand
GCCGGTGACGGCGTGTCAGTTCAAGAGGGCAGGGGGCGGGGCGCCTCACCTCGACCCGTTGGCGGAGGACTTAGCGGGGGCGTTCGAGGTCGGCACCGGCAGGGGCGTCCCGGTGGGTGGCGCCTCCGGCGTGGCGCTGTCGGCGATCCAGGGCCTGCACGCGGAGCTGACCGACAAGGACGCTCAGATCGAGACCCTGACCGGGCGTCTGGCCGAGCTCGAGTCGCTGGTGGGCCAGCTCGTCGCTCAGTAGGCAACGACCCTTCCAACGCTTCGTTTCAGGCGCCGCCGGCTCTGCCGGCGGCGTTTTGCGTTTGGGTAGGAAGACGGCCGGCGATGAGGGAAACTGCGATCGGATTCCGCCATGACCTGCGAGGAGGCACAGATGAGGATTCGGTACACATTCTTGCTACTCGTTGCCACGCTCTTCTCGCCGGCCGGCGCGGTCGCGGACGACGAGCGGCTCGCCATGGAGGTCAGCCTGTTTACCGGCTTCCCGCGAGAGTCCGCCGAGGAACCGCCGGTGGTGGCTGGTGCCATGAGAACTCTGCGGTCCGGACCCGAATTGCACATGCCCGGGACCGATCGCGAGAAGACTCGTGACGCCAGGATGTTGGCGCTCGCCGAGACGCTCGAGCAGGAGCTGGGCATGGCGAAGATCGAGGTCGACTATGACCTGCCACTGTCGTTCGGCAGCGGAGCCGTCCGCACCCTGTCGGCTTCCGGCTGAAAAAGAAGAAGAAGTCCTGAGCCACCCTCAGCCCTGCGCCAGCTCGGCTAGCACGGCCTCGGCGCTCGACACGCCGACCCCCGGTCCGGTCTCGACGCCCAGGTAGCGCACCACGCCGTCGTCGACGATGGCGGCATAGCGTTGGGAGCGCTTGCCCATGGCGAAGCCGGTGGCGTCGAGCTCCAGGCCCATGGCACGGGCGAAGTCGCCGTTGCCGTCCGACAGCATCCGGATGTGGTCGGAGGCGCCCGTGGCCTTGCCCCAGGCCGACACCACGAAGGCGTCGTTCACCGCCACGCAGGCGATGGTATTGACTCCCTTGTCCTTGATCTCGTCGGAGCGCACCAGGAAGCCGGGGAGATGGGTGTCGTTGCAGGTGGGGGTGAACGCGCCGGGGACCGCGAACAACACCACGCGTTTGCCGTCGAACAGCTCGCCGGACGACACGTCCTGCATGCCGTCGGCGGTGAAGACTTTGAAGGTCGCTTGTGGAATCCTGTCACCGATTTCTATCGCCATGGGAGATTGCTCCTGAGACTCGTTCGAGTTGAATGGGAGCGGCATGCTATCTCAACCTCGTTCCGTCTACTCTTCGCCTGGTAGACGCGTATCGCGTGCTGGGAGCGCCGGCGTCTCGCCGGCTTCCTCGCCCCGCCAGCTATCGGGTTGGCGGGGCGCCGGCGTGCTACGCTACTCCTCTGACACTTCCAGTGACACTGTCAGCAAGAGGAGAGAAAAATCATGCGTTCCAAGAGCCGCTTCTGCGTCGCCGTCGTCTGCCTTGCCGCCCTTCTGATGATGAGCTGCGGGGGCGGCTCCGAGCCCGCCCCGACCAGCGATCCCGCGCCTGGTTCCGAGGCACGCTCGGCCGATCCCGACGCGAAGACCAAGTTCACCGTCGCCTGGTCGATCTACGTCGGCTGGATGCCTTGGGACTACGCCGGCAGCTCGGGGATCCTGAAGAAGTGGGCCGACAAGTACGGCATCGAGATCGAGCTGGTGCGGATGGACTACATCGCCTCGGTGGAGGCCTTCGTCGCCAAGCAGGTGGACGCCTGCGTGATGACCAACATGGAGGGCCTCAACATGCCCGCCGCCTCGGGCGTCGACTCGACGGCCCTGATCCTCGGCGACTACTCGAACGGCAACGACGCCATCCTCACCCGCGGCGGCGCCGGGGTGAAAGACCTCGCCGGCAGCACCATCAACCTGGTGGAGTTTTCGGTCTCCCACTATCTGCTGGCGCGTGCCCTCGAGACCAATGGCCTGTCGGAGAGCGACGTCACCGTGCAGAACGCCTCGGACGCCGACATCGGCCCGGTGTTCCTCGCCGACGAGAACCAGAAGGCCGTCGTCACCTGGAACCCGATCGTCATGGAGATCGAGGGCGCGCCCGGGGTGGGCAAGGTCTTCACCTCCGCCGACATCCCCGGCGAAGTCATCGACCTGATGATGGTCCAGACCGATGTGCTCAACGCCAACCCCGCCCTCGGCAAGGCCCTGGTCGGCGCCTGGTACGAAGTCATGGCCCTCATGTCCGGCGACGGCCCCGAGACCGAAACCGCCATCGCCGCCATGGCCGACGCCAGCGGCACCGACGTCGAAGGCTACAACTCCCAACTCAAGACCACCGCCATGTACTACCAGCCCACCGCCGCCGTCGACTACGCGACCAGCGAGGACATCAAGGAGAAGATGGACTACGTGCGGAACTTCTGCTTCGAGCACGGTCTGCTCGGCGAGGGAGTCGAGTCGGTGGATGTGGTCGGGATCTCGTATCCCGACGGCTCGATTCAGGGGGACGAAGGGAACGTGAAGTTGCGGTTCGATTCGTCGTACATGAAGATGGCGGCGGACGGGGCGTTGTGATGGGTTGATTGGGTGCCGTCACGCCACAGGAGCTCGACGTGAAGGCTGGAAAACACGCGGACGACATCCGCACCCTGGTCCGGCATCTCGACAAGCCGCCCGAGGCCTGGCGACGCAAGGACCTGCTGCGGTACTGCCTGGTCAACGGCATCCGCGTTCTGAACCTCCGCTACCCGTCCTTCGACGGCAAGCTGCGCGAGCTGCGCCTGCCGGTGAACGACAAGCGGTACCTCGAGCGGGTGCTGGCGGCGGGTGAGCGGGTGGACGGGTCGAGCCTGTTCCCGGGGCTTTTCGACGCCGGGTCGAGCGATCTGTACGCGGTGCCGGTGTACCGGTGGGCGTTCCTCAATCCGTGGGCGCGCGACGAGCTCGACGTCGTGTGCCGCTTCGCCGACCGGGACGGCGAGCCGGCGGCGGTGCCGGAGGGAGTTTTGTCCGCGGCGGCGGCCGGGCTGCGGGAGAGGACCGGCGCCGAGCTGCAGGCGCTGGCGGAGCTGGAGTTCTACCTGCTGTTGGAGCGGGAGGACGACCGCTTCAGCGGCAAGACGCAGCGCAGCTACCACCAGAGCGCTCCCTACGTGCATGGTCACGAGATCGCCGGCAAGATCCTGCGCCACGTGGCGGCGGTCACCGGGCGCGTGAAGTACTGCCACGCGGAGGTCGGCTACATCGACAAGTTGGAGTCGGAGGACCCTGAGCTCGACGGCCGGCGGGTGGAACAGTTCGAGCTCGAGCTCGAACTCATGCCGATCGACGAGCTCGGCACCTGGCTGCCGGTGGCCCGCTGGCTGATCCGCGAGGTCGCCGCCCGCCACGGCGCCTCGGCCACCTTCGTGCCCAAGCTCGACGAGGGCATGGCCGGCAGCGGCATGCACCTGCACCTGGCGCTGGCGCGCGATGGCGAGAACGTGATGCTCGGCGAGGGTGGCGAGCTCTCGGCCGACGCCATGCGCCTGGTCGGCGGGCTGCTCGGCCGCGCCGGGCCTCTCACCGCCTTTGGCAACACCGTGGCCGCCAGCTACCTGCGCCTGGTGCCCGATCAGGAGGCGCCGACGCGGATCTGCTGGGGACGGCGCAACCGCTCCAGCCTGGTGCGCGTGCCGCTCGACTTCCGCACTCCTCGACGCCTCGACCAGGCGATGAATCCGGACGAGGACGGCCCCTACCCCGGGGATCTCGCCCGGCCGACGATCGAGTACCGCAGCCCCGACGGCACCGCTTTCGCCCACCTGCTGCTGGCCGCCGTGACGCTGGCGGTGGAGGAGGGTCTCACCAGCCCCGACAGCCTGGACCTGGCCCGGCGCCTGGAGGTCGAGGGCAATGTCTTCAAACGCCCGGAGGTCAAAGACGCTCTCGAACGCCTGCCCTCGACGGCTGTGGCGGCGGCGCGGCGTCTGGCCGACGAGCGCTCGTTCTTCGAGGCGGGCGGCTTCCCGCCACGGCTCGTCGAGCTGGTGATCGAGAAGCTCGAGGCCGAGGCCGACGAAGGCCTCGATGCTCGCCTGCGGGCGCTGCCGGCCGCGGAACGGCTGGTGGAGAGCCGGCGGCTGATGCACAAGGACCTACACAAGCACTGAGGTTTGCTTCTGCTTCGGTCAGGTCCTCGGTAGATCACCGAGTGATTGATTTTGTGGCTACATGAGGCTACAATTGGGCCATGCAAACTGTAGGCATCCGCGATTTGAAGAATCACCTCAGCGAATACGTCCGCCGAGTCCGCGAGGGGGAGGAGGTCCGGGTGACCTCGCATGGTGAGGTCGTAGCAGAGTTGCGGTCCCCTGTGCCCGATCGCGACGGAGAGGCACCGAGCGGACTCGCGGAGCTGGTTCGACGCGGTACTGCTCGCAAGATCGTCAGGAATGATCCGGAGCGGTATCGCACTTACGAACGGGCTCTCGAGAACACGACGGCCAGAGAGCTTCTCGACTGGGGCCGCGGTGATCGGTGATCGTCTACGCCGAGTCGAGTGCTGTTTTGTCCTGGTTGCTGGGAGAAGCCACTGGGCCGGCGGTTCGGGATGCTCTGCGAGACGCTGAGTTCGTGGTGGCTTCGGATCTCACCCTGGTCGAGTGCGACCGGGCGTTCCATCGCGCTCGTAGCTTGGGCGAGCTGCCCGTTGACAAATTCGGCGAGCTGCGTGGCGAGTTGCGGCGGCTGGCCGGAGGCTGGGTCTTGTTGCGCCTGAGAGACGAGATCATCGAGCGGTCCCGAGACTCGTTTCCCGATGACTCGGTCCGTTCTCTCGATGCTCTCCATCTGGCCAGCGCCCTGGAAACGCTGGCGCAGCTGCCCGAGACAGTGCTGCTCACACTCGACGAACGGGTGCGTCGCTGCGGGCTGTCTCTGGGGTTCCGTGTTCTCCCAGAGTCCGGCTGAGCGCCGGCGTCCCGCCGGCTCCGGATGCAGGCAAGATGCCTGCGCTCCCAGCACACGACTCACGGCACCTCGGTCGGCGAGTCGTCGACAGCGCCGACGGGCCAGCAGGGTCGCCGGCGACCCGGATCAGAGACGATGCCCGCAGCGGCGGCAGAAGCGGTCGTCGGGCTCGATTCCCTGGCCGCAGTGCGAGCAGAAAGCGTCGGGCCGCGGCCCTTCCTTCACGGCGGCGCCCACTGCGGCGTAGAGGTCGTCGTCCTCGTGGTCTTCCGACCGATCGGAGCTCAGACGGCGCTCGATTCTTGCGGCAGCGTCGTCGACCTCGCCCGTGACCCCGGCCAGGCGACTCTCGATCTCCGTCAGCTTCGCCAGCCGGGCGTCGATCTCTTCGTTGATCTCCGAGTAGGCCTCGATGGCGGCCGGGGTCTCTTCGTCGAGCAGGCCGGTGACCCGCTGCTTGACGTCGGCCAGCAGTTCCCTGGCGCCCTCGTCGCGGCGCTCCCAGAGCTCCCGCAGCGACGGTTTGGGTCCGCGC
The DNA here is from genome assembly GCA_024226315.1 of bacterium. Taxonomy (GTDB): domain Bacteria; phylum Acidobacteriota; class Thermoanaerobaculia; order Multivoradales; family J023; genus JAAELT01. Next base: position 62,909 of record JAAELT010000350.1, on the reverse strand, counting down.
GTCTTCTGTGTCTGCTCCTGGACCTCGATGCGCAGGGCGAGGAGCTGCGCCAGCACCTCGCGCTTGAGGCTGCGCAGACGCTTCTGGCGCGAGCGGCAGGCCTCGAGCGATTTCTCGGGCGAGCCCTCGACGGTGAGGTTGGCCAGGCGGCTGCGGCAGATGTCGATCTTTCCCATCGCGCCTCTGAACGATAACGCAAGTGGACTGCCAAGGGGCTCCAGCGGCTCGATTTGACCCGGGAAGGCGAAGAAACTAGTCTCGGCGGAATCATTCCCGGCAGGAAGATGAAGCTGGTCTCAGACTCGAGCCCCGAGATGTCCCTGAGCGACGATGCGCTGCTGGGCCGCAACCTGGTGGTCGGGCGGATCTTCGCTCGGCACTACGAGGCCCTGCTTCGGTACCTGCGGAGAAAGCTGGACAGTCAGGACGAGGCGTCCGATCTGGCGCAGGAAGCGTATCTGCGTCTCTGCCGGCAGCGGGATCTCGACAAGCTCGAGGAGGGGGAACGCTCCTACCTCTTCAAGGTCGCGACCAACCTGCTCAGAGATCGGTACCGGCGCCGGGCGACCCGGAACGGCGCGCGGCACCTGGTCTTCGAACAGGTCGTCCAACCCCGCGCGGTCGAGGAGGACACCCCGCAGGACCTCCTCGAGTACAAGCAGACTCTGGCCCTGGTGAAGACGGCGCTGCTCGAGATGGATCCGAAGCTGCGGCGGGTCTTCCTGATGCGGCGATTGCGGCGAACTCCGTATCGCGAGATCGCCGAGAGACTGGGCGTCAGTGAGCGGACGGTGGAGCGCTACATGCACGGTGCCTTGAGACTCCTGAAGCAGGAGCTGGTGACGGCGGCGCCCGCCCCGCGGCTCAGCGGAGGGGTCTCGAAGTGAGCCGGCGTCTCGACTCGGCCGAGAAGTGGCTGGCCCACCTGCTGCGGGGCGAGGTCACCGAGGGTGACCTGAGGGCGCTCGATGCCTGGTGCGCCGAGAGCCCCGGGAACCGCGCCGAGCTCGACCTGCTCCATCGGGGGTGGCAGCTCTCGGGTGACCTCGCGGATGATCCGGATCTGGCGACGTCCACGCTCCTCGACACCGCCGCCGCCGGCCCGCGCCGCGACGGCTGGCGCCGCGGTCTGCTGGCCGCGGCCGCAGTGGCGGCGGTGGTCACCGCCGGCCTGTGGGCCTTCTGGAGCCAGGATCCGGTCCTGGAGCACCGAACGGTCCAGGGCGAGCAACGCCTGGTCGCCTTGACGGACGGTTCCAAGATCCGCCTCAACACCGCCACCACCTTGAACGTCGCCGCCAACGGCAGGGAGGTGGTGCTGCTCGAGGGCGAAGCGTTCTTCGATGTCCGCTCGCGGCAAGAGGGCCACTTCTCGGTGGATGCCGGAGCGGGCAGGGTGCGCGTCCTGGGGACGCGGTTCAACGTGCTGCGCCAGGGCGACGACGTGTCGATCTCGGTCCTCGAAGGACGGGTCGCCATCGACACCAGCGTCGCCACGGAGGCGGATTCCTACCGGCTCGACGCCGGACAGACGCTCGAGATCCGGGGCACCGAAGAGCCGCGTCTGGTGGAAGGCGGCTCGGCCCTCGCCCGCGTGAGGGCGTGGCAGGAGGGCAAGATCGAGTTCGACCACACGCCGCTGCACGAGGCGGTGCGGGAGCTCAGCCGGTACACGCCCGAGGCGCTGTCGATCGCCGAGCCGAGCCTCCGGGAGCTCCGGGTCAGCGGCGTCTTTCGCATCGATCGCCTGGCCGATCTGCGCTCGGTCCGGTTCGCGCTCGAGAACACGCTGCCGGTGACGATCAGGTCCACCGGTGGGACGCTCGAGCTGGTCCCCGCCGGCGGCTGACGCTTTTTCTTGACGGAGATTGTCGGGTTTCGGGGCGTCGGTCGTTGTAAGGGGTGTCCATCGAATCATCCGAAATCGACTGTTGCCCAAAGAAGGAGGTAGCGCATGCTCCTTGGCACGCTTGCCGGTCGCCCTCGAGGCGGCTATTGGAAGGCCTGGATCGTGGCCTCGGCCGTTCTCATCGCTCTCACCTCGACCACGTCCGCAAACGACGGCCTGGCCGAGAATCCGACCAGGGCGTTCACGATCGCGACCCAGGATCTGGACTCGGCGCTCAAGCAGTATGCCGATCAGTCGAGTCTCCAGGTCTTCTATCCGTCGGAGCTGGTCGAAGGCCTCGAGTCCGTCGGGGTCGAAGGGCGGCTCACCGCCGAGCAGGCCATGGCGGAGCTGCTGACGAGCACGGGTCTGGAGTACCGCTTCAACGGCCGCGACACCATCGTCGTGGGCGACTACGCGGCCGATGAGGCCGACACGGACGAGGCGGAAGCCCAGGCGGAGCAGGAGACCGCGGCGAATGAAGCCGAGGCGCCCGCCGAGGCCGCCGCCGATGAGCAGCAGGACGACGAGGCCGATGCCGGCGAGCAGGAGCAGGCCTTCGCGGACGCGATCACGGTCACCGGCTCCAACATTCCCCGGATCCAGCAGGAAACCGCGCTGCCGCTGTCGAGAATCGAAGCCGAGGACGTGCTGCTGCGCGAGCCGGCGACGACCACCGAGCTGTTCGAGTACATCCCGCAGGCCAGCGGGCTCGAGAACCAGGAGGGCTCGACCGGCCCCAACGATGCCCGCGGCGACGCCGCGTCGGTGAACCTGCGAGGCCTCGGCTCGGGCAGCACGCTGGTGCTGCTCAACGGCCGGCGGCTGCCGCCGCACCCGATCAGCTCGGGTGCGGTTCCGCGCCTGACGGTCAACGTCAACAGCATCCCGGCTCGGGCGCTCGAGCGGGTCGAAGTGTTGCGCGACGGTGCGTCGGCGATCTACGGTACCGACGCGGCGGCCGGCGTCATCAACGCGATCGTCAAGAGCAGAACAACCAAGCGCTACGAGGCAACGGCGCGCTACGGCGGCACCGACGACGGCCCGCTCACCGAGGGCTCGCTGTCCTTCAGCGCCGGCTTCCAGCCCAACCAGGGACAGACCAGCGTCTTCGTCTACGCCGACGGGCTCGACCGTGACGGTCTGCGCGGCGGCGACAAGGACTTCGCCTCCGAGACCGATCTGCGCGAGCGCGCGGGGAGCACCAGCACGCGGTGGGACAACCGCTCGGTCAACACGCCCAACGGGCGCTTTCGTACCGGTACCGCCAACCCCGACGGCAGCTTCACGAGCGGCAAGGCACCCGGCGCGCCCGACGACGACTTCTACATCGACAACAGTGGCGTGCTGACCTTCGGCGGCCTGCCCCGGAGCCTGCGCTTCAACTACGCGCCGCCTCGTTTCCTGATCCCGGATACCGAGCGCTACAACCTCTACACCAAGTTCGATCACCAGGCGCGCTCCAACGTCACCGTCTTCGGCGACCTCTCCTATTACCGGGCGGACTCGTTGACAGCCAGCGCGCCGGTGGCGATCTCGGGCAGCTCCAACCACGACATCTTCGTGCCGAGTCAGAACTTCTACAACCCCTTCGGGGATCAGGGGCTCGACGTGCTGATCCGCAACTACCGGCCGGTCGAGCTCGGCGACCGCCTGGCCGACGTCGAGACCACCAGTTACCGGCTGCTGCTGGGGACCAACGGCTATTTCGGCGGCAAGTGGACCTGGGAGGCCGGCCTGGTCTACGGCGAGGCCGAGACCGTGGACACCGCGAGCAACATGTTGAGTGAGAGCCGGCTGCGGGCGCAGCTCGCCCTCGACACCCCGGACGCCTGGAACGTCTTCGGCCGCAACCCGGAGAACGTCCTGAACCAGGTGCGGATCAACCCGCGCCGGGAGGGCAACACCACCCTGGGGTTGATCGACGGCAAGGTCACCGGCATCCTGGCCGAGCTGCCGGCCGGCCCAATGTACCTGGCCGGCGGCGTGGAGCTCCGTAGCGAGGACTTCACCGACCGGCGCGACGCGTTGTCGAACGGCGACGACGTCATCGCCCAGAGCCAGACCAGCAACACCGACGGTGATCGCGACGTGGCCTCGATCTTCGCCGAGCTGTCGATCCCGATCGTCGCCGACAAGCCGGGGTTCCACGCCCTGGAGCTCACGCTCGCGGGCCGCTACGAGGACTACAGCGACTTCGGCGACACCGCCAAGCCCAAGCTCGGCGTGAGCTGGTATCCGGCCAAGTGGCTGCTGGCCCGCGCCTCCTTCACCGAGGGTTTCAAGGCGCCCAATCTGGCGCAGCTCTTCACCGGCCAGATCCCGCGACGCACGGAAGGCGTCCAGGACCCTTACCGGGCCGACGTGACGGGCACCCCGGCCGATCTCGGGGACGTCTCGCGCGAGATCATCCGGGGCGGTAACGTGAACCTGCAACCAGAAGAATCCGAGACCCAGACCTTCGGCCTGGTCTTCCAGCCGCCGGGCGCCAACAGCTTCTACCTGAGCGTCGACTACTGGGACATCGAGCAGACCGACCGGATCGACGTGTTCGGCCACGTGGACCAGCTGGATCTCGACTTCCTCCTGCGCAGCACCGGCCAGGGCTTCAACGGCGACGTCGTGCGCGCCGATCCAACGGCCGCCGACCTGGCGGCGTTCGGTGCCTACAACGCCGCCAATCCGAACGACCAGAGGACGCCCGCGGGCGAGATCCTGTTCGTCCGCGACACCTTCTTCAACCTGTCGGGCCGCAACGTCGCGGGCTGGGACGTGGGTCTGAGCTTCACCTCGGAGCGGACCTCGGCCGGGCGCTTCAAGCTCGAATCGGAGCTCACCTGGTACGACAAGTTCGAGGAGCGTAAGGACGCTGACACGCCGGCCGAGGATCAGCTCGAGGTCAACGGCAACCCCGAGTTTCGCGGCAACGCCAGCGTCACCTGGTCCAAGGACAGGGTCGGCGCGGGCCTCTTCGCCAATTACACCAGCGAGTTCACCGACACCACCGCGCCGGCCGCCGACGGCGGCATCTTCATCGTCGAGGACTGGATGGTGTTCAACGCCAACGTCCACTACACGTTTCGCAGTGGCCTGAACCTCCGTTTCAGCGTCAACAACCTGGCGGACGAGGCGCCGCCGCTGGCCGACGAGATCCGCGGCTTCTTCAACAATTACCACAGCGCTCGCGGCCGGACGGCGTTCCTGACGGCGCGCATGAGCTTCTAGCCAGCCGAAAGGAGCTTCGAGATGCGATCTGCACGGGGAGCCTCACGCCTGGTGCCGGCGGTCGTCGTGTTGCTCGCGACGACCGTCTTCCTGGGATCCACCCTTTTCCTGGGAAGCGCGCCCGCCATCGCCGACCAGTCGGCGATCTACAGCGCGATGGACCGGGTCCATCCGGTCTACGGCACGCGCGGCATGGTCGCCTCCCAGGAGGCGGTCGCCAGCCGGATCGGCCTGGACGTGCTGAAGCGTGGCGGCAACGCCGTCGACGCCGCGGTGGCGGTGGGCTTCGCGCTGGCCGTCACGCTGCCGCGCGCGGGCAACCTGGGCGGCGGCGGCTTCATGCTCGTGCACCTCGCCGAGGGCGAGCGGACGATCGCCATCGACTACCGGGAGAAGGCGCCCGCCAAGGCCCACCGCGACATGTATCTCGACGCGGAGGGCAACGTCGACGTCGAGCTCTCCCGGCGCCATCCTCTGGCGGTGGCGGTGCCAGGCACGGTCGCCGGCATGGCCCTGGCCCTCGAGCGGTACGGCACCATGAGCCTGACCGAGGTCGTCGCCCCGGCGATCTCGCTGGCCGAGGATGGGATCACGGTGACGCCGGACCTCTCCGTGTCGCTCGACGCCCTGCAGGAGCGGCTGAAGCGTTGGCGGAGCTCGCGCGAGATCTTCTTCAAGCAAGGCGGGGCGGTCTACCGGCCCGGCGAGCACCTGGTGCAGCCCGACCTCGCGAAGTCGCTCCGGCGGATCGCCGAGAAGGGCCCGGACGCCTTCTACCGCGGCAGGATCGCCAAGCGCATCGTCGACTCGATCGAGAGCCACGGCGGCGTGATGACGATGAAGGACATGGCGGCCTACGAGCCGGCGGTCAGGGAGCCCGTGGCGGGCACCTATCGCGGCTACACCGTCGTCACCATGCCGCCGCCGTCGAGCGGCTGCCACGTGATCCAGATCCTCAACATCCTGGAGGACTTCCCGCTCCGAGCGCTGGGCCACAACTCGGCCGAGACGATCCACCTGTTGGCCGAGGCGATGAAGCTCGCCTACGCCGACCGTAGTGCCTACCTGGGCGACCCCGACGCCGTCGACGTGCCGACCGAGCGCCTGCTGAGCAAGGACTACGCGGCCCGGCTGCGCGAGACGATCAGCCGCGACTGGGCGGCGCCGGCGGACCAGGTGATGCCGGGCAACGTCCTGCCGCCGGAGAGTCCCGAGACCACCCACTACTCGATCATCGACTCTGCCGGCAACGTCGTCTCCAACACCTATACCATCAACTTCAGCTACGGCAGCGGTCTGGTGGCCGAGGGCACCGGCATCCTGCTCAACAACGAGATGGACGATTTCTCGGCCGCTCCCGGGCAGCCCAACGCCTACGGTCTGCTCGGCGCCGAGGCGAACGCCATCGCGCCCGGCAAGCGCCCGCTCAGCTCGATGAGCCCGACGATCGTGTTCGAGGGCGGCAAGCCCTTCCTGGTCACCGGCAGCCCGGGCGGCAGCCGCATCATCACCTCGACGCTGCAGGTGATCACCAACGTCATCGATCACGGGCTCAACGTCGCCGAAGCCAGCCACGCGATCCGCGTCCACCACCAGGGTTTCCCGGACGAGCTGCGGATCGAGCACGGGCTCAGCCGGGACACCGTCCGTCTGCTCGAGTCGAGGGGGCACGCCATCGTCGTCAAGGGAGCCATGGGCAGCACCCAGTCGATCCTGGTGACCGGCGACGGCGTGTTGTTCGGCGCCTCCGATCCCCGGCGCGCCGGTGCGTTGACGATCGGTTACTAGAGAGCGGCGCGGACGTTGCGACGGCTAAAGCACATCGCCGCGGCGCGGCACGGAGCGGTCGCGGTAGCGTTTCTCTTGTTGGCGAGCTGCGCGGGCGAGCGCGCGAGCTCGCGGCGCGCGGAGCCCACCGAGGCGCCCGCCGGGGACGTCACCGCGCGCACTGAGGTGGCCCGGTCGCGGCAAGGCATGGTGGTCGCGGGCCATCCGGAAGCCGCCGAGATCGGGCTCGCGGTGCTGCGCGCGGGCGGCAACGCCATGGACGCCGCCGTCGCCGTGTCGCTCGCCCTGGGGGTCGCCGAGCCCTACGGCTCCGGGCTCGGCGGCAAGCTGATGTTTCTCTACTTCGACCGCGCGAGCGACCAGGTCTACGCAATCGACGCCATGGACCAGTCCAGCTCGACGCTCGACGCCGCGGGTTTCGCCACGCGTGGCTACGAAGAGCGCTCCGAGGGCTGGGTGGCGGTGGCGGTGCCGGGGCTGCTCGCCGGCATGTACGAGGGCCATCGCCGCTGGGGCCGGCGGCCGTGGGCCGAGGTCGTGCGACCCGCGGCCGACCTGGCGCGATCCGGGGCCCGGGTGCTGCCGCAGACCCGGGAGCTCTTCGAGCGCCGCGTCGAGCGGATCCGCGTCAGCGAGGAGGCGGCGCGTATCTTCCTCCCCGGCGGCGAGCTGCCGGTGGTCGGTGACCGCCTGGTGAATCCGGATCTCGGCAGGACGCTCGACGCCATCGGTCGGGAAGGCCCCGCCGGCTTCTACCGTGGCCCTGTGGCCGAGGCGATCGCCGCCGCTAGCCGAGAAGGCGGCGGCAGCCTGACCCTCGACGACCTGGCCGGCTACGAGGCCCGGGTCATCGAGCCGCTGGCCGTCGACTTCGCCGGTGTCAGCGTGCTCACCGCCCCGCCGCCCGCCAGCGGAGGAGCGACCTTGCTGGCGGTTCTCAGCAGACTGGCGGACACCGAGTGGAGCGCGCCCGACCTGCTCGCCCCCGATCACCTGGACCTCATCGGGCAGGTCCTGCAGCGGACCTATCCCGAGATCCAGGCCCGGATCGCCGACGTGCCGTCGGCCCGCGAGAGTTTCCAGGAGCTGATCGACACCCGCCCGAGCCTGGCTCGCCAGAGCGCCTCGCCCACCGCGGCTCCACGTTCGGCGTCGTCGGCGTCGACGACGCATTTCGTGGTCGCCGATTCCGATGGCAACGTCGCCAGCGTCACGCAATCGCTGAGCCATCACTTCGGGGCCGGCGTCGTGGCTCCCGGGACGGGAGTCGTGCTCAACAACTCGATGAAGAACTTCGCCACCCGCGACGAGGGCTCGGTGAACTACGTGGCGCCGGGCAAACGGCCGCGCAGCACGATCGCGCCCACTCTCGTCTTCCGCGACGGCCGGCCGGTCCTTGTGATCGGGCTTCCGGGCGGTCAGCGGATTCCGACCGCCACGCTCCAGGTACTGCTCGACTACCTGGTCTTCCAAACCGATCTGGCCGCCGCCATCGGCAAGCCGCGCGCCCACCTGAAGCGCCCTCTGCGGGAGACCGAAGCGTCGAACGTGTTCGAGCTGGAAGCGGACGATGCAGGGCTGGCCGCCGCTCTCGAGGAGCGGGGCTGGGCGATTGAAGTCAGCGAAGACAACGAGACCTTCGGCGGCTTCTGCGCCATCGAGATCCTCGAAGACGGTATGCTCGTCGGCGTTGCCGACCTGCGTCGGACCAACGCGGCGCGCGGCAATTAGTCGGTGCGGTCGGCGGCTCAGCCGTCGTCTTTCTCTTTCTTGCTGAAGAGCCCGGTGAGTGCCTTGGTGAGCTCTTTGAGGGTTCCCGGCCGCGAGGGCCCGAGGATCAGTGGCCGTCGACAGCCGGCTGTTCGACGATCCTCCGATACCGTCGGTGGGAGCGCAAGGGATCCCAGCGCGGGTCCAGCTCGAGAAGCGGCACCGAGATCTGCCGGCCTGCCGGGATCGACAGCAGGTACTCGAGCCGCTCGAGCGCGGCGTCGTGCCGTCCTACCATGGTGTCGATGAGCGCCTGGTCGAGGACGATGTAGGGGCCGGAAAAGGCATCCTCGGAGATCGGCAGCAGCTCGGCTCCCCGTTGGCCTTCGCGCACGGCGGCCTCGGCCCGGCCGAGGCCCGCCAGGGCGAGGCTCAGACGACTGTGGGTGAAGGCGTTGTGGAGGTCGGCGTCGGCCGGGCTCTCCGCGAGGCTCCTCTCGAGCGCCTGGCGGGCCCGCTCGTAGGAGGCTATGGCCTTCTCCGATTCGCCCAGGAGGTCGAGTGCCCAACCTTCGAGGAGTGCTTTGGGCCGGTGTCCCACGAGCTCGCCGGGAGTGCCGGCCAAACGCTCGCTCGCCGCCTCGTAGTCTCGCTCGTAGAGCTCCTGGAAGAACCACGTCCCGGTCGATTCCGGCCCACCCTGGACGGGCATCGTCTGCAGCGCCGCCCGGGCCGCTTCGGTGTCTCCTCGCCAGAGCCAGTAGTTCCTGGCCCTGTCCCGATAGGCTCGGCCCTGGTCCGGGGCGAGCGAGATCGAGCGGTCGTACCAGCGATCCGCTGCGTCGTAGCGCCGCTCGGCGGCGTGCGACCAGCCGAGGAAGAGCGCGTAGCGCGCCGAGCGGGGGTTTAGCTCGAACGCCCTCTCGAGCAGCGTCAGAGCCTCGGCGAACCGGCCCTGGCGCCGCCGGATGACACCGAGGCCGCCGATGATGGCGTCGTCGTTGGGCAAGACTTTCAGCGCCGCCTCGGCCTCCTCCGCGGCGCGCGCATAGTCCCTGCGGCCGTAGAGGTGATAGACGGCCAGGGCGGCGCGCGCTTGCGGCAGCTCCGGATCCAGCTCGAGGGCACGCTCCGCCGCCTCTTCGGCTCGGCGAACCTGCTCTTCGGACGGGCCGTAGAGCCAGTGGAGCATCGAGCGGGCGGTCGACAGCCAGGCCCAGGCCAGGGCGAACTCCGGATCCAGCTCGGTGGCTCGGGCGAACATCTCGGCCGCGAGAGCGATCTCCTCTTCGGTGGGGAAGGGCGGCGCGAAACGGGCGAGGCCCCGGAGGTAGGCGTTGTAGGCGTCCATGTTCCGCGTCGGCGGGGCAAGCGCCGCGGCGTCCACCGGATCGAGGACGGCGACGCCCAGTTGGCGGAGCACCTCGCGGGCGATTTCCGTCTGGACGGCGAATACGTCGTCGAGCATCCGGTCGTAGGAGTCGGCCCACAGGTAGTTGTCGTCGGCGACGCGGATCAGCTGAGGAGAGATCCGCACCCGCTGACGTGCGCCGGTGCCACGGTCCCAGCGCACGCTGCCCCCGAGCACGTAATCGACCCCCAGCTCCTCTCCGATCTGCCGGATCGTCTTGTCGCTGCCGGCATAGAGATCGGCGCTCTTGCGCGAGATCACCCCAATCGCCGCGACCGCGGCGAGGCGGGTGGTGATCTCCTCGGTCATACCGGAGGCGAAGTAGGCGTCCTCGGGCGGTCCGAGGTTTTCGAACGGCAGGACGACGATCATCGGCCGCCCTGGCGTCACCGGATCTGCCGGAGGAGCCTCTGGAGCGAGGGCGAGGCGCCATGCGCCGAGAGCCGCCAGTGCCAGCAGCAGGAGCCCGAGCACGGCACCGAACGCTCGCGCGCCGGGAGCCGCTGAGCCTCGGTTCTCGGCTTGCCGCTCGAGCAGGGGAGCTGGGCCGGATTTGCCGGGCGTCGCGCCGGGCTCGACCACCTCCACCGCGGCGACGAAGCGGTAGCCGACCGTCGGCACGGTTTCGATGTATCTGGGCTCATGAGGATCGTCTCCGAGCGCGCCACGGAGCCGGGCGACGGACCGCGTCAGGGCGTTTTCGGTGACGAACGTCTCCGGCCAGACGGCATCCAGCAACTCCCGCTTGGCGACCAGATGCCCTGGGCTGGCGGCAAGGACTCCCAGCACCTGCAGGGCCTTGGGCTCGAGGTGGACAGGGGCGCCGGAACGCAGGAGCCTGGCCTCCTCGGGGTCGAGGAGGTAGTCGCCGAAACGGAAGCACCCACGGTCTGCAGCCATCGTACCCTCCGCGAGCCACATCACGCCCTTTCCAGTATACGCCTGTTCCGGCGGCGGCCCGCGCGGCGAGCCGTCAGGAAATCGCGCGGAAGCCTCAGGTTGCAGTCACGACTACAGCATGGCGGCCCCGTATGCTGGCCTCGGATCGGATGGCCCGCAATGACGCGGCGCCGTTTTGATGGTATCGGGAGGACTCACCATGACACGTCGACTCAGCTACGCTTTGATCGTCGGGATTCTCTGGCTCGCTCCGGCGACCGGTGCCCGGTCCGCCGATTCCGTGAGCCGGGGCGCCGTCGGGAGCTCGCGGCCCACCGCGCCCGCGCGAGAGGCGGAGCACGGCGGGGGACTCGTCCGTTCTCTACCCGGCCGTGGTATGGCCGGAGCATGCCCTACGACCTGCGCCGTAGCTTGACAGTGGCATATCCGATCGCGTTACGGTGGCTGCGGCCCGACACCGCCTGCTCGGCCCTTTTTCGGAATCTCGGGGCCGATGGGCCGAAGACGCTTTCGAGCACCCTCTACTTCCCCGCGGAAGTGACCGAGAATCCCCCCTGCTGGCGAGCGGCGGCCTTCACCAGGGTCGGAGGCAGAGTCACCTTCTTGTGCGAGGGCTTTTCCAGGCTTCCCGCATCGCGGGCGGCTGTCATCCTGCTCCACGAAGCGCTTCATTCCGCGGGCGTGGACGAGCAGCCTCATGACCCCGATGCCCTGACGTCCTCTCAGATCACTCAGCTGGTTGCAAGGACCTGCTTCAGCTCGATCGACGGGCTCAGCCAGGACCGCGTCGATGATGTTCGATGAATGGCAGGAAAAGCTCTATGCTTCCTTCATGCACTGGTGGCTTCTTCTGACTGTCGTCGCTCTCGCCGTTCTCCTGCTCGCCGAGAGCCGCGACAGCGCGTTGTGGAAGGCGCTGTCGAAGCCCCTGGCGTCGGCGGGCTTCATCGGTCTGGCGGTGGCTGCCGGGGCATTGGAGACGGCCTACGGCCAGGCGGTGCTGGTGGCGCTGGCGTTCTCCTGGCTCGGCGACGTGCTGCTGCTGTCGCCCGAGCAGCGGCCGTTCCTCCTCGGCCTGGCGGCGTTCCTGCTGGCGCACGTGGCCTACGCGGTGGCGTTCGTCGTCCACGGTCAGGATCCGGGGTGGAGCCTGGGGGCGCTGGCGATCCTCTGCCTGCCGGCGTTCGTGGTCCTGAGGCGGCTTGGGCCCCACCTGCCGGCGGCCATGCGTCTGCCGGTGTACGCATACGTCGCCGTCATCTCCGTGATGGTCGCGCTCGCCGTCGGCGCTTTCGCCGCGGGTGCCCATCCGAGCCTGCTGGTCGGCGCGGTCGCCTTCTACCTGTCGGACCTGGCGGTCGCCCGCGACCGCTTCGTCGCGCCTGGTTTCGTCAACCGGCTCGTCGGCCTGCCGCTCTACTACTTCGCCCAGGTGTGCCTGGCCTGGAGCGTCCACGCCGTCTCACGGGGCGCGGCGTTGATCGAAGTCGCGATGTGACCTCCGGGAAAGAGTCGGTCAGCGGCACTCGACTCCCGCTGGGCGAATGGTAGTCGGGTCTTCGCTCGAGAGTCGGGTCGCCGGAGCGTTCAGGGTTCCCGCCGATTCCATGTCTTTCAGCAGCATGTTGCGCCTGCGAGTGAATCCCTCAGGCTCGCAGACGGCGAGGTAGATGAAATGCGCTGGACCCCGGGTGAACACGGCCAGGGTCGCAACCTGATCGGGTCGAAGCTCCGAGGGATCGGCATCGAAGAAGACCCGGCTGGCCTGATCGATTCCTCGAACTTCTTTCTGGAAATAGGCCCGGTGAGCGAAAGTGTCAAGCATCTCGTCGAGCGACCAGTTCCGGGTCAGCCAGACCGCCAGTGAAGCCTGCGCCAGTTGGCGCTCGAAGTTTCCTCGGACCTCCGGCGCCAGCTCGCGCGCCAGCAGGCTCGCCGTTCGAAATCCGGGATACCTTCGCGGGCAATCGTTCCTCCGCATCTCGCAGATGACCAGCGAGACGAAAGACAGTGGGCCGAGCCGGCGGAGCTCCGGCGGAACCGGCCCTTCCAACTCGGCGAAAAAGGCCGCTCGGATCAGGGGGCTCTGCTCAGCGACCGGATCGTAGGTCGGCAGTGGCCCGACCAGCCGAAGCCCCCTGGAGTAGAGCGTGAGCAAACCGGCCACGACCAGGAATGCCGGAATCAGTAGAGCGCAGAGGCCGGGGACGATCCATCGTCGAACGGACATGGTGACGCGCTGTCTCCTGTTGCAGGCCACTCGGGATCCGGACACTCGAGACTACCTCGCATCCGGTCTTCATTGTTCGCTAAGCTCGGTGTAGAGCCCCACGCGGACCGGATATGAAGACCATCGACAAGCCACCCGGCATCTGGACCGGCCAGGCGCTGCACTTCACGTGCCTGGCGTTCCTGCTGGCTCTGGTCGGGGTGGGCTGGCTCTATCTGGGTGAGCCGTTGCCGGCCGCGTTCTGGGTCGCGGTGGCGTTCCCCGTCGGGCACCAGGTCTTCGTGTGGCTTGCCTGGCGGCTCGAGCTCCGCTCCTCGGCGGTCAGCGACGCCATCGGGTTTCGAGCCTACGTCGTCGTCTTCTTCTTGCTTTTCGGCGGTCGCTTCGTGTCGCTTTTCGTGCTGGCCTGGATGGATCGCGGTAGTCTCGGGCTCGCGATGCTGCCACGTTCTGTCTCGACCACGCTTCTCGTCCTGCCCGGGGTCTATGCCATGGTCAGCGTTCAGCGCTATTTCGGCATGGTGCGGGCCACCGGCGCCGACCACTTCGACCCGCGGTACCGCGCCATGCCGCTGGTCGACCGAGGCATCTTCCGGTTCACCAGCAACGCCATGTATCATTTCGCCTTCCTCTTGTTCTGGGCGATCGCCGTCGGCTTCGATTCCTCGGCCGCGCTCGTGGTCGCGGCATTCAGCCACGCCTATACCTGGGTCCATTACCATGCCACCGAGAAGCCGGACATGGACGATCTATACTCTTGACCGCTCTCCGAGTCACGAACCGGGTCTGGCCCTTCCTCGCGGGACTCGTGCTGGCGGCGACTGCTGGATCCGTCGGCGCGCAGGGCACGGTCGGTCTCTCGGCTGACGGCCAGCTGACCTCCGGGGCCTACTACGGTTTCCTGCTGGCGATAGTGCTGTACAACCTGATGCTGTTCATCAGCGTGCGGGACGTTGCCTATCTGCTCTGCTCCCTGTTTATCGGTAGCTTCACTCTGGCGTTCCTTTGTTTCGACGGCCTGCCCGGCCAGTACCCGTGGCTGGACGTGCCGGGGCCGCGAGCCGCTCCTCTCTTCCTGCTCGGGGCGGCGTTCCTGTTCGGGGCGCTCTACGCGCGGCGGTTCTTGCAGACCCATGCCCATGCCGCCCGCAGCGACAAGTTCTTGCTGGTCGTCGCCGCTCTTTGTGGCGCGGGAATGATCGCCACCTTCGTCGAACCGATGCTGGCGGCCCGCCTCGACGGCGGGGCCGCGATCCTTCTCACGGTGGGAATGGTTACGGCTTCGGTCGTGCGCCTCAGGGACGGATATCGCCCGGCCTGGTTCCTGCTCGCGGCGCTGGCTGTCTTTCTCGTCGCAGCTCTGTTCTCCGAGGCGACGGGGATTCGCTGGCATCAACTGGAGGTCGAGCGTATCGGCGCCGCCCTGGGCGCGCTGCTGCTGTCCTCCGGCCTGGCCTACCGGGTCCGGCAGCTCGCCACCGAGCGAGAACGCCTGATCCCGGAGCTCGAGGCGCGGAGCAGCGAGGTCGAACGCTTCACCTACACCGTCTCCCACGACCTCAAGAGCCCATTGATCACCATCAAGGGCTTTCTCGGCCTGCTGAAGAAGGACGCCGCGGCGGGCAACGCCGAAGCCGTCGAGCGCGACATCTGGCGCATCGAAGGGGCGGCCGATCGCATGAGCCAGCTCCTCGACGAGCTCCTCGAGCTCTCCCGCGTCGGCCGGATCGGCAAGCCGCCCGAGCAGGTCGAGCTCGATAGCCTGGTGCTCGAAGCTCTCGAGCTGGTCGCCGGACGGCTCGCCGAGCGCGGCGTCGACGTCGAGGTCGCGCACCGGCTGCCGGTGGTCCGCGGTGACCGCTCGCGCCTGCTCGAAGTCTTGCAGAACCTGATCGACAACGCCGTGAAGTACCTAGGCGATCAGAAGTCGCCGCGGATCGAGATCGGGATGCGGCCAGGGGCGGAGACCGTCATCTTCGTCAGCGACAACGGCGTCGGCATCGAGCCCGCGTACCACGAGAAAATCTTCGGCCTGTTCGAACGCCTCGAGACAGAAGAGGAGGGTACCGGCCTCGGCCTGGCGCTGGTGAAACGCATCGTGGAGCTCCACGGCGGGCGCATCTGGGTCGAATCAGAAGGATGGGGCCGCGGCAGCACCTTCTGTTTCACCCTCGGGGAGTATGTAGCGCCTGGCTGAGCCTCGGGCGCGGCGGCTGCGGGCCTCGGACGACTGGGTGCAGCACGTGCTCGACATGCCGATGGTGGCGGAGCCCGGCGCGCGCTTCACCATCTACGACCGGCCGTGGCACTGCGCCGTCGGCCTGGACGGCGTCTTCCGCATCACCGAGACCGAGCGGCCGCTCGACATCGCCTGCCGCGGCCGGCGGACGAGCGAGGAGACCTTCGTCCTCGATTGGCAGCGCATCGGCGCTCCGGTGCGGTCATTGGCCATCAGCTTCACGACGCGGTCATCGGGCCAGATGCCATTGGCCGAGGGTCTTCGGACCAGGTCATCGAGCCGGATGCCATCGGCCGAGAGCTTTCGGACCAGGTCATCGAGCCAGATGCCATTGGCCGAGGGCTTTCGGACCAGGTCATCGAGCCAGATGCCATTGGCCGAGAGCTTTCATCCCGGCTTCCGCACCGATTTCCCGTCGTTCGAGGGTTTCCAGCGGCGCTGAGCGGCTCCGTCGGCGCCCGGAGCCGTTCCTGCGTCCACGGGCCGAATCTCCCGCCGTCCGGTGGATTCTGCGGCTGCCTGAAAGGAGTTGTGCGCGGTTCGTGGCGTTCTGATCCGCCGCGGGCGGATTCGTCGCCGTCGGGGCGCGTTTTTGGACAGTAGAGCCGACCAGAGTGCCGGTCACCTCGGTCAGCAGGACGAGCGGAGCTCTTCCACAGCGATTTGTTTCTTGAACTGGAGTGCCAGCCACTTCGGTCAGCGGTGCGTGTCTTGGGCAGCCTGAGTCTCTATGCCTGCCACACCAGGCGCCGGGCTCCGCTGGACTTGACACTAGCGCAAACAGAGCGTAAGTTTAAGGCGGTGCCAAACGGCACGATCTCGCCCGACCGAAGGCACGGCCAGCGGTGGGCCAGGCTCGATCCGAGGGACATGGATTCGGTGATCATCTGTGCGTAAGGAACTGTTGGCACGGTACGGGGCGAGCCTCCCCTGTGTCCGCAACCGCTACGACCAGGGCACGCGCGAGCACCTGAAGACGGTCCACCGGCGATCCCGGGAACGCGAAGCAGTCGGCCTGGAATCGCGGCAGAACGTCGGCCACACCAGGCGCGCCGCGGCCCGCAGGGTGGCTCTGCGGGTCGGCTGGCGGGAGAACGACCTGCGCCACCGGGTCAAGTCCGCCGGAGGCCGGTGGGATCCGGTCAGACGCGTCCGGATCTTGCGACGCGACGTAGCGGAGCGACTGGATCTGCTGGACCGGGTTGTTGGTGGAGGTGGCTAGGTGTGGTAGCCCTTTGGATAGGTTTAGGAATCGCGGGAATGGATAGATTTAGGCATGAGCTGGATAGGTGTAGGCATCGATGCCTAAATGTAGGAATCGCGTGCCGCTTGATTAAAGGTTGGGCGGCTAGACCGCGGCTTCTCTCCTCATCGAGCAATCTTCGGGGCGATCCATCGTGAAGCAGGGGCGAATCAGTCAGACTGCGCTCAAGGTGGCGCACAATCTCATCACATTGAGTGCGAAAGGCGACTGGGCGCAGCGACTTCCTGCCGGACTCGCAGAAATGAGCGAGCGTCTACTCCAGGCTTCGGGGTCGCCCGGCTTCGGCCCTCGCATGATGCGTATATCCAAGGGGCCGTGGATGATTCGGGCCTATAAGTTGCAGGACTTCTTGATGCCGGGGCAGTTCGAGGGCTTCGGCTACCGAAAGATCTTTGTGCAGGAGCAGGTGGAGGCCGCGATCGAACATGGAGCGCGACAGGTGCTGCTTTTGGGCGCTGGCTTCGACACTCTGTGCCTGAGGCTCGCGCCGCAACATCCCAACGTTCAATTTATCGAGCTCGACCACCCTGCGACGTCTGCGGCAAAGGCCAAAGGCATCGCGCTCGAGGGCCAATCGACGAACATGTTCCAGATCGTGGCCGATCTCGGCGAGCGTCCGCTCTCGAAGGTGTTGGCGGAGGATGGTCGCTGGGACACTTCACTGCCTTCCGTGCTCGTGGCGGAAGGTCTCTTCCAGTACCTGACAGACGAAGAGGTGCGAGGGCTGCTGGTGGAAGCGGCTGCCAGCACCTCACTTGGAAGCCGGTTCGTGTTCACGCATGCGAAGCCAGGCTATCGCAAGTTGGTCACGTTCCTCACGGGCCTGGTCGCAGAGCCGTGGAAGTCCGCGGTCAAGAGCGAGGACCTACCGGAGTACGTCGAAGGAACGGGTTGGAAGATCATCTCCGACGTCGACACTGACGAAGCACACGGCGTCGAACGCTATGCGGTAGCTGAGCGGCGCTGAACGCTCAGTCGCGAATCTGACCCGACAGTACGCCACCCAACAAAGCGTTGCAGCGGACCAGCAACAGCTGAGTTCAATTGACCCCGGGTGCCCTCTGGCGGCATACTGTGTCGGCAAGGTCGGGTCCGGTCAGCGCTGTTGCTGGCCGCTGGACGCCGATCCGTTCTGCACCTTGCCACGTCATATTGCGTGCGAAAGCGAGGTTATGCCGCTGAGCGATTTGTGGCACCCTACAAGGTCCCGGTGAATCGGGCTCCCAGTCCTCATCTCAGGTAAAGGGACATATCATGACGCGATCCCCTATAGAGCACGCCAAGCTCATCCAACGGGAATTCACTAAACAGGCGACGGCATACGCAGCCAATCCAACGATTATCGATAGCGATTGGGCCGGGCGGCTAGTTCAAGCGGTCCAGCCCACACCAGATAGCCGCGTGCTGGACATCGCTACGGGGCCAGGTTACGTGGCCCTCGCCTTTGCGACCATGGTGCGCGAGGTGGTGGGGGTCGACCTGACCGATGCGCCCCTGGGCATCGCCCGAAAGAACCAAGCCGAGCGGGGAGTGAAAAACGTGTCCTTCGAGTCCGCCGACGCCAGGCAGCTGCCGCTGAAAGACGGCTCGTTTGACATCGTAGTCTGTCGCCTGGCCTTACACCACTTCGATTCGCCCCAGCAGGTTCTGTCCGAAATGGTCCGGGTCTGTCGGCCTGGCGGCAAGATCGCCGTTCAGGACATGATTGCCAGTGAGCAGGCGGATCGAGCCGACTACTACAACCACTGGGAGCGATTGCGCGACGCTTCTCATACGAAGGCGTTGTCGGTCGGCCAGCTTGTGGCCTTGTACGGAGAGGCCCAACTGGAGATCGAGAATCTCCGGTGGGAACAGCGGGTCCAGGATGTCGAACTGTGGATGCGCAACACCGAAACTCCATACGATACTGCGCGGAGAATTCGTCATCTTATTCAACAGGATGCGGCCCAGGAGATCAGCGGCACGCCCATCTTTCACGATGACGAGGGGCGATTGTGCTTCATACATCGGATGGTGACCGTGGTGGGCCGCAGGAAGGCGGCAGGATCATCGGTTCGGTGAAGTGATTCTCAGATGGGAACAAGGAATGCAGAACAAGGAGCTGAAGGTGAAGCTGCAAGCAGCGGACCTTGCTCGAGCGGTTCTACAGCTCACGTTCTTCTCATGAGTGAACGTCGACTGGATTTCGAGCGTGAGGGCTGGGTCTCCGTCCCGTCTCTCATTGCGACCGAAGAGCTCCAAGAGCTACGCGTCGCGGTCGGCGCGCCCGTGCCGTCGCAAGGTCGAGGCGGCATACGCTCGCTCATGAAGCGATTTCCGGCGGTACGCAGCCTCGCGGTCGATTCCAGGTTCCGTGATCTCGCGTCCGAGCTTCTTGGTGCAACCGCGAGGCCTGTCAAGGCTACTCTCTTCGACAAAACTCCCGGAGCCAACTGGAAACTCCCTTTTCATCAGGACACTGTCATCGCGGTTCGGCGCAAGGTCGACGTCAGCGGATTCGGTCCTTGGTCGATAAAGGATGGTATCCAGCATGTTCGAGCTCCAGCGTCGGTTCTCTCACGCATGGTCGCCCTCCGTTTGCACCTGGATGACACGCCGATTGCCAACGGTGCACTCAGGGTTGTTCCCGGGAGCCACCGCCGAGGTCGGCTCAGTGCCTCTGAAACTCGGACTCTCAGACAGGAAATCGGTGAGGTCACATGTTCAGCTCGGGCAGGCGATGTCTTGGCCATGAGCCCGCTGCTCTTGCACGCTTCCTCGGCATCCGAGAGGCCGACTCACAGGCGAGTGATTCATATCGAGTATTCCGCCGCGGAGCTTCCCGCCCCGCTCGAGTGGGCCGCCTGAGGGGTCTCGCATTCAGCCAAGGTCCGCTCGGCCGCGCGGCTCACGAGGCTGGCTCGGTCGCCAGCGCGGCGTGCTGAAAAAAGTTTTGAATGTTGAACCGGGTTTCACATCGTTGTACTGAGTTTGGCATTTCGACGAGATGCTGAACGGGGAAGCGCTCCTGGTTTCAGCATTCAAGGCAGATGTTGAACCAGGTTCAACATTGCCCAATTCAGCGCGATTGCGTGGCCCGCGTCGGATGTGAATGATGGTCCCAACAACGGCCGACAGCGGCCACAACCGAAGGAGGAGCGGCGGTGAAATTCACCCCACAACCGGGCCCGCATGGGCTCAACACGATCGAAGTCCAACGCCGGGTCGCGAGACCCACACACCAACGACCGCGGGCGCAACGTGCCCGCAAGGAGTAGAAAATGTCATTCCAACTTTCAGCCACCGTCACCGACCTGCAGAAGCAGGGCATCTCGGTGGCCGATTCGGGCAAGACCAACGCCAAGCGGGTAGCCGACGCGATCGTCGCACGGTTCTCCGGGCGTTCCCGGCGGCCGCTCCCCGATCTCGTCGGGATCCAGCTGGGCCTGGCGCGGCTGGTCGAGGACGACATGCAACAGCTGCTCGCTCTCGACACGTCCCACGTGCACGAAGTGGTCGGCAAGCGGCTGCAACTGCAGGTGCGCAACGAGTCGGTCACGGTGGTCTTCGGGATCCTCACGGGCATCCGCGACGTCGTGACCGGCACCTACGGCCAGACGACGCGGGTCGATCTGTTCGGCAACGTGTCGGCGGTGCCCCAGGAGCCTGTGGGGCTGCACCGGCTCGGGGTACGCGTCCATGGCCGGTTGCTCGACGCCGACTTCCGGCTGCCGAAGGTCCGGTTCACGGGCTTCCCGCCGCTCGAGCGGGAGAAGGTGGCCGCGGGGCTCAAGAAGCCCCTCGATCGCCTGGGCACGGCGGTATCCACGCTCAGTCTCGAGCGCAAGGACGTCGACGTGAGCCTGCTCGACAAGAACGCCGGCGTCGAGGAGTTCCGGCGCACCGTGCGCTTCGTGGCCGGTTGCCTGTCCTCGCTCTACGGCCTGGCGGGCTTCGACGACCTCGCCGCCAGGATCCGGGCGAAGCGGCGGGCGCCGCGGCGGCCGACGCCGGACGGGTCCGGAGGCGAGAACGTCGCCCCGGAGGGGCGCTTGGCAAAGCGGGGGAGCTCCGAGTCCCCGACCGAGGCAGACGATACGTCCGAGGAGGACTCCTCGGACGACGATCGGGGTGACTCGTCGCTCCGGTCCGCCAGTGACGACAGCGCGACGCCGGCTGGGCCCACGGGTCCGATCGGCATCGTGAGCTGACCTTTCCAACCCAGGCGCCCCGCGGGGAGCAACCCGTGGGGCGCCTTTCCCTTCGACGGAGAACATCATGAAAGGCTTCCTCGCACGCAAGAAAGCCGCTGCCATCGTGACCGCCGCCAGCCGGCGCTGGGCAGCCTCCACGACCGAGACGCTGGAAGAGCGCCTGCGCCCGGAGCTGGCCGAGGGCGAGACGATGCCGGATCTCGAGCTCGCGCAGCGCCTGCTCGGGCGCGCGCTCGATCGGCAGTGGCGACGCCTGGAGTCGACCGACGAGGCCCAGCTGGCCGCGGCCGCGCGCCGCGGCCGGAGGAGCGCCGGCGTCGCCGAGGCGTTGGTGGCGCTCTATCGCAGAGTCGTCGACCTGAGAAGGCTCATGACCGCGGTCGTCGGCGCCGTCCGCGCGCGGCGTCTGCTGGGCCTTGCGGGCAAGACCTCCGTCGATCCCGTGGTCCTGCTGCGGCAGGCCGGGCAGGCCGTCGCCCGGCTGCGCGACGCCGCGCTGGTTCCGGCGCCGGCGGCCTACCAACCGTCCGCGCGTGACCGCCAGCGCTGGGCGAAGCCGGTGGAGGCGGCGGCCCGCGTGCTCGAGTCGGCCCGCGCCTCGGCGTCGATCGGCGGCAAGGAGCTCGAGGCGGCGGTGGCCGCGCGTCGCCGCGCGCTCGCCGACTTCAACGCCGCCTTCGTGGAGCTCGCCGGCTGGCTCGAGGCCATCTACCGCGCCGCGCGCCGCGCCGAGCGCGCCGCCGCCGTGCGCCCGTCGCGCCGCCGTCCGGGCGTGCTGCTCGAGGACGATGACCGTCACCGCGGCCGGTCGAAGACGAGCGGCACCGAATCGACCTCAGAGGCCGAGGGTCCGCGGCCGAGCTCGCCTCGGGGGACGGTCGCCGCCGTCGATCGGGTGGCGGACGTCCGGATCCGAAGATCCGCCTGAACCGCGGCCGGTGCGTTGCGGCGGAAGCGGCGCATGCCTCCGAGCCAGCGGTCGTAGTCTGACGCCTTGCGGCTCATGTATTCGCGCGGCCGATGATCGTTGGCGATTCTCAAGGTTGAGACAGGGGCTTTCTCAGGATTGAGACGCGGTGCCTGATCAGGGGGAGTGGCGTCTCTCATTGCTCGCTGGTTTCTCTTCAGGAGCAACTATGTTCAGGCTCGGCGCGTTGGAAGCAGCTTGGCACGGAAGATGCTTAGACCAGAGGTCTACACCAAAAAGGTCAGCCGCAATCTTTTTGGCCGAAGCCTCCCCGCATGGGAAGCCTCCGCGGGGAGAACACGTCCAACAGCGCAAGGAGAGAGGAACTGTGAAGAATCTCGTCGTATTGTGTGCAGCCGTACTACTGACCGTCCCCGCTTTCGCCGCACCAGATGTGCTCCCCGAAACCAAGTCCGCCAAAGAGGACCCCGCCCTCCGGGTCGCCGAGACGGCGGCGCTTCATGCCTGGCTGAGCTCTTTCGAGGGCTTCGAGAAGGCCGCCTTCGAGGCGGAGGTGCCGCTCTCGAAGCTCGCGGATCTCCAGTCTCATCAGCCCGACGGCGGTCCGCTGTGGATCGGCGTCAGGGGTGAGGTCGGTTTCACCTTCGATCCCGCCGCCAAGGCCCAGTTCGGCACCACGGTGTTTCACGACGGCGCGATGGTGTGGACCGGCGCCTTTCGGTCCGCTGGCGCCACCGGCGTCCGCCTCCACCTGGAGGACATGCGGCTGCCCAAGGACGCCGAGCTCTACGCCTATGGCCGGCACGGCCACGCCTTCGGCCCCTACGTCGGCCAGCACGAGGAGCTCTGGACCAACACCGTCGCGGGCGACGAGATCGTGCTCCAGCTGCACCTGCCGCTGGCGAGCCGCTCGGCCGCCGTCGGTGGCGCGCTGTTCCGGGTGAGCGGCATCTCGCACATGGGTGATCGCTACGAGCTCGGCTACAACCCGAACAAGGCCTTCTGCAGCTGGAACGACACCTGCATCATCAACGCCGAGTGCGCGTCGATCCCGAGCGCGGTGCAGCCGCTCCAGGATGGCGTCGCCTACCTGATCTACGACAAGCCCGGCGGCACCTTCATCTGCACCGGCGGCCTGCTCAACACCACCGACAGCTCGGGCGATCCCTACCTGTTGACCGCCAACCACTGCTTCGACACCCAGTCCTCCGCCACCAGCCTGGAAGCCTACTTCCAGTGGACGGTGGGCTGCGGCGCCAGCTGCGGCAGCCAGTTCAACCCGCCGGGCTCGGTGCCGCGCACCAACGGCGCCACCCTGCTGGCCAGCAGCTCCAACACCGACTTCACCTTCGTCGAGCTCAGCCAGGCGGCGCCCTCGGGCAGTGTCTTCCTGGGCTGGACGACCACCGCGGTGGCGTCCTCCTCCGGCACCGACCTCTTCCGGGTGAGCCACCCCTCCGGCTCGCCGCAGGCCTACAGCGAGCAGTCGGTCAACACCACCGCCGGCACTTGCGGCACCCTGCCGCGCGGCAACTTCATCTATAGCGACGCGACGCTGGGTGACAGTGAAGGCGGCAGCTCGGGCTCGCCGGTGGTCAACAGCAGCAACCAGGTGGTCGGCCAGCTGTTTGGCGCCTGCGGCGCCACGCCCGAGACCACCTGCGACAGCGACGACCGCACGGTCGACGGCGCTTTCGCCGTGACCTATTCCTCGATCGAGCAATGGCTCGATCCCGGCTCGGGCGGCGGCGGCGGCAGCTGCACCGGCAACAACGTCTGGACCGGCACGGCGACCACCGGTGGTGCTGACCAGGTGACCCCGAACTGCTCGGCCAGCGGCTCCTTCACCGGTGAGCTGGTGTGCGACGCCGGCGCGGCCGACCTCGACCTCTACCTCGACAAGCGCAGCTGCTCCGGCTGGTTCGGCTGCTCGTTCTCTGCCGTGGCGTCTTCGACCAGCGCCGGCTGCGACGAGACGGTGTCGGGCTACAACGGTTCGAGCGGCACGTATCGTTGGCGCGTCGACCACTACAGCGGCCCCAACGAGTCCTTCACCCTGTGCACCAACAAGTGCTAGTCTGACCCGCGGCTCGCGCCGCACTGATGAGAACCCGCGGCTTCCGCCGCGGGTTCTTTCGTCTTCGAGGAGATCGCATGTCTCGCTTCGCTTCTCCGGCCTTCGCCCTGATGGCGATCCTCGGTCTCACCGTCGCCGTGACCAGTCGAACCACGGCGACAGAGGAGTCTGCTTCGGAGGATCCGAGAGCACGGGTCGAGGCCGCCGAGCACCGCCTCAACCAGGCTGCCCGCCAGCGCGACCGGCAGGGCTTCCACGATCTGCTGGCCCGCGACTCGGTCTTCCTGGCCGGCGAGCTGCACTCGGGGCGCCTGGCGGTGATGGCCATCTGGCAGCATCTCTTCGACGGCAAGTACGACTTTCGCTACGAGGCCGAGATGCTCGAGACCACCGTCGCGAGCTCCGGCGACCTCGCCTGGAGCGTCGGCACGGCGCGAACCAGCTTCCGGCGCCCCGGCACGGACAGTGACGAGTCGACCGACGGCCACTACCTGCACGTCTGGCGGCCCGACGATGAGGGCGCCTGGCGATTGACCCACGCCTCGACCCTGGTCGTCCACCCAACCCTGGGCGCCGCCCGGGACCCGCGCGGCGGGCTGATGACGGCGTGGCCGGAGCTCGCCGACCAGATCGGCGCGCGGATCGAGATCCGCTGGATCCCCGAGGCGACTGCGCGCGCCGAGTCGGACGAGCTGGCGTTTTCGTTCGGTGAGTACGAGGCGACGTTCGTGCCGGCAGCCGGTTCGCCTGGTGAAGCCGAGCCGGCCGCCGAGCCCTCCACGACCGAGCCGGATGCCGGTAGCGGTGACGACGCCAAGATCGCCGGCAAGGGTCACTTCCTGGCCGTCTGGCAAAAGGACGACCGGGGGAACTGGCAGCTGGCCGCCGAGGGATTCACTCCCCCGGGGATCTACGACGGTGACTGAGCGCCCGATGCCGCGAGGCCCTCTGTATACCTTGCTGGTCGCCGTGCCGGCAGCCCTGCTGCTCGCCGCGGTGACTGGTGCAGCCGCCGGAGATGACGTCGCCGTTTCCACCAAGCAGCTCCAGTGGGAGTTTCTGGAGGCCGAGACCGCCCTCGCCCAGGACGAGCTACGAATAGCGGCCAGCCACTACCGCGCCGCCGTCCGCGAGGCGTGGTATCTGCTCGGTCTGATTGCCGCCGCCGAAGGCGACCTGGCGGGTGCCCGCGAAGCTCTCGACCGCGCCCGCAACGCCGCGGCGGTGGACCTGGGGCGGGCACGCGTGGCCCTGGCCCTGGTTGCACTGCGGCTGGGCGAGGTCGAGCAGCCGCTCCGGGAGCTGCGCCTCACCGCCCAGGAGGACGCCACCGACGCGGTCGCCCAGCGTCGCTTCGTCGAAGCGTTGTGGGCGACCGGGCGAGAAGCGGAGTACCGTGTCGAGCTCGAGCGGCTGAGGAGCTTCGACCCCGCCGCCGCGGCCGCCGTCGCCGAGGCTGCCGCGCGGAGCGAGCGGTGGGCGCCGCTTGCCGGCACCAGCATGCTGGCAGCGTCCGAGCCCGCGAGCCGGGATTACCAACGTGCCCGGATGGCGGCGAGTCTGCTTCGAGCGTACCGGAACCTGGTTGTGATCCAGGAGCGCACGGGCTTCACCCGAGGCATCGTCGATCTCGAGACTGCATCCGCGGAGGTCACCGTGCGCCATGGCGAGGGGCGGGAGCCCTTCGGCAAGGTGGACCTGGCCGGCGAGTGGACGGCTCGCGGCGTCCGTTCCCCTCGCCTCGATCCAGTGGCCCTCATGGCCACCGAGCCCGAGTCCCTGCACCAGGCGTTCTTCTTCGTCGACACCGGCGATCTCGAAGGCGCGGACGCCGAGCTGCGCCGCCACCTCTCGGGCGATGACGGCGCCCTCGCCCGGGCACTCCTCGGGCGGCTGCACGCCCACCGGGGGAATTTCGAGCAGGCGGAGGTCGATCTGCTCGCGGCGATCGAGGCGTCGCCCGAGCTGGCGTCGGCCCACCAGGCCCTGGCGCGTATCTATTGGCTCGGTGACGAGCGCCGAGCCGATGCCGTCCACCACCTGCGCCGGGCCGCCGAAATAGGGCCGCTCGACCGCGATCTCGCCTTCACCCTGGCCGAGATCGAGCTGGGCGAAGGAAGGACGGCCGAGGGGGAGCGGCAGCTGCGCTCGCTCGACAAACGGTTCGGCTCCGTCGAGGCGCTGATGTTGCGCCTGGACGTGGCGCAGCTCGCGGGCCGCGAGAAAGAAGCCCTCGACGCCGCGGAGCGGGCCACGCGGCTGGCGCCGAACAGCGAGCAGGTGCTGCGTGCCCACGCCCGGCTGGCGCTCGAGGTCGGCGTCAGCTCGAGCGCGGCGCGGTCGGTGGAGCCGCTGGTGCGGATGCGCCCCGAGGCGGCGGAGTACCGCGTCCTCCTGGGCCGGGTATGGAGCCAGCGGCGCAAGATGGGGGAAGCCTCCGAGGCTTTCCTGAAGGCGGTGGAGCTGGATCCCGGTTACCTCCCCGCCTTTCTGCCGCTGGGTCTGGCGCTCAATCACGAGAGCCGCTACGAAGAGGCGAAGAGCTACCTCGAGCGCTACCTCGACGCGCACGTGGACGACCTCGATGCGCTGGCCGCCCTGGCGGAGTCGGAGGAACGGCTCGGCGACGGCGAGGCGGCGGAGCGGCGGGCGCTGGGAGTGCTGGAGCGGGACGCGGCCCATGCCCGGGCCCACCTGGTCGTCGGCATGGTGCGGGCCGGGCGCGGCGAGTTTGCCGAGGCGCGCGAGGCCCTCTCCCGAGCGGTCGACGCCGACCCGCGGCTGGCCAAGGCGCACTACCAGCTCAGCCTGGCCTGCGCACGCCTGCGCGAGCGGGAGTGCGCGGCCGAGCACCTGGAGCACTACAAGAAAGCGCTTCAGGGACCGGAGGCGACCTACGTGCAGATGCAGCGGGCGCCGGCGACTCAGATGATGACGAAGCAGGACCAGCCGGAGAACGGCTCCCCGCCATGAGCGCGGCCTGGGCGATCCTGCTCGTGGCCGTGGCCACGGCCGGTCAGGGCGCGGCCACGCCCGAGCCCGAGCCGGTCGCTTCGACTCCAATCTTCCGCGACGTCACCGAGGCCGCTGGAGTCGATTTCATCTCGCCGCTGTCGCCGGAGAAGAAGTACATCCTGGAGTCGGTCAGCGGCGGCGTGGCGCTGCTCGACTACAACCGCGACGGCCTGCTCGACGTCTACCTGGTCAATTCCCTGACCGTCGCCACCGCCGGCCGCGACGAGCTGGCGCCTAGCGCCCTCTACCGCAACGACTCGAAGCGCGACGCCGACGGCAAAGTCGGTCCCTGGAAGCTCAGCGACCAGGCGAAGGCCGCCGGCGTCGCCGGCACCGGTTGGGGGGTCGGAGTGTGCGTCGCCGACGTCGACGGCAACGGTTTCCCGGACCTCTACGTCACCGGCGTCGAACGCAACCGGCTGTTCCTCAACTCGGACGGCGAGACCTTCGCCGACGCCACCAAAGCTGCCGGCGTCGCCGGCGGCGGCTGGTCCACCGGTTGCGGGTTCGCCGACGCCGACCGCGACGGCGATCTCGATCTCTTCGTCGCCCGCTACCTGGACCTGGATCTTGCCGACCTGCCCGAGTTCGGCAGCGGCGAGCTGTGCCAGTACCGCGGCATTCCCGTGCAGTGCGGCCCGCGGGGCCTGCCGGGCAAGTCCGACCTCTTTTTCCGCAACAACGGCGACGGCACGTTTTCAGAAGCCGGCGCCGCCGCCGGCCTGGCCGACGAGGAGCGGCGGTTCGGCCTCGGGGTCAGCTGGCTCGACGTCGACGGCGACGGCTGGCAGGATCTCTACGTCGCCAACGACACCAAGCCCAACGACCTCTACCTGAATCGGAAGGACGGCACGTTCGAGAACGTCTCCTACCTGTTCGGCGCCGCCGTCAGCGAGGACGGCAGGGAGCAGGGGTCGATGGGCATCGCGGTCGGCGATTACCTGAACGAGGGTCGGTTGGGCCTGTTCGTGACCAACTTTTCGGAGGAGTACAACACGCTCTACCGCAACCGCGAGGGCGCCTACTTCACCGACGAGTCGTTCCGCGCCCGGCTGGCCGCCGTGAGCCTGCGCCACGTCGGCTGGGGGACTTCCTTCGCCGACGTCGACAACGACGGTTGGCTCGACCTGGTGGTGGTCAACGGCCACGTCTACCCCCAGATCGACGACATCGAGCTCGAAGCCTCAGCCCCCTACAGGCAGCGGCGCATGCTCTTCATGAACCGCGGTGCCGGCAGCTTCGAAGAGGTCGTCACGAAAGACGATCCGCTGACGCAGGATACCGTCAGCCGCGGCCTGGCGGTCGGCGACCTCGACAACGACGGCCGCCTCGACCTGGTGATCAACGACCTCGACGGCAAGGCCCAGCTGCTGCGCAACGAGACCCCGGCCACCGGTCACTGGCTGCTGGTGCGGCTCGAGGGCAGGGGCGAGATGACCGACGCCGTCGGTGCCCTGATCACCGTCCGCACCGGCAAGGAGAAGCGCATCCGCCCGGTGCGCAGCGGCACCGGCTACCTGTCGCAGGACGACTTCCGGCAGCACTTCGGCCTCGGGCAGGCGACGAAGGTCGATACCGTCGAAGTGCTGTGGCCCGACGGGTCGACCTCGAAGCGCGAAGGCCTCGAGGTCGACCGTCTGGTCGTGATCCGTCAACCCAAATCGTGAGCGGTCGGGCAGATGGCCGAGGGCGGAGCGCAATGCGATCAAGCCCGAGCAGCCTGGCCTGGCAGAGAGGAGCTTGAGCACCGCCCACAGGCCATCTGCCCGACCGCGTCAGCAGCCTACACTTCCTGCAGCACCGCCTCTTCCAGGACCGCGGCCCGCTGCGTCGCCACCTCGGGCTCCTCGGTCAGGGTCTCGTCGAGCCGCAGGGTGCGGGGCGCGAGCCGGCTCTCACCGGGCACCGTGATCTCGAACTCGCCGGCGTGCGCGCCCGCCAGGGTGTAGTCGCCGTGGCTGTCGGTGCGTGCCAGGTAGCGGACGCCGGTCTCGGCGTCGCGCGCCGCGATCAGGGTGTCGGCCAGCGGTTCGCCGCTCACGTCGTCGAGGCGGCCGTGGACCAGCCGCGGGATCTCCTCGAGCATCAGGATCTTGCGGGTCACCGTGTTCTTCTCCACGAACACCGTGCTCTGCGCCACGCCCTCTTTGCACTCCGCCCAGATCCGGTAAGGGCCCGGGGCGATGTGCTTGAACGAGAACCGTCCGCTGCGGCGGACGCGGGCGCTGTGCTTCTGCTCTTTCTGCTTGAGGCCCTCGAGCACCACCCGCCCTTTGCCGGGCCTGCCGGTGCGGCGTACCACCTGACCCTCCAGCCGCCCGGCGGCGATCTCCACCGTCAGCGTGACGCCGCCAAGGATCTGCTCTTCCGGCTGCAGGCTCTTGATTTGGATCGGGAAGCGGAACTTCTTGCCCAGCCGCGCGCGCGGCCGGATCTTCATCCGCATCTTCACCCGCTGGGCCTGCTGCGGTTGGAGCACTTTGCGGCCGAGTGCCTCGAGCGGTTCGGTGTCGATCTCCTCGATCTCGGGTGAGCGCTCACCCATCGCCAGATCGCCGACGAAGCGGGCTTCGACGTCGAAAAGGTTCTGAATCAGGAAGGTCTGCTCCAGCTCCACCGCTCGCTTGAGCGGCTCGGCGAAGTAGGGTGCCAGGTACAGAGGGTCGACGTTCCGCTGCGCCTGGTTGTCGTCCGGCACGATATTGCCGCCGAAGGGCATCGCCGGATCGCCGGCGGAATCCGCGCGGACCATGATGCAACGGTGCGACAGCGCGCTCGAGAAGTTCCAGTCGACCCAGGCGAAGGTGTGCTGGCCGGGATCGATGTCGAGCGGGCCGGCGGTGCCGATCAGGGTGGTGCCGCCGCCGACGCCGAAGGACATGGCTCGGAACTCGACCGAGGTGTTGCGGCAGGGAGCGCAGCCGGTGTTGTGCACCCGGCAGACGACGCGGTTGACCATGTCGGGACGGTAATCGTCATTCCAGTTGTCGGGATGCCAGGTGACGGCGGTGGCGTCGGTGGGGACGGTCGCCGGGTTGTGCAGGTAGACGTCCGGGCTCTCCCAGAAGGGCGAGCCGTCGGCGACCACGAGGTTCGGCTGGCCCCAGAAAAGGGCGGCGCCGGCCGTCGGGGTGGAGGTGCCCCACTGGGGCGTCTCGATGCCGTTGATGGTGTGCCAGTGGTGAGCGTGCATCATGTCGTGTACGTAGAGCCATGCCTCCTCGGCCGAGAGCCTGCCGTCGAGGTTGTTGTCCTGGGCGCTGACGGTGCCCACCGCGTGGCCGGGGAAGGTTGCTCCGACGCCCGCCGGGAATGCCCAGTTCAGCGCCGTCGCCAGGGCCGCGGCCAGGTAGCCGTGGCTGCCGCCGCCGGTCGCCGGGTAGGCGCTCTGGTCGGATCGGCAGGCGGTCATGATGGCGATGCCGCCGGGGCCGGTCGAGGCCAGCACGTCGTCGATGAACCCGCCGCTGTGGCACTGGTTCATGGCGACGATCAGATCGCCGCAGTGG
The DNA here is from genome assembly GCA_024226315.1 of bacterium. Taxonomy (GTDB): domain Bacteria; phylum Acidobacteriota; class Thermoanaerobaculia; order Multivoradales; family J023; genus JAAELT01. The sequence goes on along the minus strand of JAAELT010000350.1, from coordinate 32,532 downwards.
ATGTCGTCGAGCTTGGCCCGCAGCTGGTGGTCATAGTACTTGGGAGTCCACGCGGGGTGCATGCAGAGATAGGCGTCGCCGGATTCGATCCCGCCGTGGTTGAAGCCGAAGAGAAACAGATGATCGTCGGCACCCAGCTCGCGCGAGCCGCCGGGTCGGTAGCTGTCCAGGGCGTCGTCGAGGCCGACGATGGTGCCCGGGTAGTCGACCGGCAGATCGGCGTAGTCCGAGCCGTCGCCGAGGACGATGACGATGTTGTCGGGGCGGTATCCGTACGTCTCGAGCAGCACGTCGCGCATGATCAGGAAGTCGTCGTGGAAGTGCGGCATGTTGTCTACGCCGGCGACGAAGAGAGCGTGCCGGTGCGCCGTGCACGGCCGGGGAAGATCGAAGGACTTGTGCCACAGGATCTTCTCGAGCCTTCCAACCTCCACCTGGAGTGGCTCGGGAAGATCCCTATCTTCTTTTCTTGGCAGCAGCCCGGGGATGTCCGGGATGTGCAAGGCGACCATTTCCACCTCGAGATTCGGGCTCTCGAGCGGATACTGTTCGTGGATCACCGTGACCTCGCCGGTCTCGGTCTCGTGCAGTTCGTAGCTCACGGGATGGGTCCAGAACGCGCCGGGAGCCTCGTCGATCACCACCAGGTAGGACTCGCGCTCTACCGGGTAGGCGTTCGGGCCGATGAGGAGCTCCGTGGCCTTGTCGAGCGGCCGTTCGGCGTAGTGGATCGACTTGTGGGTGAAATCGCTCTTCCGGGATTGAAGTCGAAGTTGCAGTTTTCTCCTGAGTTCGTCGATGCTGAGCATGACGTTGCCTTTCCTGAATGTCGCTGGCACGAAGCCAGCCAATGGATCTGAGATTCAAAACGGAGATTGGGGCGGACCTCGGCAGCTCCGGGAGCCGCTCGAGTCTCGAGGACTGGGCGCAGGTCGGCGGCTCGGCGGGGACCGGCAACGTGTGGGGAGCCGGTGGCCGAAGACGTGCGAGGTGCCTTGACGATCGCGGCCGCCAGGACGAGGCATGGAAGTTCCCTCCACCCTAAAGGATAGGGGCCGAAACCGGGCGCCCCAATACCCGAACAGGCAGTTTCTCGGGATGCGGCGCCGTCCCGTGGGGTGGGTGGCGCGGGACGCGATGGCGACGAGGGGCGGCTGAGGTGGTCGATCAAGTAGCGCCGGCGGTTGCGGCCGGGATCAGCTCCCGTTCAGGGTGCAGCTCACGGAGAAACTCTTCGCACGGTAGGCACCAGATCCCGTCGATTCGAAGCCGCTCTCCGCCGCGATAGACGAGCAGAGCCTCACATTCCGGGTAGTCCTGCTGAAAAGTTCGCAAGGCCCGCATGTCGCGCGTTCGTACGCGCGTCGTATTCTTGACCTCGACGGCCCAGAAGCCACCGCCGCCGTAGAGCACGAAGTCCACCTCGACGCCCTTGCGCGTACGCCAGAAATAGAGCTTGCAGTCGCTTCCCGAATAGGCGATCCAGGCCCGCAGGTGTTGCGCGACGAGGCCCTCCAGCGCGGCTCCCTCGATCTCCTCCTCGCGATCGAGGGGACCGCGTGGCCTCACCGAGCGGTAGACTCCTGCATCGAAGATGTAGAGCTTGGGATGACTCGCCGTCCGGCGTCGAGCCCGGCGGGTGAAGACCGGCACGCGAAACGCCAGCAGCAGGTCCTCCAGCACTTCCAGGTATCGCGTCACGGTGCGGCGCTCGACCTCGCACTCCCGCGCCACCTCGGAGGTGTTGAGCACCCCACCGTGAGAGAAGCTCACGGCTTCCAGGAAACGCGTGAAGCTCCCGGCGTCGCGAGCCCAGCCTTCGAGCCGGATTTCCTGGTCGAGATAGAGCGAGGCATAGGAGTCGAGAACGTCTGTCGGTCGCGGTGCGGCCCACACCAGGGGGAGCATCCCCTCCTTCAGGGCTCGAGCGAGATCGAAAGAGGGGAGCTCGGCTGCCATGAACGGATGCAGCGTCCGATTGAGGGCGCGACCCGCCAGCAGGTCCACCCCTCCGCGGCGGAGCTTGCGCGCGCTCGATCCCGTCAGCACGAACTTCAGACCGCGACGCTTCTCGATCAGCGAGTGGACGACGGTGAGCAGCTCGGGGATGCGCTGCACCTCGTCGATCACCACGACTTCCGGTCGCGGTGTGCCGGCGACGATCTCCGTCAGCCGCTCGGGGCGAGAGTCGAGGGAGCGATGGACCGCCGGCTCGAGCAGGTCGAGGATCAGCGCGTCGGGGAAAACGTGCCGCAGCCAGGTCGACTTGCCGGTTCCACGTGGCCCAAAGAGGAAAAAGCTCTGCTCGGGAAGGGGGAAGAATCGGCGCAGGATGTCCATTTTGTGGCCCAATCTGGAATTGCCGTGTCCATTTTTCCCCCTTTCTTGCCTTCTGTCAATGCCGATCTCCCTCGCCGCGCAACCGGCAGAGGAGGTCCCGGTCCAGCCGAGCCTTGACGGTCCGGCGGTCGAGGCCCAGGCGGCGGCCGGCTTCCTGCAGGCTGCCGGCGCGGTGGTAGACGAGGGTGGCGTAGCGGCTCAGCAGCTCGTCAGCGCTCAGGCGGCCGGCGGTCACGGCCTCGGTCACGGCCTGCTCGGGGCCGTCCGTCCGGGGCTGCGGACGGTAGGCGCCGCGGATCATGACGTTGCGCACGCACTGCTCGAGCTCGCGGAAGTTGCCCGGCCACGGGTAGTCGGGGCCGAGCCCGTCGACGATCCAGGCCTCGACCTCGTCGGTGAGGTCGTCGGCCTCTTCCTCGCCGGCGATGCGCGCGGCGACGAAGCGGATCAGGTTGGGCAGCTCCCCGGGCGAGTCGGAGAGCTGCTCGGCCAGCGACGGGGTGGTGACGAGGTCGGAGCACAGGCGGTAGTAGAAATCCTCGCGCAGATGGCCGGCCTGCATCTCGGCCGCCAGGTCCCGGTTGGTGGCGGTGATGATCTTGCCCTCGAAGGCGCGGTCCTGCGTTTCCCCGAGGCGCTGGAAGACGCGGCTCTCGAGCACGCGCAGGAGCTTCACCTGGATCGCCAGCTCGACCTCGCCGATCTCGTCCAGGAAGACGGTGCCGAGCGGCGGGCAGACCTCGAGCCAGCCCGGCCGGTCCTGCAGCGCGCCGGTGAAGGCGCCCTTGCGGTGGCCGAAGAGCTCGGATTCGATCAGGGTGGGTGAGAGCGCCGACAGGTTGAGGGGAAAGAACGAGGCCTCGAAGTCTTCTTTGAAGCAGCGTGAGACGCCGTCGAAGGGGATGTAGCGGGCCATGCCGATGGCCCGCGCCACCAGCTCCTTGCCGGTTCCGGAAGGGCCGGTGACGAGCGTCGTGACGTCGCCCATTCGGCGGTAGAGCGAGCGGCGGTAGCGCCTCATGTCGCGCGTGAAGATCGACTCCCAGACCGACGCCCGCAGCCGCGCCGCCGGCATCGAGCCGCCGATCAGATGAGCGTAGATGAGGTGGAAGGCGCGCCGCACCTGGAAGAACGAGGCGAAGAGATGCGCCGGATCGCCTTCCAGCGCTCGGACCTGTGGGTGGCAGCCGACCAGCCGCTCGTAGTCGGCGGCGAAGCGGCCGTAGGAAGCCATCCTGCCGGGCGTCTTGCCCTCGGTCTTGATCGCCTCGAACAGGTCGGCCTCGAAGCGGGAATACAGCAGGTAGACGGCCAGCGCGTGGTACAGGCGCAGGTCCTGGACGCTCGGCTCGTCTCCGGCCTCGAGCCGCCCGCAGGCGCGCGCCGCCAGCGGCTCGACCCGCTGGTTGATGGGCGGCACGTTGGGGCTGGTGCCCGTGCCCGCATGGTGCCAGATCGGGCCCAGGTCGCGGAACTCGTCTCCCAGGATGCGGCGCTCGCACTCCACCCGCTCGGGTAGGAACGGGTTGCAGTAGACCAGATCGCTCACCGCCTCGGCCAGGGAGCGATCGGCGGCCGAGAAGAGAGAGGCCATGTGCGCACTATACAGCGAATGGACAGGCTATGTACGCCAGAAGTACGAATGCCGAGGCGCCAGCGCCCAGTCGCGATCCGTTCCAGAAACGGCAAGTTTCTTGTTTCCAGCAGATGGATGCGATCCGCCGAGCTGGCACCGCGGTTGCTCTGCGAAACGGTGTCGGAACATGAAAAGGAGATTGAACATGAGACACCACCGAATGAAACGACGAACCGTGCTTGCTCTCGCTTTCGCGGCTCTGGCACTGGGGAGTCTGTCCGCGGCGCACGCCGCCGGCACCTTGACGCCGGTCGGCTCGCCCGACGCCCCGATCCAGATCCGCGACCACAACGTGCGCGTGGTGATCCACAACGGATTCGCCCAGACCGAGGTCCGCCAGACCTTCTTCAATCCCAACGACGTGGACCTCGAGGCCCACTACTCGTTCCCGCTGCCGGAGAGCGCCAGCCTGTCGGAGGTGACGATCATCGCCGGCGAGCGGGAGCTCCACGGCGAAGTGCTGGAGCGCGATCACGCGGCACAGATCTACGAGGAGGAGCGCGACCAGGGCAATGACGCCGGCCTGGCGACCAAGAACGGCTACCAGACGTTTGATTTCCTGGTCTCGCCGGTGCGCGCCCAGGACTCGACCGGCATCCGCTTCGTCTACTACCAGCCGCTGGCCATCGACACCGGCATCGGCCGCTATCTCTATCCGCTCGAGGACGGCGGCACCGACGAGCTGGCGGCCAGCTTCTGGCTGCCAAACACCCGGGTCGAGGGCAGCTTCTCGGTGGAGCTGGAGCTGAAGTCCGCCTGGCCCGTTGCCGAGGTGCGGGTGCCCGGATTCGAAAACGAGGCGCGGGTCGAGGAGCTCGACACCGACCACTACCGCATCGTGCTCGAGCGCCAGGGCGCCAGCCTCGACCGCGACTTCGTCTTCTACTACCGGTTGGCCGACGGCCTGCCCGGGCGCCTGGAGATGGTCGCCTACCGGGCCGACGAGTCGAAGCCCGGCACTTTCATGCTGGTGCTCACCCCGGGCATCGACCTCAAGCCCCTGAACCGCGGCGCCGACTACACCTTCGTGCTCGACGTCTCGGGCAGCATGGACGGCAAGATCCGCACCCTGGCCGACGGCGTCGGCCGGGCGCTGGGCGACATGCAGCCGCAAGACCGTTTCCGCATCGTGACCTTCAACAACAGCGCCCGCCGGCTGACGCGCGGCTGGATGCCGGCGACGCCCGAAAACGCTCAGCGGGCGATCGACGAGGTGGCGAGCCTCGCCGCCGGCGGCAGCACCAACCTCTACGCCGGCCTGCGTCTGGCGCTCGACGACCTCGACGACGACCGCGCCTCCAGCGTAGTGCTGGTGACCGACGCGGTGACCAACACCGGCATCATCGATCCGCGCGAGTTCTACCAGTTGATGAAGCAGGTCGACGTCCGCGTCTTCGGCTTCCTGATGGGCAACAGCGCCAACTGGCCGCTGATGCGCACCATCTGCGAGGCCAGCGGCGGCTTCTCCGCCTCGGTCTCGAACCAGGACGACATCCTCGGCCAGATCCTGCTCGCCAAGAGCAAGATCACTCACGAGGCGCTGCACGACACGCACCTCAGAATCTCGGGCGTGAAGGTGTCCGAGACCAGCGAGGAGGCGCTGGGCAAGGTCTACCGTGGCCAGCAGGTGGTGTTCTTCGGCCGCTACGAGGAGGGCGGCAAGGCCAGGGTGAAGCTCGAGACCCGGATGTCCGGCGAGGACAAGGTCTACACGACGTCTTTCGACTTCCCCGACGTCGACACCGACCATCCCGAGCTCGAGCGACTGTGGGCCCTGCACCGGATCGAGGCCTTCGAGGTCCAGGAGCAGGCCGGCCTGCTGCCGGCCACCGAAGCCGACGACATCGTCCGGAACCTCGGCCTCGAGTACCAGCTGGTGACCGACGAGACCTCGATGGTGGTCCTCACCGAGGAGGCCTACCTGACCCGCGGCATCGAGCGACACAACCAGAAGCGGGTCGCCCGCGAGCGCGAGGCCCAGGCCCGTCGCGCCGCCCAGCCGGTACGCAGCCGGCGCGTCGACACCAACCAACCCATGTTCGACGCCCCGGCCCCTCGCCCGACCGGAGGCGGCGGCGGCAGCGGCGCCATCGACCCGATCTCCGGCCTGCTCGCCCTCGGCCTCGCCGGCATGGGGCTGGCGGCCAGCCGTCGCCGCCGTTGACCCCTCGTCGAGACTGTGAGCGGACGGCCTGCTGGCCGAGGACGGAGCGCAACGCGGTCGCCATCGGGCGCGGTCGCTGAGCGGGATGGAGCCTGAGCACCGCCCGCAGGCCATCAGGCCGTCCGCGGCGGCAGCAAGGAGTGCCCGCAACCGAGAGAGAAGACCATGCGATACATCGTCACGATTCTCCAGCGGCTCCATGCAGCAGCAGGGCGCTTGCCCGTCGTCTCGCTGCTCCTCACCCTGTCCGCCCTCGCCGTCGCCCTGATCCCAACCCTCGCCGGCCGGCTCCAGTACGAGCGGCCGGCGCTGGCGGCGGGGGAGCTGTGGCGGCTGGTGACCTGTCACTTCACCCACTGGTCGTCCGACCACCTCTTTCTCGACGTCGTGACTCTTCTCGCCCTTGGGAGCGGTTGCGAGCGGCTCGGCCGCGGCCGCTTTCTCGTCGCGCTGCTGGCGTCGGCGCTTCTCATCCCCCTCGCCCTGTGGTGGCTCGAGCCCGGTCTCACCACCTACCGTGGCCTCTCCGGGCTCGACGCCGCGCTCTGGATACTGCTCGCCGAGAGCCTCAGGCGGCATTCCCCGCGGGATCGCTGGTTGCGTCTCGCGGGTACGCTGGCGCCCCTGATGCTGCTCGGCAAGGTGCTCTACGAGACCGCCACAGCCGCGCCCGTCTTCCACAGCTCGCCCAGTCCGGACGTCGTCGTGGTGCCGCTGGCCCACCTCCTGGGCGGCGCGGTGGGCTACCTCGCCGCCACCTTCGCGTCACCACCTAGCCGCCTCCGGCCCGTTCAGACCGCTACAATCCGCGAATGAAGCCCCGTGACCGGCAGCGCCGTCGCGTGACCGGCGCGCTGTTCGTCGGCAACGCCCTGGCGTCGACGGCGTTTCTCGCCGCGATCTCGGTGGTGCCGATCACCGCCCGGGAGCTGATGGGCTCGACCCAGCTCGCCGGCCTGCCCAATGCCCTGGGGACGGTCGGCTCGGCGCTGGGAGCGTCAGCCCTCACTGCCTGGGGCGGGCGATCGGGGCGCCGCACCGCCTTCTGTCTCGGTTTCGCCATCTCGGCCGTGGGCGGAGTTATCGGCATGAGCTCGTTGTGGCTACAGAGCGTCGGCGCGCTCATGGCCGCCATGTTCGTGATGGGGTTCGGACGCAGCGTGAGCCAGCTCTCGCGGTTCGCGGCTGGGGACATGTGGCCGGCCGAGAAACGGGCCTCGGCGATCGGCTTCGTGGTGTGGGCGGCGACCATCGGCTCGGTGGCCGGGCCGCTGTTGATCGTGCCCGCGGGCCGGCTCGGCGCCGCCTACCTCGGCGCCCAGCTGGCCGGTCCCTTCGCGCTGACCGCGGCAGGGTTCGCCCTCGCCGCCCTGTGGTTCTTCGTCACGCTGCGCCCCGATCCACTGGATCTGGCGGCCGGCGACGAGCCGGCGAGTACCGAGACCCTGGCCGAGGAGTCCGGCCGGTCGCTGCGCGCCCTGTCGCGCCTTCCCAACGTCCAGCTGTCGTTCCTGGTGCTCATGGTGTCGCAGTTCGTGATGATCCTGGTGATGACCATGACGCCTCTGCACATCCACGGCCACCACCACGGGCTGGGACTCGTCGGCGGCGTGATGATGTGCCACACGTTGGGCATGTTCGCCGTCGCTCCCCTCACCGGCTACCTGGTGGATCGCCTGGGCGCGCGGCGCATGATTATCGCCGGCAGTCTCCTGCTGGCGTTCTCGACGCTGATCAGCGCGACCGCCGATGAGGCCCAGGCCGGGCTGCTCACCGCCTCGCTGTTCCTGCTCGGCGTGGGCTGGAACTTCGGCTTCGTCGCGGCAAGCGCCGCGCTCCAAGAGGGCTTGTCGCTGGGCGACCGGTTGCGCGTCCAGGGTCCGGCCGACTCGATGACCTGGATCAGCGGCGGCGTCGCGGCGCTTGCCTCCGGTTTCATCATGTCGGCGTTGTCGTTCCCTGGGCTGTCTCTGATCGGTGCCGGAATCGCACTGGCCCCCCTGCTCGCGCTCTGGCGGGAGGCCCGGGTGGCCGGCGCGAGAACTTGAACACCTGCCTCATCCCTGCTGGCGCGCTCGCCTCCGCGTTGGGGGCACGCAGTCGAGCCTGAAGGCGGAGCCGATTGCGCGGATCCGGTCCTCAGGGACGCCGGCGGCCCGAGCGGTCTCCGGCCAGCCGGCCAGAGCGTCGCCCACTTGCTGGACGATGGCGCGGCCGTCCCGGTCGAGGCCGAAACGGGCGCTCACTTCGATGAAGTCCTCGGCCGTGAAATCGTCGCGCTTGCCCGCGAAGCTCATCTGGTGACGGCGCGTGTAGCCGCGTCCACGCGCGAACGTCAGGTCGTAGGCGGGTGACAGCCGCCAGCGACCGCGCTCGTCCATCAAGAACGCGAAGTTCTTCACGTGGTCGTCCTGGTTGACGGCGAGCAGGTTGAAGCACGCGCGCCGGAACGCTTCCTGGAGCGCCGGGTAGCCGAGCCCCAGGGAGAGCACCACGCGAAAGTACTGCTCATAGGAATAGAGCCCGGGCTCGTTGAAGTCCACATGCTCCATTCCGCCGAGAGTATGCATGTGAAGCCGTCGGCCGCCCGAGCGGTCAAAGCGCCTGGTCATGAAGTGGGCCAGGTCACGTTCCTCGAGCAGGTGCCTCTCGGCGACTTCGATGCCGGCCTCCTCGGCGAGCGTCGCGTAGGCGTACTCGATTCGGTTGTAGGGCTGCGGTGCCGGGTCTGGATTTCCGAGATCGCCGACGCCGTCGAACTTGATCAGCCAGTGCTCGTCACCGGATCGAGACGTGGCAAAGGCCGATCGCACCTCGTTCGCCGCCGGGTTCCACAGGATGACGGCTTTGGCGCGCGCGCCTCCCGCGGACGCACCGAGGCGCATGATCTCGGGAATCGCCACTTCGGTGCGACCCTCCACGACGCGCCGCGCCGCCGCGACCAGGTCGGCGACCTCGAGCGCCTCGTGCTCACGGTCTCTGCTGGGGATGGCGACGGCCGGCCGGAACTCGAGCGCGCCCATGGCGCGCGACCCGACGTAGAGCACCTTCTGGACCGGGCTCAGGGCGTCGTCGGGCCGGCCCTGGTCGGCAAAGTACTTGCGGATGATCGCGTTCCCGAAGCGATCGGGGAGGGCGTCCGCCAGCACGCCGGGCAGCCCCTCGAAAGCTTCGAGCCGTGCCAGTGCCGGAAAGCTCTGTGGCCCGCGGGCGGCGAGGGGCAGGTTGCGCGGCGAGATCTCGAGCTCACCGCGACGAAACTCCTCGGCGTACTCGAAGACCAGCGGTTCGTCTTCGGGCTCGACCACGGCGCCCACGATCCGGCCCCAGAGGCGGACCTCCGCCAGGCACAGCGGATCAGCCATCGCGGTTCGCGCTCGCGCGCTGGCGCTCCCGGCCGCCGGACTCGAGCAGCTCCATCGGCGAGATCCCGGGCCGAGGCAGGAAGGCGTCGAGCGCGTCGAGGCGGCCCAGCACCCTCAGGATCCCGATGACGGTCGACATCTGCGTGTCCCTGCCCCGCTCGACGTTGCGAACCGTCCGGGTGCCGACGCCGGCGGCACGCGCCAGGTCTGTCTGCGTCAGGTTCTGCTGTAGCCGGTACCGGCGCAATCGGCGGCCGATCTCGGCTAGGATCTCGGGATCCGTGAGCTGTGCGAAGGACATCGTCTTGGGTCGATTTGCCGTTGAATCCGGACAACCGGCAGCTCAGTGCCGTTATCAGTACGTCCCGGAGCATAACAGGCAATCTGATGCTGGTAAAGGTCTCGTTCAGTCAACCGGCAACGAAGAGCCTCTCAGCAGCGGAATAAGATTACGAGCGGTACCAGAGTGCCGCTTGTCTGTGATGCTCTGATTCCCATGCGAGTGCTGCCCACACACGTCGACGCCCGGTCCGAGACCTACGCCAGCAACCGCGAGTGGTTCCTGGCCAAGCTGGGTGAGCTCGACGAGGCTCATGCCCGGGTCAACGCCGCCGGCGGGCCCAAGTACGTCGAGCGCCACCGGCGGCGCGGCAAGCTGATGGCGCGCGAGCGGGTCGAGTTGCTGCTCGACCGCGACGCGCCGTTCCTCGAGGTCGGCACGCTGGCGGCCTGGGGCACGGACTTCGCGCTCGGCGGCAGCATGATCTGCGGCGTCGGCGTGGTGTCGGGCGTGGAGTGCGTGATCGTCGCCAACGAGCCGACGATCAAGGGCGGCTCGATCAACCCCTACACCGGCTTGAAGGTGACGCGGGCGATGGAGATCTGCGCCCAGAACCGCCTGCCGATCATCAACCTCACCGAGTCGGGCGGTGCCGACCTGCCGCACCAGGCCGACCTCTTCGTGCCCGGCGGGCGCATGTTCCGCGAGCTGACGCGGCGCTCGGCCGAGCGCATCCCGACGATCTGCCTGGTGTTCGGCTCGTCGACCGCGGGCGGCGCCTACGTGCCCGGCATGTCCGACTACGTGGTGATGGTCAAGGAGCAGGCGCGGGTGTTCCTGGGTGGGCCGCCTCTGGTCAAGATGGCGATCGGCGAGGACTCCACCGAGGAAGAGCTGGGCGGCGCCGAGATGCACAGCCGGGTGTCGGGGGTTTCCGACTACCTGGCCGAGGACGAGCTCGACGCCATCCGCATCGGCCGGGACATCGTCGCCCAGCTGAGCTGGCGCAAGGCCGGACCGGCATCGTCGGGGTTCGCCGACGAACCCGTCCACGACCCGGACGAGCTCTTGGGGCTGGCCAGCGCCGACGTGCGCCAGCCGTTTGACGCCAAAGAGGTGATCGCCCGCGTCGTCGATGGCTCGCGCTTTCACGAATTCAAGGCGACCTACGGCACCACGCTCGTCACCGGCTGGGCCCGAGTCCACGGCTTCCCCGTGGGGATCGTGGCCAATAACGGCGTGATCTTCTCCGAGTCAGCGCAGAAGGGCGCCCAGTTCATCCAACTGTGCAACAAGAAAGATGTGCCGATCGTCTTCCTGCAGAACATCACCGGCATGATGGTGGGGCGGCGCTACGAAGAGGGCGGCATGATCAAGGACGGCGCCAAGCTGATCAACGCGGTGGCCAACAGCACCGTGCCGCACCTGACGATCATGATCGGCGCTTCCTACGGCGCCGGCAACTACGCCATGTCCGGCCGTGCCTACGAGCCCCGCTTCCTGTTCAGCTGGCCCAATCACCGCATCGCTGTCATGGGCCCCGAGCAGCTCGCCGGTGTGCTCTCGATCGTCCGCCGCCAGGCCGCCGAGCGCGCCGGCCTGCCCTTCGACGAGGAGCAGGACGCCCAGCTGCGCCGGGCGGTCGAGGGCCAGATCGAGAAGGAGTCCTACGCCTTCTTCGCCTCCGGCCGCCTGTGGGACGACGGCGTCATCGATCCGCGGGATACCCGTACGGTGCTTGGGCTCGCCCTTTCCGCCGTGCATTCTGGCCCGGTAGAGGGGACGGACCGGTTCGGCGTCTTCCGGATGTGAGTTGACAGACGTACCGCTGGGGCGGGCTCGAGGACCGGAGCGGAGGGCTCGTCATCATCCGGGCCAGGGGATTGCCCGAGTACTCGGCCGGCCTGGGCGCGGTGGGCCAAGCGCGATCCTGTAGAATGATTTGCGGCCGATTGCAATCGAAAGGATCTGCATGTCTCAACAAGTACTTGTCAAGCTCGACCTCCCCGAGGATCTGGATCGCTTCCGGCTTCCGCGGGCGGTCGACGAACGTCTGCACGGTCTGCTCGATCGCCAGGACAGAGGTGAGGAGCTGGCGCCCGGCGAGCGGCAAGAGGCCGAAGGGCTCGTCGACCTGGCCGAGCTTCTGTCCCTCCTCAAGTTGCGGGCGCAGCGCGCCGGGTAGGCGTCGAGCCTTGGCTCACGTCTCTGCCCGACTCCGCCGGCTCGTCGTCCGGCGCGCCTCCAATCGCTGTGAGTACTGCGGCCTGTCGCAGGAGGGTCAGGAAGCGACCTTCCATGTCGACCACGTCGTGCCAGTGAAGGCTGGAGGCCCCGGCACGGCCGACAATCTCGCCCTCGCCTGCGTTTCGTGCTCGCTACGCAAGGCCGCGCGGCGGACTGCCGTCGACCCAGCCAGTGGCGAGGACGTCGCCCTCTTCCATCCGCGGCGTGACCTGTGGCCTGACCACTTTCGCTGGCAGGGCGTGCGCCTCTTCGGGCGCACCGGGACCGGCCGAGCGACGATCGAGGCTCTGGCGATGAACCGGCCCTTGATGATCGCCATCCGTGAGGAAGAAGCCCTGGTCGGCCGGCATCCGGCGTCCACGGACGAGCCCGGGAGGGGGCGGTGAGCGAAAAGACGGTTTTCATCAGCTATCGGCGAAATGCTGCCGGCAAAGGGTTCGCCAGGTCGCTGGCCCTGGCGCTGACACATCGGGGGTACGACGTTTTCCTCGACGTGGACAGCGTCGACGCCGGCAAGTGGGCCGAGCAGATCTCCGCGCAGGTTCCGGCGCGGGCGCATTTCCTGCTGATCCTGACGCCGGGAGCCCTGGATCGCTGCGCTGACGAGGCGGACTGGGTTCGGCGCGAGTACGAGCTTGCGGTGCGGCACGGCCGCAACGTCGTGCCGGTGCGCGAAGAGTCCGTGGAGCTCGGCGCGGCCAGGGAGGCCTGCCCCGCAGGCATGGCGGGCGTGTTCGATTTGCAGATCGCCGCGCTCCGTCAGTGCCGACCTCGGAGCTGTCACCTGCTTCTTCGAGCGGCCGTGGAGCAGCGTTTCGCCGGCACTCGAGAACTTCGCCTGGGCTTGGCTTCTGAGCGAGGCCGCCGTCCTTCTTCGCGACCTGGGCCGGCTGAGGGAGGCCGTCGAGCCGATGCGTGCCGGGCTCCAGATGGCAGTCGAGCAGAGAAACTGGTTTAACGCTGCTCAGGGTGCCAGCAATCTGAGTGAGCTACCACTGACGCTCGACCCTCGGCCGCGCCGGGCTCTACCGCGTGACCCTGGAGCGGCCCGGCCAGTTTAACGCCCCGGACACCGCCGCCTTCGCGGGTTCAAGGGCCGAGATTGAGCAGGCCGTGGACGGCCTCCGCCGCGCCGGCACGATCCATCACATTCCCCGAGGCCTCCTCACCCGCGCCTGGCTGCGCGCCCTGACCGGCGACGCCGACGGCGCCCGCCGCGACCTCGACGACGCCTGGGAGATTGCCGAGCGCGGCCCCATGCCCCTCTTCCAGACCGACGTCCACCTCCACCGCGCCCGCCTCTTCCACGACACGGCCGCCCTCGCCGAGGCCCGCCGCCTGATCGAGCAGCACGGCTACGGCCGCCGGCTCGAAGAGCTCACCGACGCCGAGGAGGCAGCGAAGAAGTGGGATGGCAGAGCTTCATCGCCCACCGATGCGGTCCACGAAGATGTCCTGCCATGAGCGCGCCGGTGCATTCGGGACCGGTGGCATGCACGGAGCGCTTCGGCGTCTTCCGGATGTGATCCCTCCGGCCTACCGGCGGAGCAGCGCGATCGCCTCGACCTGCCGGGTCTGCGGCATCATGTCGATGGGCTGCGCCGACACCAGCCGAAAGCCGCTCGCGACCAGAAAATCGAGATCACGGCAGAGGGTCGCCGGGTTGCACGACAGGTAGACGATCTTGCGGGCTTCGGAGGCGGCGAGGGCTTCGAGGACTTTCAGCTTGGCCCCGGCGCGGGACGGATTCATGATCACGCTGTCCGCTCTGGCGTCGATCAGCGGCCCCAGGGCGCGCTCGACCGGTTTGGCGATGACCTCGACGTCGGTCAGCCGGTGACGCTGGATCGTCGCTTTGGCGTCGGCGACGGCGCTTCGCACGCCCTCGACGCAGACCACGCGGCGGAAGCGTTGCCCCCCTCCGGGGGACGTACGGCTCAGTACCAGGCCGTGGGTACCGACCCCGGAGTAGAGGTCCGCCAGGACGTCTCCGCCGTCCAGGAACTCGGCCATCGTGCGGTGGATCTCCGGCAGAACCGACAGGTTGACCTGGAAGAAGGCGCCCGGCGAGACTCGCAGCGAAAGGCCCGCGGTCTCGACGTAGACCTCGCGCGCTCCCCAGATCGGCGAGATCGGTCCCTTGAGTACCTGCGGGCCGGCGCTGGGATTCAGATTGACCGAGATGCCGTCGACCCGTGAGCAGGCGTCGCGAATGGCCTCGATGGGCAGGCGCGGCAGCTTGTCGGCTCGCAGGACGAGGATCAGGTGCTGGCGGCCTGGGTCGGTGCCGCAGCGGATGTCGACGTGCCGCAGCTCGCGAGGGATCGAGGCGCGGGTCGAGAGGAGGCCGCGCAGCGCCCGGCTGGTCTCGAGGATCTCGGGAATCAGGACCCGACAATGGGGCGCGTCGGTGATCTCGCGAGTGCCCGAACGGAAATAGCCGAGCCTGACCGGCTTCCCCCGAAGGGGGAGAAATGGACGGTCGCCCTTCGCCAGGCCGACCGCCATCTTGGCCCGGTTGCGGTACTGCTCGACCAGTGGCGATGCCAGACACGACAGGAGCTCGGCCTTCGCCAGCGTGTGGTAGCGCTTCAGGCCCTTGCCGAGGAGGCGGCGTTTGCGCCCGAGCTGTTGGAGAGTGCGCACTCCCAACCAGGCGCAGGCGCCGCAGGCTTCGCCGTGTTGGCAGTGGACGGTGGAGGGTCGTTCGTCAGACGTCGTCATTGGCTCTCTCGAACCCACCGCCAAGTCTCCCGCCAGCTCGGTTCTTTTCCGTACATCAGGATTCCCAGACCAAACACTTTCCCCGCGGCCCGGCGGAGCAGCCAGATGGAGCCGGCCATCAAAGCCAGCGCCAGGGCGACTTCCCACCATGGTACCTCGGTCAGGACGAGGCGCAGGGTGAGGATGGTGGGGGAGGTCGGCGGCAAGATGGACAGGATGCGCATCAAGAGCGTATCGGGTCGCGCCATGCCGAGGAACGCGATGATCAGAGGCAGAGCCGGCAGGAGCATGAAGCTGCCTCGAGCCGATGTATTGGGATCGTCGACGGTGGCGGCGATCAGGCCGAAGAAAGTGTTCCACATCAGGAAGCCGCCGATCGCCAGCAGAGACAGGGCGATCCACAACCCGGGGTCGCCGAGCCCGCCGGGGATCTCGACGCCCTTCCCGAAGAGCTTCGAGAACAAGACGAAGACCAAACCACTGAGTACGTACGTGGCGGTGGTCACGAAGGCCAGCAGTGAGATGCCGAGGATCTTGCCGTCGATCCACATCTGCGGAGTGATCGCGGAGACGACCTGCTCGGTGACCCGCAGCTGCTTCTCGCCGGTGATGACGACGAACTGGAAGGCGATTCCGGTGAAGACGCCGAGCACCGTCAGGCCGATCAAGACACCGGCGGCGATCTTCTCCGCCAGGGTGCTCGGTGGGTTCGCGGAGTCGTGGTAGGTCACCGCCACCTCGACGGGAGCGAAGAGATCCGCCAGCTCATCCGGCCCGATGCCGGAGGTCTCGATCCGGAGATGGCGCCGCGCCATGGAGAGAGCCTCGTCGAGGTCGCTCTTCCACACCGGCTCCCGGGTGACGACGAGCTCGGCGCCGTCGGCGCTCTCCAGTCGCAACACCGCTTCGATCTCGCGTTCTTCGAGGGCTCGGAAGGCCTCGCTCTCGCTGGTCAGGCCGGAGTCGTCGATCACGAGATCGCTTTCGGCCGGCAGCTCGAAAGGCAGCGCCTCGGGATTGAGGACCGCGATCCTGACAGTCCCTCGGCCGGACTTCTCGAACAGTGCCAGGCCACCCCAGATGGCGAGCCCGAGGACACTCGAGATCACCAGGGTCCGAATCAGGTCCCTGATCTTGAGCCAGCGCAGCAGCTCCCAACGGGTGATCTCCCACAGCAGTCGCCCACGGTTCATCGCGCCACGTTTCATCGCTCCACCTCCACCGGCTGATCGGCGCGGCCGGCGTCACCCAGGTCGCCCTTCACCTGGCGCACGAAGATCTCGTGCAGGCCGACCTCCGCGGAACGGATCGCACGAATCTCGTGTTGTCCCGCCACGGCAGCGAGAAAGCTGCTGAGTGCCGTTTCTCCCTCGAGCTCGATCGCCAGCTCGCCGTTCGGCTGACGCTCGACATGGGCGACCGCCGGGTGGCTCGCGAAGCTGGAGACCTCGGGCTTGCCGGCCAGCTCGAGGAAGATCCGGCTCGAGGTCCGCGCCTCGGCCTTGATGTCCTCGATCGTTCCGCTGAGCACTTCCCGGCCGCGACTCATCAGCAGCACACGGTCGGCGACGCGTTCTACCAGAGGCATCTGGTGGGCGCTCAGCAGCACCGTGGTGCCGCCGTCGCGCAGGTCGCGCAGTATGTCCAGGAACAGATCCTGGTTCAGCGGATCGAGACCGGAGAACGGTTCGTCGAGGACGGCGAAAGCCGGTTTGTGGAGCACCGCGGCGATGAACTGGACTTTCTGTTGGTTGCCCTTGGAGAGGGCGTCGAGCTTGTCTTCGGCTCGATCGGCGAGGCCCAGTCTCTCCAGCCACTCCATCGCCGCGTCTCTCGCCGCGCGCCGCTCCATGCCGCGGATGGTGCCCATGTAGGTCAAGGTCCGGAGCAGAGGCACCTCTGGATAGAGCCCCCGGTCCTCGGGCAGGTAGCCGAGCAGGGAGGGGTCGAGCCTGTCCGTCGTCTCGCCGTCCAGGTGGTACTGAATGCGTCCGGCGTCGGGCCGCAGGATACCCACCAGCATCCGAACCGTGGTGGACTTGCCGGCGCCGTTGGGGCCGAGGAAGGCGAAGATCTCGCCGCGCCGGACGGTGAAGCCGAGTCGGTCGACGGCCCGCACCTTGCCGAACTCCTTGAGAACGGCGTCGACTCTGAGGAAGGGTTCGCGCATGGCTATTCGGCGAAGATGCGAACGCTCTCGCCGCTCTTGGAGTCGAAGGTCAGGTCGAGCTCGTCCAGGTTCTCGCGCAGATAGTCCTTGTCGAGAGATTGCAGGTCGGAGAAGCTGCTGCCGACGATGATCCGGCTCTGGGCCCAGGTCGGCAGGAAGGACTCGAGAGTCAGCCCCGCGCGTACCAGGCCGATGGGTATCCGCAGGTTGAGCTCGTCCTCCGCGCCTTCGCCGCTGGCCACGATGCGCAAGTGTCTCGGCCGTGGTGTCTGGCGGGTGTCGCCGCCGCCCTCCCTCCGGCGGCTCTCGATCTCCTGAAGCTTGTCGAGCAAGCGTTCCGCGTCTTCGGCGCTGATCTTGCCGTCGGCCAGCATTTCGAGCACCAGTTTGCGTTCGCTGGAATCGGTCGTACCCATATCGAACCTCCGTTCAGGAAATCTTCTCGAGCGCTTCGTTGACGGTGATCTCGCCCTCGGCCAACGCCTGCAGGATCGCGGCGTTCGCCGAGGGCACCTCGAAGCTCCTGTCGAGCTCGGCGGTAATCGCCCGCAAACGGTTCTTGACCGTCGGGTAGCTGACACCCAGGAGCTTCTCCATCTTCTTGATCGAGCCGTGATGGCGCACGAAGGCGTGGACGAAGACCTGATCCTCGGCGGGCAGCCGCGCCAGGGGCGGCACCTCGAACTCCCCAACGGTCGAGACTCCGCAATCTGAGCACTCGAGCCTCGTGATCTCCATCGGTTGCCCACAGCCGCTGCATCTGGCTTTGGAGATGTCCATCCGTCCTCCCGGCGGCCGGGACGTTCATTCGCCCCGGGAGGGCTACTCTATGACGGGTGTTTTAGAAAATCAAGCCAAGAATTAACAAACTGAAGCTCAATCGATGAGAAGGCTAGATAATCTTAGGGTTCATGTGTGGAAACGATGAGAGTCTGGGCGATTGGTCGATCGAACGGCCTTCACTCCCGATGGGAGATCATGGGAGATCCCCTTGCGGCGGGAGCACGGCTCAGATAGAGATGAGTCGTGCTTTCTTCGAGCTTCCACAAGATCCTGGTCGCCAATCGAGGCGAGATCACGCGGCGGATCTTTCGCACCCTGCGGGAGATGGGCATCGCCACCGTCGCCGTATACACCGACCCTGACCGCGACGCATCGCACGTCCGCGAGGCGGACGAGGCGGTCAGCGTAGAGTCCTATCTGGACCACGATGCAGTGATCGTCGCGGCGAAGGCGGTCGGTGTCGAGGCGATCCATCCGGGCTACGGTTTCCTGGCCGAGAACGCCGGCTTCGCGGAGCGTTGCGGCGAGGAGGGGCTGGTGTTCATCGGCCCGTCACCCCGTGCGATTCGCCGCATGGGCGACAAGGCCGCGGCCAAGGAGCTGGCGGCTGAGGTCGGGGTGCCGGTGGTGGAGGGCTTCGCGCTCGACGGCCTGGCTGAGGAGGAGATTCGAGAGCGGGCCGGCCGGATCGGGTACCCGCTGCTCATCAAGGCTGCCGCCGGAGGCGGCGGCAAGGGTATGCGCGCCGTCTCCGATACCGCTGCGCTGGCCGCCTCGCTGGCGGCCGCGGCGCGCGAGGCCGAGGCGGCGTTCGGCGACGGCGCGCTGCTCATCGAGCGCCTGGTGGAGGCGCCCCGGCACGTGGAGGTCCAGGTCTTCGGCGACGCCCACGGCAACGTCGTGCACCTCGGTGAGCGCGACTGTTCGGTGCAGCGCCGCCACCAGAAGGTCTTCGAGGAGTCCCCGTCCCCGGCGGTCGACGGCGAGCTGCGCGCGCGCATGGGCGAGGCGGCCGTCGCTCTGGCCAGGGCGGTCGACTATCAGAACGCCGGAACGGTGGAGTTCCTGCTCGGGCCGGATTATTCGTTCTACTTTCTCGAAATGAACACCCGGCTTCAGGTCGAGCATCCGGTGACCGAGGCCGTCACCGGCCTCGACCTGGTGCGGCTTCAGATCGACGTCGCGCGGGGCCTGCCGCTCGGTTTCGACCAGGGCAGTGTCGAGCTGAGCGGGCACGCCGTCGAGGCGCGGCTGTACGCGGAAGATCCAGCAAACGACTTCCTTCCGGCCACCGGCACCGTTGCCCTGTGGGCGCCCCCCGAGCTGCCCGGCCTGCGGGTCGACAGCGGAGTGGAGCAGGGGGACGAGGTCGGCGTCCACTACGACCCGATGCTCGCCAAAGTGATCGCCCACGGCCAGGACCGGACCGAGGCCGTCCGGCGGCTGCACCGTGGCCTCTCGGAGCTTGCCGTCGGCGGGCTGACCACCAATCGCGGTTTTCTGCTCATGGTACTCGAGCACGACGCCTTCCGCCGGGGAGAGGTGGACACCAGTTTTCTCGATCAGCAACTGCCGCCGGACTCTCGGTCCCACCCCGTGGATCCCGGTGTCGTCGACCTGCACGCCGTCGCGGCCACCCTCCATCTCTTCCACGAACGCCGGCGGAAGCCCAGCCCGATCCCGATCGGCATCCCGTCGGGCTGGCGCAACAACCGCCTCGGGTCCCAGGAGCAGGCCTTCGAGCGACCGGGTACCGAAGAGCACCTCACCGTCCGCTACGTGGCGCGCGCCGACGATTGCTTCGAGCTCGAGCTCGCGGGAGCGGAAGGAGAAGCCGAGCAGCTCGAGGCCAGACTGGTCGAGGCCGGGACTGGCATGCTGGTCGCCGAGGTCGGCGGTGTGCGTCGCCGCTTCCGTATCGGTCAGCAGGATCGCCGGCTGACGGTCCACGGGCTGGGCCATGTCTCCGAGCTAGAGGCCGTGCCCCGTTTCCCGGAGCGCGCCGCCTCCGCCGTCGCGGGCGGCTGCGCCGCGCCGATGACCGGCCGCATTGTCGAGGTGCCGGTGGCCGAGGGCGACCGCGTGAGCGCTGGAGACACCCTGGTGGTGCTCGAAGCGATGAAGATGGAGCATCGGCTCGAGGCCCAGGCGGACGGTGTGGTCCAGACCGTGCGGGTGGAGCCCGGGCAGATGGTCGATCCCGACGAGGTACTGGTGGTGGTCGGTCCGCTTCACGAGGCCGAGGTCGGTTGATGAGCCACGTCCGATACGAGACCCGTGGACCGGCGGCATGGATCCTCCTCGACCGCCCCGAAAAGCGCAACGCCCTTTCGGCGGCCATGATTGCCCAGATCGCGGAAGCGCTGGACCGCGCGAGCGCCGACGACGCCGTGCGTGCCGTGGTCGTCACCGGGCGCGGGCCGGCGTTCTGCGCCGGCGCCGATCTCGAAGCCGGGGTCGACCTGGCCGATGCCGGCGCTGGACCCCGCAACCCGTTCGCCCGGCTACTGCAACGGTTCCAGACCTGCGCCAAACCGGTAATCGCGGTGGTCAACGGGCCGGCTTTCGGCGGCGGCCTGGGGCTGGTCGCGGCCGCCGACATCGTGATCGCATCGAGCGACGTGGTCTTCAGCTTCAGCGAGGTGCGCCTGGGCCTGATCCCAGCGATGATCTCGGTCATGGTCCTGCCCAGGATCGGACCGCACAACGCCCGTCGCCTGTTCCTCACCGGGCGCCGGTTCACCGCCGAGGAGGCGGTCGGGTACGGGCTCGTGCACCGGGTGACGTCCGCGGACGATCTGGAGGCCGCGGCTGAGGACGAGATCGCCGAGATCGCCAAGGGAGGCCCGATCGCGGTGGCGGAGGCCAAGCGCCTGATCCGCGAGATCCCGAGCCTGCCCGAAAACGAGGCTTTCCACCGCGCCGCCGCCTGGCTCGCCGAGCTGGTCGGGTCCGAAGAGGCCCGGGAGGGCGTCGCCGCCTTCGTCGAGAAACGCCCCCCGAAGTGGCCGCAATGACACTCCGTATCGCCAATTGCAGTGGCTTCTACGGCGACCGGCTGTCAGCGGCACGGGAGATGGTGGAGGGCGGCCCGATCGATGTCCTGACCGGCGATTACCTGGCCGAGCTGACCCTGATGATCCTGCACCGGGACCGGCATGACGATCCCGGCCTCGGCTACGCCAAGACCTTCCCCCTCCAGCTGCGGCAGATCGCGGCGACCTGTCTGGAGCGGGGCATCAAGATCGTGGTCAACGCCGGCGGGTTGAACCCGGCGGGTTGCGCCGAGGCCTGCCGGGCAGTCTACGAGCAACTCGGACTCGAAGCGCGCGTCGCCCACGTCGAGGGCGACGATCTGCTCGCCGCATTGCCGGATCTGCAGGCGCGCGGTGAGCGGCTGGAGCACCTCGACCGCGGCGACGCGCTCGACACCCTCGACTCGGAGGTGCTCTCCGCCAACGCCTACCTGGGCGGCTGGGGCATCGCCAAGGCGCTCGAGCTGGGCGCCGACCTTGTGATCTGCCCAAGGGTGACCGACGCGTCGCTGGTGGTGGGGCCGGCGGCTTGGCGATTCGGCTGGGCGCGCGACGACTGGGACCGCCTGGCTTCCGCGGTGGTCGCCGGCCACGTACTCGAATGCGGCCCCCAGGCCACCGGCGGCAACTACTCGTTTTTCCGCCAGGTCGAAGGGCTCGAGCGTCCCGGGTTCCCGATCGCCGAGATCGCCGCCGACGGCTCCTTCACGATCACCAAGCACCCCGGCACCGGCGGGGAGGTGTCGGTGGGCACCGTCACCGCCCAGTTGCTCTACGAGATCGCCTCGCCGCGCTACGAGAATCCCGACGTCACCGCCCGCTTCGACACCATCCAGCTCACGGCCGACGGGCCGGACCGCGTCCGGGGTCACGGCGTGCAAGGCGAGCCGCCGTCGCCCACCACCAAGGTGTGCATCAATTACCGCGGTGGTTTCAAGAACAGCATCACCTTCTTGCTCACCGGTCTCGACGTCGAGGAGAAGGCGAAGCTGGTGGAGGACACGGTGTGGGCGAGCCTCGGCGGGCGCGAGCAGTTCGCCGAGACACACGTCAGCCGGCACCGCGCGGGTGAGGCGTCTTCGTCGGTGGAAGAGTCGTTCTCGTTCCTGACCCTCGCGGTCAAGGACCCTGATCCCAAGAAAGTGGGCCGGCGCTTCTCGGGCGCGGCTGTGGAGATCGCGCTGGCCACTTATCCGGGATTCAACCTCACCGCTCCGCCCGGCAAGGAACGCCCGTTCGGCGTCTATTGGCCGGCGCTGGTATCGAGTGAGGCGGTGCCCCATCGGGTGGTGTTCGAGGGCGAGGTCTACGAGATCCCGCACACGCCGGGGAAGAGCCCTCACCCCCCGGCCGCCGCACCCGGCCTGCCCTCTCCCGGCGGGGCCGCCACAGGCCCACCCCTCACACCCTCCCGGGAGAGGGGGAGACTCAATCCTCTCGGCAGCATCTGCGGTGCGCGCTCGGGCGACAAGGGCGGCAACGCCAATCTCGGCGTGTGGGTCGAGTCGGACGCGGGGTACGAGTGGCTCGCCGCGTTTCTGACCACCGAGCAGCTGCGCGAGCTGATCCCGGAAGCCCGCGACCTGGAGGTCGACCGCTATCCGCTGCCCAACCTGCGGGCGCTCAACTTCGTGCTCCGGGGCTTCCTCGGCGACGGCGTCGCAGCCTCGCTCGCCACCGACGCCCAGGCCAAGGGGCTCGGAGAGTATCTGCGGGCGAGAGAGGTGCCGATTCCGGTCTCGCTGCTGCACTCTGCCCGCCGCGTATACTGAAGAGACTAGGATTTGCGGCCGATGCAGAACCATCGAACCCACCGATCTCGATGAAGACTCAGGACTTGAGCAGTGGCCCCGCTG
This sequence comes from bacterium, assembly GCA_024226315.1. Classification (GTDB taxonomy): domain Bacteria; phylum Acidobacteriota; class Thermoanaerobaculia; order Multivoradales; family J023; genus JAAELT01. Next base: position 9,932 of record JAAELT010000350.1, on the reverse strand, counting down.
GCGGAATCTGGGGCCAGTTGGACTCCCCGAGTCCGGCAGAGCTGAATCGCCCCGAAAGCGACCGCGCGGTCACCGCTGCCATTGTCCTGGCGGTGGCGGCGACGGCGGTGTTCGGCGTCCAGCCACTGTTCGTCGGCGCCGTGGCCGACGAGCTGTCGCTCAGCGACCGGCAGATCGGCTTCCTCGCCGGCGGCGACCTGGCCGGTATCGCCTTGGCGTCGCTGCTGGCTCCCCTGTGGCTGGCGCGTGTCCGCTGGCGCCCGGCCGCGGCGGTCGCCATGGTGGTGCTGGTGGCGGGGAACCTGGCGTCGGCCCTGGCGGGCAGCTACGCTTCACTGATCGCCCTGCGCTTCGCCCTCGGGCTGGCGGGCAGCGGGCTCGCCCTCACCCTGGCGATCGCCGCCCTCCATCAGTCCCGCGCCATGGCCAGGCACTGGGCGATCTTCGTCGCCGGCAACACCCTGGCGGGAGCGTTGGGGCTGTGGGGGCTGCCGTATCTGATCCCGGCCTGGGGCTTTCGCCCGGTGGTGCTGGCGTTGGCGGCCTGCGCCTTGGCGGCGCTGCCCTTCGCCCGCTGGCTGCCGGCCGGAGGCGACGAGGCGCCGGAGCCCGAGTCCCGGTCTCACGCCGCCGCCGAGGCCGGTTCCAGAGTGCCCGTGGTCATGGCACTCCTGGCCCACGGACTCTTCTACGTCGGAGGGGGCGCTGTGTGGGCGTTCATCGAGCGGATTGGCGACGCCGGCGGCCTGGGCGCGACCGCGATCGGCGGCACCCTGGCGCGGGCGATGCCGATCAGCGTTTTCGGCGCCGGCCTCGCGGCCTGGGCCGGCACCCGTTTCGGCTATACCCGGCCGCTGGTGCTGGCCGGGATCGTGTTCACGACCGCCATGGCGCTGCTCGCGGGCCCCCTGACCGTTGCGACCTTCGGTGCCGCGGCGTGCCTGATGTTCGTTGCCTGGAACGCGGTCGCGCCTTACCAGATGGGGCTGATCTCGGAGCACGACCCCGCCGGACGGAGCATCGTGCTGGCACCGGTGGTCAAGGCCGCCGGCATCACCCTCGGTCCGGTGATCGCGGGCCTGGTGCTCGACGGCAGCTCCTACCTGCCCGTGGTCTGGATCGGCGTTTTGTTCGCCGGGCTCGGCATCTCCCTGTCCTTCGTCGTCGCCCTCAAGACGAGGGCAGGCGGCGCTGATAACCCTGATGGTGGTCGTGGTCGGCCCGTTGAGCGATAATCGAGGAGATTCGAACATCCACGGAGTTTCGTCCTCGTGCACGAAATCGCACTCGGCCTGCTGATTCTGCTCGCCGGCATCTGGCTGGTGGCGGTGACGCTGCGCCCGCTGCGGGTGCCGACGGTGATGGGCGAGCTGATCGTCGGGGTGCTGGTGGGGCCGGCGGTGTTCGGGTGGATCGAGCCGGGCGAGCTGCTCACACTGATCTCCAGGCGCTCTCCGAGGTCGACCTCGGCGATGCCGCCCCGGGCCGCCGACCAGTCGACCAGGCTGCCGCCCTCGGTGTAGGCCGACTCGATGAAGTACGGTGCCTCGTCGAGGTTCCAGTCGATCAGGCGGACGATGTCGTCGCGCTCGCCGAGCTCCTCCTTCAGCAGGCGAAAGACCGTGATCTCGCGCTGCAGCGAGCGCAGCCGCTGCGCCTCGTAGCAGAACTTGAAGACCCGGCGCTCGGAGGTCTTCTGGTGACGGGCGAGCCAGACCTCGCCGAAGCCCCCCTCGCCCAGCTTGTCGACGAGCCGCCAGTGAGGCCGGTTGGGGATTTCCTGCCCCGCCGCCGGGCGCCAGCCCAGGATGGTGTCTTCGGCGGCCGCTCGCTCTCGCGGACGGACCGCGGATCGCCGTGCAGGATGTCGTCGGCGAGCGTGATCGGATTGAGGCCACGGAAGGGCCGCTGACCGGTCAGCATCTCGTAGACCAGGATGCCGAACGCGAAGACGTCCGCCCGCTTGTAGACCGGCTCGTCGAGCAGCTGCTCCGGCGCCATGTAGGCGCGCGTTCCCAGGCGACCGCCGAGCTCGGTGAGCTTCGCGACGGCGCTCTCGGTGCCGCCGACCTGCTGAACCTGTTCACCACCCGACCTGTCGCCTGGACCGTCGTGGCCCGGCATCAGCTTGACGATGCCGAAGTCGAGGACTTTGATCCGACCCCTCGCGGCCCGACCCCTTGCGGTCCGGGCGCCCCGGCCGCCGGCCGTCACCATCACGTTGGCGGGCTTGACGCGGTGGACGATGCCTGCCTCGTGGGCGGCGGCCATCGCCTCGGCGAGCTCGATGGCGAGCCGGCCGCTTCGCGCCAGAGCAGACCGTCGGGCGGGATCCGCCGGTGCAGCGGCTCGCCCTCGATCAGCTCCATGACGATGACGTCGGCGCCGTCGTGGGAGACGATGTCGTGGATGGTCACGATGCCCGGATGATCGAGCGCCGACGCGGCCCGCGCCTCGCGCAGGAAGCGACGTCTTCGGCCTTCGTCGGCGACCTGCTCCGGGGGCAGGCGCTTGAGCGCGACCAGCCGCCGCAGGCGGGTGTGTCGGGCCCTGTAGACCACGCCCATGCCGCCCGCGCCGAGCTCTTCGAGCACCTCGTAGCCCGCGATGGTCTGACTGATCAAGCTTGGCTTCTCCTGGATGGCTCATCTTACCTGCTTGCGCACCTCATCCCACCCGAAAATGTACCCGTTACCCGCCCAACTGGGTGGTCCCGTCGCATCGAGCAGTGAGTACGGTTAACGTGTAGGGGTAGTATGGACTTCGAAACGGCCAGCCCTCCCGGGTGGTTCCGGGACGCGAAGCCGAAGGCCTTGCCTCTCCGCAACCAGCTCCACGACCGAATCTCCAGAACCGTAAGGTTCTGGCTGAATGTGTAGGAACGGATCCTCTGTGAAAAGGGGATCCGAACGAAGAACTGGTACGCGAAAGAAAAGAGGAGATGGGCAATGAGAGAAGAAATCCCCAAGCACCTGAAGGTCTACCTGACGTCGTGGCAGAAGAGAATGGTGAGAGAATTCACCAGTGAGGCCCTGCTGCCGGACGGAGGGCGAGAAGTAGCCGTCATGGACATGGAGTACAAGAAAGGTAAGTGCCACGCCTCGTACAAGATTCCGGCGCAAGGGATACGTTTGAATGACTGGGTCCTGCCGCTGACGGACGAACAGATGTATCAGGTGAGCGCCGAGACCGGTGTTCGAGAAGACTTTTCCATGGTCAACGTGACGGAGAAGGACCTCGAGACCGGCGCCGTGAAGTTCTATATGTAGCCGGCAGCGGAGTTTCGGTTCGCGCCCTTCCGCCCACGAGGTGGAGCGGGAGGGCCGAGCCCTGCGGAGGATTGCCATGAAGCAAGCGGAGCCGAGGCGGCCGCGGTACGATCTGCTGTCGTGCCTCTGGGAATTGACGTTGAGATGCAACATGAATTGTTTGCATTGCGGTTCCAGGGCAGGGGCGGCGAGAAAGAACGAATTGGCGCTGGACGAGTGCATGCGTGTTGCCGGTGAGATCGCTCTCCTGGGCTGCCAGGAGCTGACGTTCATTGGCGGTGAAGTGTTCATGTACAAAGGCTGGGAGAAGATCGCGCGGCATCTGGCCGATGCCGGCGTGACCGTCAATATCATGACCAACGGCTACCGAATGGGGAAGGTCCACATTCGGCAGATCAAACATGCCAGGCTCGCCAACGTCGGCATTTCGATCGACGGCATGGAGGAGAATCACGTCAGGATCCGCCGCCGGCCGGATGGCTTCGCCCAGGTGACGAAGGCTCTGGACCTGTTGTGGCAAGAAGGGATTCCCAGCGGTGTCGTTACCAGTCTGCTCGCTTTCAACTACGACGATCTGGAGCCTATGTATGATTTTCTGGTGGAGCACCATGTGGAGCTCTGGCAGCTCCAGCTGGTGAACCCGATGGGTAATATGGCGGGCAACAGAACGCTGGTCATCGATCCGCAGAAGATTCCGTCGATCACCCGTTTCATCAGAAAGAAGAATCGAGAGCGTAGAATGGCCGTGGTCGCCGCGGACAACATCGGCTACTTCGATCAGAACGAAAGCTATATTCGAGGGAGAAGGACGGCGATCTGCTGCTGGGAAGGTTGTCAGGCGGGGATCACGGGTCTCTTCATCGACAGCGTCGGCAACGTCAAGGGCTGCGGAGCTCTGTACGACGACGTCTTCATCGAGGGCAACGTCAGGGAGAGAAGTCTCACTGACATCTGGAGCGACGAATCGTGCTTCGCCTACAACCGGACGTTCGAACCCGAAATGTTGACTGGCAAGTGCGAGGTTTGCGGCCTGGGCGAGGTCTGCCACGGTGGATGCCGGGCCTCGAATTTCTTTGCGGGAGGATCTCTATACGAAAGCCAGTTCTGCAGCCGCAATCAGGCCGGTGCGGCAAACTGAGCCGGCCTGCGCCTCGATAGGTGTTGTAGATGCGTCCGCTGACCGAGAGTGGAAAGTGGAAGTTCACCTTCGTTGACTGAAAAGGAGGATTGTGATGAGCGAACAGCAGATTTGTACCATCCAGGGCTACCTCTACGGTCTGATCTGTGGGAAACACGGGATCATGGACCGGGTCGGTCGGGCCAGGATCTACGCTGTCGCTTCGGAGCGCGAGGTCACCGGCGAGGCCATCGCCACCGCCGACAACGCCCAGGCCGCGAAACCGGGCCTCAAACGATTGAACGAGGACGAGCTCCAGGCCAAGCTCGACGGCGAACGACTCGTCCTCGAAGGCGAGACCCGGGAGGACGGCTGGTTCTGCCTGCGGAATCCCGACTACCAGGGAGGCCCGGTCGACGTCTACGTGGTCATCGATCGCGTCCCCCTGCCCGAGCACGAGCCGGCCTGGAAGAAGCTGCCCGGGAGGCGGGTCTTCTTCCTCGGCACCTTCCTGCCGGTCGCTTCCGAAGAGGGCTTCGTGCTCAAGCTGGTCATCCCCCAATATCTGTGGTGCCGGCTCAAGCGGGCCGCCGACGCCTGGACGATCGCCGGCAAAGTCACCGCCTGCGCCAATCCCAGCGTCGCGATCGGCGACGTCACGGTCACCGCCTTCGACGTCGACTGGGTCGAGCACGACACGCTGGGCAGCGACAAGACCTCGGCGAGCGGCATCTACCGCATCGACTATCCCGGCGACGCGTATCGCCAGGCCCCGTTCATCGACATCGAGCTGTTCGGCGGTCCGGACGTTTACTTCAAGATCGAGGACGACGATAGCAACGTGCTGCTCGACGAGCCGTCCTCGGCCGGGCGCGCCGCCGGCCGCGCCGACCGCGGCGTCTGCGCCTGTATCGACCTGTGCGTCGACGTGCAGGTGGAAGAAGACGGTCCGGTGGTGCCCAGCATCTGGACCGGCATCGGTACCGACTTCACCATTCCCGACGGCGGCAGCCTCAACGACTTCGACGACGATGGTTACGCCGATACGCCGAAATACGCCTTGTGGCGCACGATCCGCATGACCGGCAGCGCGGCTCTCGAGACCGTCGCCGGCAACCCGATCGAGTACCGCTTCCTGGTGAGCGACACGACCGCCGCCAACAGCGACCCGCCGGTCGCCGCCGCCAACTTCACCCGGGTGGTCGGCAAGGCGCCCGACGAGAATCTCTTTGCCAGCATCAAGGTGTGCCAGATGGTGCGCTTCTCGCCCTTCAAGATCGTCGACGTGAAAGCCAAGCTGGGCGATCTGGATCCCGACGGCTGGCTCGACGTCAACAAGTCGATCGAGCGTACGTTCATCGAGGATTCCACGCTCAGCCCGCTCGACATCCCGGATTTCGTGTTCGTGGACACCGACGGGCTGATGAGCATCAACACCCGCAATCTCACCACCGAGCCCAACGTGCCGCTCGCCGGTCTCGATCCGGGCGACGCGGTTCCCGCCGGCGATCGTATCGGCGTCGAGAAGTTCGCCATCCGTTTCGAGGTCCGCGAGGTGATCGACAAAGCGACCAACACCTTCGGGCCGATGCTGGGTGACGGCACCACCGTCAACGCGCTGGTGATGAACAATAACCCCAGGGTCGGCCTGCTGGCGATGAAGGAGCACCTGGAGACCACCTCCTGCAGCCCGCTCACCGGCAGTATCCACGTCGCCTACACCGTGCACCACCCGCACCTGCGCGACGTGAGCATCCGGGTCAAGAGCAACGACGGGGTCTACAACGTCAACCTCAGCGACCCGCCGCTGCCGCTCAGCGGCAACACCAGCGCGGCGATCACGCATCTCCACAACGCCGCCCTGGCGGTGCCCAACAGCGGCTCCAACGTGCTGCACAAGTGCACCTACCTGGTGACGCTGAGGACGTGGCTGCGGCTCCACACCGGAGACAACGTCATGGACGATCAGCACGTCCACACCACGTTCTACTACGAACCGTAGAGCCGCTGATCGTCTGCCCGCCCGGGGCGTTCGGAATGTTCTGGGCGGGCACTCTTGCCATTGACGCCCGAGCTGGAGGGCTCAGGGGGACATCTGCGCGCCAGAAGGCTCCGATTTCGGCGGCACACTTCGAGTCGTCGGTTTAGAATAGCGGCCGGAACCGACCATTCACGGAGTGGCTACGGAGCAATCGGCCCGTGCACGAAATCGCACTCGACCTGCTGATTCTGCTCGCCGGCATCTGGCTGGTGGCGGTGACTCTGCGCCCGCTGCGGGTGCCGACGGTGATGGGGGAGCTGATCGTCGGCGTGCTGGTGGGCCCGGCGGTGTTCGGGCTGATCGAGCCGGGCGAGCTGCTCACGCTGCTGGCCGAGATCGGCATCTTCTTCCTGATGTTCCACGCCGGGGTGGAGACGCAGCCGCTCGAGTTCTGGGACGCGCTCAAGCGCTCGATGGGCGTGGCGATCGTGGGCGCCATCGTGCCGTTTACGGTCAGCTTCGGCGTCGCCACGGCCTTCGGCCTGAACTGGGTGGGCGCCACCTTCGTGGGCCTGACGATGACCGCCACCGCGGTGGTGATCACGCTCAAGAGCCTCAAGGACCTGGGGCTCTCCAACACCCGGGTGGCGCGGGTGATCGTGGCCAGCTGCGTGATCGACGACCTGCTGACCCTGGTGTTCTTCGGCCTGATCATCGGCATGCTCTCGGGCGGCTCGTTCGAGCTGATCAACGTGCCCATCACCCTGGCCAAGGTGGTGCTCTTCTTCGGCGTCGCGATCCTGCTCGGGCGCTACGTCTATCCACGTCTTTCCCTACCGTTCCGCTCCGAGGGCGGCAAGGGCTTCACCTTCGTGCTGCTGGTCGCCTTCGGCGCCGGCCTGTTCGCCGAGGCCATCGGCCTGCACATGATCCTGGGTGCCTACCTGGCGGGGCTGTTCTTCGAGGAGAAGGTGGCGCACCCCAACCTGGTCAAGGTGGTGGCGGACCGCTCCTACGGCATCGCCTACTCGTTCCTCGGGCCGATCTTCTTCATCTCGCTGGGCTTCTCGATCACCTTCGACATCAGCGCCTCGGACGTGGCCTTCCTGGTGATCTTGACCCTGGTGTTGATCGTCGGCCAGATCGTCTCGGCCGGCGGCATGGCGCTGCGCATAGGGATGCCGAAACGCGAAGCGCTGACCGTGGGCGTGGGTATGTGCGGGCGTGCCGAGCTGGCCTTCATCCTGGCGTCGCTGGCACTGGCGCGGGGCGCCATCGAGAAACCGACATTTTCGGTGTTGATTTTCACCTGCTTCCTGCTCAACCTGTTCACGCCCATGGCGCTACGGGGCTGCGCCGCGCTGCTCGAGGGCAAGGCGATCCGCCGGCCGGGCGCCACCCGTGGCGTGCTCCAGATCGACAAGTTCGGGGACGAATCGGCTCTGGAGGGTGCCCCGGGCCTGCCCGGGGCCCTGCCCGAGATCGAGGACGGCGTGGTGATCTACCGCCACGGTCCCGAGGTCGACGTGCTGATGAGCGACCTCGAGAGCCGCGAGATCACCACGGTGTTGATCGAGGAAGACGAGGCGGTGGCCCACCGCCTGTACGCCCGCGGGCAGACGGTGGTGCAGGCGTCGGTGATCGAGCAGGGGCTCGACCTCACGCCCATCGAGAAGGCCCGCGCCCTGGTGCTCAACGGCGAGGACGACGCCAACGCGGTGCTGGCGCTGGCGGCGCGCGAACAGGGCTTCGGCGGGCCGATCGTCGCCATGATCAGCAACCCCAACCGCCGCTCCGCCACGCTGCTGGCGGGGGCTACGATTGCCTTTACTCCCAACCACATCCTCGCCGCCGTACTGGCGGCGCGCGCCAGCTCGAAGATCAACCCGCTGGTGGCCGGCACCCAGCCGCTCGACCAGATGCTGGAGGTGGCGGAGGTGCGCGTCCACGATGCCAGCCCGCTCGCCCACAGCTCGCTCGCCGAGGCGCGGATCCGCAGCGACACCGGCGCCAACATCGTCGGGCGCTGGCGCGACGACGAGCTCCACTCGCCACCGGCCGCCGGCGAGGAGCTGACCCCCGGCATGATCCTGGTGGCCGCCGGCACCCCGGACAGCATCCGGCGTCTGAGCGAGATGGCGCGGCCGATCGCGAGCGAGGGGCCGCTCGTAGTGCTCGGCTTCGGCGCCGTCGGGCAGAAGCTGGCCGAGCTGCTGACCGACGTTGGCGAGGAGGTATGCGTGGTCGACAGCGATGTCCGCCCCGGCGTCGACGTGGTCGGCGACCTGCTCGACGAAAGTGTTCTCGATCAGGCCCCGGTGACCGCCGCCCGTGCCGTCCTGCTGGCGCTCGAGAGCGACAACGCCACCGTTCTGGCGGTCAAGGTGGTGCGTGGCTACGCCGCCGACGTGCCGATCATCGCCGCCGTCTGCACGCTCGACAACGTCGAGCGCATCCACGCGGCCGGCGCCGACTTCGCCCTCTCACTCAGCCAGGTCGCCGGCCAGATGCTCGCCCGCCACGTGCTCGGCGAGACCGTCTCGCTGCAGCCGCGCATCAAGCTCGCCAAGATCCCGGCCGGTCCCCTGGTCGGCAAGCACCCCCTGCGCGCTGGTATCCGCGAGCGCACCGGCTGCACGGTTGTCGCCGTCGAGCGGGGAGGCGAGATCGTCACCGTCGGACCGGAAGAGGTCGAGCTCGCGGCCGACGACGACCTCTACATTTGCGGCACCGTCAACGCCTTCAATCGGTATTACGAGGCGTTCCCGGGGTAGCTCCTCGCGCCGGCATCGAGCCTCCACTTCCCTGTTGCCAGCCTCCGAGCGGATCTCCTGGTCATGGGAACCATGAGTCGAACCGGGACGGCGCGTTTCTTCATCGGCAACACCGCCGAGGAAGTGCTCAGACACGTGGACTGCTCGGTTCTGGTTCTCGAGCCGCCGCTCGAGCTCGATACGCCTGCGGCGCTCCTGGCTGACGCGAGCGAAGCCCGCGGCTCCGCTCGCCACACGTAATAGTCAGGAGTGCAACTTCAACAGCCCGCGTAACGCCAGGGCCTTGAAACCGACGATGCCCATGATCTCGCCGTTCTCCACCACCGGGGCGACGGAGATCCCGAAGCGCTCGAGCAGGCGGGCGCAGTAGCGCACGTCCATGTCGGGCCGGACCGAGATCACGGGCTTGCTCATGATCTCGTAGATGTTCACCCGCTCCGGAGCGCGGTCCCTGGCCAGAACCTTCTTGGTGATGTCGGCCCGCACCACGATTCCGTACTCGTCGTCCTCATGACGCTTCTTGATGATGATGGGCATCGAACCGCCCGCCTGGACCGCTTCCAGAGCCTCTTTCACGGTCAGCAGACCATCCAGCTCGAGGAAGCGGTCGTCCATCACGTCTCGCACGCGGATGATCTTCCTGGGTTTCACAGGTTCTCCTCCACCGTTTCGCTCAGCTCTCTGATCTGGTGCTGGACACCCACGGCATCCTCGATGTCGATTTGTACGGCGATCCCGGCGCCGGACTGATCGTCGAAACGGCCGACTCGGCCGATCTCCTCCAGGATGTG
>JAAELT010000349.1 GCA_024226315.1 bacterium | reverse complement strand
CAACGGGGAGATTGTCGTGAGAGATTCCAAGGTTCAGAAAGTGATGGCGGGGCATGCGATTCGATACCCTGTGCAGGAAGAAGGAAAGCATGTTCCCCTCGACCGTGAGCTGTGGCTAGACACGATCACAATCGACACCAGCATACTCAGAAAATAGGAGCCTTGGGGAGCAAAATCTCTCTCGATCACTGTTCGCGACTTGAAGGTGACACTTACCTCTCTGACCGCTTCCGCATCGTTCAATGCGGCTGCGTGGCTAGAAAGGGGGATAGCTGCAGTGACGGCACCCTGCCCGACCAGAGCGCCCTCATGGGCGTGCTCAACACTCTGGCAGACCGCAGGAGCTGCTTGCTCTCCGGGAGACGGTGGTACCAGGGACGTCGGTCAGAGGGACGTCGGTCAGAGAAGCTCTGCTCGGTGAAGGAATCGGTTGACCGCGGGACTTTCGCGACGTCTACAGTCTCTGTCAGGCCGGCCTGATCACGGCTATCGGCCGGCGAAGCGGGCGAGCGGGCGACCGCCGCGGCCAAGAGGCCCCGGAAAGCTCGTCAGCTCGCGGGATCGGTCGGATCGTCCGGCGTTCGAGCGCGGGATCGGGCGGCCTGTTGCTCCAGCTTCGCGAGGTAGGTCTTCGAGGACGACGACGAGCCTGGCTGATGAAGAGCATGGAATTCGTCGAGGTCATCCCATCCGACGAGGCGGCCGGCCTGTTCGACGAGGTCAAAGGCCTGCTGAGCAGGCCGGCGGACGGCGAGGAACGGCGGCAGGCGGCGGGCGGACGCCCGGAGACTGAGTGGGGCCCGCGTCTACGACCTTTTTACGACTTTTTTGGCACCTTCCGGGCGATGCGCTCACGGCCGGGCTCCCGTAGTCTCCGAGGCAGGAAATCGAACAGCCTGCGGCACTACACCTTCTTTGCACCATTTTGGGCCACAGGGCGCGGGTCGGGATTCCCTAGACTGCCCCTAGACCCGAGAGTACCAACGGCATTCACGAAATCGCCTCCCGAGAGGTTCGAACCATGAAGGCACTGACGAAAGCCCCGAACAGCATACTGAAAACGCTCCTGGCCGGCGCATGCCTCATTCTGTGCGGCCCGGCCCTGGCCCAAGACCCCGAATGGACGCCGGTCACCGGCGCGGACACCCTGCGCGACTTCATGAGCGGCCTGACGGCCGAGCGCGAGCTGCGCAAAGGCGAGACGAGCCGCGGCGAATACTTCGCCGACGGTACCGGCACCCTGCACGCGTGGGGCGCCTCGGTGCCGCGCACCTGGTCGGTCGAGGGCGAGGACCAGCTGTGCATCACGGCACAGGGCGAGACGCTGTGCTACCAGCTCGAGAAGAACGCCACGGACGAGAGCCTGTACCGGATCCGCGCCGTCGCCACCGGCCGGGTGACCGAGTTCCGCGTCACCGACGACCGCGCCACCGCCGGCGACCCCGGCGAGGCCGCGGAGGTGGGCAACGAGGGCGGCGCCGCCGCGCCGTCGGCCGCGGAGATGGCCGCCGAGCTGTCCAACCCCAACACCGCCGTCGCCACCATGACTCTCAAGGCCCAATACCGGATCTTCGAGGGGGACCTGCCGGCGGCCGACGACCAGTCGAGCACCACGCTCCTCTTCCAGCCCGGCCTGCCCTTCGTCCTCTCAAGCGGCGCCAAGATCATCTGGCGCCCAGCGATCCCGATCCTCGTCGACCAGCCGGTGCCCGACGCGGGCGGCGGCTTCTCCGGCGAGGCCGGGCTCGGCGACATCGCCTTCGATCTCGCTTACGCGCCCAAGGCCGCGCCCGGCCGGCTGCTGGCGTTCGGCGTCTTCACCTCGCTGCCGACGGCGACCGACAACCTGGGGAGCGACCGCTGGACCCTGGGTCCTGAGATCCTCCTCGGCAAGGCGACCTCGAAGTACGTGGTCGGCTTGTTCCCGAACCACCAGTGGAGCATCGGCGGCTCCGGCGACGCCGACGTCAGCGTGACGACGATCCAGATGTTCTTCACCGCGATTCGGGGCGGCGGCTGGACGGTGGGGACCGGGCCGAGCAGCACCTACGACTGGAAGGTCGAGCAGTGGACGGTGCCGCTCCAGATCAACGCCGGCAAGACGGTGATCCTCAACGGCCGGCCGTGGAAGCTCGGAGGGGAGATCAACTACTACGTCGAGAAGGCTGACGCCTTCGGGCCCGAGTGGATGGTCAGCTTCAGCGTCGCGCCGGTGGTCAAGAACAAGCTGGCCGACTGGTTCGGCCTCGGTGAGGACTGATTCGACAGGCAGGGAAAATGAAACAGCTCGTACTTACGTTGGTAGTGCTCCTCCTCGTGGCCCTCGCGGGGCCGGCGACGGCCCAGGAGTCCGAGAAGGAGGCGGCGGAATCCGCCGCCGGCGCCGAGGCGAAAGCGAAGACGGAAACGCAGAAGGGCCTTCGATTCGGCGGCCCGGACCAGGTGGACAACCAGCTCGAGAGCGACGCCGAGGCGGGGAAGCCGGTCCTGGAGCGCTACTGGGACTGGAAGGCGAGCCTGGTGGAGGAGGTCGGCTTCTCCTTCGGCCTCGACTACTCGGTGGTCTACCTCAGCGCCGACGACAGCCCCGCTGACGACGAGGCGGCCGGCGGCATCGCGCGCTACTTCGGCTCCTGGGACCTGGTGGGCCGCGAGTCCGGCAACACCGGCGCGCTGGTGTGGAAGGTGGAGCACCGCCACCGCATCGCCGACCTGGCGCCCGGCGACTTCGGCTTCAACTTGGGCTACGTGGGCCTGATCGAACCGCCGTTCAACGACCAGCAGCTGCGCCTGACCAACTTCTACTGGTGCCAGCGCTGGAACGAGGGTCGCGTGGCCCTGGTCGGCGGCTGGGTCGACGTCACCGACTACCTCGACGTCTACGCCCTGGCCAGCCCCTGGACCGGCTTCGCCAACTTCGTGTTCTCGACCGGCGCGGCCACCATCCCTCTGCCCAACGAGGGCCTCGGCCTGGCCGCCGGCGGCATGGTCACCGACCGCATGTTCGTGATCGGCGGCCTGATGGACTCCAACTCCGATCCCACCGACCCGGGCGAGGGCTTCGACACCTTCTTCGACACCGCCGAGTACTTCGAGCACCTCGAGATCGGCTGGACGCCGTCCCAGGGCCTGATCTACCTCGACAACGTCCACCTCACCCTGTGGCACGCCGACGAGCGCGTCGACGCCGCGACGCCCGACGGCTGGGGCGTCAACGTGTCGCTGACCCGCTACCTGAAGGAGCGCTGGCTGCCCTTCGTGCGCGCCGGCTACGCCGAGGACGGCGGCAGCCTGCTGGAGGCTGCCGTCGCCGTCGGCTTCGGCTACCAGCGCGAACCGGGCAAGGACCTGCTGGGCGCCGGCCTGCACTGGGGCCGGCCGAACGAGAACAGCTTCGGCCCCGGCCTCGACGACCAGATCACCGCCGAGGTTTTCTACCGCTGGCAGACCAGCCGGGCCTTCGCCGTCACCCCGAACGTGCAGTGGATCAGCGATCCCGCCCTGAACCCCGGGGCGAGCTCGATCCTGGTCTTCGGGCTGCGCGGCAGGCTGGCTTTTTAGAAATGGAGCATCCATCGCCGTGGAAGATGCTGAAAGCCGGTTTTGAGGAGACACGGCCAGGGTTGTACCCGCTTTTGTACCCCGGGGTACATGCGTGCCGGCGCGTCAGTGATCAGAATGTCGGGCAAGCTTCCAGAGGCGATGCCCGAGACGGACGGGCCGGCGACCGGTCGATCGGCTCGGGCGCCGGCACCGGCGCCATGCGCTCGGGTCTCCCCTGGAGGTCCCCGCGAGAATGGCTCGAGGAGGCACTGGAGGAGAGTGTCGAGGACGGCGGCGAATGACACCTGAGGAAGAGTCGTGAAGAAGAGCATCGAGTTCGTCAAGACGACCGCCCTCGGCGGCCTGGTGGCCCTCGTCCCCCTGGGAGTGCTGGTGGCCATGGTGGCCTCCGTCGCACCGGTCCTGGTGGAGATCGCGGGGGTCCTCGGCGAATTCCTGCCCTTCGGTCCGTTGACCAACATGCTGATCGCCGCCCTCGGCGGCCTGGCGTTGCTCGTCGCGATCTGCTTCCTGGCGGGTCTGGCGCTCCTCAGCGGTCCCGGCGACGCCCTGCGGCGGCGGGTCGACCAGCTCTTCGAGAAGATCATCCCGCTCTACGGCGCCGCCCGGCGACTGGCCGAGCGGGTCACCGGGGCGGAGGGCGAGGATTTCTGGCCGGTGGCCGTGGATCTCCACGGCTCGGGGGCGCGCTCCCTGGGCGTGTTGGTCGAGCGGATCCCCGCGGAGGGGGGCGAACGGAACGCCCCGGGAGAGCGCTGCGCGGTCTTCGTTCCGCTGGCGCCGACCGCCGCTTTCGGCAACGTCTACATCGTGCCGGCGGGCCAGGTGGAGCGCATCGAGGCTCCGTTGCCCGACGTGCTCGGCGCGGTCACCGAGTGGGGGGTCGGAGCGGCCAGGCTGTTTCGGGATCAGAGGAGGACGAATTGAGGGCGATTCAGCGGCGGCGGTCCTCGGCGATTCCGGTGCTGTGCGCGGCGGCGGTGCTGCTCGGCGCCTGCGTCACCGCCGGGCCGCGGCGGATGGTGAAGGAGCGCTTCCACTACGCCAACGCGATCGGCGACACCCGCGAGACCCAGGCGCTGCTCAATATCGTCAAAATCCGCTACTCGGAGTTCCCGACCTTCCTCGATCTGACCCAGGTGGTCACCAACTACACCGTGACCAACCAGCTCATCGTCAGCGGTCTCGCCAGGTTTCCCCTGCTGGACGACAAGTCCCACGAGGCCAAGCCCGTCTACACCATCGCGATGGCGGAGAGCCCGAGTCTGGTCTACCTGCCGGTGGAAGGACCCGATCTGGTTCAGAAGATGCTGAAACCGACCGGTGCGGCCGCCGTCCTGGCCCTGGTGCGGACCGGCTGGGCGGCCGACAGCCTGCTGTCGGCGCTGGCGTTCTCGGTCAACGGCCAGCGGAACCGGGAGGTCCAGGGCCTGACGACCAACCCGGCGGACCCCGGGTTCCTCCGCTTCGCCAACCTCGCCCGGCAGGCGCAGCGGGCGAACGCGCTGGCGATCCGTCTGGGGCCGCCGAGCGCGGAAGACGCCGCCCTGCGCGCCGCCGAATTCGAACAGGCCGCGGCCGCGCCCACCGCCCAGGCGAGGCAGGCCGCCCTGGCGGCCCTCGGCCCGCCGCCGGTCACCCTCGAGCTCTGCTTTCGCGAGCGGCGGCTGTCCGCGGCGGCCCTCGCGGAGCTCGACGCGATGCGCGACGAGCTGGGACTCTCTCGCGACGTCGCCTGCTACGCGGTGATCGCCGCCGACCGATCGCCCGACGGCAAGACCCTCGCTCTGCAGATGCGGTCCATGTTCCAGCTGATGAGCGAGCTGGCGGTGTTCGTGGAGGTGCCCGAGACGGACCTGGCGTCGGGCGCCGCGCCAGCGCTCGCCGGCCGCGAGGGCGCGGGCGGCGAGCCAGTGCTGGCGATCCGTTCGGGGCCGCAGCCGCCGGAGAATCCCACGGCCGCGGTCTCGTACTCGGGAAGCTGGTTCTGGATCGACAACGACGACCTGGCCTCCAAGCGCACTTTCGGCTCCCTGATGCTCCTGCTCAGCATCACCGAAAGCGGCGGCACCGGCGCGCAGCTGGTCGTGCAGACGAACTGAGGAAGGAGATTCGCATGACAATGGCAAGAAGAAGCGACTCGCGGCGGCGGCGGATGGTGTGCCTGGGCCTGGCGGCGATGCTCGCCGGCGGCTGTCTGGGCACCGGCAGCCGCATGCTGCCGCAGGACCGGCGCGACTACGCGTCGGCGATCGCCGACGCGCGCAAGCAGCAGGCGCTGCTCAACATCGTCAGGATCCGCTACTCGGAGTTTCCGAGCTTCCTCGACCTGACCCAGGTGGTGACCAGCTACTCCCTGCTGCACCAGCTGGCGATCAAGGGCCTGATCAAGACCCCGTTCCTGCATCCCAACGACGATTTCTCGGGCGTCTACACCGCGCAGTTCGCGGAGAAGCCCAGCCTCACCTACCTTCCGGTCGGCGGCGCCGACTTCGTGCGCAAGCTGCTCACCCCGATCGACATGTCGGTGATCCTGTCGCTGATCCAGACCGGCTGGCCGGCGGACCGCCTGCTCGAGGGTCTGGTGGTGTCGGCCAACGGCTGGACGAATCGGGAGCTCCAGGGGCACGACGTCAACCGGGCCGATCCGCAGTTCGTCCGCTTCGTCGACGCGATGCAGGAAGCGCAGCTGGCGAACGCGCTGTCGGCGCACATGAAGCCGCTGTCCGCCGAGGACACGGCGGCCATCCTCCAGGCCTCGGCGGTGGCCCAGGCCGCCGCCGCTGCGCCGAGCGCGACGGTGCGCGGCGCCGCCATGGCCGCCCTGCCGCCGCCGCCGCCGATCCGGGTCGAGCTCTGCTTCTGGCCCGAAGCGCTGTCGGACGCGGGCCGCGAGCGGCTCGCCGCGATGCGTAGCGAGCTCGGCCTGGATCCGCAAGTCGACTGCTACGACGTGGTGCCGGGCGACATCCCTCCGGACGACAAGTCCGTGGCCGTGCAGACCCGCTCGCTGATGCATTTCCTGGTCGAGCTCGCCGCCTGCGTCGAGGTGCCGGCGGAGGATCTGGCCTCGGGCGCCGCCCCGCGGCTGGCGGTCACCGAAGTCATCGGCGGCTCGGGCGATCGGCCGCTGATCCGCATCCGCTCCGGGCCGAGCCCGCCGGACGATCCGCTGGTGGCGGTGAAGTACGCCGGCAGCTGGTTCTGGATCGACAACGACGACGACCACTCGAAGCGCACCTTCGCCTATCTGGCGATGCTGCTGAGCATCACCGAGAGCGGCGGCGGCGGCGCCCAGCTCGTGGTGACCACCAACTGAGAGGAGGTGAGACCATGACTCAGAAACAGCACGGAACCCCACGCCGCTTGGTGGCCACCGCTCTTCTGGCCGTGCTCCTGACCGCCTCCGGTGGCTGTCTGCGGATGGGCCCGAAGCTGACCGTAACCGACCACATCGACTACGCCACCGCGGTGGGAGAATCCTGGAAGCACGAGGCCCTGACCAACATCGTGCGCATGCGCTACGCCGACTGGCCGGTGTTCACCAAGATCGACACCGCGGTCACCAACTACACGTTGCAGCACCAGTTGATCGCCGGCGGCGTCCTGAAATCTCCGTTCGGCTCCAAGGACAACCTGCAGGCCTTCTACACCGGCAAGATCAACGAGAACCCCCGGACGATCATGTCGCCCCTCGGCGGCCCGCAGTTCGTCCAGAGCCTGCTGTCGCCGGTGCCCTCGTCGGTGGTGCTGTCGCTGCTGCAGTCGTCCGGCTGGTCGGCGGACCGCGTGCTCGAGACCATGCTGTACGCGGTCAATGGCCGGCGCAACCTCCACGTCATCTACGACGAGGGATGGAATCTGCGGATCGATCCGGAGTTCAATGCCTTCATCCGCGGGATCCACCAGGCCCAGCTCGAAAGGGCGCTCTCGATCCAGCGCACCGGTACGGGCCGGCGGGCGTCGATGCTCCTGTGCTTCAGGTCCGAACGGCTGTCCGAGGAGGGGCGACGGTCGCTTCAGGACCTGCGCCGGACCCTCGATCTGAGTCCGAGCACCGACTGCTACACAGTGGTGGCCGGCAACCGCTCGACCGACCCCGAGACGATCGCCATCCAGACCCGCTCCGTGCTGTCGCTGCTCTCCACCCTCGGCGCCTACGTCGAGGTGCCGCCCGAGGACCTGGCGAGCGGGGTGGCGCCGAAGATCGGCGCCCTGGACGAGAGCGCGGCGCGCTTCCTGCGCATCCACTCCGCCGGCGAGCCGCCAGCGAACCCGCACGTCGCCGTACGCTACCGCGACCACTGGTTCTGGATCGACCACACCGACGCCGACTCCAAGCGCACCTTCGCCTACCTGGCGCTGCTGATGAACCTCACCGAGGCCGGCAAGGGCGGCGGCGCGCAGCTCGTGCTCAACGTCGGCCAGCAGGCCGCCGGCACCGCTGTCGAAGATGAGGAAGCCCTGATCGACGAGGTCCTGGAAGACACCGACAACTAGATGGAAACGCTGGCCACCGGCCGGCACAACGATTACGAGGAGACAACACGACATGAGGAAGATACTCATCGCGGTTTCGATCATCACGGCGCTGTTTCTCGCCGGCTGCAGCTCGACGCGCTTCGTGTCGACCTGGAAGGAGCCCACCGCGGGCCCCGGAACGCTGTTCGGCAAGAAGGTCGCCACGTTCGTGGTCAGCCCGCGCAGCTCCGTCCGCAGGCCCGCTGAAGACCTGCTCGCCGGCGAGCTCAGCGCGCGTGGCGCCGAGGGCGTGGCCGGCTACACCGTCCTGCCTGGCGAGCAGGCGAAGGACACCGACAAGGCGAAGACGGTGCTCCAGGAGGCCGGCTTCGACTACGCGCTGGTCCTGCAGGCAGTCGACGTCGAGCAGGAAGAGAACTACGTGCCGGGGCAGACCTGGCACTCGCCGACCTACTACCGCAGCTGGGGCGGCTACTGGCGCCGCGGTTGGACCACCGTGTACGAACCCGGGTACACGACCACCGCGACCGTCTACACCGTCGAGACGCTGCTCTACGGGCTGGCGGACGAGAAGCTGATCTGGGCCGGCCGCAGCGAGACCACCGACCCCGGCGACATCGAGCGCTTCGTCAGCGACTACGCGTCCGCGGTCGACGACGAGCTGCGCGAGGCCGGGTTGCTCGAGTAGCCCCGCAGACTCCGGCGGTCCCGGGCCGGCACAGGGTCGGCCCCGACCGGATTTCGAACTTCCAACTCAGAAAGAGGAGAAGCTGATGGTTTCCAAGAAGATGATGTGGAGCGTCGCCTTGCTGATTCTGGTGTCTTTCGCCGCGCTGCCGGCGCTCGCCGACGACGAGGAGGACGCCAAGAGGCTCGCCGGATTGATCGGTGCCATGGATTGGTGCAAAGACCATTCCTACATCGATGACACCAAGCATGGAGTGATCAAGCTCGCCATCCTGTCCGAGCTCGGCGACTATGAGGACAAGGGGGTCATCGACAAAGGTGAGATTCTCGTGACCGCGAAGATCGTCGAGAAAGCGGGTCTGTATCGCATCTGGAAGCTCGACCGCGAGCGGTGCGAGTCGTTGATGAAGCTCGTCGAGCTCAAAGCCTGGGGCGAGATTCTCAAAGACGAGGAAGGCGAATGATCCTGCTCCCTCGGGCGGGCATCGCGGTACTGCTCGAGGAACGTGACGGGAACGGCGCCTGAGAGGCGAGGGCTCGCCGCGGTGTCCGTCCGCCGGCTGGCCCTCGCCGGGTTGGTGCTCGCCCTGGCCTGTGGCGGACCTTCGGCGGCCGCGGGCGCCGAAGGCGCTGAAGACAGAATCCGGGTCGAGGGCGTCGAGGGCGCCCTGCTCGCCAACGTCCAGGCCCACGTCCGCCTGCTGGCCGCCAGCCACAGTGCTTCGTCGGCGCGCCTTCGGCGCGACGCGCTCGCCGACGGTGTTGCGTTGGCGCGCCTCCGTCGCGACCCGGCGCGGCTCCGCCGGCTGGTGAGGGCGGCGCCGGGCCAGGTCGCCGCGGCGCTGGCTCCCTTCGGCTATGACCGGCCGACGGTGCAGGTCGTCGCGGGCGAGGACGGTCGGCCCGAGGCGCTGGTGATCGACGCCGGCCCGCCGACCCGCATCACCGAGCTCGAGGTGCGCTTCACCGGCGGCGAGCTGTCGCCGGAGAAGGAACAGCGGCTGCTGGCGCTGCTGGGGCTGAAAGTGGGCCGGCGGTTCGACCACACCGCCTACGAGGAGGGCAAGCTGGCCGTGCTGTCGGCGCTGCACGATCGCGGCTGGCCGCTGGCCTCGCTGGTGGAGCATCGGGTGCTGGTGGACCGTCAGCTCGGCACGGCGGAGGTGTCCTTGCGGTGGGACGTCGGTCCGACACATGTCTTCGGTGAGGTGCGTTTTCAGGGAGCCCAGTTCCCAGACGCCTTCATGCAGCGTTACGTCCGCATCCGGCCCGGCGATCCGTACAGCAGACAAGCGATCCTGCGTCTGACCCGGCGGCTGACCGACAGCCCGTACTTCCGCAGCGCCGAGGTCACGCCCCGGCTCGACCAGGCGAGCATCGATCACCGCGTGCCCCTGCTGGCGCGGGTGGTCCCGATGCCCCCCCGCCAGCTCGAATTCGGCGCCTCCGGAGGATCGGACTCGGGGTTCTCGCTGGAAGGCCTCTACGAGCGCCGCTGGCTCAACCCGCGCGGCCACTCCTTCCGCGCCCAGCTGTCCCCGGGCACCGAGCGCTCGCGCACCGAGGTCACCTACTCGATCCCCGATCGGCGGCGGCTCGATCGCCTGGTTTCCTTCGGCCTCGACGCCCTGGACGAGACCACGAAGACCAACGACAAGCGCAACGCCGCCTTCTCGATCGTCCACCAGCGTCTCTGGCGGAAGTGGCGTCACACCGGCTCGCTGCGTTTCCTGGCGGAAGACTTCGTGGTCGGTGGCGAGGCGGGGGAGTCCGAGCTGCTGCTGCTGCAGGGCTCGTTGCGCCGCTCGCGGCCGAAACGTGAGGCGATTCCCCGTTCCGGCTGGTCCCTCACCGGCGGTTTCAAACTCGCCTCCGATTCCCTGGCCAGCGACACCTCGGTGCTGCAGCTCGACCTCCGGGGCCGGCGCCTCCTGGGGCTGGGTGAGAAGACCCGCCTGATCGGCCGCGTCCGCCTCGGCTGGACCGAAGTCGACGACTTCGACCACCTGCCCGCCTCGCTGCGCTACTACGCCGGCGGCGACCGCAGCCTGCGCGGCTTCGCCTTCGAGTCCCTCGGACCCCGCAACCAGGCGGGTGAGGTGATCGGCGGCAGGCACCTCGCCGTCGCCGGCCTGGAGATCGAGCGCGGCCTGTCGAAGGTCTTTCGCCGGACCCTGCCGGCGCCGGACCTGCTGCGCCTGGCGGCCTTCGTCGACGCCGGCAATGCCTACGACGACTTCGGCAGTGACTTCGGCGACGAGATCGAGGTCGGGGCCGGCCTCGGCGTCCGGCTGGCCACCCCGATCGGCATGGTCCGCCTGGACCTGGCCTACCCGCTGACCGCGGACGATGCGAAGCCGCGCCTGCACTTCACCGTGGGGCCGGACCTATGAGGCGGCGCCGACCGCTGCTGACCCTCGCCGCCCTGGCACTGCTGCTGGCGTTGGCGATCGCGGCGCTGGCGCGAACTCGCCTCGGACTGATCGCGGCGCTACGGCTCGCCGAGTCCGCGGCGGGGGTCGAGTTCACCGTTCGCGGGCTGGAAGGCAGCCCACTCTCCGGCCTGCGCGCCGAGCGGCTCGAGGTGGCGTGGCCCGAAGACCGGGTGACACTCGACGGCCTGGCCGCCGAGTGGGATCTCCGGCTCGCCGGACCGAGCCTCGCGATCCGCTCGCTGCGGGTCGAGACCCTGCGCGCCGAGCTGGCGGAGGTTCGGCGCCCCGAATCCCTGCCGGTGGTGGACCCGGGCCTGGCCCTGGCGCTCGAGGGCTTCGAGGTGGAGCGGGTGGAGGTGATCGTCGAGGGGGAGGAGGGGGCGCTGCGGCTGACCGACCTCCGGGGCTCGGCGGCCCTCGCCGACGGCGTGATCGAGGTGCCTTCGCTGGCGGTGCGAGGGAAGGCGGCGACCGTGGGCGGCAGCCTGTGGATCGACACCGCCGCCAACTGGCGGCATCGGTTGGAGCTGGCCGCGGAGCTCGCGGGGAGGCAGGTGGATCTCGGCCTGGAAGGCGACCTGGACGAGACCCGGGTGCGGGCGTCGGCGCCGGATCTGGGGACAGAGGTCGACGGCCTGCTGACGAAGGCGCTGAAGCGGCCCACCGTCGACCTGGAGGTGCGGTCCAGTCTCGAACCCGTCAGTGCCGCGCTGCGTCTGAGGGGCGTGCTGCCCGTGGTCGAGGTCGCCGGGTCGGTCGGCGTCGGGGACGAGACGATCTCGGTGAACGGCATGAGGGCGGAGGTGCGCGACGACGTCCTCCGGTTGCAGGGAGCCCTGGCGGTGACCTCGGCCGGAATCGAGGTCGACCTCGAAGAAAGCGAAGTGGGGCTGGCCGCGGACGGTGCGGTACGCCTGGCCGCCGCCTGGCGTTGGGACGGTGCGGCGGCCGGCCCGCTCGGTGTCCCGGTCGGCCGCCTCGTCGCCGAAGGGCCCGTCGACGCGCTGTCGGTCGCCGCCGAGGGCCTCGTGCCGATCGGCGGCATGCCCTTCGACCTGGCGCTCGACGCCCTCCTGTCGCCCGAGAGCGCGCGGGTGTCCCGCTTCGCGATTTCCGGCCAGGGCGCCGAGATCGCTCTCGCCGGCCACGTGGAGTGGGGCGAGGCCCTGGCGGTGGACGCCCATGGCGAGGTCCGGGGGCTGAACCCGGCCGTCCTCTGGCCCGACTGGCCGGCACGGATCGACGGCGCGCTGGCGATCTCCGGCACCGACCGGCACCTGGAGGCCGCGATCGAGGGGCTCGAGGGCCGTTTCCTCGGCCGGCGGCTGCGGGGCGGCGGGAAGATGGTTCTCGAGGACCTGAAGCTGGCATCGGCGTCCCTCGCTCTCCGGTCCGGCCGCAGCCGAATCGACGTCGCCGCCCCGGCCTGGCCGGAACAGCCGATCCGGGCGCGTTTCGACCTCCGCGACCTGGGCGACCTGATCCCCGGCGTCTCGGGTGCGGCCCTCGTCACCGCGGAGATCACGCCGCATCCGGAGGGCGTCGAGGCTTCGGCCGAGATCACCGGCTCCTCGATGAGCTGGGAAGGCTGGTCGCTCGCCTCGGTCGACGGCGAGGCCGCCCTCGACCTGCGCCCGGGAGGCGAGCTCTCGGCCCGCCTGGAGGGCGGGCCGCTGAAGGGTCCGGTGGACGTCGACTCGCTGCGTTTCGAGGCCACGGGCCGGGACCGCGCCTTCGACTTCACGAGCCGCTGGCTCTCGCCGATCGGACAGGTGCTGGTAACAGGTTCGGCGGATCTCTCCGGGGAGCCCCGGGTGCGGCTGAACCGGATGGAGCTGGCGACGCGGGACTTCGGCGACTGGGCGTTGAGCGAGCCGGCGGCCGTCGTCGTCGCCGGCGGGGAGATCCGCCTGGAGGCGCCGGCGTGTCTGGCCTCGGCCGAGACGCGGCTCTGCGTCGACCTCCCGCGATCGCCCGGCGTCCCGGGCACCCTGGAGATGGATCGCTTCCCGCTCGGCCTGCTCGACGGGGCGGCGAGCGCCGCCGCCGGCAGGCCGGTGACGTTGGGGGGAGTCGTCGCCGGCGACTTCGAGTGGCGCCTGGAGGACGGCCAGCCGGCGATCGACGGCGCCCTCCGCGGCCGCGGGGTGGAAATCGCCCTGGCCGGCGAGGGTCCCCTGCGCCTCACCGGGGTGCGGCTCGCCGCGCGCGCCGAGGAGGATCTCGAGCTCGAGATGGACGTCGCCGCGGGCGACGCCTCGGCCCGCCTCTCTGGCCGGGTCGAGCGCTGGCGGAGCCCGGACGACGCCGGCCTCGACCTGGAGCTCGACGTCGACCTGCCCGACCTGGGGGAGCTGGGCCTCCCGGGACTGCCGGTCGAGGACCTGAGCGGTACCGTCGACGCGCTGCTCGAGATCCGGGGCCGGCCGCGGCGGCCGGCGGTGGCCGGCCGCCTGGCGGTGAGCGGCTTCGGCCTCTTCGCCCCGGCACCGGGACTCGCGGCTTCCGGCGGCGACCTCGAGATCCTCTTCGACGAGAACGGCGACGTCGACATCTCGGGCAGGGTCGAGTTCGAAGAGGGTTGGGTGGAGATCGACGGCAGCGCCCTGCTGGCGCCGTCGGAGCCACCGGTGGCCGACATCCGGGTGCGGGTGCGCGACGCGCTGCTGGTCGAGCGCTTCGGCACCCGGGTCCAGGCCGACGCCGACCTCGAGCTCGCGGCCGACGCCTCCGGGCTGGCGGTGACCGGCGAGGTCGGCATCGAGGACTCCCGCATCGTCCTCGGCCCGATCGCCGAGACCGTGCGGCCGTCGCCCGACGTCGTCTACGCCGATCAGCCCGAGGCCCAGGAGAGGGCGGCGCCGGAGCTGCCGCTCGCAGCCGACGTCCGGATCCGCGCCCTCACCCCGATCGAGATCGCCGGGCTCGGCCTGGACGCCGAGGTGACCGGCGAGGTGCGGATCACCGAGCACGAGGAATACGAGGCCGCGGCCACCGGAACCTTTTTCCTGGCGGGCACCTTCAGCCGCTACGGCCAGGCCGTCGAGATCTCCCGCGGCCGCATCGTCTTCGCCCGCTCGTCGCTCGTCGATCCTCAGCTCGACGTCGAAGCCACCCGCGACACCGAGTCGGCGCGGGTCGGCGTGCGCGTCAGCGGGGCGGCGACGGCGCCGGCCGTCGAGCTGTTCTCCGAGCCGCCCCTGGCCGAGTCCGAGATCCTCAGCCTGCTGGTCTTCGGCTATTCGCTGGAGGACCCGACCGAGCAGGAGCTCGGGGCGCTGTCGGCGGCGCTGACCGGGCTGCGCATGGGAGCCGGCGAAGCCGCGGTCGACGAGGAACCGAGCCTGGTGGAGAAGCTGGGCTTCACCCAATTCGGCCTTACCGCCGAGGAAGACCTGGGCGGCGCCGCCTTTGCCGTCGGCCGCTACCTCGCCCCCCGGCTCTATCTCGAGTATTCCATCGGCCTCGAGGAGAGCATCGACGTGCTGGCCCTGTGGTACCGGCTGTCCGATCACTGGGCGGTGGGAGCGGAGACCGGCGAGGACACCCGCGGCGCCGTCGTCTACAGCCCGCGGGCGATCCGCGCCGCCGCCGCCGGCTCCGCTCGAGAGGAGACGCAGCCATGACCCGGAAGATCTCGAAAACAGACCGAGGAGGAACAGCCCATGCTCCGCGAGGCCAGGCGGATCATCGAAGACGTTCTCTCGGCCGACGAGCGCATCCTCGCGGATCCGGCGCCGGACGTGGCGGTCTCGGAGCTGGCGGATTCGAGCGTCAACTTCGTCGTCAGGCCCTGGGTCAGGGCCGGGGACTTCTGGGCGGTCAAGTTCGCCGTCACCGAGGCGATCAAGCTGGCGTTCGACGAGCAGGGCGTCTCGATCCCGTTCCCGCAGATGGACGTCCACATTCCAGGCGGCTCGGGTCCCGAGCCGGGCGCCGAGGCTGCCTGACCTGCGGTTGGAGCGCCGCCGCGGCAAGAACGAGGAACAAGTGATGAAGCTGAAAAGAGAATGGGTCGTCAGGGTCGTCAAGATCCTGCTCGTCATCGAGATCGCGTGGCTGGTCCTGGCCAATCTCTTCTTGAGCACCGGCCTCGCCCCGTGGGCGATCAACCGCAAACCGGAGAAGCGGACGATCACCTGGGAGCATGCCTGGACCCTGTGGCCGGCCTGCGTCTACCTGCGCGGCCTGGAGCGCGCCGAGAGCTGGGTCTCGCGCCGCGGCAAGCCGATCGATCCGTCCGAGAGCTCGGCGGCGGGCGAGGCGCCGGCCGAGCCCGAAGCGGTAGCCGAAGATGAACCCGTTCGAGAAACGACAGGGCGATGAGAGTCTCGAAGACGCCGGGGCGGACCCGCGAAGTGCTGTCGATGGCGTTGGGGGTGGTGTCTCTGGCGATCTTCACTGGCGATCCGCTGGCGGCGGACGAGGTTGTCCTCGACGACGGCACCGTGATCGTCGGCAAGGTCAAGCGGCTTCAGGGCAAGCGGCTCGAGATCCGCACCCGGCACATGGGCCTGGTGAAGGTGCAGCGGGACGGCATCGTCGAGGTCCGCACCGAGCGGGCGGTGGCGGTCGGCGTCGATACCGGCGAGCGGTGGACCGGCACGCTCGAGCTCGCCGACGGCTTGATGACGGTGGCCGGGGAGACCACCGAGGTCATTCCGCTCGGCGATGTGGTGCGCATCGAAGAGCTCGAGTTCGACCTCTGGGACCGGCTCGAGGTCGAGGCCAGCGGCGGCCTCAACCTGTCGCGGGGCAACAGCCGCACGACCACCTACCGTCTCGGCGCCGCGGTCGAATACGATCGCGGCGCCAGCCGCACGTACGCGGCGTTCTCGACCACCGTCGACGAGGAGAAGAGCTCGGCCGACAACCGGCGTTCGACGCTCGACCTGGGCCACGAGCTGTGGAGCGCGAACAAGCGGTTTTCGCTCGAAGCCCTCTTCGACTTCGAGCAGAACGAGTCGGCGAAGCTGGACCTGCGGTCGGTGGTCGGCGGCGCGGCCGGCCTGAAGCTAGTCGACGGACGCGCCCACCGGCTCAAGGGCCTGCTGGGGACGGCGTGGGTGGCCGAGGACTACGTGGACCGCTCACCAACCGAGAGCATCGACCTGCTGGTCGGTCTCGAATACAGGTTCAATCGACGGCCGGCGCGACTGACCACCTCACTCGTCGCCTACCCCGATTTCTCCGGCCGTGTGCTACTCCAGCTCGACGGCAAGCTGAAGGTCGAGCTGGTCGAGGACTACGATTTCGACGTCACCTTCTACGATCGCTACGACAGCGATCCGCCGGTGGCGGCCGACCAGCACGATTACGGACTCACGATCGGCCTCGGCTGGTCGAGATAGAGATAGAATCCGACTTCCGCAGTCAACGGAGGAAACGAAATGGCGAGACGGGGCGCATTCGTGGTTCTGATCTTGGTGGGCCTACTCGGATGCGGGTGGGTGGCGATGGCACAGGAACGGGTGATGGTGGAGGAACGAACCGGCGAGGTGCTGCGGGTGGTGGGCCGGACGGTGGTCATCCGCAACGACCTCGGTGAGGTCCGGCAGTACACCGAGCTGCCCGACGACGTCAGGCTCTACGTCGGCGGCGAGTTGGTGCCGATCGAGGATCTCCAGGAGGGTATGAAGCTCCACGCGGTGCGCTGGGAGAACGTGCCGGCGCCGGTCGTCGTGACCCCGCGGATGGAGGTCGCGGACGCCCGGGGTCGGCCGGTCAGAGTGGCCGCCTACCGTCACTCCGACCCCCGGCTCGATTCGGCGATGAGGTTCCTGGCCGAGACGGCGATCGAGGACTCGCACCGCATCGCCAAGCCGACCTACCGGGTCGACGTGCCGAAGTCCTGCACGCTGCGCTTCGACCGGCTCGACGCCGGCGGCCTGCGGGTGCCGGTGCACGTCGTCGATCTCGCGGACCTCGATCCCGAGCACTCCGGCCGTAGGGAGAACCGGATCTGCCTCGAGACCACCAGCCTCGAGAACCGGATCGCGGTCCACGCTCTGTCCGTCGATCCCGACCGCACCTACCGCTACAACGACAGACCGATCCCGGGCAGCGAGGCGTCGAGGGACAGGTTCTGCTTCTACGTGTCCTACTGGAATAGCGACCGGGTGTCGCGGGCACTGAGCTTCGCGCTGAATGCTTGCGGCGCCGAATCTGACTGGTAGCTTCCTGCCTCGGCGTGACACGGGATTTTGGTTTTCCGTGGCGATCGTCGATCTCCGATGACACACGGAACGCATGACTGGTGGAGCAGGGTGAGGGCGATCCGCGCCCGGATCACTCCCCGCGTCCTATGGGATGCCGTCATGGTCAATCTGGCGGTGATCAACCTCTTCCTGCTCTGCTTCGACTTCTCCTACCTGTGGCTGCGCTCGTGGTACCTGGACCACCTGCCGTTCGTCGCCGGCGTCTACGACCCGGTCAAGGGCATCGATCCCGATCCGCTGCTCGATCGGTACGTTCAGAAAGTGGACGAGCTGGAGACGGCGGCCGGCGATGCGCAGCGGCGGGCGTCGCTTGCCGAGCTGATCGAGCTCGACGCCGAGATCGCCCGCTACCAGCCGCTCCTGCGCTCCGGGCAGTACCGGGAGATGCGGCTTGTCGAGAGCCGGGTCCGTGCCCACATCGGGGAGCTCGAGGGCGTCGATGGTAGCGACCTGCCGGTCCAGGGCCTGCTCGACCGGTTGTGGACCCCGAAGAGCCCGACCGAGCTGGGGCTGACGCTCGAGTTCTTCGGCCGCGAGCTGCGGCCGGTGTTCGCCGTCGCCTACCGGCGCGAGCTCGGCCGCACGGGCGAGTACGTCGACTACGGCTGGCTGCTGGACCTACCGTTCCTGGTGTTGTTCTCGATCGAGTTCTACGGCCGCTGGGTCGTCGCCGTCCGGCGGCGGACCTACCCACGCTGGTTCGTCTTCCCGGTGCTGAACTGGTACGACTTCTTAGGAATCGTGCCGTTCCCCCAGTTTCGGATCTTTCGGCTGTTCCGCATCGTCTCTATCTACCTGCGCCTGTTCCGCAGCGCCCGTAGCCGCATCGGCGAGGACGTTGTCAGCCGTACGGCGCGCTACTTCGCGGGTATCGTCTCGGAGGAGATCTCGGCCAAGACCACGGTGTGGATGCTCGAGGACATGCGGCAGAAGATCGACGACGGCGTGCACCGCCGGATCATCCGCGCGGTGATCGAGAAGCGCCGCGAGGCCATCGCCGGGGCGTTGACCGACGCCCTGCGGCGGTCGGTCGCCGCCCCAGAGTTCCGGGCCGACTCCCGCCGATTCCTCGACGCCAACCTGGAGCGCGCTGCGGATGCGTCGAGCAGCCTGAGGAAGATCCCGCTGCCCAGGGCCGTGCTGCGGCCACTGGTGGGCGCGATCGGCCGCATCGTCTTCGACGCCACGCTGGAAACCCTCGGCGACACGCTCGACAGCCCCGAGGGCCAGCGCGCCCTGGAAGAGATGCTGACCGACGCCGTCGATGCCGTGGTTGAGGAGCTGACCGAAGGCGAGGTGGAAGCGCTGATCAGTGCCATGGCCCAGGACAGCCTCGAGCAGATGAAGGAGACGGTGACTGTCCGCGAATGGGTGCGAGCACTGGAGTGATCTGTCGGATCGGCCTCGGGCCCTCTTGACCCGCGATAGCCGAAACTGAAACGGTAGCCCGCGAAGGCCGCAACCGAAATCCTGAAAGAGAGGACGATCATGATGAGCGACCGCACCCCGAGCGCCAGGATATGCCTGGTTTGCCTTCTGGTGACCCTGACGACTGCCGTGGTGCCGTCCGGCCCCGCGACGGCCGAGGACTTCGAACAGCCGCCAGTGTTCTCGGCCGGCGACGTGGTGCCGGTGGAGGTCCGGAAAGGCGCCCATTACGAGGTCGCCGACGAGGTGCCAAACGACGGCTTCATGAACACCTATCGGATCAACTCGGACTACGGCCGGTTCGACGCCTACGGCCAGACCATGCTCGCCGTCCGGGTGCAGGAGATTGGCGCCCTCGACGAGCTGGCCGAGGTGTCGAAGGCCAAGGTCTTCGCCGAGTCGGCACTGACTGCCATCACACGCCCGGTGACCGCCATCGCCGATTTCGCCGAGCGGCCGGGCGAGACGATCAAGGGCATCGGCGAAGGGCTCGGCCGGATGTGGAAACGGACCAAGCGCGCCGCCGGCGAGATCAAGAAAGACGTCCAGGAGGCGAAAGAGGACGACGGCGAGAGCGAGGACGGCGGCGGAGACGGCCAGAGCGGCGCGGACAAGACCGCGGACTTCGCCAAGGGCTACGCCAAGAAGTACTTCGGCGCCACCGGTGCCGAGAGGCGCTGGGCCGAGAAGCTGGGGGTCGATCCCTACACCAGCAACGAGACGCTGCGGAAAGCCATCCGCGAGGTGGCGCGGGTCGATGCCGCCGGCAGCTTCGGCGTCAAGCTGGTCGGCATGCCGTCCATTCCCGGAGCCGATGTCGTCGCCGACGTCAACCAGCTGGTGTGGGGCAAGGACCCGGGCGAGCTGAAGGAGCTCAACACCAAAAGTCTGGTGGCGATGGGGGCCAGCGAGGAGCTGATCGATCGTTTCTTCGAGAATCCCTTCTTCCTGAGCCCCAGCCGGCAGACGCGTTTCGTCGCCTCCCTCGAGGCGCTCGAAGGCGTCACGGGACGGGACGCGGCGGTGGAGCTGGCGGCGGGAACCGAGTCCGAGGCGGAGGCCTTCTACCAGCTCGGCGCCGTGATCATGCTCGGCTGGCTGCACGACGGCGGCGACTCGCTGGCCCGGCTCGCTCCGTCGCGTACCATCCCGGTGGCCGTGACCAAGGACGGCCGGTTGGCGGTCGCGGCGCCGCTCGACTACACGGTGTGGACCGAGGATCTGGCCGGGGGCGTCGATCGCCTGGGAGAGCTCGGCGGTCAGCTGGGGGCCGAGGGGCGCGCGGTGTGGTTCCACGGCGACGTCTCGGCGCGCTGCCGCAGCGAGCTCGAGGCCCGCGGCTGGAAGGTTCACACCAGCTTCGAATCCTCGCGCTGACGGCCGAATTGGTCGCGCTGAGCGCCCGCTCGTCGCTGTAATTGTCGCTGTAACGGCAGTTGGCGAAGATGGGATGGTCCGCGGGGATTCCCGCGGCCGCCCTGACGCCGCCCTTCATGAGGGTGTGGATTGCCGAGAGGAGCGAGAATCATGAAGCGACGCGACCTGCCGTGGGGTTGGAAGGCCCGCAGACGACTCCGCCGACGACCGAG
Organism: bacterium; assembly: GCA_024226315.1. Lineage (GTDB taxonomy): Bacteria > Acidobacteriota > Thermoanaerobaculia > Multivoradales > J023 > JAAELT01. The sequence goes on along the minus strand of JAAELT010000349.1, from coordinate 42,735 downwards.
CGCGACTTCTGGCGCTGACGCCGGGCCGCTTAGGCGCGTCTGCGTGCAGATCCTCGTCCTGGCGATCATCGCCCTCCCCCTGCTCGCCGACGTGCCGGCCGAGGACGCGCAGAACCAGCTCATGTCCTTGTCGCTCGAGGACCTGATGGACGTCGAGTTCTACTCCGCCTCGAAGAAGCTCGAGCCGCTGTCGGCGGCGTCGGCGGCGGTGTTCGTGATCACCCGAGAGGACATCCGGCGCACTGGGGTGACAACCGTTCCGGAAGCGCTGCGCATGGTGCCGGGGCTGCAGGTGGCGCGCGCCGACGTGCACCAGTGGGCGATCAGCGCCCGCGGCTTCAACTCGGTGGTGGCCGACAAGCTGCTGGTGCTGATCGACGGTCGTACGGTTTACTCGCCGCTGTTCTCGGGCGTCTTCTGGGACGTTCAGGACACCCTGCTCGAGGACGTCGAGCGCATCGAGGTGATCCGCGGGCCGGGGGCCGCGCTGTGGGGCGCCAACGCCGTCAACGGCGTGATCAACATCATCACCCGCTCGGCGCACGACACCCACGGCGGCCTGGCTGTGGTCGGCGCCGGCGACCTGGAGCGGGGTTTCGGCGCGCTGCGTTACGGCGGCGCGATCAACGACCGGGCTTCGTACCGCGCCTTCGTCAAGACCTTCGACCGCGACGAGCTGCCGTCGCTGACGCGGGTGCGCGCGGCCGGCGACTGGCAGTCGACGCGCGGCGGCTTCCGGCTCGACTGGGACAGCGCCGAGTCCGGCTCGTTCGCCCTCTTTGGCGAGGGCTACGACGGCAGCGTCGAGGAGCCGGTGCGCACCGTGCAGCTGACCCCTCCCTACGTCCAGCTCGCTCGCCGCGGCCGCGATTATACCGGCGGCTTCCTGATGGGCCGGTGGTCGAAGGAAACCGACCGCGGGAACGACGTCTCGGTGCAGATGTACTACGAGCTGGTCGATCTCGACAGCGCGATCGGCGAATACACCCGCGACACCATCGATTTCGAGTACCAGCACGGTCTCGCCCTCGGCGAACGGACCGACCTGATCTGGGGCCTCGCCTACCGGTCCAACTCCGACGACGCCATGAGTACCTTCACCGTCATCTGGGAGCCCCCTTCACGTCGCTCCGATCTATGGAGCGCCTTCGCCCAGGCCGACGTCGGTTTCGCCGCCGACCGTTTCACGCTGACCCTGGGCTCGAAGTTCGAGCACCACGATTTCACCGGCTCGGAAGTGCAGCCGTCGGTGCGTCTCCGGTGGACGATCGACGATCGCAAGAACGTGTGGGCGGCCGTATCACGAGCGGTGCAGACCCCGGTGCGGGCGTTTAACGGCCTGCGGTTCAACCAGCTCGCCGGGCCGCTGCCACGGCCGATCCCACTGCCGACCGGGCAGACGGTGGACACCTTCCTGGTCTCGGTGCTGCCCAACACCGATCTGGAGTCCGAGGAGCTGATCGCCTACGAGGCCGGCTTCCGGGCGCGGGCCAGCCGCTCGCTGTTCGTCGACGTCGCCGCCTTCTACAACGACTACGACCGGCTCAAGGAGAATCTCGCTCTGCCGCCGATGCTGGAATTCTCGCCGCGGCCGCCCCATCTGCTGAACGGCCTGCAGGTCGTCAACAGCGGTCAGGGTGAGACCTACGGGTTCGATATCCTGGCCGACTGGACACCGGTCGAAGGCTTCGAGCTGCAGGCGTGGTACTCCTACGTCGAGATGCAGCTCCGCCCCCGCAGTGGCTTCGGGCCTCCGGTGGGCCTGGATACCGAAGGTCAGACGCCGCACCATCAGGCGTCGCTGCGCACGACCTGGGACGTGACTCGCAACTGGGAGCTCGACGCCTGGCTGCGCTACGTCGATCATCTGCCGAGCCAGCTGGTACCCAGCTACCTCGAGCTCGATCTGCACGTCGGCTGGCGGCCGACAGACTCACTCGAGCTGTCTCTCGTGGGTCGCAACCTGCTGAACGATCGACACCCCGAGCTCACCAACCTGGTGGTGCCGGGCGAGCCCAGTGAGGTCGAGCGCAGCGTGCATGGGAAGGTGACGTGGAGCTTCTGACGTGATGTTCCTCAGGTCGCGCCGCAGGCGCGTTAACGTTCGTAGGCGGTATCGGTCTCGGCGGCGGCGCCTCTGGCCGCCGCTCGTCGTGGCCGTCCTGGCCGTCGTACTGACCGCGACGGTGGTGGGGCAGCCGCAGCAGCCACGCATGGAGGAGTACGATTTGAAGGCGATCTTCATATCCAACTTCCTCAAGTACGTCGAGTGGCCCGAGGAAGCGTTCGAGGACGCGGAGAGCCCGCTCGTCGTCGGCATTCAGGGTAGCGATCCCTTCGGCCCCAGGCTAGACGAGCTGGTCACACGGTTGCAGCCCATTATCGGCCGACGGGTGGTCACCGCCGCCTATGAGCCGGGCGAGCCGGTCGCGGAATTCCACGTCCTCTTCGTACCGGAGTCCGAGCGTAAGGAAGTCAAGCGTATGCTCGGCGGCGCCTGCGGCCAGCCGATCCTGACCGTCGGCGAGCAGCGGGGCTTTGCCGAGGACGGCGGGGTGATCAACTTCGTCACCGACCGCAACCGGATCCGTTTCGAGATCAATCTGCGCTGTGCAGAGGCCGGCGGTCTCGAGCTGAGCGCCCAATTGCTCAAGCTGGCGCGGCGGGTCTACGATGCGGACGACGAGAGGGGGCCCTGAGATGCGTCTGCTGCGCGATCTGTCGATCGGCCACAAACTCAACGTCGTCGTGCTGTTGACGACCGCGCTGGCGCTGACGCTGGCCGGGCTCACCATCGTCGTGCGTGACGTCCAGGGCGCTCGTGAGTCGATGCGCGTCGGCCTCCTGCGCCTGGCCGAGATCGTAGGTACCAACTGCACTCCGACCCTGCACTTCAGGGACCCCGAGTCCGCCGAGCAGATCATGGCCGCGCTCGCCAGCGAGACGTCGATCGACCGCGCCGTGCTGTTGACGCCCGACGAGGAGGTGTTCGCGGTCTACACTCGGGCCGGCGTCGCGCCGAAGGCGCGCGGACGGGAAACAGTCGCGCCGCTGCCGGCCGCCGGCCCGGGCGGCGTGCCGCTCGGGTTCGTCGACGGCGCCTTCCGCTTGCGTCACCGGATCGAAGCCAGTGGCGAGCACGTCGGCACGCTGTTGTTCGAGGCCAACCTCGAATCGATCCGGCTCGGGATCCGGCGCGACCTGGGCGCGGTGGTGCTGGTCATCGTCCTGTCCCTGGCGCTCGCCACCCTGGTCTGCCAGTGGCTCAAGCGCATCGTCTCCCGGCCGATCGTCGAGCTGGCGGGCACCGCGCGCCATGTGTCGGAGCGCCATGACTATTCGATCCGGGCGGCCAAGCACGGGCGCGACGAGCTCGGCCTGCTGGTCGACAGCTTCAACGGCATGCTCTCCCGGGTGGAGAAGCGGGACCGGGCGCTGCAGCGCCACCGCGCGCGCCTGGAGGAGGCGGTGCGCGAGCGGACGTCCGAGCTCAGCCGCACCAACGTCGAGCTGCAGCAGGCCATGGAAGCGGCCGAGGAATCCTCGCGGCTGAAGTCCGAGTTCGTGGCCAACATGAGCCACGAGCTGCGCACGCCGATGAACGTGATCATCGGCATGAACAGCCTGATGCTCGAGACCGAGCTGGACGGCGACCAGAAGGACATGCTCGAGACCGTGAAGATTTCGGCGGATTCGCTGCTGTCGCTGGTCAACGACGTGCTCGACTTCTCCAAGATCGAAGCCGGCAAGCTGGATCTGGAGTCCGTGGCGTTCGACCTGCGGGAGACCGTCGGCAACGCGCTGCGCGGCCTGGCCGAGCAGGCGCGGGCCAGAGGGCTGGAGATGCTGTGCTCGATCGCCGACGAGATCCCGCGGCGGGTCCTTGGAGACGGCGGCCGCCTGCGCCAGGTGATCGTCAACCTGGTCGGCAACGCCGTCAAATTCACCGCTGCCGGCGAGGTGACGCTGGCGGCGGAGCTGCTCTCGGAGAACGACCGGGAGGTGAGGGTTCGGTTCCGGGTCACGGACACCGGGTGCGGAATCCCGGAAGAGAAGCAAGGCCTGATCTTCGGTTCGTTCACCCAGGTGGACGGCTCGAGCACGCGCAGTCACGGCGGTACCGGCCTGGGGCTCTCGATCTCGAGAGAGCTGGTCGACCTGATGGGCGGAGAGATCTGGGTGGACAGCGTGCCGGGCGAGGGCACCGCGTTCTATTTCACCGCCCGCTTCGAGCCCGCCGCCGGCATCGCTCCTCGCGACTCCGCGCCCGATGTCCTGCTCGGCCTCGGGCCGGTGGCCGTTGACCGTCCGTCTCTACACATCCTGGTCGCCGAGGACAACCTGCTGAACCAGAAGCTGGTGGCGCGTCTACTGAAGACCGAAGGGCACACCTTCGTCGTGGCGGCCAACGGCCTGCAGGCTCTCGAAGTCTTCGAGCGCGAACGTTTCGACCTGGTGCTCATGGACGTCCAGATGCCGGAGCTGGGTGGGCTCGAGACCACGGAGGAGATCCGGCGCCGGGAGGCGTCAGGCGGGCGGCGGACGCCGATCGTGGCGCTCACCGCCAGCGCCATGAAGGGCGATCGTGAAGCCTGTCTCGCCGCCGGCATGGACGCCTACGTGGCGAAGCCACTGGAGAAGGATGCGCTGATCGAGCTCATCCATCGCCTCGCCGCGCTGCCGGATCGCGGGCACGAGTCGCGGCTGGTCGAGATCCGGACAGCCCGGTCGCCAGGCGCCTTCGACCGGGAGCGGACGCTGGCGCGCTGCGCCGGAGATCCCGAATTCGCCTGCGAGATCATCGACCTCTTCCTTGAAACCGCCGAGGACCTGTCGGGCTCGCTGCGTGAGGCCGTGGCCTGCGCCGACACCGACGGCGTCCATCGTCTGGCCCATCGGCTCAAGGGAGCTGCCGCCAACGTCAGCGCCGAGCGTTTGACGCGGGCCGCCCAGCGCCTGACCGCGATGGGCAAGCGCGGCGATCTCGAAGGTGCCAGCGCGGTGATGGACGAGCTGGCGTCCGAGCTCGCGGTACTCGAGCGAGAGCTGGCGATGTTTCGAACCGAGCTGGTCGAGGGAGCCGCGTGATGCGCATCCTGATCGCCGACGATGCGCCGCGGCTGGCAATCCTCGATTGGGAGATGCCCGGACGCGACGGCGTCTCGATCTGCCGAGAGCTGCGCCGGCGCGAGGACGGACCCTATGTCTACGTCATCCTGTTGACGGCGCGCAGCGCTCTCGAACATCTGGTTGAAGCGATGGACGCGGGCGCCGACGATTTCCTGAGCAAGCCGTTCGAGGCCATCGGCATCGATCCGCGGTATCACGAGACTGTCTTCGGCCTGTTCGATCGGTTGGATCACGATATCGAAGGCACTGGGATCGGTCTGGCGCTGGTTCGGCGGATCGTGGAGGTCCACGGCGGCCGGATCTGGGTCGAATCGGAGGGTGAAGGGAAAGGCAGCACCTTCTGGTTCACCCTGGCGGAGGCAGGCGGCCAGCAGCGCGGCGACTCATCGGGATGACGCCATCGCTGGTAAGCTCGGCCTCGTGATCGATGAGAGCATCGGAGGAGCCGGATGAAGAAAGCACGTCGGATGTGGTCGCTGGTGCTGCCCGGGGTCCTTTGGCTCGGCGCTTGTGGCGAGAAGGGGCCAGTGGATTCCGCGGATCTTGCTGCTGCGGCTTTGCCCAGCTGGCTCGCGGAGCTGCCGGAGACGGCGGTCGAGGCCGCGCCGGGGGTACGGGTCTGGGCCGTGGTTCCCGAACGAGGAAACGAAGGAGCTCGGCTGGCGACCTATCGCCTGGTGGCGGCTTCAGGGACCGAAGCCGAGCTCCTCGATGACCTGGGCACCCGTTTCGAGGGCGTTCCCGGAGCCCTGGTGCATCCGTTGTCCGATCTCCCCGAGGCCGAGCTGGCAGCCGGAGTCGCGGTGCTCGCTGACCGCTGGGACGCTGACAAATTGGTCGGCCGCGTGGCGCGGATCGAGGGTGGGGAAGTCGAGGTCGTGTTCGATTGGAACGGATCGACCGCCACCGCGGCGATGGATACGGTGGTGCCGGTGCCCGTGGCCGGCGGTAGCCGGATCCTGCGCTGGGTCGCCTACCCGTCGGCCGATGGAGGGACCTGGCACCGGGGACTCTGTTTTGCCGAGAGTGACGAGCGGCTGTGGATCAACGACGACGGCGGCAATGTCCAGATGGTGGCGAGAGACTCGATCCGGCTGCTGGAGGATCTCGGGCGAGGCGAGCTCCAGACGGGGGCGGAAGTGACCGCCTATTCCTGGGGCCACGGCTACCGTCGCGGAGTTATCGAGGAGGTTCTCGAGCCCGGCTTGCGGTTCTCGGTCAAGACCGAGGACGGCGAGACCCGCGCCTTCTTCTTCGACGCCCTGACCACTGCGTTCTAGTTGGCCACAAGGGCTTTGATGGCTCAGGTCGGCTGGCGCACCTGATCGAGGTTGAGCTGGCGTCGGATCTCCTCGGCCGACACCCGGGTGTCGTCACAGCCGATTCCCGGACAGCTCTCGGCCTCGATCTCCCAGGTGGTGCGGCTCGCCGTCACCCGGCCCCAGAAGGGATAGGTGCGGCACTGCAGGGGACGCCCTTCGTAGACCGTGCAGCCGGTTCCCGGGCGGTAGAAAACGCAGTCATAGTTGGCGTGCTCGCGTAGGCTGTCGCGCCCGTCGAGCCGGCGCAGGTAGCGGCGCCTGACCTCCCAGACGCCCGGGCCGAGGTGCTCGGCCAGCCGCTCGACGTCCTCGCGGCTGACCCACACCACGCCCGGCCCGCTCTGCCCCGAGCAGCAGGCGCCGCACTCGGGACCCAGACAGCGGAATCGCACCCCGTCCTCGAACCAGTCCGGAGTGTCGGGCTGCAGGCAGGGGAGCCGGCTCATCGGCAGAAGTGGGCGGTGTTGACCAAGGAGGCCATATGATAGTTTGAATTGGCCCGCCGCAAGGATCTCATCGAACGAACCCCGATGCCACGACGCCTCTTCACCCTGCTCTGCTGCCTGCTGGCGACGGCCGTGGCGGCGCAGCGAGAATCGGACCGGCAGCCAGGCGCGGGGCAGCCGTCCCAGGCCGGACCGCTGGAGCCCGAGCCCATCAGCCCCCGCGAGGCACTGTTCCTGGCCATCGAGCTGCGGGATCTGGAGGCGGCGCGCGAGGCCCTGGCGGACGGTGGCGAAGAGGAGATCAGCCTCGGCGATCCCAGCCCCCTGGCCACCGCCGCGCTGCACAACGACCTGCGCATGGTGCTGCTGCTGCTCGATTCCGGCGGCGATCCGAGCGCGACCGGGGACAGCCCGCTGGAAGAGGCGGTGCGTCACGAGAATGTCCGTATGGCCGAGTTGCTGATGCGTGCCGGAGCGCGGGTGCCGCCGGAGGAGGCCGGCCGGCAGCTCTTCAGCCTGGCCCAACGTGGAGGCGAAGCCGCCGCTCTGAGCAAGATCCTGCTGGACCACGGCGGCTCGGCCGACTTGTGCCTGGCCGCCGCCGTTGGCCACGAGCGAATCGAGCTGATCGACTACTGTCTGGAGCGCGGCGCCGACGTCAGCACCGTGCCGGCCGACCTCAACGTCCTGAGCGTCGCGCTGCGCGGCGGCCAACAGCAGACGGTCGATCGGGTCCTCGCCGCCGGCCTGGTGAGGGGGGTCCTGGCAGGCGCGCTCGACGACGCTATTGCCGCCGGCCGCGAAGACGTCGTCCGGATGTCGATCGACAGCGGTGCGATGCCGGCGTTCGCCCAAGTCGAGCTGGCGGTCGAGAGCGGTCAGCCCGAGATTTGTCTGTCCCTGCTCGAGCAGTCGCCGGAAGAAGCCGATGTCCTGGCGGATGGCGATGTCGAGGCGCTGATCCAGCGGGCGAGCGACCTGGGCTTTGGCGGGGTCTCGACGGCGCTGCGGCGCAAGGCCGGGTTGCCCGCTTGGGACTTCGAGAAGATTCTGGGCCCGGCCGCCGCCGGGCTGCTGGCGCTCGGGCTCATCGCTCTGTTGGTGATCAATCTCCGGCGCGGTTCCGCAAGCGCCGTGGATGTGGGTTCTGTCGCCGGCCCCATGGACGCACCGGCCGCCCGCTCGCCGGCGGTGGCTCCACCAGCAGCCGTTGGACCGGCGGGACTGCCGACCGGTGGCGGACCCGTCCAGGCAGGCGTTGCGGCGAGCGCCGCCGCTCCCGTTCCGAGGGCGCCCGAGGCCCAGGTTCCTGCAGCCCCGATGGCTCGGGGGCCGTCACCGGCGGCGACCGTACGGATCGATCCCGGCCAGCTGGTGGATCCCATGTCCGTCGCGATGCCCCCCGCGGTCCCTACATCTCCAGCAGCTCATGTCGCGGCCGTTGCCGCGGCGGTGGGGGCGGCCGAGCAACCTGTCGCCGTGGTTGACGAGCCGGGCTGGGAGATCGTTCCAGAACCGGTGACCCCTGCCGCCGCGAAGGCGCTCGACGTCGAGCTGGTTCCCCAGGCCCCACCTCCTGCCCAGGCCGATCTCCGTATGCCCGACGTCGATCTCACGCGCGACGCGCAGGCTGTGTTCGCGGCGGCGCGCCAGGCGGCCGCCGGCGACACGGTTCGCCCCGACGCCCCTGACCGCCGGCAGATCGTGCTGGTGACGCCGGCCCGGGTCACTATGCTCCAGTCTTGCCCCGCCGCCGGCACCCTGTCGGCCGAGGCTACCGCCGCGGCCGAAGAAATCGTGCCCGCGGCCGAAGCACGTAACGTCGCCGTGATCGCCTTCAACGATCTCGACGCCGAAGGCGGCGATGCCGCGAGGGCGATCCCGTTCTTCGAGCTCCTGCGGCGGCTCGGCTCCCTGGGCCACGCGGTGTGGATCTTCGAGGGCCACGTCTCGGCGATGACCGCGGGCTGTCAGGAAGCCGACACCCTGATCGTCGACGACGGCATGATGCCCTATCTGCCGGGGAATTGGCGCAGCGTCGCGACCCGCGTCATGCGCGGCTCTGACATCTTCGTCTACGAGCGCAAGAACGACTCTCTGCGCAAGCTGGCTTGACTCAGTCGATCAGGACCAGGTGAAGCTCGGCCGGGCCGTGGATGCCGATGGTCAGCTTCTGCTCGATGTCGCCCGTGCGGCTCGGGCCGGTGACGAGAGTCAGGGCGCTGGGCAGGCCGCCGCGCTCGGTGACCTTCTCGAACAGTTCCGCCAGCTCGTAGACCAGGTCGCGGGAGTCGAGCACCGCGACGTGCAACGGCGGTAACAGGGAGATGGCCCGACCCTGGCCGGGGGCTGCGAGCAGGGCCAGGGTGCCGGTTTCGGCGATTCCGAAGTCGACAGAGGTGATGCCGGCTTCGGCCATGAAGGCGGCGTCGCGCAGTTGCTGGCGCGTCGTGTCGGTGGAGAGGCAGCCGACCGTGACGTCGATGCCGGCGCTCGCCAGGCCCGCATCGAGCTCGAGCCGGCGAGTCAGGGGCGTATCGCCCCGAATCGCGGATTTCGCGGCGGCGCGGCCGAGGATCTCGAGCACCCGCTCGCGGGCTTCAGCCATCGAGCCGGCACGGTGGGCGATTCCACCGGCGGCTTCGAGCTCGCTCACTAGTCTCTCCGCCATCTGCCGGCGATCGGGAACCGGGGGCGGGCGGTAGGGCTCACATGCCGCTCGTGGAGTTTCGGCCGGTGCTTCCAGGCTGGGCCTGATCCTGGCGAGAAAGCGGTCCCGCTCCATCAGCCCTTCCTCTTGCGCCAACGGTCGCGAAAGGTCTCCCGCGCCGGCGCGGGAAAGTCGCGCAGCCGCGTCCACCCGGAGAGCAGGGGTGGGCGCCACCATCCGTCGCGGCCGCCGAACAGGCGGGAGAGGCGGTACAGGGCGCGGCCGGCCCAGCGATAGCGGGTCTCCGAGTTCATGGTGTCGGCGAACAGCTTCAGTGCCAGACGTTCGGACCTTCCTCCGGGGCGCCGGGTCTCGGCGACGATCTTCCGGCGTTGCGCCAGGAGCATCCGCGGCAGGTCGATCCGCACCGGGCAGACGTCGCGGCAGGCGCCGCACAGCGACGAGGCGAAGGGCAGCTGGGCGGCGCGGTCGCGGCCCACCAGTGACGGATTGATCACCGCCCCGATGGGCCCCGAATAGACCCAGCCGTAGCTGTGGCCACCGGCGCGCCGGTACACAGGACAGACGTTCAGGCAGGCACCGCAGCGAATGCAGTTGAGCACCTCGCGAAGCTCGGGGTCGGCGAGCAGCCGCGATCGGCCATTGTCGAGCACCACCAGATGAAAGGCTTCCGGACCGTCCTCTTCGCCGTCGCCTCGCGGGCCGGAGAGCAGTGAGACATAGCTCGACATGCTCTGACCCGTGGCGCTGCGGGCCAGGATCTTGAGGAAGACCGCCAGCGACTCCAGGTCGGGAATCACCTTCTCCATACCCATCACGGCGACGTGGACCCGCGGCAGCGACGTGGTCAGGCGAGCGTTGCCCTCGTTTTCCACCACCACCACGGTGCCGGTGTCGGCGACCGCGAAGTTGACGCCCGAGATGCCGAGGTCGGCGCGCCGGAAGATATCGCGCAGGCGACCCCGCGCCTCGAGCATGAGGTCTTCACGCCGTTCCAGGCGCGGTGAACCGAGCTTCTCCATGAACAGCTCAGTGACCTCCTCGCGGGTCTTGTGAAGCGCCGGCGCGATGATGTGGAATGGTGCCTCGCCGGCGAGCTGGATGATGTATTCGCCGAGGTCGGTCTCGACCGTCTCCGCGCCGGCTTCCTCGAGCGCCTCGTTGAGCCCGATTTCCTCGGTGGTCATCGACTTGCTCTTGACCACCCGCCGGGCACCGTAGCGCTCGGTGAGACCCACGATGATCCGCCGCGCCTCCGCGGCGTCTGCCGCCCAATGCACTTCACCGCCGGCTTTCTCGATCGACTCGGACAGGCGTAGCAGGTGGCGATCGAGGTGTCCGATGGTTCGGTCTTTGATCTCGCGTGCGAGGTCGCGCAGGCCGTCGCCCTCGGGAAAGGCTTCGAAGGCCGCGGTACGGTGGACGTCGAAGCGGCCCGCCGCCTGGGAAAGGGCCTGCTGCAGGCCCTGGTCGGCAATCGCCCGGCGGGCGTTCTCGGAGAAACGGTCGCTGGTGACCTGCATAGCTCTCTCAGCTCTCGGTCGCCAGGATCTCGGCCACGTGGAGCACCCGTAGGGGAGAGCCTCGCCGCTCGATGGCGCCGCCGAGGTGCATGAGACAGCCGCAGTCGGTGGCGGTCAGGACCCCGGCGCCAGTCGATTCCGCGGCCGTCAGTTTGTCGTCGAGCATGGCGCCGGACAGCTCCGGCATCTTCACCGAAAAGGCGCCGCCGAAGCCGCAGCAGACTTCGCCGTCGGGCAGGTCGATCAGCTCCACTCCCGGCACCCCCGAGAGCAGCGACCGTGGCGCATCGGTGATCCCGAGCTCGCGCAACAGGTGGCAGGATGCGTGATAGGTGACTCGGCCTTCGAACCTGCACCCCGAGGGGTCGAAGCCCTCTCTCGCCAGCAACTCGGTGAGCTCGAACACCCTTTTTGCGAAGGCCTGAGCGCGCGGGCGCCATTCGTCATCGACCTCGAACAGCTCGGGTAGATGGATTCGCGCCATGCTGGCGCACGAGCCCGAGGGTGTTACCACCTCGTCGTAGGGCTCGAAGATCTCGATCATCCGCCGCCCCAGGCGGCGCGCTTCTTCCCGGTAGCCCATGTTGAACGCGGGCTGGCCGCAGCAGGTCTGGGCGCTGGGGAACTCCACGCGGCGGCCACAGCTCTCGAGCAGCCGCACGGCGGCCTCGCCGACGGCGGGGAAGAACTGGTCGACCAGGCAGGTGACGAACAGAGCCGTCTTGCCCGGGGCGCTCACTCGTCGCCCCCGCGGCCTGCGCCCTTTCCCTGCCGGGCCATGAGCAGGGTTATGTCGTCGGCCGCCGGCCGACCGGCGGCGAAGTCCCGGACCTCGCGGAGGATGGTGTCGAGCAGCCCGTCGCCTTCCTCGGCATGCCGGCGGACGATGGCCCGCAGGCGTTCCACCTCGAACATCTCATCGCCGCTCGCGGTCTCGGAGATACCGTCGGTGAAGAGCAACAGCAGCGAGCCGTCGGTCCAGGGCAGCTCTTTCTGCTCCCAGCCCAGGTCGCGTAGCACAGGCGAGATCAGCGGGCCGGTCGATGCGAGGGGCCGTGGTGTTCCATCCCGGCCAGCCAACATGCCGCCTTCGTGCCCGGCATTGACATAGTCCACGCGCCGGTCCTGCAGCGAGATACGGGCGCACAGCAGGGTTACGAACCGGCCCGGCTCGAAAGCCGCAACGTTCTCGGCCACGCGCTCGACCACCGCCAGTGGCTCGTAGTCCGGATAAGAGGCGCGAAACGCCGACTTCACCAGACTGGTGAGCATAGCGGCGGAGGCACCGTGCCCCACCACGTCGGCGATCAGCAGGGTCACCCGGCCCGGTCCCGCGTCGACATAGTCGTAGAGATCCCCCGCGAGCTCCGTGCAGGGCTCGTAGGCGGCCTGGATCTCGAAGCCTTCGAGATTCGCCCGCCTTGCCGGAAGCATGGTCTGCTGAAACGCTCGTGCCTCAGCCAGTTGATGCTCCAGATGCGCCAGGTAGCCGCGATTGGCCTCCTCCAGAGTCTGGATCTCCAGGCAGCGCTCCACCAGGGTGCGCAACACCTCGCGCTCGAATGGCTTCTGAATATAGAAGAACGCCTTCTCGCGGATCGCCCGGATGAGCTTCTTGTCGGTGTCGAAAGCGCTGCCGGTCATCAGGATCACCCGGATGTGCTCGTCGAGGCGCTCGAGCTCGTTCATCAGCTCGAAACCGTCCATTTCCGGCATACGGATGTCGATGACCGCCAGATCCGGGCGGCGCTCGTGGGCGAGCTCGAGCGCGGCTCGCGGTGAGGTGAAGCCGCGCACCTCGTGGCCGCGCTCGAGGATCCTGGTGACGGTGCGCAGCATCGCCGGCTCGTCGTCGACGACGAAGATGTACGAGCGCTTCATCCCACGCCCTCCTGACCACCTTGGCCGTCCTCACGGTCCTCCCGCAGCACCGGCAACGATACCCGGACCCGTGTACCGTGACCGTGCTCGGTGTCGATCTCGATCTCGCCGCCGATGTCCCAGAGGATCGAGCGGCAGATCGAGAGCCCCAGCCCGTTGCCCTCTGACTTGGTGGTGAAGAACGGTTCCGAGACGCGCTCGAGCATTCTCTCGGGGATTCCGCATCCTGTGTCCTGCACGGTGACCCGCACCTCTCGCCCGCCATTGACGGCGGCAATTCTCAGCTCACCGCCGTCGGTCATGGCGTCGCGAGCGTTGGCGCACAGATTCAGGAACAGCTGGGTGAGGTCGCCCTGGCTGCCGCGGATGGTCGGCAGCTCCCGCGGCAGCTCGAGGACGACCTCGATCGACCGCCGCTTCAGGCTGTCGCCGAGCACGGAAAGGGCACCGTCGACGGCGCGGCGCAGGTTGCCGTGTCCGACGCTCTGGGCCGATCCCCGTGCGATCGCCAGCATGCCACCAAAAATCCTCCGACAGGTCTGCAACGAGGCTTCGAGCGACTCCAGGTCTTCGTCCAGCATCGACGCTTCGAGGGAGCCGTCGCGGGCGTCTTCCCGCATCTGTTGCACCAGTGGCAACATGGCACCCACGGCGTTGTTGACGTCGTGGGTGATACCGCGAGTGAGGTTGGCCAGGGCGTGCTTGCGCTCCGATTGCAGCACCTTCTCCTGAAGCGATTCGGTGCGCACCGAAAACTGAACGGCGAGTGAAGCCAGGGGCAGGAACTCTTCCACCAAGGACGCCTCCCAGGCGCCCAACACGCCGTGCCGTCGGGCGGAGATCTTGAGCAGCCCGAAGGCGCCCTGGGGAGTAGCGATCGGCGCGCACACCACGGACACCTCGGGCGGCACGCCATCGGACGCCTCGACCTCCAGAAGCTCGGGCAGCTGCTCCGGCGCGGGGCCGCGTCGGAGCAGCCAATTTGCGCCCGTGCGCTCGTAGAGCCGGACCCGGCCGTCGTCGAGCTGGGCTCGCATCTCTTCGTCGAGCTCGAACCGCAGGCCGATCCGGCGGCTCTTGGCCTTGGTCCAGGCGATCTGCTCGGCCACCAGCTCGAGCTCTCCACCGGCTTCCCTGGCGATCAGCAGGGAGGCCGAGTGATCGTAGCGGGTGAGCGAGCGCAGCCCGTGCAGGAGATCGTAGATGAGGTCTTTGGGCTCTTGACGATCGGCGATCTCCCATTCGATCTTACGGCGTACCTTGCGCGCTCGCCGTTCGTCCACCTCGCGCACGATCTGGGTGAGCGTGCGGGTGAGCGCGAAGAGGGCCTCGCGGTGGCGATGCTCGAAGTCCCGTTCGGGGAAGCGCAGCGCGAGTACCCCCCAGTGGCGAGCATGCCGCCGGATCGGTGCCAGCAGAGTGTCCTTCGGAATTGTCGGGTGCTTGCCGAGAATGTAGTCGGTCAGCAGCGCCTGATCCCATTGCCCGTTGCGGGGGATGGAGTAGAGCAGGTCGGCGTGGCTGCGGCCCGGTTTCAGCGTGGCGACTGCGCCCGCCCGAGATTCGAAAAGCTCTCTGGTGACGCGCAAGCCGTAGACCAGCACTTTGTGCACGTTGTGGGCGTCGCGCAGCCGCGTGCGCAGCTCCGCTTGCAGGCGCAGCAGGTTGAGCTGGAAGGGCTCGTTCATGGGATGCGATTCTACGGCCGTCCAACAGGATGCGAACCGGGCATCCTCCCAGTCGGGCCAGGTTCTTGGCTCTCGCGAGCGGGATTGTAACAAGAGGGGAGGAGAAAGGCTTGCATAGATTGATCTATGGCTATATGCTACTGTGCACTGCGGCTGAAACGAGACAGCCCATCGATCCGAGGAGCAAGCCGATGGTGAGACGGCGACGATCGATCATTCCCGACGCGATAGCACCTGGACATCAAGCTCGCGTTAAGATATTATTAACAGACAGAAAGGAGACACCATGAAGGTCAAGACAAGCGTTCGCGCCGCTAACGGTGGTGCCAGCCCGTGGCTCGATAAGGAGGGCTAGAAGAAAGAGTTGCAGCACGTTGATCATGACGGCCCGCAGCCGGTTGTCCTGATTAGCTGACGCCGGCCCGAATCAGGACGACGGGGGGTATCGAGGGTAGAATATGCCGAGCCCTCCCATGGATGCCTACACCTACCAGTACTCCGTCGGTCTGCTGATCTTTCTCGCCGGCGTGACGGTCGCTGTCCGGCACGGCTATATCGGCCTGTCGGGCAAGGGACTGAGGAACCTGCTCGGGGTGTGCGGGGTGCTTCTGGTCTTCCTGTTGGCCCAGGGCTATCTGCAGTACGGCTCCATGGAGGAGGCCCCAGCCGTGCCCTACGGAGGCGGTGGCGAGCGCGAAGAGCGGCTCGGTACGCCGCTCGACTACGGCATCATGATCGGCTACTTCCTCGTCATCCTGACGATCGGGACGTGGTTCGGTCGACGCCAGCGTACGCTCAAGGATTTCTTCTTCGGCGGCCAGCGGTTTCCGTGGTGGATGATCACCTTCAGCCTGATCGCCACGGTGGTGGGCTCCTACAGCTTCGTCAAGTACAGCCAGGCGGGTTACCGCTTCGGTCTCGGCAGCGCGCAGACCTACCTCAACGACTGGCTGTGGCTGCCGCTCTTGATCTTCGGCTGGCTGCCGATCTTGTACTTCTCGCGCGTCACCTCGATCCCGGAGTACTTCGAGCGCCGCTTCGACTCCCGGGTGCGGGGCTGGGTGACAGTCTTCATCCTGGTCTACCTGATCGGTTACGTCGGGGTGAATCTGTTCACCATGGGCAAGGTACTGAACATCCTGCTCGGCTGGCCGATCTGGACGGCGGCGTTCGTGGTGGTCACGATCTCGGCGATCTACGTGACCGCCGGCGGACAGACCAGCGTCATCATGACGGACCTGTTCCAGGGCCTGATGCTGCTGGTCACCGGCGTGGTATTGCTGTTCGTCGGCGCGCACTACATGGGCGGCTTCGACGTCTTCTGGCATCACCTGCCGCGAGAAAGCCGCTTGGCATTTCCCAACTTCAACGAGGATCCGTCGTTCCCCTCGATCGGTATCTTCTGGCAGGACGGCATCGCCAACACGGCGATGTTCTACTTCCTGAACCAGGGCGTCATCATGCGCTTCCTCTCCGCCCGGTCGGTGGCTGACGGGCGCAAGGCAATGTTCACGGTGGTTCTGGTGTTGATGCCGGTCGCCGCCATTGTCGTCGGCTGCGGTGGCTGGATCGCCCGCGCCCTGGTGCACACCGGTGTGCTGCCGCCGGACATGGCGTCGGACGAGGCCTTCTTCGTCGCTTCCGAGCTGCTCAGCCGCCCGGGTATGTTCGGGCTGATCCTGGCTACGCTCACGGCGGCCCTGATGTCGACCGTCGACACCTTGATCACCGCGGTGGCGGCGATCGCGGTCAACGACGTCTACCGTCCGTTGATACGTCCCGAGGCCGGCGAGAAGGAACTGCTCAAGGTGGCGCGGGTTACTTCCGTCGGAGTGGCGGTGGTCGGCATCCTGATGGTGCCGGTTTTCATGGGTTTCAAGACCATCTACGAGGCTCACGGCGCATTCACCGCGGCGGTGACGCCGCCGCTCGTCGTCACCCTGATGCTGGCCGTTTTCTGGCGGCGTTTCACCCGTAGCGCGGCGCTCTTCACCCTGGTCGGCGGCATGGCCGCGGTGGTGTTCTCGCTCTTCGTCCCGGAAGTCATCCGGCCCTTCGCCCACGGCGTACCGATGACCGAAGCCGGGGACGGCGTGTTTGCAGGCATGGCCCAGTTCAAGTTCATGAGGGCTTTCTACGGCTTGGCGGTGTGTCTGGGCATCGGAGTGGTCACCACCTTGTTCACCCGGCCCGAGCCCACGGAGCGCCAGCGCGGGTTGGTGTGGGGGACCATCGCCGATGCCATCCGCCACTACAAGGGCTCGCCCGGCCGTGAAGGCGAGCGCCGGCGCGCCAGCGCCCTGCCGCGCCGGTCCGAGGCCGAAGAGCAGCGCCGCGGTCACGCTGAGCTGCCGGTCCTACGCCTGTCGCGTGCCGTGGCCGACGACCTCGAAGCCAAGGTCGACGACCTGGTCTACGTCACCGATCGGAGATGGTGGCTCGGCGGCTTGCGCTCGGCTCACGCCATCATCGGCGGAGTGTTCGACGACGCGGACTCCGTGGTGGAGCTGGGCGGCCCGACCTTCGACAGTGTCGTCGCCCTCGCACGCCGCGATCAGCTGCTCACCGTCGAACGGCTGTACTGAGAGGCAGCGCTCGGATCCCCGAGGACGGCGCGGAGGCGTGTTTGAGCGCCAGCGAGTTCAGCGCAGCGCCGCCCGCAGGGGGCCGGGTGCGACGGCTCGTTGGCTACAGGATCGGGACACCCTGCTCCCTCAGCAGGTCGACTAGCACGTCGGGGTAGTCGGTGATCAAGCCGTCCACTCCGAGCGCCAGCATCTTCTCCATCTGCCGCCGCCGGTTGACCGTCCACGGAACGACCGGGAAGCCGGCTGCCTGGATCTCCTCGACGCTGGAGTCTCGGTATTGCGGGCTGCCAGGCGCCACCATGCGCCAGTAGGGCGAGAAGACGTCGACGTACGATCTGGCGGCTCGGAGAAGACCGAGAGGGCCCGAGCCAGGATCGAGGCCGTTGAGCCAGGCGGGATCGAGTGTCTCGGGGCTGAGCAACGCCACGGTCTCGAGCGTTGGGTCTTCGGCTTTGACCAGCTCCAACGCCCGCCACTCGAAGGACTGGACTGTCACCCGCTCGCCGATGTCATGCTGCCGGACGATGCCGATCACCAGCGCCACGAAGTCCTCGAGCGGAACCGTGTCGTCGACCGTGGGGTCGATCTTGGTCTCGACGTTGAACCGGATCTCGCCGTCGCCGGTGGCCGCGGCCAACTCGAAGACTTCCGCCAGGGTCGGGATACGCGCTCCGGCGACGTTGCGTCTCGGCGGCTCGGGAAAGTGATCGCGGTCGGGATTGAGGCCGCCGCAGTCGTAGGCCTGGACTTCGGAAAGAGTCACGTCCCGCAGCAGTGGCGGGTCCGTGATCGGGGTGCCGTCGGCATGGCGGCAGAGCTTCGGATTGATGCGGCGGTCGTGGCTTACAACCACCTGGCGGTCGCGGGTCACCCCAAGATCGAGCTCCAGGGTGGAGACCCCCAGCTCCAGGGCACGCTCGAAGGCCTCGAGGGTGTTCTCGGGCAGTAATCCTCTGGCCCCGCGATGCCCCTGGACGTCGAAAGGCCGGCGCGTCATCTCATCAGGCATCGGTGCTGCGGCGCAGGCCATGACGGTGAGCACGGCAAGGGCGGCAGCCACGACGGGGAATGCTCGCCACCTCATCACACCGGGTTCGGCACGTCGATGAATTCGACCTCGATCCCGTAGCGCTGTGCGAGGTGCTCGCCCAGGGCGCGGACGCCCAGGCGCTCGGTGGCATAGTGGCCGGCGGCCAGGTAGTGCACGCCCTCTTCCCGCGCCACATTCATCACCCATTCGGAGACCTCGCCCGTGATGTAGGCGTCGAGCCCCTCGGCGACCGCCTGGTGGAACTCCCGCTGGGCGCCGCCCGAGACGATGCCCAGGCTTTCGATCCGCTCGGGACCCGACCGGAAGGCCAGCGGTTCCTGGCCATAGACCTCGGCGCAACGCCGCACGAGGTCGTCGGTGGAGATCGGGGTCTCGAAGCGTCCCTTGAAACCAATCGCGACTCCCTTGTGCAGTGCGAACGGCAAGCGATCCACCAGGCCGAAGGCCTCGGCCGCCAACGCGTTGTTGCCGAGCTCCGGATGCCGATCGAGCGGCAAGTGGTAGGCCAGCAGGTTGATCTCCCCCAGGATCAGCTCGCGGATCCGGCGGTATTGCATACCGGTGACGACCGGGGAGGTGCCGTCCCAGAAAATGCCGTGATGGACCAGCACCGCGTCGGCATTCCGGCACCGCGCCTGCTCGAACAGCTCCTGGCAGGCCGAGACCCCGGTGACCAGACGCCGGATCTCGGTCCCGCCCTCGACCTGAAGCCCGTTGGGGCAATAATCCTTGCCTTCGTCGCTGTCGAGCAGCTCCCGCAGATAGTCGACGAGCGCTTCGCGCGCAACGCTGGGCCGGTCGCCGGTCATCAGGGGCGGGCGCTGGAGGAGCTCATCGCCTCGGCTGCCTCGTCCGGCGAAGGTGGCTCCACTTCGAGGTCTTTGATGACCTCGAAGTGGCCCTGACAGTAGTCGACGAAGACGTCGACCAGGACCGGATCGAAGTGCTTCTCGCGGTCGACCACGATCCGGCGCACCGCCTCCTCATGGCTGAACGGCTCCTTGTAGGGCCGGCGGCTGGTGATGGCGTCGTAGGCGTCGGCGAGGGTCACGATGCGCGCGGCCAGGGGAATGTCGGTCTCGGACAGCCCGAGCGGGTAGCCCTTGCCGTCCCAGCGCTCGTGATGGCTGTAGGCGATTTCCATCGCCATGGCAAGGGAAGTCTGTCCCCGGTGCTTCTCGAGCACCGAACGCAGGGTGTCGCCGCCGACCGTGGTATGGGTCCGCATGATCGCGAACTCCTCGTCGGTCAGCGCGCCGGGCTTGCACAGGATCGAGTCGGGGATGGCGACCTTGCCGATGTCGTGCAGCGGGCTCGACCGGTAGACCGATTCGACGAACTCTTCGTCGATCCGGTCTGCGTAGGGACTATAGGCCAGGTTCTCGGCCAGAATCTGGCTGTATTCGGACATCCTTGCGAGGTGCATGCCGGTGTCGGTGTCGCGCGACTCCGCCAGCTTCGCCAGGGTCAACAGCGCGATGTCGCGGGCGCCGCGAGCCTCCTGGGTCCGCGCCTCGACCATCGCCTTGAGGTGGTCCTGATACTTCCGGTTCTCTCGGATCAGTCCGCGCCGCTCGTAGGCGCGGTCGACGGTGCTGTGCAGGTCGTCGAGCTCGAACGGCTTGGCCAGGTAGTCGTAGGCGCCGGCGTGGACGCACCGGCGCACGGTACCCAGGTCGTGCAGCCCGGAGACCATCACTACCTGGATATCCTCGTCGATTTTCTTGATTTGACGCAGCAGGTCGAAACCGGAGGCCTCCGGCATTTCGATGTCCAAGAGCACGAGCGCTGGCGGAACGGGGCTGGCGGCGATGGTCAACGCCTCCGACGCGTCCCCGGTATCCCGCACAGAGAAGCCGAGGAACGAGAGCTGCGACTTGAGCAGCTCTCGAACCGGCGACTCATCATCTACGACGAGAACGAATTCTTCCATGCCGCGCGCTCACGCTTCCGTCCGATTCGAGGATGCCGATTCTATACCAAGCGATTGCCCGCGATTCGGGACCGCGCTCAGCGCCTCCGGCCGCGGTCTCCGGACCGCCCCCGTCCGCCGCCATGGCCACCCCGGCCGCCGCCTCGGCCACCGCGGCCGCCTCGGCCGCCCCGGTCCGAATCCCGACGCGGTCGGGAATCGTCGTCGCCTTCCTGCGCCAGGGCCGCCAGGGGATCGGTCTTCGGGTCGTAGTTCGGGTCTTCGAGCAGGACCGCGCGGCGCGACAGGCGGATCCGGCCCTTGTCGGTATCGATATCGAGCACCTTGACCTTGACCTGATCGCCTTCCCGAACCACGTCCGAGACCTCGCGTACCCGAAACGGAGCGAGCTCGCTGATGTGGAGAAGCCCCTCGGTACCGGGTAGGATCTCGACGAATGCGCCGAACGACTCGACCCGGGTTACGACACCTTCGTAGGTCTTGCCGATCTCAGGCACCTCGGTGAGCTTCTCGATGATCTCGATCGCTCTCTTCGCGGCGGTGCCGTCGGGCGAAGCGACCACGATCTTGCCCTCGCCGTCGATCTCGACCTCACAGCCGGTTTCCTCCTGGATACCGCGGATGGTCTTGCCGCCGGGGCCGATGATGTCGCGGATCTTGTCTCGCGGTACCTGAAGCGTGAACAGCCGCGGCGCCAGGGGCGAGATCTCCGGACGCGGCTCCGCGATCGCTTCCTGCATCAGGTCAAGGATGTGGAACCGGCCGGCACGGGCCTGCTCGAGGGCCTGCCCCATGATCTCGCGGCTGACGCCGCCGATCTTGATGTCCATCTGCAGCGCGGTGATGCCTTCACGGGTTCCAGCCACCTTGAAGTCCATGTCGCCATGGTGATCTTCCTGACCGGCGATGTCGCTCATGATGGCGAAGCGCTCGTCGCGCTTGATCAGGCCCATGGCGACACCGGCCACCGGTGCCAGCATCGGCACACCGACGTCGAACAGCGCCAGCGAGCCGCCGCAGACCGTGGCCATCGACGACGAGCCGTTGGACTCCAGGATGTCCGACACCAGGCGGATGGTGTAGGGAAAGTCGTCCTCGTGCGGCAGGACCGGCGTCAGCGCCCGTCGCGCTAGCACGCCGTGCCCGATCTCCCGCCGGCCGGGGCCGCGCATGAAGCGCACCTCGCCGACGGAGAAGGGCGGGAAGTTGTAGTGGAGCAGGAACTTCTGCAGGCTCTCGCCACCGTACTCCTCAATGATCTGTGCATCGCGGCGGGTGCCGAGAGTGGCGGAAACCAGGGCCTGGGTCTCGCCGCGGGTGAACAGCGCGGAGCCATGGGTGCGTGGCAGGATGCCGGGTTCGCACGAGATCTCGCGGATCTCGTCGAGCCTTCGGCCGTCCAACCGGATGCGATCGTCGAGCACCGCCTCGCCGAGGATGATCTCCTCCAGGTCGATGACGATCTTCTTGACCTGGCCGATCCGCTCCTCGTCGTCTTCCGGCACTCTCTCCATGTAGCGGTCGACCACCTCGCGCACCGCGGTCTTGCGCTCGAACTTGCCCGCCGTGTGGAGCGCTTTCTTGAGATCGTCGTAGATCGCTCCGGCGACGTCGTCGTAGAGCTCCTGAGGATACAGCTCGGGCACTTCCCACACCGGCTTCTCTTGGCCGCTCTCGCGGAACAGCTCGTGCTGCACCTGGATGATCTTCTGGATTTCCTGGTGGGCGCGGAAGATGGCGTCGAGGATGACGTCCTCGGACAGCTGGTTGGCGCCTGCCTCGACCATCGCCACGGCTTCTTCGGTACCGACCACGATGAGGTCGAGATCCGAGATGTCGCGCTCACTGTTGGTCGGGTTGAAGATCAGCTCGCCGTCGATCAATCCAACTCGGACGGCGCCGACCGGGTTGTAGAACGGGATGTCCGAGAGCACCAGAGCGGTGGAAGCGCCGTTGATCGCCAGGACGTCGGGATCGTGTTCCGTGTCGGCGGACACCACCATGGCGATGATCTGGGTATCGCCGAAGTAACCTTTGGGAAACAGCGGCCGCAACGGGCGGTCGATCAGGCGGCAGGTGATGATCTCCTTCTCCGAAGGGCGGCCTTCGCGCTTGAAGAAGCCTCCGGGGATGCGCCCGGCGGAGGCGCTGTATTCCCGGTAGTCGACGGTGAGCGGCAGGAAAGGCCGGCGGAGGGTGGGATCACCCGTCATGCAGGCGGTGGCGAGGACCATGGTGTCGCCGGCGCGAACCACGCACGATCCGTCGGCTTGGCGAGCCATGTGACCGGTCTCGATAGTGAAACCGCGCGAGCCGATGGGGATTTCTTTGTTCAACTTCATGACAGAACCTTCGTGGGGCGCCGCTTCGGGTGTCAGGCGCTTGGTGTGATGAATTGCCTCACCGGTCTGCAGGACCGGGAGCTGGCACGACGATCGGCGCCGCTCTAGGCGCGGTCTCGGCGGCCTGGCGAGACGGCATCCCGTGGCCATCCCGCGACGGCCGTACGACGGCCGGCAGGGATCGAATACATGTGGAATGCGGAGCTCAGCTCCGCGGCAGGCTTGCCCACGCCCTATCTTCAGACCGGGCGGAGCTCTATTTCCGCAGTCCGAGGCTCTGGATCGTCTGACGATAGCGCTCGACGTCTTTCCGCTTCAGGTATTGGAGCAGGCGACGGCGGCGGCCGACCATCTTGAGCAGGCCGCGGCGACCGTGGTGATCCTTCTTGTGCTCCTTGAAGTGCTCGGTGAGCTCGTTGATGCGGTTGGTCAACAGAGCGACCTGAACTTCGGGCGATCCGGTGTCGGAGTCGTGAAGCCGGTACTCCTCGATGATTCCTGATTTGACTTCTACTGTCTGGACCAAGGTCAAACTCCTTCTGCTGGCGGCCGACGGGCCGCGATGTCTTTATTCCTCTTTCTTCTGGCTCAGTTATATCGCAACTTTGCCGCTGGTGGGTCCTTTTTCGCCTCGATGGTTGCGATTCGTCAGTGAAAGACCACCTTTGGCTGCACCACGCCGACGCCTCCGGTACCGATTCTCTCGACCACTGAACCGACTGCGATGAATTGGTGACGCCGATTGAGCACCTTGATCCAGTCGCCCTCGCGGCTGGCGAGATCTCGAATCAACACGCTTTGACCGTGCTGGATCCGCCGTTCCTGCTGGGCGTCTGCCACGATCTCGTCGAAGGGCAGCGGAATGTCGTCGAACGGTATCCACGCGCTGGTCGTCGGCGTTGCGGCGGCCGCCGGCGCGTCGGCCTCGTCCTCTGGCGAGAGATGCCGACGGAGTGTCTCGATATCGACCGCATCGTCGATGCGGAAGGAGCCGATACGGGTTCGGCGCAACCTGCTCAAGACAGCTCCACAGTCGAGCATCTGGCCGAGCTCGTGCACCAGGCTGCGGGCGTAGGTGCCCGACGCGCAGCTCAACAGGAAGTCCAGATCCTGGTCGCGCTGCCAGGGCTCGAGCGCGTGGTACTCGAAGACCGTTACCTCTTTCTTCTCGTCCGGCGTCTGCTCGCCCCGGCGCGCGAGCTCGTAGTACTTGACGCCGCCGACCTTCTTGGCGCAGTAGGGCGGCGGGGTCTGTAGATAGTTGCCGACGAAGCTCTCCATGGCGGTGTCGATCGCCTCGGGCGTGAGCTCGGCGGTGCCCTGCCGCGAGGTCTCCTCGCCCGAGGTGTCGTAGGTGTCGGTGGTGATCCCGAAACGCGCCGATCCCTCGTAGACCTTGGGTGCGCGGATCAGGAAGCGGGTCAGGCGGGTGGCGCGCCCCACGGTCAGCAGCAAGAGGCCGGTGGCCGCGGGATCGAGGGTGCCGCAATGGCCGATCTTCTTGAGACGCAGGATCCGGCGTGCCGACGCCACGATGTCGTGCGACGTGCACCCCTCGTGCTTGTCGATGAGCAGCAGGCCGTCTTTCATCGGCTTGCCTCGACCGCTTGGGTGAGTGCGCGTACGGTGTCGTCGAACACCTCGGCGCGCGCCTTCTGGCTGGCGAAGCCCGCCGCGTTCTGGTGGCCGCCGCCGCCGCTGCCGCGGGCGATCTTCTCGACGTTGACGCTGCCGCGGCTCCGTAGCGAGACCTTGAAGTTGCCATCTTCGAGCTGGCGGAAAATGGCCACCGCCTCGACACCGGCGATCGAGCGCGGATAGTCGATCAGCCCCTCGGAGTCGCCGGGCTGGGCGCCCGAACGCTCGATCATTGCGCTCGTCAGCCAGGCGGTGGCGACCTGCCCGTCGGCGTGGATCTCGAGAGTCTGCAACATCTCGCCAACCAGGCGCATGACCGACTCGGGTTGCGACTCATAGAGCCACTTCGAGATGGTCTCGGGCGAAGCGCCTTCCCTGACCAGATCGGCGGCGGCCTCGAAGGCGTTGGCCGTGGTGTTGGAGAAGCGGAATCCCCCGGTGTCGGTCACCAGTGTCAGGTAGAGCGCATTGGCAGTATCACGGTCGATCGCCAGGTTCATCGTCCGTGCGAGGCGGTAGACCATCTCGCCCACCGCCGGCGCCGCGGTATCGACCCAGTTGACCTGGCCGTACTGCTCGTTGCCGAGGTGATGATCGATGTTGAGCAGCGGCAGGTCCGTCAACTGATCCTCCAGGCCGGTGCGGCCCAGGTTGGGGCACTCCATCACGATCACGGCGTCATGCAGGTCCGGGAAGTTCGCCGGCGGCTGATCTCCGGAGTGGATCCGATCGCTACCTGGTAAGGCTCGATAGAGCCTCGGCACGGGATCGCGCAGCCATACCGTCGCTCCTTTGCCGAGTTGGCGCAGCAGCCGCGCCGCGGCGAGGGTCGAGCCCACCGCGTCGCCGTCCGGGTTGGCGTGAGAAGTGAGCAGGAACCGTTGGCCGCCGCGCAGATTCTCGACGAGCCTTTCAGGTACCTTCGGCGTCGACATCGATACCCTCCAGTATTTCGCTGATCCGCAGACTGTGCTCGGCTCCCCGGTCGAGCTTGAAGACCATCTCGGGCACTGCCCGCAGGCGCACGCGCTGGGCGAGGAGCGTCCTGATGTAACCCTGGGCCCGCTCCAGGGCGCGTAGGCAATCCTGGCGCTTCTCGTCCTCGCCGAGAACCGAGATCCGGACCTCGGCGTGGCTCAGGTCGCGACTCACGGTGACGCCGGAGACCGTTGCCAGCTTCACGCGCGGATCTCTCATTTCGTGTTGAATGATCGAAGACAGCTCGCCGCGCAGGAGGTCGGCGACCCGGTGCATTCGTTGGCTCAACGGAGCTCCTCCAGCATTTCCGGTTGCCAGTAGGTGAGCATCGCCTCGGCCTCGGTGTCGATCAGATCGCGAATCGAATCCATCAGGCGTTGGCCTTCCGAGGGGGAACGGGCAACGGCCGCGATCGAGATCTCGGCTCGCTGATGCAGGTCCTGATGCCCGGTCTCCGCGATCGAAACCCGGAAACGTCGGTGGATGCGGTCGACCAGCCCTTTGACCACCTTACGTTTCTGCTTCAGGCTGCGCGAGCCCGGCAGATGCAGCTCGAAAACGGAGACTCCGACGACCATCGATCTATCTTTCGGATACCTGTGGTGGGGGATGCGTGGCTCTGACCGGTACCCCGCGGGGTTGCGGGGATTTCTCGGGTGGGTCTTGGAGGATCGCTGGCTGCCGGCGTCCGTTGTCGACAGCCGCTCGGATCCGCGGGATTCGTGACCAGCTTACAGTCTCGGCGGATTACAGGTCTCGGCGGATTACAGTGTCGGCGCGACTTCCTCTCGGACGAAGGCCTCGATCTGATCTCCTGGCTTGACGTCCTGGAACTGCTCCAGGCCGATGCCGCATTCGAAGCCGCTACGGACCTCAGAGACATCGTCCTTGAAGCGACGCAGCGACGAGATCTTGCCCTCGTAGACGACGACGTTGTCCCGCAGCAGGCGCACCCCAGCGCTCCTGGGGATGACGCCGTCGGTGATGTAGCACCCCGCGACCACGCCGATCTTGGGGACCTTGAACGTGTCTCGGATCTCCGCCGTGCCGGAGTGCACCTCCTTGAAGGTGGGCTCGAGCAGGCCGGTCATGGCGCGCTTGATCTCGTCGGCCAGCTCGTAGATGACCGTGTGGAGACGAATCTCCACCCCTTCCTTCTCTGCCAGGGTGGCGGCGTTGCGCTCCGGCCGCACGTTGAAACCGATGATGATGGCGTTCGACGCCGAGGCGAATTGGACGTTGGTGGTGGAAATGGCTCCCACTGCCGCCTGGATCACCTTGATCTGGACCTTGTCGGTGGACAGCTTCTCCAGGGTGTCTCGCAACACCTCCACCGAGCCCTGGACGTCGGCCTTGAGGATGATCGACAGCTCCTTGACCTCTTCGCGACCGATCTGATCGAAGAGCTGCTCGAGCGACATCTTGTTGGGCTGTGGCGCCAGCTCGCGTTGCCGCTCCTCGTGCGAGCGGAAGCCGGCGATACCTCGCGCCTTGGCTTCGTCCGCGAACACCTGGAAGACGTCGCCGGCGGCCGGCAGGTCGTTGAAGCCGGTGACTTCGACCGGCGTCGCCGGCCCAGCGTTCTTCAGGCGCTTGCCACGATCGTCGGTCATCGAGCGCACCCGGCCCCAGGTGGATCCTGCGACGAACACGTCACCGGTCTGTAGGGTGCCGTCTTGAACCAGCATCGTGGCGATAATGCCCCGCCCGACCTCCTTGCGCGCCTCGAGAATGACCCCCTGTGCCGGTAGCGAGGGAGCCGCCTTGAGCTCGAGCAGATCGGCGGTCAGGAGCAGCATCTCGAGCAGGGCCGAAACGCCCTCCCCCTTCAGAGCCGACATCGCGACCGACACGACATCGCCGCCCCAGTCCTCGACCATCAGGTTGTGATCTGCCAGGTCCTTGCGAACCCGGTCCAGATTGGCGTTTTGCTTGTCGACCTTGTTGATCGCCACAACGATCGGTACTTCCGCCGCCCGTGCGTGGTCGATGGCCTCGATCGTCTGTGGCATCACGCCATCGTCGGCGGCCACCACCAACACGACGATGTCGGTGACGCCGGCGCCGCGGGCGCGCATCATGGTGAAGGCTTCATGGCCGGGGGTGTCGAGGAAGACGATCGGCTTGTCGTTGACCTCGACGTGATAGGCACCGATATGCTGTGTGATGCCGCCGGCTTCCCCCTCCACCACCTTGGTCGAGCGGATCACGTCCAGCAGGGTCGTCTTGCCGTGGTCCACGTGTCCCATGACCGTCACCACCGGCGCGCGCTGTACCTTCTCGATGCTGTCGTCGGCGATCTCGGTCTCGTGCTGGAGCTGAACCTCTTCCTCGAACGAGACCTCCAGGGCCTCGACCCCGAGCTCCGTCGCCAGCTCGATCGCGGTGTCGGGATCGAGCACGTGGTTGATGTTGACCATCATGCCGCGCATGAACAGTGTCTTGAGCAGGTCCTTGGACTTGACCCCGAGCTTCTCGGCGAACTCCCGTACCGTCATCTGGTTGGTGATGGCCACTGGTCCGGTCGGTCTCTCGTCCCTGAACTGCAGCGTATCTTGCTGATCGGCGGTCTCCTCGCGACGCTGGGCTCGGCGGTGACCGCGAGCCGAAGCTGGCTTGAGCGGCTTGATTTCCTCGCGCACGGCCGGCGTCGCGCCGTCCGCGGGACGCCGCGGGCGCCGGCGACGCATGTCGTCGCGGTGGCCGCGCAGGCCTGGAGGAAGACGCTTCGGCGGACGACCCGGGCGCACCGGCGGTCGCGGCGTCGGTCGGCGCGCTCGGCCCGGACCCGCGCCCGGCGTCGGCCGTCCGCGCTGTGGCGTTGTCGGCCGCGCGCCTGCCGGCCTGGAGATCGGCGCTGCGGGCCTGGCGGGAGCCTTGGGCGCCGGCTTGGCGGGCTCGGCCTTGCCGGCCGCGGCCGGCTTGGCCTTGGCAGCGGCCGCCTTCTCGGGCTTGGCCGGCTCCGCGAGTTTGGCAGCCGCTGCCGGCTTGGTGACCTCGGCCTCGGCAGCCGCCTCGGTGGGCTCCGGAGCCTCGACAGTCGGCTCGTCGGCCGGCTCGGCCGCCGGGCGCTCCTTGACCGGGAGCTCGCGGATCCGATCCTCGACGCGGTGGATCATGGCCCGCCCACGCGGTAGCAGAGGAGCCCCTTGCTGGGGCTGACCAGTCGCCTGCGCCACGGGCACCGGCGATTCGGAATCGTCGCGAATGATCACCTCGCGTGGCTGCGGCAAGCGCTTGCCCTGCATGATCGCCTGGATGATGTCGCTATCGATCGCGGCGTCATCTCCCTCGATGCGTACACCGATGGACTTGAGCTTGAACATCAAGTCCTGCTCGGGTAAGCCCATCCTGTGGGCCAAATCGCTCAAACGAATCTTTCCCATTGCTTTCGCCAGGTCCTCTCGTCGGCTCTAAACTTGCCGAGTCTATGCGGCGCCGCCGCCGTCTTTATCGTCCGGCCCAGTCGCCGGCTCCGTCAGGCTCGCTTCTTCTTCGCGCTCCTTCTCGCTCTCCTTGAGAGCCGCGCTCAGGGCCGCCATGAAGTCGTCGTCACTGAGTGCCGGCGTGGTGGCCTCTTCCTCGGTCTCGATCAGCGAAGAGATGCCCTCCGGGGCCTGCTCGGCCTGGGGAGCGCTGGTTCGCCGTGCCAGCCAATCGAGGATAGCCTGCGCGGTCTTCGGGCCCACGCCTTCGACTTCCTGAAGCTCCTCGACGGTCGCGTCGGCGATGTCGACGTAGGCCTCGTAGCCGGCGGCGGCGAGCGATTCCGCCATCTTGGGCGAAACCCCCGGGGCCTGATCCCATTCGATCGAGGCGTCTTCCGGTGCCAGTTCCTCGGCCGGTGCTGCTTCGCCGCCCATCGCGTCCTGCAGCATTTTCGCGAGAGCGTCGGCGACCTCGCCCTTGACGTCGGTCTCGCTCTTGATGTCGATCTTGCCGCCGACCAGCTCCGAGGCCAGGCGAACGTTCTGGCCACGTTTACCGATCGCCAGCGATAGCTGTTCGTCTTCCACGATCACGTCGAGATGGGGTGTCTCACCTGGGTGGGTGACCGATACGCGGGTAATCTTGGCGGGCGCCAGGGCGCTCTGCGCGAAAGTCACCAGATCGTCCGACCACTCGATGATGTCGATCTTCTCACCGCGCAGCTCGCGGATGATCGATTGCACACGCGAGCCTTTCATGCCGACGCAGGCGCCCACCGGATCGACATCGCGCTCGCGGCTGATGACCGCGACTTTGGCTCGCTCGCCTGGTGCCCGCACAGCGTTCTTGATCACTACAGTGCCGTCATAGATCTCGGGCACCTCCATCTCGAAGAGCTTGACCAGCAGTCGGGGGTCGGTGCGGGACAGCACGATCTGTGGACCCTTCGGTTGGGTATGCACGTCGACGATGACGGCTCGGATCCGCTCTCCCTGGCTGTAGCGCTCGTGGCGCGACTGCTCGCTCCGTGGCACGATCGCTTCCGTGCGCCCGAGATCGACGATGATGTCGCCCCGTTCGAAGCGCTTCACGGTGCCATTCAGGATCTCGCCAACGCGGTCGATGTACTCGGCGTGGATCTTCTCCCGCTCGGCCTCGCGAATCCGTTGGTAGAGCACCTGCTTGGCAGACTGCGCGGCGATTCGGCCTAGACCCTCGGTCGAGATCGGCAGCAGGATCTCGTCGCCGATGTCGGCTTCGTGCTCCTGCTCGCGGGCCTCTTCCACCGTCCATTCTGCGAGCGGGTCCTCGACCTCTTCGACGACGCTCTTGACGATGAAGGCCTCGAACTTGCCGCTCTCGAGATCGAACGTCGAACGCACCGGCTCCTTGATCCGATGCTGCTTCTTGGCGGCCGACGCCATGGCGTCTTCCAGAGCCGAGATCCAGCGGTCCATCTCGATGTTCTTCTCGCGCGCCACCTGTTGCAGCACCTGGGCGAGATCTACTTCGGGAGTTCGTACTTGTGGCATGGTGTTGTTGAGTCCTGATTTTCTGGAGTCTGCTCGACTCGATCTAGAGCTCGATCTCGAGCCGGGCTTTCTCGACGTCGCCGAGCGGGATCTCGTGAGTCGCGCCGGTATCGGATTCGGTGACCGAGATCTCGCCACCGGCGTCGGCACCCGAGCGATATTCCTCGAGTCGCCCGACGATAGTCTTCTTGGCCCGCTCCGGCCCGCCGAAGAAGGTCACTCGCGCCAGATGCCCGCGGAATCGCTCATAGTCCCTGGGGCCGTAGAGCTCGCGGTCCAGCCCAGGGGAGCTGACTTCGAGGGTGTAGGCGACTTTGCCGAAGTCGGCGACGTCGAGTAGAGCCGAGATTTGCTTCGAGACCGTTTGGCAGTCGTCGATCGTCACTCCCTGAGGACGGTCGAGGAACACCCGGAGCTGGCCAGGCCGAACGTCGACGTGGACGAGCTCGCAACCCGAGCTGGCGGCCACCGCAGCGAACTCTGCCTCGAGTTTCGCATCAAACGCGGTCTGACTCATGATGGGTGATGACTCCTCAACCTTTCGGCCAACTTTGCCGGAGCGCTCGATTGCGCAGCCGACTCGAACCCGACCGGCCGGCGGGCCGCAAGCCCACCTTGCCAGCGGGGTGCTGGCTTTCCGGACTATAGACCAACCGGGGGGGAGGTGCAACCGCTAAGCCCACGGTTACTCGTGGCTTTGCGACGGCGGCGAAGTGCCGAAAGCCAGTCGGGAGGGACGGTCAAGTTAGGCTCGACAACCGTGTCCGGAGTGCCAATCTGGCACATGCATCGAGCGAGAACAACTCTCAGACTCGACTGGCTCGGAAATTCGAAGCCTAGGATCGCAGCACCAATATTCGAGGGCCAAATGGCGCCCCGAATCCGAGATGAAACCCGAACTCGGGCTGCGCCGGCACTATATAGTACGCCAGAGGGGCTGACAACGTCCTGGCAGAAAACTTGCTTCATCCAGCTGCAGCGATGGGGCGAAAGATCGAGAGGGCCCCGCGGAACGTCGAAAGAGCAATCAAGGAGAGCTTAATGCAGATCAATCGTGGCCGACGATCCTTCACCCTGGTCCTGGTCTTCGTGGCCACGGTCTTCGGCATGATCCTCGCCGGCGGGGCGACCCTGGCCCCGGTGAGCAACGCCGATACCGGTCAGATCAAACACGCGGTATCAGTCGTGCCCTCGACCGGTGGGCTGCCGAGCTTCGCCGACCTCGCCGAGGCGGTATCGCCTGCGGTGGTTTCGATCCAGGCAACCAAGATAGAGAGTGGCGGCTCGCGGGGGCGCGGGGCCGATCCCTTCGAGTTTTTCTTCGGGCCTCGGAGGCGCCAACCCCAAGAGCAGCAGCGTGAGCCCGAGGACCGGCGCAGCGACTCCGCGGGCAGCGGCTTCGTAATCTCGGCCGACGGGCTGATCGTCACCAACCATCACGTGATCGAAGACGCGACCGGCCTCGAGGTGGTGATGGGTGATCGCCAGTACGCCGCCGAGGTCGTCGGTGACGATCCGGCCACCGATATCGCGCTGCTGAAGATCGAGCCCGAGAGCGAGCTCGATTATCTCGACCTGGCCGACAGCGAGGCGCTGCGAGTCGGCGACTGGATCATGGTCATCGGTAGCCCGCTACAGCTCGAGAATTCGGTTTCGGTCGGCGTGGTCAGTGCCAAGGGGCGCGCCATCAACATCACCCCGGACAGATCGCTCGAGAATTTCATCCAGACCGACGCGGCGATCAACTTCGGCAATTCCGGCGGCCCGCTGGTGAATCTGTCGGGCGCGGTCGTGGGCATCGCCACGGCGATCAACTTCGGTGCCGAGAACATCGGCTTCGCGGTGCCGGTCAACACCCTCAAGACAATCCTGCCCCAGTTGCGCGACTCGGGCAGCGTGAAGCGTGGCTACCTGGGCGTCAACATCGAAGACCTAGACTTCGACCGGGCCGAGGCCTGGGGACTCGATTCGCCGAACGGCGCTCTGGTCACCGATGTTATCGAGGACAGCCCGTCGGAGAAGGCCGGGGTGCGCCACGGCGACGTGATCCTCGAGGTCGATGGCCGCAAGATCCGCGACAACCGGCAGCTGATCGACTACATCTCCTCTCAGCCTCCTGACCAGAA
Organism: bacterium; assembly: GCA_024226315.1. GTDB lineage: Bacteria > Acidobacteriota > Thermoanaerobaculia > Multivoradales > J023 > JAAELT01. The sequence goes on along the minus strand of JAAELT010000349.1, from coordinate 10,457 downwards.
GGTCGAGCTCGGCATCTGGCGCAACGGCGAGATGATCTCCAGGGAAGTTGTCCTGGGCGAGCGGCGGCTCGAAGGCCAGGCGGCTCCGAGCCCGGAGGAAGAAGAGGAGAGCGGTGAGATCGAGTGGCTGGGCATCGAGTACCAGGAGCTGACTCCTTCGCTGCGCGAGACTCACAGCATCCCCGACGAAGTCGAGGGCGTGTGGATCACCGACGTGGCGGCCACCAGCCCACTCTTCGACGAGAATGTGCGCCCCAACGACTTCATCGTCGAGGTCAACGGTGCGTCGATCGAGACCGCCGCCGAGTTGGAATCGGCGATTGGCGGCGTCGAGTCGGGCAAGCTGCTGCGCCTCTACGTGAAGCGGATCATCGACGTCCGCTCCGGCAACGTCGCGTCGTTCTTCGCGGTGGTTCGCAAGCCCTGAAGGGCCGCAACCTGGAGTAGGAAGGCCGGCCCTTTGCGGGCCGGCCTTCTTGGGTTTGCGCGACTCTTGTACACTCTCGCCATGGCGAAATCCAAAGACTCGACCCGTGCCGCTGTGCTGATCGTGGACGACGAGGCCTCGATCCGTGAGAGCCTGCGGATGATCCTGGAGTACGAGAGCTATCGGGTCGACGAGGCCAAGAGCGGGCCCGAGGCACTGGTCAAGATCGCAGACCGGGCGCCGGACGCCGTACTGCTGGACATCAAGATGCCCGAGATGGACGGCCTGGCGGTGCTCTCGGCGATGCGCGAGCGGGGCTATGAGATGCCGGTGCTGGTGATCAGCGGCCACGCCGACGTCGACACCGCGGTCGAGGCAACCCGCCGCGGGGCGTTCGATTTCTTCAAAAAGCCGCTGGAGCGAGAGCGGGTACTTCTGTCGCTGCGCAACGCGGTCTCGGCCTACCGCCTGCAGACCGAGAACCGGGTACTGCGGCACGAGCCCGACGAGATGGTCGGCGCCTCGCCGGCGATGAAGCGTCTTCGCGACACCATCGAGAAGGCGGCACCGACGCCGGCGACGGTGTTGATCACCGGCGAGAGCGGTACCGGCAAGGAACTGGTGGCGCGCGCCATCCACCGGCAGAGTCCGCGACGCGAGCGTCCGTTCGTGCAGGTCAACTGCGCGGCGATTCCCGACGAGTTGATCGAGTCCGAGCTGTTCGGTCACGAGAAAGGCAGCTTCACCGGCGCGATGCGCAAGCAGATGGGCAAGTTCGTGGCCGCCGACAGCGGAACCATCTTCCTCGACGAGATCGGTGACATGTCGGCGCGCACTCAGGCCAAGGTGCTGCGCGCGCTGCAGAGCGGTGAGGTCGAGCCGGTGGGCGCCGCCGCCTCGATCCGGGTCGACGTGCGGGTGGTCGCTGCTACCCATCAGGACCTGGAGCAGGAGATCGCCGACGGCAACTTCCGGGAGGATCTCTACTACCGCCTGAACGTCATCCCGGTGCGCACGCCGCCGCTGCGCGAGCGCCTCGACGATGTGACGCACCTGGTGGACTACTTCGTGCGGCGCTACGCCGAGGCCAACAACTACCGGCCCAAGGAGTTTTCGGCCGAGGCCCTGGAGCACCTCGGCACCCTGCCGTGGAAGGGTAATGTTCGCGAGCTCAAGAACCTGGTGGAGCGGCTCCTGATCCTCTCTCCGGGCGCCGTGATCGAGAAGCAGGACGTCATCAGCTCGGCCGGTGGCGCCCAGCCGGAGATCTCCGAGTCGCTGCTGGCGGTCAAGACCCTGCGCGACTTCCGCGACCTTGCCGAACGTCTGTTCCTGGTCCACAAGCTCGAGGAGAACGGCTGGAACGTTACCCAGACGGCACAGTCGGTGGAGACGCCGCGCTCGAACCTCTACAAGAAGATGGACCAGTACGAGATCCGGCGGGGGGAGTCCTGACGGCTGACGGCGTCGATTGACTCGCGGATGAGCGATCGTGCCCAGAACCTGAATCAGATCTTCCTGGTGGCGTTCGACGCCCACGCCGGCAAGACTTGCCTGCGCGTCAAGCTGGGGGCGCGATACCGGCCGATCCGCTACCACGAGCTCTCCGATCTGGTCTTCCGGGTCACCGCTTTCTTGCGCCGTGAAGGCGTCGAGCCGGGGGGGCGGGTGGTGATCGTTGCCGACAACTCACCAGAGTGGTTGGCCACCTACCTGGCTTGCCTGCTCAGCGGTACGGTGGCGGTGCCGCTGCGCCACTCGACGACCCCGGACGACCTGTGCTTCATGCTCGAGGATTCGGCCGCCAGCGTGGCGGTGGTGCAGGGGGTGAAGCAGCTGCGCTGCCTCGAAGAGGTCGCGGAAAGAATCACCGATCTGCGCTGCGTGCTGGTGGTAGACGCCGAGGCTTCTTCGGCGTTGCCCACTACCAGCTTCGCCGAGTTGCGTGCCGAGAAGATGCCTGCCGGCGAGCGCGACCGCTTGCGGATCGAGGCCGAGCGGGTCGCTCCCGAGGCCCTGGCATCGATCCAGTACACGGCGCGCGAGACCGGACGACCCAAGGGCGCGGTGTTCGAGCATCGCCAGCGTTTGGAGGCAATGCGCCAGCTCGGCGACTGGATGTCGTTCGACCGCGACGACCTGGCCTTCACCGTCATGACCTGGGCTTATCCGCCCAGCCTGTTGTTCTCACTCCGCTGCCTGCTGTCCGGCGTGCCCAACGTGTTGGCCGAGAACCGCACCACGGCCTTCGACACTCTGCGGCAGGCCAGCCCAACCCTCGCGATGGTCACGCCCTACGGGCTGGAGCGGTTCTACAACCGGGTGATGAGCGAGCTCGGCAAACTGCCGCGCTCGCGTCGCGACGTCTTTCGCTGGGCCCTGTCGATCGGCCGAGAGTACTGGGCAGCCGGGCAGGCCGGTGGTGAGGAGCTGCGCGAGGACTACGCCCGCGCCGACCGCACCTTTTTCAGCCAGATCCGAGCCGAGCTCGGCGGCCGGCTGCGGCGCGTCTACTCGGTGGGCGCACCGCTGCCGCAGCACATCGCCGACTTCGCCGACGCCATCGGTCTCGAGCCTCTCGGTCTCTACGGCCTTACCGAGGCTGGGGGGTTTCCCGCCGTCAACCGGCCGGGCTCGCGCTGTCCCGGAGGCTGCGGCCAGGTCGGGTCCGGTTTCCAGATCCGCATCGCCGACGACGACGAGGTGCTGGTCCGCGGCGACACGGTGATGCGCGAGTATTGGCGCCAGCCCGAGGAAACCCGCGAGATCCTGGAGAGCGACGGTTGGCTGCACACCGGCGACCTGGGCCGCTTCGACCAGGAGGGCAACCTGTACCTCACCGGTCACAAGCGGTCGCTATTCGTACTCTCCACCGGCCGCACGGTCACGCCGACGACGGTGGAGAACGCGCTCGTGGCCAGCCCGCTGGTGGCGCAGGCGATCGCCGTCGGTGAGAGTCGGCCCTATGTGGCGGCTTTGGTCGTACCCGATCTGACCGCGGTCGCCGCTCGGCTCCAGGAAAGGGGCAAGAGCCTGGATTCCGCGGAGCTCACGCCCGGCCATCCGGAGGTGGCCAAGCTGTTCGAAGAAGTGCGCCGGAAGGTCAACGAAGGGCTCGATGCCTGGGAGCGGATCGAGCGCCTGACCCTGTTGACCGAGCCCTTGAGTGAGGCGGCGGGGGAGATCAAGGTGTCGATGACCCTCAATCGTACGGTGGTGGAGGAGCGCTATTCGTCGCAGATCGACGCCATGTACCCGCGTGTCGACCGTTTCGATCAGGGGGCGGTAACGCAGGTGCAGCTCGAGCCCGAGCAGCTTAGGGAGCTGTTCGAGAAGCAGGACATCCTCGACGCCTGGATGGCCGACGCCGGCATCGGCTTCCTGTTCGAGATCGCTCGCGTCCAGCAGATCCATCCGCCCTCGATGGTCCATATCTGCGAGACCGCGGCCGCCGTTGCTCAGATGCAGACCGAGGAGAGGCCGCTGTCGACCGCGCTCATCGTCGGCGATCCGTCGCGTATCGCACGCATCCTGCCCGAGAGCGAGATCCAACTTCAGCGCTACGACCACATCCGGCGCATGCGCCGGGTGGTGATCACCCTGGCCGAGATGGTCGACGGTCTGGTGCTCGGCTACGTGCTGGATCAGAACGGCTACGTGCGCGGCATCTACAAGCTGGAGGTGGCGCTCGACGCCGAGGCCAGCTACATGCTCGGTCCGCAGTTCCGCCACCACGCGGCGATCTCCCGCCGCTGCCGGGCGATGGTGTTCTTCGTGCCCAACGGCGGCCGCCAGGTGCGCGTGTTCTCGGATGGCGAGCTGGTGGGCCGCTACGCCAACGGCAACTGGACGTCGGAGTCGATGGAGCGCCTCGACGGCGCCCTGAAGCGGCTGGCGGCCGAGGACGGCTACGACCTGGCGCTGCTCCAACGCCTGCTGCGCTGCGCCTTCCGCATGTCCGAGGACAACCTCGGCGCCATCTTCCTGATCGGTGACGCCGACCTTATCCTCGAGCACTCCGACCCGCCGGCGGTCAGCGCCTTCGCCACCATTACCGGCGTGCCCGCCGACCGCCTTTCCGACTCCGAGCTGATCAACTTCGCCAAGCAGGACGGCGCCACCGTGATCGATCGCGACGGCCACTTCCGCAGCTGCAAAGTCCTGCTGCGCCCGGCCGCCGAGACCCGGGCCGAGATCGGCCCCGCCCAGGGCGCCCGCCACTCCAGCGCCGCCAAGATGAGCGCCGAGGCCGCCTGCCTGGCCATCACCGTCTCCCAGGACGGCCCGATAACCGCCTACGAGAGCGGGCGGCGGGTGTTTTCGCTCTGATTCAGGACCCCTGACTCGGACCGGCGCGAAACCGTCCCCGCTTCTCGAGCAGTCGCCTGGCGTATTCGTGAGCGAAGCGGTTGCAGTCATGCGAGCTCACGAGCTTGCGCAGACTGTCGCCGCGCAAGCAACCGATGTGCTTGGCGACGATGAACGGCGGTGTCTTCGGGTTGGCCACCAGTAGGTGTTTGGGTTGCTCGTCCTGAAAGAGGCGCTCTTCCTTGGCGATCTCGGCCAGCAGGCGCGCGTTGATGCCGTTGAGCTTGAGGAAGCCGCCGACGTTCTCGCCGACCAACACGTGCGGCAGGCACTCGAGAGCGATGGGATCGATGGGATGGCAGGCGAGTGCTTCTGGAAGTGCCCGCGCCGGGCCAGCAGACGCTGAACTGGCAGCGGCACTTTGCCCCAGCCCTTGACCGGCTGATCAGGTCTCGCCGGGCGGGCTCGGAACTCACGGACCTGGGAGATGTACTGTGTGTCGAAGTCCGCCAGCAGGCCGTGGCGCCTCGCTTCGGACCGGACATGGCCTTCGAGCCGGGTCAACATCTTGAAGAACAGAGTCTCGTGGAAGCAGTCGACCTGAAAAAGCTCCTTCACCAGCTCGACGGTGGCGACGATCCGGTCCGCCTCGGCGGGTTTCTCCAGCCGGTCCTTGACGCAGGCGAAGAAGATTTTCAGGTAGTCGTCGCCCACTTCGACGCGATGCCTCAAGTGCCGCCAAACCTCCAACAGCCAGTCGAGGGGCAGGCGCTCGTGAGCGATGGCGACCCAGAAGTCCGGTGGCTTCAGGGTGTCGAGGGCGATCCGGCGGTACTCCTCCCAGGGATGGACCAGGAGCGCGCGCCCGAAGACCCGCCGGTCGGCCTTCGGTTGGTCTTCGATCATCCGATTGACCAGAATCGGATCCCAGTAGGCGCCGCTGCTCCCCTGAAAGAGCGAGTAGAGGGTCCGCCACTTCTGGCCGAGCTGCGGGTCCGTGGCGAGGGAGATGGCAGATTCGAAGACCGGCCGCGATCGCCCCCGGCCTTCCATCAGCAGCACGTCAGTGCTCTGCCACAGACCTTCGAGTAGGCGATCGCGCTCGTTCGCCGACCGCGAGGACAGTTCCCTCAGGAACACCTGGAGTCCGCTACCGATTACGGTGAGAGCGGTCTCGTGGCGCCGCAGGGACTTGTTGGACAGCAGGTCTTCGATCCACTCGGTGTCGTCGAGCGGCGCCTCACCCGCGTGCTGCTCGAAGGCGAAGAAGTCATCGGGCGCCGGGGGAGTCTCGGCGCGCGCCTCGAGCGCAGCGAGAAGCTCGGACGCCGGCGCCAGGACCCGGACCTGCAGATGAATCAGGTGGCCGTGAAGCGGATCCGGTTCTCCCTCGGCGGGTTCCAGGGACTCGACCCGCCGCTCCACGTCTCGCGCCAGGTGCAGCAATGAGAGGGTCAGCGCGTGGAAGGTCGGTTCTTCGCCCAGGTCGTGCGCCCGCCGCAGCCTCTCGAGCAACCGGGAGGCGTCAAAGATGAAATTGGTCAGCGGTTGCAGTAGGCGGTTTAGCGACGGTAGTGAGCTTTGGCTCAATCGCGACAGTTCTTCGGCATCGGACTCCAGCTTCAGGATCGCTTTCGCGGGAGACTCGGAGCGGACGGCTCCGGCACGAACGAGTGAAGCGGTCGCATTGGACACGCCGCGGTCGGCCACTGGCTCGAGCAGCAACTCGATTTCTGCGCGAACCTCCTCGATGCCGTCCGGTCGGTGCGCCGGATCCTTGTCGAGCAGGTGCCGCAGCATCGCCAGCACCTGCGCCGACGTCTCCGGAGGCGGACTCGAAATCAGCGCGGGCGTTTCGCTGCAAATCTTCCAAAAAAGGATCCTGGGGTCGTCGGCCGTGAAGCAGTTCTCGCCGAAGATCATTTCGTAGAGCACCGCTCCGAGCGAGTAGATGTCCGACTTCTCGGTGCATTCGCCCGACAGCGCCTCCGGCGCCATGTAGCCGAGGGTGCCGATCATGGCGCCGCGTTGTGTGATCTTCGGGTGGAAGGCACCGGAGGACAGGCCGAAATCAGCCAGGAAGATTCGGCCGTCCTCGTCTTCGAGGATGTTCGAGGGTTTGACGTCACGGTGGACGATGCCGCGGGAGTGTGCGTGGCCCAGGCCCGCGGCCACCTGCCGGATGATCTGGAGCACCTCGATTTCCTTCCGCGGTCCTTTCTGCAGTGTGTGGCTGAGGGAGCGGCCCGCGATCAGCTTCATGGCGATGTAGGGGTGGTCGTCGTCCAGGCCTGCGTCAAAAACGGGCACGATGTTCGGATGATCGAGGCTGGCGAGGATGCGGGCCTCGCGCTCGAAGCGGGCACGGAGCTCGGAGTCGGGCTCGGCCGGGCTGGAGAGACGCTTGATCGCGATGTCGCGGCCCAGGCGTCGGTCGAATGCGCGGTAGACGATGCCGAAGCCGCCCCGGCCGACCTCGGAGACCACGCGATAGCGATCAGCAATCTCGGCCGGGGGCAGTTCGGCTTGGCGATTATCGGACCTCCCGGGCAACGAGAGAGTCTCCGCACTCCTGCCACTGGCCTCGGAGCTGCACTCGGGGCATGACCCCTCGAGCGAGGGGCGGGGGGTTCCGCAGGTAGGACAGGAAACGGCCACAGGTACCAGAGTCGATGCGATCCGAGAACATACCGGATCTGCCCGTTTCTCCCTCAGGAAGGGGCGGTTGGTGGATCCGGTAAAGCGATTCTCCTGTGAGCATACCACTCCTCACGTGCGAAGCGACGATCGAGCTTTCGAGCGACCATTGCGTTGAACGAGATGCACTTACTCGCCAGGCTCGCTAGTTGCTGAGAGGTTTCAGGTGGGTCATGCTGAAGTGCCGCCAGATTCAAACCCGTTCGAGAACATGTCGTCCTGGTAGGCTAACAGAAACGGTTGACAACTTCCGCTTCACTGAAGCGTGAAGCTGATGCCTGGGCCAATTCATCTTCAGCGGCGTCTTTGATGCGACGGTATGCAGAGGTAGTCTCGCGGCTACGGACTATGCCATGCGCTAGAGTTTCCGGACTCGAAGCCGTTTGCGAAAATGCCATCCATTAGGGTCATTGAGAATATTGCGCTGTATTTCTGAAGTGTGCCCCCCTCGGATCCGAAGTCGATGCTCTCCATAGCTTCGACAGTAGTCCCTGCGCCCAGGTAAAGAAGATCTGTAATGCTTACTTGTGCGTAGTCGTCGGAGCGATCGATGGTAGATATGGTGGCACTGTAGGTTTCGACGTTTGCGTCGTCGATTCTGAGTGAGATCGTATACTGGTAGTGCGGTGGTGTCGGGATCTCGTTATGAGGATTCCTGAATTGCTGGCGGTAATTGACAAGAAAGAGCCCAGCCGTGGGTGTAACGAACACTGGCCCGCTAGCCAATTCGAGGTCGCTTCCGATATCGAATGACTCTTCGTTGATATACGAGTTGGGCTGAATGCCAGTGTTGCCTGCTCCGCTTAGATTTACTTGCCCTCCCCCTTCAGCTCTTGCCGCGGGGAATTGCGCCTTCGATTCGGAGGTTAGCAGAAGAGTCAACACGAAACTAGCGAGGGAGTATCTCAAAATCCTGGTTCTACTTCTCATTTCAGACTCCTTGGTTCTAGGGGTTACTTCGTGCCGCTTGGTAAGTGACATGCCTGCCTATCTCGGGCTCAGTGCCTGCGTTTCAAATTGATTGACAAGACGTGTCGCGCGGCTCCTGTCGGCGGTCAGTGGTGGCCGAAGCTGCTCAATAGTTCATTATTCTCCTTCGATTGCGGTTTTTTGTTGTGTCTGTGTGCTGCTGTCGGTCAGCAAACAGCGTGCCATGTGATCACTCGGCGTGCGTCTTCGGCAGAAGGTGAATGAACAGTCATTGCTAGCCCTGTGAAATAGAGGGACTTAGGGCCAGGGGCGACTACGGGTCGCCTGATGGTAGTGCTTCTTGTGGCAGTATGGCGGCTCGCCGCTCTGAATGTGTCTCAAGTGTCAGAAGTGTTCAGAGTGTCACGCGTCGATTGCGCGTCAGAGCTTTCGTGCGTTCGGTCGCTGGGCCAGCGTTCGTTGGCGTCATGTGGCGGGCTGCGCTATGATGATGACGGTTGGAATAGGGGAGTATTTGGATATGGCGATGAGCGGGTCGGGGTGGCGCGAATCACTCGACGACAGTACGCAGGCAGTGACTGCGAGAAGGCCCCAGCCAGAGATCACGGTCCCGGGCCTCACGATCCTCTGCCACCCGGACCTGAACCGGGTCGGAGAAGTTGCTGCGATGCCGGGTCTGCTGTCCGGCAAGGCGCAGGATCTGTCACGCCTCGATCCGCTCTTCTCTCCAGTCGGGTCAGAGAATCGACAGCCGTTGGCACACCCGCGAATCAGCCGGAAACCTTTTGGTCTCTATCTCGACCCTGACGGCAGGCTCGTACTCGAACGCCGTGAGTCACCGATTCGGCTGGTGGCTGGCGGGCAGCGGCTCAAATCGGCCATCTGTTTCTCCAACGAGGAACTCCAGAGTGGCGCAGTGCTTTTCCTTGCCGATCGCATCACTATCCTCCTCCACATGCTGAGCGCGGTCATTCATCGACCACCGCGTTATGGTTTGGTGGGAGAAAGCTCGGGCATCGTTCAGGTACGGCTGGAGATCGAGCGGGTCGCCGACACGCCATATGCCGTACTGCTGCTGGGGGAGTCTGGAACCGGGAAAGAGCTCGCTGCTCGTGCGATCCACGAGGGCAGCCAGCGACGAGGCAACCCCTTTCTGAGCGTGAACATGGGTGCGATTCCGCCGTCGCTCGCCGCGTCGGAGCTCTTTGGCGCAGCCAAGGGCGCGTTCACGGGCGCGACCAGAGAGCAGCCGGGCTATTTTCAGAGAGCCGCGGGAGGAACCCTGTTTCTCGACGAGATTGGTGAGACTCCGCTAGAAGTGCAGGTTCTCCTCCTGAGGGCGCTCGAGAGCGGTCAGATCCAGCCAGTAGGCGCCAAGAGGCCACTCGAGATCGACGTACGTGTCATCTCTGCTACCGACTTGGACCTGACCGCATGCGTTGAGTCGGGGGAGTTCAGGTCACCGTTGCTCTATCGGCTCAGCAACTACACGATCGAGATCCCGCCTCTGCGCGAGCGCCGCGAAGACATCGGCAGGCTCTTCTTCCACTTCCTGCAGCAGGAAATGAAAGTACTCAGTGAAGAGGAGCGTCTGCTGTCCCGTGGCGTCGACGAACGCCCCTGGATGTCCGCCGAACTGATTAGTCGTCTGGCGGCCTATTACTGGCCGGGGAACGTGAGGGAGTTGCAGAACGTCGTGCGGGAGTTGGCCGTGGCCAGCCGCGGCTTCCCGGAGGTGCAAGGTGTGCCCAAGGTGGAGCGCTTGTTGCGGAGCAGTCCGCAGGCTCCGCCGGGACCTGCGCCAACAGTGTCATCGCCGCTGCCTGTACGGGCGCCAGCGGGCAAGTACCGAGATCCCGACGCTGTGGGTATCGAGGAACTGAAGGCCGCATTGAAGAGCCATCGCTATGTGGTGAACAAGGCCGCGGCCCAACTCGACATCTCTCGGCCCTCGCTCTACAAGCTAATGGAACGTCACGTCTCGGAATCTGCACAACTACTGAAAACAAAAGACCTACGGTGAACCAGGCAGGACCCCATGGATAAAGGCGTTCCTCGGCGGCTTTTCCGGGTCTACCTCGACGATTTGACCCGT
>JAAELT010000348.1 GCA_024226315.1 bacterium | reverse complement strand
GAAACGCTGCTGGTCGACCGGTTCCAGCATACGCTCTTCCAGGTCTGCGTCCCCCAGCCGGCCGGCGTAGTAGTTGCGCAGGACCCGGTCGATGTGGGCGGCCGGCAGCACCTCGCCGACGACGTTGAACACCGTGTCGTCCTCGAGCGCGTCACGAATCTCCTGGAGCTTGTCCAGCAGCCGCTGGAGCACCCGGCCCTCGATGGTGTTGGCGGCGAAGAAGTTGAAGATCAGGCAGTTCTCGCGCTGGCCGTAGCGGTGGATGCGGCCCATCCGCTGCTCGAGGCGGTTGGGATTCCACGGGATGTCGTAGTTGAACAGGATGTGGCAGCACTGGAGGTTGATGCCTTCGCCGGCGGCCTCCGTCGCCACCAGGATCTGGATCGCGCTCTCCCGGAACTGCTGCTCGACGAACAGCCGGGTACCCGGCTGCTCGCGTGAGCCGGGCTTCATGCCGCCGTGGATCCGGCCGACGCGGAAACCCCAGGCCTCGAGCCGCTCGACCAGGTAGTCCAGGGTGTCCCGGAACTCGGTGAAGATCAGCAGCAGCTTGTCGGGCTCGTCGCGAAACCCTTCCTCGCGCAGCAGCTCTTTGAGGCGCGAGAGCTTGGCTTCCGTCTCGCTCGCCTCGACCCTGCGGGCTTCTTCGGCGAGCTCGCGCAGCTCGCCGATCTCGTCGTGCACCTGCTCCGCGCTGCCGGCCAGCGTGATGGCGTCGAGCATGCGCTCGATCCGCTCCCGGTCGAGGTCGTCCATCTCCTCAAGATCTTCCGCGTCGGGCAGCTCGGGCGGTGCCTGCAGCGCAAGCTCCTGCGCTTCTTCGAGCCCCTTCTCCAGGCGGTTCGCCCGGTTCTGGAGTGACTTGCGCAAGGCGCGGGTGCTCGAAGCCAGCCGGCGCTGGTACAGAGCCATGAGGAAGCCGACCGCCCGGGCACGCGGGTCGTCCCTGGCGGCGGCGAGGGCGCTCTGCCGTTTCACGAAGCGGGTGGCGGCACTGTAGAGCTCGAACTCGGCGCCGTCGATGTTGAAGGCGACCGTCCGCGTGATGCGCTCGGTAAAGATCTTCCTGGAGGTCCAGGTGCCGTCGGGCTGACGCTCGGGGAAGTACTTCATCACCTCCTTGGTGCGGCGGAGGTAGAAGGGCGCCCGTTGGCGTTTCATCGCCTCCTCGATCGAGACGATATCGGCGTAGACGTCGGCGTCGAGCAGCTGCAAGAAGAGACTGAAGTTTCTCGGGTCACCTTTGTGCGGCGTGGCGGTGAGCAGCAGCAGGTGGTCGGAGGTGTCGCGCAGCAGCTCGCCAAGCTTGTAGCGCTGGCTCTTGTGGGACTCGTCGCGCGCCGACATGCGGTGCGCCTCGTCGACGATGATCAGGTCCCAGTGCACCTGGCGTAGGCCGGGCAGGATGTCCTCCCGCTTGGCGAGGTCGAGCGACGTGATCACCTGCTTCTGCTCGAGCCACTGGTTGACGCCGAACTGCTCGCGCAGGTCGCGACCCTTGAGCACCAGGAATTTCTCGTCGAACTTCTCTTTCAGCTCGCGCTGCCACTGGAAGGCGAGGTTGGCCGGCCCTACGATCAGGATGCGCTCGGCGAGGCCGCGCAGCTTGAGCTCGCGGATCAAGAGGCCGGCCATGATCGTCTTGCCGGCGCCGGCGTCGTCGGCCAGCAGGAAGCGTACCCGGGCGACCTTCAGCAGATAGTCGTAGACCGCCTCGAGCTGATGCGGCAGGGGATCGACGCGCGAGATCGACAGCCCGAAGTAGGGGTCGAACTCCCAGGCGATGCCCAGGGCATAAGCCTGGAGGCCGAGCCGCAGCAGCTTGCCGTCGCCGTCGTAGCTGGCGGCGGACTCGAGGACCGCGAGCGTCTCGAGATCGGAGGCGGTGAGGGTGACGCTGCGAAAACGTTCGGAGCGGGTACCGACCAGCCCCGCGACCCAGGCGCCGGCGCCGCCGGGGCGCGCCGTCACGACGCGCATCGGCTCGTTGAACAGCGGGCCGGTGAGGATCTGGCCAGCGCAAAGGAGGTCGTCGAGGCTCACGGCTCAGGGGTTCCGAAGTGTTCTGTGCTGAGACCTCGTATCCTACAGGCCAGCGATGCCCAGGGGACGCACCGAGCACGACAACCTACGCTGTGGCGCACTTCCGGAGGTTTGCTCTGTGTTTGCTCAGCCCCGCTTCT
>JAAELT010000347.1 GCA_024226315.1 bacterium | reverse complement strand
GCGACCAAAAGTTTTGCGGCACGTGCGCCAGAAACGTCTACATGAAAAAACGCACAGGGCTGCAGCGAGGCTCTCTTTTTTAGGAGCGTCCTGGTCATTGAGACGTATTAATCGGCTGTGGCTGCAGCGGCGCTCGTTTTTTTCAAAATTGCTTTAGGCCATTGGGGCGTATTAATCGTACAGTGGCCGTGACAAAAACGAGCAGGGCTGCAGCGGGAGCGTGTTTTTTTACAAAAAGCGAGCAGGGCTGCAGCGGGAGCTCCATTTTCGCGCCAAGGCCCGCCCAAAGGGGTCCATTTTGGGACCCCCCTTGGGCGCAAAACCTATTAATTTTGGGGGTCATTTTTGGGGTCCTTTTTGAGACCCTTCCGGAAGCGATGCCATAGAGATTATGGCGGCCGTCTTGGCCCTGCGGACGCGGCATTGGAAGCGTCTAAGGCAGCAAAACCACGCCCAGGCTGCAGCCAGAAGCGTTTTTTCAAAAGCGCTTTTGAACGCTCCAAGTGGCAAGAAAGATGGTCTTGGAACCGCCTTCGGGCGGCAGGTGCGCCGCCAGGGGGAGCATTTTGGGGCCCCTTTTGGGGCACTTCGTTGAACAAAAGTGGGTCCAAAAATGGGTCCCTTTTTTGAACCCTCTTTTTGGCATCATCTTGGTTTTTTGGTCCATTTTTTGGCTCTCCACGCCTCTGCCGCCGACCCGCCGCCGATCCGGCGCCATACCTTCTGCCCCTGCAGCCCCGGTGGTGTTTTCGGCAAAAACCACCTTCCCGCTGCAGTCTGGCTCGTTTTCTGGTTTTGGCCGTTCCGGCGCCTCGGAATAAGCTTCGCTTATAACCTCCGGTTTACTGGAGGTTTGCAGAAGCGTTCCAAAAGGGCCCAAGGCTGGCCCCTGCGGGGCCGCGGCCCGATTTACTCCCTCCGGGATGCGGGCCGCGGCCCTAACGTGGACGGCGTTCCCAACAAACCGGCCCAAGATGGAAAAAGGCGACCAAAAGTTTTGCGGCACGTGCGCCAGAAACGTCTACATGAAAAAACGCACAGGGCTGCAGCGAGGCTCTCTTTTTTAGGAGCGTCCTGGTCATTGAGACGTATTAATCGGCTGTGGCTGCAGCGGCGCTCGTTTTT
>JAAELT010000346.1 GCA_024226315.1 bacterium | reverse complement strand
TCCACCCACGCGCCGCAAAGCATCCTGGTCAGCGCCCGCACCATCAGCGACAACGTGACGCTGGCGCAGGCCGTACCCATCACCTTTACCCCCGGCTTGCCCGACCCCGACCGCTCCACGTTCACCGTCTCGCCAGCCTCGGTCGTGGCAAACGGCACGGACGTGGCAACCTTTGTCGTGACGCTGCGAGACCACTTCGGCAACCTCGTGTCCGGCAAGACCGTCACCATCACAATCACGGGCACAGACGTCGATCTGACCCTGGACCCGGCGCAAACCGACGCCCTGGGGCAAGTGAGCGGCGCGCTTCGCTCGCCGGTCGCCCAGACGGCCACGCTGCACGCGTACGACCTCAGCGACGGCATCGCGCTCACCCAATCGCCCGTGCTCCTGTTCACCAGCACCGATCCACAACAATCCTCCGTGGTCGCTGCCCCCGACACTTTGATTGCTGACGGCTCTTCGGCGGCGACCATCACCGTCACCCTGCGCGATCAAAACGGCGCACCGCTGCCGGGTAAGCCGGTCGCGCTCGACGTCGCGGGCGACGCCGTCTACGTCAACGGCCAACTCGCCACCGGCCCCGTGCCGGTCGACCTGTCGGGGCCGGGTGGACTGGTCACCGCCGTGCTGACCTCGACCGCGCCGGGCATCAAGACCATCTCGGCCTATGGCGACGACGTCCTGTTGGACGCCCAGGCCCAGGTCGCCTTTACCACCGGACCGCTGGACCCCGCCGCCTCGCAACTCACGGCGGATAGGACGACCATCATCGCCGACGGCGTGGCGTATGCCACCTTGACCGCCAGCCTGTACGACAGCTTTGGACACCCCTTGCCGGGCCGAGTCGTCCACATCCGGGCGACAGGCCAGGACCTGTTCCTGACACAAGCCATCAGCACGACCAACAGCCAGGGGCAGGTAGAGGCCGCCATCCGCTCGACCGGCGTACAAACCGTGACCGCGCGCGCCTTTGACCAGACCGGCGGTGTCACACTCACACAGACATCGCTCCTGTCCTTCGTCCCCGGCCCGGCCAGCGCGGCCCACTCGACGATCTCGATCACGCCGACGACCCTCGCGGCCAACGGCGTCCAGACGGCGACGATCACGGTCGCGCTGCGCGACGCGCTCGACCACCCGGTCACCGCTCGCACCACACAACTGATCGTCGGCGGAAACGACAACACGATCACACCGTCCGCCCTGGGCGACACCGACGCCAACGGCAACATCGTATTCCACCTGGCCTCGACCCGCGCCGAGATCAAACAGATATCCGTGCGCGACGCACTGCACGACGTGACCTTGGTCGGCGGCTCAATAATCTTCGTCCCCGGCCTGCCCGACGCGAGCGAGAGCCAGATCACGGCCAATCCGTCCCAGGTAGCGGCTGACGGCGCAACGGCGGCGGCGTTGAACGTACAAATCTACGACGCGCACCACAACCCCGTGCCCGGCATCAGCGTCACCCTCAGCGCCAGCGGAACAGAGATCACGTTGACCCAACCAGTAAGCTCCACCGGCCAAGACGGGCGCACCACAGGCTACATCGTCGGCTCGCGGGCGGGCGCGGCGACGATCTCGGCGGCGGCCGGCCTCGTGCCAATCGACGGCGACGTCACAGTGACCTTTGTCGGCCCGGACCTGCGGGTGCAAAAGAGCGCGCCCGGCCAGGCGGTCGCCGGACAAACGCTCACATACACCCTCTCTGTGGACAACGACGCCGGAGAAATGACAGCCGAGGGCGTGATCCTCACCGATACCCTCCCGGCTGGCGTGACCTTTGTTTCCGAGAACAGCCCCTATCCCTTCATACAGGATGGACAACTCTTGACCTGGCAGATAGGCGAACTGGCAAAAGACGCCCAGGCCGAGATACGAGTGCAAACACAGATCGCGGGCGACGTCCCGCTCGACACACCTCTCGCCAACCAGGCCGAGACCAGGACGAGCGCCTACGAAGAATCCCTTTCCAACAATATCGACACTGCCACGACAACCGTCGTGGGGGCCGACCTGCGGGTGCAGACGAGCGCTCCGGCGCTGGGAACGGCAGGCTACCCGGTGACCTACACCATCAGCCTGGACAACCAGGGCCGGGCGGCAGCGACGAGCGTCGTCCTGACCGACACCCTGCCCCAGCACGTGGACTATTTGACCCACACCAGCGCCTACCCACTCAGCCACGCCGGGCGCGTCCTGGCCTGGCAGGTGAGCGACCTGGCCGTGGGACAACAGATAGCCGTCACAGTGGTCGGCATCGTCAGCGACACGGCCCCACTCGACGCCGCGTTGGACAATCAGGTGCAAGCGGCTTCGGCCACGGCGGAAGAGAACCCCGCCGACAACACCGCCACCGCCTCGACCACCGTCGCGCCCGGTTACCGCTTCGACGCCCAGTTGGAACTGGCAAACGTCACCAGCGGCATCGGCGCGCAAGCCACCGCCCGCGTCGAGGTGCACAACACCGGCACCCTGGCCGACGACTTTGACCTGGCCCTGCGCGGTCTGGACCCGGCCTGGTACCAACTATCTCCCGCGACGCTGGCCCTGCCCGCTGGCGCTAGCGGCGAGACATTGGTCACCTTCCTGGTCACCGGCTGCCAGTATGCCGATGTCTATGCCTTTGACGTAGACGTGAGCGCGTCCGGCGACGGCAGCGTAGATACACTGAACGGACAACTCGAATGGCTGTCCAACCCCACCATCTCTGACCTGACGCCGCGCAACGGGACCAAAATCGGCTCGCGGGACGTTCTCTTCGCCTGGACGACGGACGTTTCGGCCACAGCCTCTATCTTTGTCCGCCAGAGTGGAACG
>JAAELT010000345.1 GCA_024226315.1 bacterium | reverse complement strand
TTCGCTGGCAAAAACGATCTAGGCTCTGCGGGCTTTCCTTTGCTTGCGCAATCCGCTTTGCGCCGCGGCCGAATCTATCCGAGAACGGAAGAATCTGGGAAGAACCGAGGGAACGGCCACGGGTTAGTGTGGCTCTCTACAGCAACCGAGGGCGACCGGCATCGAACCGTCTGTCGGCGAAGACGCGCCAGCGGGTTCTGGAGCTAGTGAAGAAAAAGTACGTGGGCTTCAACGACACGCACTTGTGCGAGGTGCTGGCGGAGCGGGAGAAGATCGTGCTGGGTCGGGAGACCCTGCGAAGCCTGCTGCGCCGTGAGGGGCTGGGTCCGAAGCGCAAACGGCGTGTGCGTCAGCACCGTCGTCGTCGCGATCCTCGCTCGTGCCGCGGCATGATGGTGCAGTGGGATGGCAGTTGGCATCCGTGGTTGGGCCCGGAGCATCCGAAGTGGACGCTAATGGCGGCGGTCGACGACGCGGACGGCAAAGTGGCGTCGGCGTTCTTCACGAGGAGGGAGACGAGCGCCGCCTACTTCGGTTTGCTCAAGGGGGTGCTGAAGCGCTCGGGGATTCCGCAGAACGTCTACCAGGATCGTCACGGCGCGCTACGTCGCAACGATGGGTACTGGAGCCTGGAGGAACAACTGGCAGGCGAGCAGACGCCGACGCAGGTGGGTCAGGCGTTGCGTGATCTGGGGATCGAGCCGATCTTCGCCCGCAGTGCTCAAGGCAAGGGCCGTATCGAGCGCTTCTTCGGGGTGGCCCAGGACCGCCTGGTGGCGGAGCTTTGCAGTCGCGGGATTGAGGAGATGGAGGAGGCGAATGCCTACCTCGCGTCGGAGTGGCTGGCGGATTTCAACCGTCGCTTCGGCCGAGCTCCTCGTAAGGCAGAGTCGGCGTATCGGAGTGTTCGGGGTCTGGATCTGCGCCAGATCTTGTCGTTTCGCTACCAGCGAGTGGTGTCGAACGACAACGTCGTGGTGCTCGGCGACGTCGAGATCGCAATTCCACCCGGTCCGCGTCGTCGCAGCTACGCGAAGGCGCGGGTGGACGTGCGCCAGCATCTCGACGGGAGCTGGTCGGTCTACTACCAGGGCACGCGGATCGCCCAGCACAACGCCACGGTGTTGAGCGAGCCGCAACGTGTCCGGGTGAAGACGCGCCGTAGCCGCCCGGCCAAGGGCGCCGACGAAGCAGTCCTGGTGTACTTCCCGGCGCTGGATCTGGACCCGCACAACCCCACGGTGGCGATCCGATGAATCCCCTTGTCAAGGGACACCACGACCCTAGCGGACGGCAAGTCTTACGACCTCGGTTGGGTGGTTCGTCTTCCTCTGCTCTGGATTTTCAGGATTCTTCTCTCTATCGAGTAGTAGTAGGGGCTGTGGGAATGTGGGAAACGCGCGGGAGGGGGGCGGGCGCGCGTTTTCCAAGCCCTGTGGGAGCGGTGGGAAGGTGCGGGAGGGGGTTGGGGGTGCAGCTTTCCGCGGCTTCCATAGGGCGGCATTTCCATAGCCCATCGGTCCGGCCCGCCTCTTGCGCTCCCGCGAGGACGGCCAAGTCAAAGGTGCGCAGCCGCGCGCACAGCGCGCCAACCGAACGCGGACGTCCCGGATCCGCGATCGCGGCGGGCAACGAGGGCTTCATGGCGTACCCAGGATTTCAACTGCGATGCGTTAGCGAGCCCGAGATTCACTCGGTGTCTAGACACCATCGGTGCAAACAGGCACGATTCACCGTGCCACGAACCCGGACACTTTTGCTCGGCAGTAAACCGGACACTTTCGCTCGGCTTAGACATACCTGGCCTAGGCTGTTGAGCAAAGCTCGAGCAAGGAGTGGAGCCGCCCTGGCCCGATGAATCACCGAGAGGTTAGACGCACGCCGGCGGCCAATTCGCCATCGCAGCCGGGCCCAAAGTCGAGAACCGAGTTCTCGAGACCGACCGCTAGCGGGCACGCTCCGGGAGCCGCTCGAGTTGAGCTGAGATCCTCGGTACGGACGTTACGCCTGTACCTGAAAGGTGGTTCTTTCACTGGGACCGATAGTGCCTCGCCAGCTCCCTTCTGCCGTCCCACCGGGACCGCGGGCGTCGGAGGCTGGCTTCATTCTCGACGCTGCGCCGGTATCATTGGCAGCAATGACTGACCTCGAGACCATCCGTGCCGAGCTGCCTCTGCTCACTGCCACGCCCAGCAGGTGGGCCGAGCTGGCAGCAGCTCACCTCGATAGGTTCCTCGCCGACCATGCTGTTTGTGAACAGCAGGCAGCACTCTACGGCCTGTCCCTGGTGGGGCTCTATCCGGGTGACGACGAGTTGGTGGAGCAGATGGGTGCGCTGGCAGCCGAGGAGGTCTCGCATCTACGGCGGGTCCACCACTTGCTTCGTAAACGCGGCCACTCGATATCCCGGCGCCGCACCAATGTATGGGTTCAGGGCCTTCGGCAACGGATCGAGAAGGCGCGTGAGGACGTGCTCAAGGTCGACCGACTCCTGGTCGGCGCGTTGATCGAAGCCCGCAGCTGCGAGCGCTTCTCGACGCTCCTCGTGGAGATTCAAGACAGCGAGCCCGAGGTCGCACGTCTACTGCAAGATCTCGGCCCGGCCGAAAAGCGTCATTGGCTGATGTTTTTCCAGCTCGCCGAGCGCGAGATCGATGCCGACCTGCTCCAAGCCCGATGGCAAGGGTGGCTCGAGCACGAAGCGAAGTTGTCTCGCCGAGGTGGCATCGAGCCGACAGTACACGGCTGAGGAGCCTGGCTCCGAGTCTGTCGCGACGATCCGGCTTACGGGTCGACGCAATCGAAGTTTTCCGCATCGTTGGTACTGCCGCTGCCATCGTAGCGCGCGACCTGTGGGTATGGGCAAAGCGGGCGCGTCATGCCTGTTTCCGGGTTCGTTGCGATGACCTCGGCCGGCGGCCTGCCCATCTCGACCCAATTCTCCAACTCCGTCAGCATGTCGAACTGACTCGGGCCTTCGCCGCCCAAGCAGTGTTGCATCCCAGGCGCCAGGTAAAGCCGAGCAAAGTCCTCGACCGATCGCTGGGGGCCGCCGGTGAGCGCCTCGAAATACTGGATCATGCCGAGAGCCGTGATCGCTACGTCGGACCAGCCATTCCAGTAGATGATCTTGCCGTGGCGGGCGAACCGCCTGAGGTCGGGATCGGTGGCGTTGAGGATTTCGCCGATCGGTTGCAGGTCGTCGAAATCCTCCAAATCGAAATCGTGCAGCCCAAAGCTGCCGTCGTCGTTGTCCGCGAATGCCATGAAGCGGTAGAAGGAGTCGGCGAAACCGAAGTGATAGTTGGGTACCCCGGGGCCGAGAAGGTCTTCGACGCCGACAATCCACAAGGCCCAGCCGGACAGATCGCCTTCACTGCCCACGGGGAACCCGGGGAAGATCTGCCCGCCCGAATTCGACGGTCCTTCATATACCGCTTTCACCACCGAAATCTCGTCCTCGGGCAGGCAGTCTGGAGAACCAGTGGGGCAGACCGGAATGTCGACGTCGGGAGCGAACGTGCACTGACGCGGGTCGTCGAT
>JAAELT010000344.1 GCA_024226315.1 bacterium | reverse complement strand
GACCGCTCAGCTGCCGGCTCACCGGCGAGCGAGGTATGCTCGGTGCGCGCGGACTGTGCCCGCGCGATCTCAGCGACTCACCTCGAGAGGCCAGCTCGCCATGACCGACACCCAGGACTTTCGCGAACGTCTCGGCCAGGCACTTCGCAACCTGCGCATCTCTCGGGGCTTCAACGAACCGGAGCTGGCCCAGCGCATGGGCAAGCGACCCTCCTCGGGGCGGCAGATCTCGCGCTGGGAATTGGGGCGGGTCGCCCCCGGCGCCGATCAGCTCTTCGCCCTCCTGGTCGCCCTCGACATGACCTTTGCCGATCTCGATCGAGAGCTCAACCCGACACCTGAAACCAGCTCTCGCCTGCAGGAAATCTCCAGCCGACTTCGAGCATTGGGCTGATCGCCGGCCTGACCCAGCTCACAGCTTCTGGACAGATCTGTCTCACGGTCTGACGCGGACCCCGTTGTCCGGAAGCCCCCGCACGTTCCAAACTTCTAGGTAGCAGGGAGGAGGAGCGAGCCGTGCCCATGGCAGACATGGGCGGTCGCTTTTCCGCGCTTCGCGCTCCAAAGCCGGCAATCGAACCATGGCGATCGACCTCGAGAAACGCGTCACCGTCCGCTTCACCGCGGCCGACTACCAGGCCCTGAAGGAGCGGGCCCTGGAGGATCGCGCGCCCGTCAGCGAGCTGATCCGTCATGCCGCTCTCAAGCTGCCGGCGCTCCCGGCGCGACGCCCCCTCGTCGACCGGGATCTGATCAACCAGCTCAGTCGCCTGGGCAACAATCTCAATCAACTCACGCGCCTCATGCACCAGCTCCACCACCGCGGTCTCCTTCCGGACCTCGCTCCCGTGCTGGCCGTCCTGCAAGAGGTTCGAGACCTCCACCATGAGGTCGCGCGAGCCGTCGCCGAGGCTGCCCGATGATCCCCTTCAGCGGCGGCCAGCAGCTCGCCAACGGCCGGCGGACCGGCCTCGGCTCCGGCTTCGGGGGCGTCGTCGCCTACCTGATGCACGGCCGCCGGGAGAACCTTGACCTCGCCGCCGAGGCCGCCGACCGCGTCGCCTGGACGTCGACCCGTAACCTGCCGGTCGAGGAGCCCGAGCACGCCGCCCTGTGGATGCGCGCCTGGGCGGAGCAGAACACGCGCGTCAGGAAGCCCGTCTACCACTTCGGTGCCGCGCTCGCCCCCGACGAGCATCTGACCCGCGAGCAGTGGGAGCGCGTCGCCGACCGCATGCTCGAGGTTCTCGGGCTCACGGAGCATCAGGCGTTCATCGCCCTGCACCAGGACCGCGACCACGAGCACATCCATATCGCGGTCAACCGTGTCGGCCCGGATACTCGTGTCTGGAAACCGAGCTTCGACGTCTTCAAGCAGCAGGACGCAGCCCGCGAGCTGGAGCGCGAGCTCGGCCTGCGCGTGGTGCCGACGCTGCGCGACCTGCGCCGCGAACGGCAAGAGGCCGCCACCGTTCCCCTCGGGAGGCGGGAAGTCGAGAAGCCCTTCGCCCAGCGAGTCGCACGGGCGGCACTCCAGGACTTCCAGCAGGCGGTGAGCTGGGAAGACCTGGAGACGCGACTGGCTCGCCGCGGCCTGCGCCTCGAGCCCGCGAAGCGGGG
>JAAELT010000343.1 GCA_024226315.1 bacterium | reverse complement strand
GTCGACGCCCGGCCCGCCCGATTCTTCAGGTCCTCTTGCACTACACTTCGGCACACCGCACCCGACGCCGGGAGATGTGATGCCGAACGACACAGAAGACTTCGCCGCCCTGCTCGCGGAGTTCGACGACCGGAATGACGATCCCGGCGTCGGCGAGAAAGTCACCGGGGAGATCGTCTCGATCGGTGACGAGGTCGCCTTCCTGGATCTGGGCGGAAAGTCGGAAGCGACGGTTGCCCTCGCCGAGCTCGAGGACGAGGCGGGCACGCTGACGGTGGCCGTCGGCGATCGGCTCGAAGCCACGGTGGCGGCGGTCGACGGGGCGGGCAATCCGGTCCTGCGGGTGCGGCCCGGACGCGGCGAGACAGCGCTCTCGGAGCTGCGCCTGGCCTGGCAGCAGAAGCTGCCGGTCGAGGGCCTGGTGGCGGCGGCGGTCAAGGGTGGCGTGGAGGTGACACTGGGTGGGCAGCGCGCCTTCTGCCCCATCTCGCAGCTCGCCAACCGCTTCGTGGAGGACCCGGAAGAGTTCGTCGGCCGGCGTCTCGAATTCCGCATACAGCGTTTCGAGGAGGCCGGACGCCGCATCAACATCGTGCTGTCGCGGCGGGTACTGCTGGCCGAAGAGGCCGAGCGCCGGGCCGAGGAGGTACGCGAACGGCTGGTGGTCGGCGCCGAGCTCGAAGGCACGGTGACCTCCGTGACCAGCTACGGCGCCTTCGTCGACCTCGGTGGCCTCGAGGGGCTCCTGCACGTCAGCGAGATGAGCTACGAGCGGGTCGAGGATCCAAGAGAGATCCTGAGCGAAGGCCAGCGAATCGGGGTCCAGGTGGTCAAGGTCGAGCCCGCCAAGAAGGCCGGCCAGTCGGAGCGCATCTCGCTCTCCACGCGGGCGTTGCAGACCGACCCATGGAAGAGCGCCGAGCGCCGGTTCCCCGCCGACACGGTCGCCCAAGGGCGCGTCATGCGGCTCGAGACGTTCGGCGCATTCGTCCAGTTGGCGCCCGGGGTCGAGGGGCTCGTCCACGTCAGCCGCCTGGGGCGCGAAGAGCGGGTGAGGCACGCCCGCGACGTGCTGCAGCTCGGCCAGGACGTGAAAGTCAAGGTGCTGGGCGTCGATCTCGAAAAGCGTCGGATCTCGCTCGCGCTCGAGGTCGCGAACGCCGAGGACGCGATGGCACCCGATGTCGAGAGCTACCTGGAGAAGACATCGAGCTCCGATGGCTTCGGAAGCCTCGGCAGCTTCTTCAAGAAGACCGACGGAACCTGATCAGGTCTCGGGGTGCCATGGGCCTTATGCCCGCGATCTGCGACTGGACGCTGGAGCTGGCCTGCCGTCAGCTGGTCGCCTGGCGCCGGCGCTTCGATCGCCGTCACTGGACGATGAGCGTCAACGTCGATTCCCAGCACCTGACCGAGAGGGGCTTCGTCCGCCGGGTCGACGAGGTGCTACGCCGCACGGGCCTCGAGCCGAACGGGCTGATCCTGGAGATCACCGAGACCGCCATGATGTCGACGTCGCGGCAGACCACGGCCGTACTCCAGGAGCTGCGCGACCGCGGCATCGGCCTGCACATCGACGACTTCGGTACGGGGTACGCCACCTTGACCTATCTCCATCAGGTACCGGCCCGGGCGGTCAAGATCGACGCCTCATTCGTCACCGAAATGCTGGTCGACGAGCGTCACCGAGAGATCGTGCGCGGCATCTCGAGCCTGGCCCACAATCTCGGATTGGAAGTGATCGCCGAAGGCATCGAGACCCCACCCCATGTCCGCGCACTGCGTGACCTGGGCTGCGATCTACAACGGCCAGCGACTGACCGGCCGCGCGTTCGGCCTGGCGAAGCGCCTGCAAACGGCCCTGGACGGGTCTGCTGTGGAGCGGTTGATTCGTCGCCTGGGACTGGCCGAGGGCCTCAAACGGGTCCTAAACTGGCTCCGGTGACTCGACGATCACTAGGATAGGCTAGCGGCATACCGATGGACCACCGTGAGCTCGAACGCATCTTCCGCCAGACTCTCGACGACCGCCGGCTGTCACGGTCCGAGCGACAAGCGCTGAAAAAGGTCATCGCCGAGGCCGATCTCAGCACCGAGGAACGCGCCGCCTACCTCGGCCGCGCCTTCGAAGCGGCTTTCGAAGCGATGTCGCGCCACTCCGATCGCGAGTTGCTGGACTGGCTGTTGGCGGTCACCAAGATCGTGACGTCGGCCACTCCCCTGCCCGCGCCCCCGCGCGCCAGCAGAATCGCCGATGCCTGTTTCGAGCCCCGCCAGAACTGCGCCGCCCGGCTGCGTTCGCTGATCGATCAAACGCGTTCGAGTCTCGACATCTGCGTCTTCACGCTCACCGACGACTCCATCACCCGAACCGTGACGGCCGCCCACCGCCGCAAGATCAAAGTGCGCATCATCACCGACGACCTGAAGTCACTCGATCTCGGCTCCGACGTCAACCGCCTTCGCGACGCTGGGATCCCGGTGCGCTTCGACGCCGACCCCAACCACATGCACCACAAGTTCGCCCTCTTCGACCGCCGGCTGCTGGTGACCGGCAGCTACAACTGGACCCGTAGCGCGAGCCAGGGCAACTACGAGAACATCGTCGTCATCGACAACGGGCACCTGGTGGAGGAATTCGGCGACGAGTTCGACCGGCTGTGGGAGCAGTTCGCGCCGGGATAGGTCGGAAGAACCGCCACGGCAGGTTTACCGATCCTGATGGACTCAATCCTGGAAGAGGTCGCTGATCGTAGTAGTAGAGAGAATTCTTGTCAGCCACTTCTTGAGCTCAGCTTCCGAGGCCCCCGCGATCTTCTCTTGATAGCGGGACTCCACTGTACCGAACTTCTCCGAGATCAGCTCAGTCAGCGCCAGTCGTCGACCTTCGAGAAGAGCTGCATTTCGCCCTTCCTCGACTCCTTTCTGGTAACCCTCCGCCATCCACTGCTTCGGCCATCTCGCCGCTCGTTCCGCCAACATGATCTTCGCCTCCTGAAGGTCCTGAAGCTCCGGGATCTCGATTCCAGGCAGCCGGGCCGGCAGCACCGCTCGGCGCAGCCAGGTGGCCATGTCCCGCCGCAGCTCTCGAAGCTCGGGATCGCCGAGGATCTCGAGCAGCGAATCGATGATCCGCCGGATCTCCGCGACGCCGGTGGAGCGCTCCAGCTGGAACACCCCGGCCACCGGGTTGTCGAGCGGCTCCAGCTGCTCCTGCGGCAGATGCCCTTCGTCGATGACCAGGCATTCGAAGCGCGGCACATGGCGCTCCTGGCCCGGTATCGATTCGACGAGATCCGCTACCTGGAGCGGCGCCGCCCACCGACTCTCTCCATTATAGAGCACAATCGGCACCACCGGTGGCAGTTTGCGAGAACTGGTCCATCTCTTCTTACGGATCAGGTCCTCGTAGAGCAGCATGACGTAGGTCAGTACTCGGATCGCCATGAACCGGAGAACCTCGGATTGGAACTCGATCAGGATGTAGACATAGAACCAGTCGCCCTCCGGGCCGTAGCGCAGCCGCCAGACGACGTCGCTTTCCCGCTGTTCCAACTCCTCACTGACGTAGTGCGCCGGCACCATCTCCAGAGTCTCGAAGTCGAGGCGGTCCATCCACGGCGGTGCTACGTAGCGCTCGATCAGGTCGCGGACCATCCGAGCGTGGGAAAAGAGCCGGCGGTAGCTGCCGTCGTGCGGGGTCTGCTTCTTGGGCATTTCACGTTCCTCCAGGTCCGAGCGCTGCCCGTTCGCAGCGCTTCACCCTCCATAGACGTGAAACGTGCCGCCGATCTCGCGCTGGTCGCGAGAAAGATGGCGCAGTCTGCGCTTGTTGACCCGGCGGGGGACTGCAGTAGCACCCTTGGAACACCCGTTGCCCGGACGTCTCGCGGCCGCAGAAAGTCGGAACAAGGCCTGCCGGGCTGCTTCGCATTCGCGGAGAGCTGGAGCAAGCGTCGATAGGACGCTTCGCGTTCGCGAAGAGACTCAGCAAGTCTGGAGCGGTCCGTTCGCATTCGCGAAGAGGCGAAACAAGCCTCGGAGCGACCTCTTCGCAAACGCGAAGAGACTCAACAAGCCTGGAGTGGTGTTTTCGCGAACGCGAAAACACCACTCCGCGGCTGTTCATCCCTTTCGAATCAATGACTTACGGCCGATCCCTCTTTCCGCGCCGCCGCCAACTCCGCAGACAGCTCGTCGGCGACCTGGAAACGAGTCTTCGCCGACGGTTCCAGGCAACGCGCGATGATCACGTCGAGTCCCGTCGGTTCTCCACCATCGAACCCGATCGGCTCGGGCACGGACTCGTCCCCTTCTCCGACTGGCGCGGGCCGCTGGCCGTGGCGGGACTCGAACAGGACCACGCCGAGGGTGAAGAAATCGGCCGCAGGGCCGGCAGCTCCGCCGGCGAGCTGCTCGGGAGCCATGTAGGCCAGGGTGCCGGCGATCGAGGAGCGCTCGGGTACCTGGCTCAGATCGGCGAGACGTAGGGCGGTGCCGAAGTCGGCGAGCTTGACGTCGGGCATGATCGGCGTCGCGGCCTCGACGCTGCGCGCCGGCGGCCGCTGGGTGAGCAGCACGTTCTCGGGCTTGAGGTCGCGGTGGATGACGCCCGCCTGATGGGCGGCACCAAGGGCGTCGGCGAGCTGCTCGGCGAGCGACAGGACGTCGGCGACAGGCAGGACCGGCGACACCTCCAGCAGGTCTCTGAGCGAGCCGCCGGCCAGGAACTCCTGCACCAGCACGCCCTGCTCGACGTCGATGTCGTGGACGACCACGATGTGGGGGTGATGGAGACCGGCGCAGGTGCGAGCCTCGTGCAGCAGGCGCTTCAAGGTGCCGGGCGAGGCGCGGATGTGCTCGTCGAGCACCTTGAGCGCCACCACCCGCTCCAGGCGCCCGTCCCAGGCCTTGAAGACGGTGCCCGCCCCGCCGCGGCCGATCTCCTCGAGAATCGTATAGCGCTCGCCCCCCGGGCTCTCGGCCGCGGCCGGTGAGCGGGACTGGCGAGACCGAGGCGCCTGAGTGTCGCCGGTGACACCGTCCCCCGCCGGCGCGATCTCCAGAGTGGCGGTCACGTTGGCCTGGATCCACTCAGACAGCAGATCGGAGAACAGCCGGACACGCCGCCGCGACTCGGGCTTCGCCGCCTCCAGCGTACGCACCAGACCACGGCGCTCCAGGCGCACGACGATGCGCGCACCCAACGCGCCCGCCGCCCCGACGGGCGGCATCTCGACGTCGTCCCTCTTGCGTTCGGCGACCGTCAGCGCCGCCAGCGCCCGGCGTTCGGCGCCGCCCGAGTGATGCCACTGATTGCGGAAGATCTTGGCCGCCTCCTCGCCCACCCGATTGCGGGCTCCCGCCAGCAACTCCTCGCCGCCAGTCGAGGCCCGTCCTGCTCCGGCCGACTCCAGCGCCGCGTAGAGGTGGTAGGCGGTCAGCTGCAGGAAGTAGGGATGGCGCCCGGCGACGCGGTCCAGGAAACGCACACCCTCGGGATCGAAGCGGATCGTCGAGGCGTCGAGCGAGCCGGCCAGCAACTCGGCGACCTCGTAGTCCTCGAAAGGGCCGACACGGAACTCGGCGAAGATGTTGAAGAACGGCGAGCCCAGCACCTTCTCGCGCACCTCCTCGCCGCGGTACTGCTCGAGCTCGAGCAGGCTCAGGCGACTGGCGGTGACGAACACCACGCCCTCCGAGCCAGCGAGGCTGCGCAGGGCACCGAAGAAACTGAGATCGAAGTTCGGGTTCTGCACCGCCAGCTCGAACTCGTCGCACAGCAGCACCACGCGGAACCCCTGCCGCTTGAGCTTGCGCAAGGCGCGCCGGAAGGCGGCGAAGGAAACCTCTTCCAGCCGAGCAGCTGTTCCCAGGATCCGCCGCGCCTCCTCGTCCTCGGCGACGAGCTCCAGCATCTCGAGGATCTCGAGCCACAGGTCCTCGGGCGTGTAGGTCTGGAAGGCCAGGAAGTCGAGCATCACGGCCAGTGTCTTGCGGGGATTGAGCGCGTGGGCCTGGAGCACGCGCACCTCGGCCAGGTAACCCAGCAGCGAGCTCTTGCCCATGCGCCGCTCGCCCACCAGCGCGCAGCTCTGGCCGCTGGCCACCATCTCGAGCAGGCCGCGCACGAGGTTGCCACGGCCGAAGAAGCAGGTGGAGTCGGCGATCGCCTGGCGATGGAAGAACGGGTTGCGCACCGCCGGCGCCAGGCGCGTGGCAAGCGCGCTTTCGTCACCCACCCGGTGCACCTTGTCCGAGTCACGGGGGGCGGCGAGCGGCGCCGTGCCCTCCTCCCCGACCTCGAAGATCTCGATCGGCTCGCGCACGCCCTTGAACAGGTACGCGCCGTGCGCCAGCCAGTGCAGCTGGCCGGCGGCGACGTTGTCGGCAGCACCGCGACGGGCGACGTCGTAGGCGCCGCGGGTGAGCAGCGTCTGCCGGCCCTGGGCCAGCGACATCAACCGCGCCGCCATCGGCTTGGCCAGGCCCTCGACCTCGATCGGCTTGGCGCCGCGGGCGACGTCCTCGGGCTTGTTGACCCGCAGGATCACCTCGCCCAGGTGAACACCGACCCGCGACACCAGCGACACGCCGAGCTCTTCTGAGAGCTTGGTCAGCGCGTGGTGGTAGGCGAGCGCGTAACGCACCGCGTAGATCGGCCGCTCGAAGAGCAGCAGGAAACCGTCTGTCTTGTCGATCTCGCGCCCCCGGTGCACCTCGAGCAGCGAGCGCGCCAGCCGGTCGTGGCGGGCGAAGACCTTGGCCGCCCGCCGGTCTCCGAGCTGCTCCACCAGCCGTGTGCTGCTCACCAGGTCGCTGACCAGCAAGGTCTTGACGACGGCGCCGTCCGTGGTCGGGTCCTGGATCTGGATCGTCACGCCAGGGTCTCCCGATGCTACAGCCGCCACCAGCCGCTGGCGTCGGACAGGGCGAAGGTCTCCAGGTCGTGACGCTGGTCCATCCACAACCGCAGCAGATCCATGCGGAAGCTCAGCTTGCCGGCGTTCTCGCTCAGGATCTCTTTGCGCAGCAGCTGATGAGCGGCGGCTTGCAGGTCGCCGGCCTCGATCCGCCGTTCGGTGAGAAACCCGTGGGCGGCGCGCAGGGTCGCCACGCCCTCGCGATCCAGCAGCTCCTTGAGCGCCAGCAGCAGCAGGCGCTCGGCGCGCGAGCCCTCGTCCCACAGGTAGCCGATGTGAAGCTGTCCCTTCTCGGCCACCTTCTCGGCCACCCGGTTGACGTCCTGAACGGTGACGTAGGCAAGCTGCTGGCGATTGCAGAACTCCGCCAGCTCGCGCGCCAACAGCTGAGAGAAGTGGGGATGGCCGCCGGTGGTGCGGTAGATCTTGTCCAGCGCCAACGGATCGATCTCGAAGGAGTCTTTGGTCGGCCCGGTGAACAGCTCCGACACGTCGTCCGGCGACAGATGGCCGACGTCCAGATAGATCGCCAGGTTGAACAGCACCGACCAGTAGTCGCCGGTCAGCTCGTCGAGTCGGTGGGTGCCGGCGAACATGAAGGAGACATTCTTCTGGTGCTGCATCAGGCTGCGGAAGAAGGGCAGGATGCGGCGATCGAGGTCTCCGGCCTCGATACGCTCCTGGAGCACCTCGAACTCATCGAAGGCGAGGAGCAGCCTCCGGTCACCGAGTGCCCGCCGCACCGCTCCCAGGTACCGGCGGCGAAAGACGGTTCCGGGATCGGTGTCGAAATCGGCCGGCGCCGGCTCGTCGACCTCGACCCCGTTCTCCTCGAGCTCGTCGTGGATGGTCGCCACCAGCTCGCGGAAGAAGGCCGGCTCGCCGGAGCCCAGAAAACCCTGCAGATCGATCAGCACCGGCGCGTAGCCGCCGCCCAGGTGCCGGTCGAGGCGCCGCAGGATCGACGTCTTGCCCATCCGCCGCTGGCCCATCAGCACCACGACGTTGTCCTGGTTGGCGCCCTGCATATTCGACGAGATGCGCTCGAAGACCTTCTGCCGGCCGATGAAGACGTCTGAATCCATGAGCGGGCGCCCCACCACGTAGGGATTGGGCTGCAGGGGCCGAAACGCGCGCCGCTCGGTGATCTGCTGGAACTGGACGACGTCGGCGAACTGCCGTTTCTGTCCCGAACGCTCGTGATCGTCGTAGGTGATGCTGAAGCTCAGCCGAACCCGGTCCGACACCAGGGGCTCGACCAGAAACTCGACGCGCGCCGTTTGATTGCGCAGCAGGCTCTTGATCTCCTGGCGCGACTGGGCGGCGCGAAAAGCACGCTGGTCGAGGTCGAGCTCGAGCGTGACGTTGCGCGCGTGCCCCTGGCCGACGTTGCGGACGCCCAGCACGACCACCGCTTCGCGGCGGGTGGTGAGCACCTTGGAGTGCAGCTCGACCTGGAGCTCGGCGCGCTGCTGGATGTCATCGAAGCTGGTGGCGAGAAGCTCACGGACCGACTCCAGCACCACGGTGCCGATCTTCAGATCAAAAGCCGGCTGGCGGGACAGGCGCGCTTCCAGGCGTGCCTGGGCGGCCAGCGTCTGGGTCAACGCCTGGCCGACGTAGAGCGCCCGGTCCTCGGCACTCGGCATCCGGCTGAGCTCCTCGAGCGCGCCGAGAACGCGGCGCACGTCGCGGAGAAACTCGCGATCCAGGAGGCGACCAGCCGTCGGGCTGCCGGCCCGACGCTCGACCTCGTGGGCGTCTGAGCGCAGCGCGGCGAGATGACCCAGGCTCTCGGCCCGCAGGAGGACGGCGAAGAGCTCGTCTTGCTGGGCCAGGGAGGTGGCCGCGGCATCGACCCCGCCTCCGCCGGAGCCATGATACCCGGCCATGAATTCGAGCGCCGAGGCACGGGTGTCGAGAGCGGCCGCGATGGCCCGCCGCGGTGCGCCGCGGGCCGCGGCGTCCACGCCCTTCAATCGGCCGCAGAGATCGGCGGTCGCGGCCACCACCGGCGCCAGCTCACCATGAAGGTCGCCCCTGGAGCGAGACAACCGCGCGGCCAACCGCTTCAAGATCGCCTGGCCGCGCTCGGGCTCGAGTCGCGCGATCCTGTGGTTCAAGACCTCGCGCAGACCGTCGGGATCGAGGGGAGAGAGAGCGCGTTGCAGAGAACGCGCCGCCGCGCGCGCCGAGCGCCGCCAGCCGACGAAACCGAGCAACAGCAACACAGCGGCGACGACCGCCGCGATCTCCACGGGGAAAGGCGAGGGGGTCACCGGCGCGCTGCGGTAGAAGCCGGCGGCGGTACCGATGATCACCTCGCCGGGTTGGTCTCGCGCCGCCAGGACGGCCGTGACGACACGGTTCTCCAGACCGCTGTCGTCGCCCACGAAGTCCTGGTCCAGGGCTCCTTCGACGGCGCCGCTGCCGCGAGTGCCCACCACTACGCCACCGGGACGCTCCGCGATCATCAAGACCTCCGCGCCCTCGATCGTCGGCGCCTGCTGCGGCTGAAACGATGACGCCCCGGCCGTTAGCGCCAGCAGCGAGCCGTCACGGGAGCCTGCCCACAGCGTGCCCCGCGCATCGACCATCAGGGCCGTGACCCGAGTACCCACGAGCTGTTCGTCCAGCAGCGCCCAGCGCCGGCCGCGATCCCCGCTCGAGTAGACGCCGGCCGCCGTCGCCGCCACCAGGTCGCCCTCCGCATCGATGACCAGTGCCGCGACGCTGGGCTCTGGCAGCCCCCGGTTGCGTGCCCGCCAGCTGATGCCGCCATCGACGCTGAGCAGAACCCCGCTCTCCTCGGTGGCGACAGCCACTGCCGGCCTATTGCCCGGGAAGGTCACGAAGGCGTTCACCGTCGCCTGTTCGATGTCGCCGTCGCCCGTCGTCAGCAGCCGCCATTTCAGGCCGCCGGTGAGCGAAACGTAAATCCCGGCGCCCCGGGTCCCGGCCAGAAGAGCCGTCTCCGGCGCGGCGAAGCCGGCGGGCGCGACGGCCAGCGCCGTCACCTCGGTACCGGGCGGGATGTCGCGGTTGGCGGCCAGCCAGGTCTTGCCCTCGTCGGTCGAGCGCAGCACGCCGCCGACTCCCTGGTCCACCGCCTGCCAGCTGCACGCCGCGTAGATGAACTGCTCGTCGTCGCTGTCGCGCAACAGAGCGCGGACGGGGGCGGTGAATTCCGGGTAGACCCGCTGCCACCGCTCTTGTACTCCCAGCCAGACGCGCGGATCGAGATTCGACTCGAGGCTCTGCCAGTCGAACCGGCCCTCGCCGGAGCCCTCGCAGGCCGCGAGAGCGATCAGCAGCAGGGCACAGGCGATGCGTGCGCGACTCAAGCGTCCTCCTTCTCGCCGCTCAGGCCCATCCAGCGCATGGCTCGCGACCAGGCTGAGCCGGTGGACGCCCGCAGGTCTTCGGCGAAGTCCTCGCAGCTCGCATAGCGGCGCTTCAGAGATGGCGCCAGGGCCTCTTCCAGGACCTCGCTGAGCCGCCGGTCACCCGGCAGCTCGGGCAGCTTGTGGGGCTCACGATCCACGTCCAGGAAAGCCGCTCTCACGAAGGGCGAGACGAACCGGGACAGCGCCTTGCCGTGGAGCATCTCGAAGAGTACCGCCCCGAGCGCGTAGAGATCCACCCGGTGATCGAACGAACGGCCCTGGATCTGCTCTGGTGCCATGTAGCCCACGCTGGCCAGCACCGTGCCGTCGGTGCTCGGCTGCATCCCCATTGAGGCCTGATCTCCCTCACCAACGTCAGCGAGAGTAAAGAGATTGCCGAGGCCGAAATCCGCCACCCTGACGTCGCCCGCCGGCGTCAACAGGATGTTCGCCGGCTTCAGATCGCCGTGCATCAGGCCGAGGTCGTGCGCGTGGCCCAGCGCCTCGAGCACCGAGAACGTGATGTCGAGGGCCTCCTGGCGCGGCAGAGCTCCACGCTCGGCCAGGACGTCGCGCAGCGGCGACCCCCCTACCAGCTCGGTCACCACATAGATGTGCTCGCCGTCGAAACCGGCGTCCTGGATGCCCACGATATTGGGGTGCTTCAGCCGGCGGGCGGTCGACAACGTCCGCCGGATCCGCAACGTCCCTTCTTCCTCCGCGGACGCCGCCGCCAGTGGCAGGAGCTGCACCACGACCTGACTGCCGGCCTCCAGATCCTCGGTGCGGTAGACCGGGCCCACGGCCTGGCCGAGGTCGGCCACGGGCCGGTACCGGCCCGCGATCGGCTCCGCCGGCAGGGAATCGACCGGCGCGCGCGTCGCCGGCAGGATGTCGGCCTCGGACACCGCCAGCGCCTGAGTGGCCAGCTCGTCTCCCATCCGCTCCGGCAACAACTCCTTCACCGCCGCGCGCAGCTCCCGCTCGCCGGTCCCGCTGCCACGAGGCAAAAAGAGATCCGCCGCACCCCCGACCATCTCGCTGACGTAGTCGTGATCCGAGACCAACAGCGTCCGGCACCGCGGGCACAGCTCACGGACGCGGATCAGTGCGTAGGCGCCGGAGATGCCTGGCCGCGGCAGCACCAACTCGGCGACGGCCAGGTCGAAGGGCTCGGCAGCCGCTTGCGACAACGCTTGCTCGCCCGTTGCCGCTTCGGCGATCTCGGCGGGCGCGGACACCCAGGGCATGGAACGCAAGGCTTCGGCGACCGGCGCGCGCGCCGTCTCGTCGCCACTCACCAGAAGGATGCGTACGGTCAACGTCCCTCCCCAGAGAGCCTCCACGGCGGGATTCTCCCTGGCTGTCGTCTACCGCCCCCACTCGATCTTTCCGCAAGAGAGTCGAGTCATCGTAGCAGCCGACTCGATCGGGAGCAACAGAGGAATCGTCGTGTAGAGTCTCGCGATCTGCCGCCCGCCTCAGGAGACCCGATGGACGCCCCGACCCGACCGATCTTCCTGTTCGCCGACAGCCAGCTTTTGTTCTGGAGCGGCGACGGGGAGCTGTTTCTGAATCGCGCGCGAGCGCTGCTCACTGCCGACGAGCCGAAGGCCGCCTACGTCGGCGCGTCGAACGGCGACCGGCCCGAGTTCTACCAACTGTTCCAGAGCGCCATGGAAGGCATCGGCATCGGCGACTGCCGCATGATTCCATCCGAGCCGTCAGCCGAAGATCTCGAATACTTCGACGCGGCCGATCTCGTGCTGCTCGCCGGCGGCGACGTCGAACGCGGCTGGCGCGCGTTCGAGCGCAACGGTTTGAAGGACAGGGTGATCGAGCGCTACTACCAGGGGGCACTGCTGATCGGCATCTCTGCCGGCGCCGTGCAGCTCGGCCTCCAGGGCCTACGCGGGGATGCGGACACGGCAGAGTACTTCGAGACCTTCAAGCTGATCCCGCTGGTGATCGACGTCCACGAAGAGCCGGAATGGACTCGCTTGGAAGGCACGATGCCCGAAATCGGAGAGTTGGCTCAGGGGATCGGGATCCCCTCGGGCGCTGGCGCGGTGGTGCATCCCGACATGACGGTGGAGCCAGTCCGCCGGTCGCTGGTCGAGCTCAGTCTGCGTGGCGGCGAGGTTCACCGCAGCGTGATCCTGCCGCCGGATTCCCGCGCTCAGCCTCCCGGGTCGGGCGCCGCCGTGACGAAGTCATAGAGCTTGCCCCGGGTGCGCACGTAGAGGTGGCCGTCCACGATCGCCGGCGAGGCCCAGATCTCCTCGCCCAGGTCACTGGTCGCGATCACCGACCAATCGGCGCCCGCTGAGAGCACCGCCATCTTGCCGTCCAGGGTACCGATGTAGATCTTGCCGTCTGCGACTACCGGCGAGGCGTAGACCTTGCCCGCGGCGCCCTCGAGCCGACCGCGCTCGAGCAGCTTGCCAGTGGCCAGATCCAGGCTGGTCACGATGCCGTCCTTGACCATGTAGACGACATCCTTCCAGATCACGGCCGACGGGATGTAAGGCACGTTCTGGCGGTAATTCCAAAGGATCTCGGGCTGCTTGCCGGCCGCCGGCACGCGGATGCCGAACACCCCCCAGTTGTCGTTGACCAGCTCCTTCTCCATGTGCTCCCAGTCGCCGGCGGTGATCGAGCCGTCACCATCGGCGTCGAGCCAGCCGAAATGGTTGAACAGCCACGAGCCCTCGACCTCCGGCCGGGCGAGCTTGCCGTCACCGTCGCCGTCGTGCTCCTTCGCCAACCCGGCGAACGGCGGCCAACCGTCGTCGGCGTGGTCGTGGGCGTTGATGACAAGGGTATCGCCGGCCAGCACCGGACTCGAGATCGGGCCGGTGCCGACGCCGCCGAGCGTCCAGACGCTGTCGCCGGTGGCCGGGTCATATGCGTCCACCCAGCGCGATCCGGCCACCACCAGCGCACTCGGGCTCGACGCGTCCGGGTAGAGGATCGGCGTGCTGTAGCTCTCCAGCCGAGCCGGCCGGTTCTTGCGCCACACCTCCTTGCCGGTGTCCTTGTCGACCGCCAGCAGGAATGAGCCCTCCGCCTGGTCGCAGAGCAGGAACAGCCGATCGCCGGCAAGCACCGGCGAGGAGGCGATGCCGTAGTAATTGCGGAAAGGGCCGAGCTTCACCTTCCAGCGCTCCTTGCCCGCGCCGTCGTAGGACACCAGGCCGGCCTCGTGGAAGAAAGCATAGACGTTCGAGCCGTCGGTCACCGGGCTGGGAGTGGCCGAATCGGTGTCCTTGTACAAGCCCGCGTCATGGCCGCGCTCGACCTGGCGGCGCCACAGCTCCTTGCCCGAGGCACGGTCGATCGCCAGGGTGAGGAGCTTGCCGTCGTCGGCCGCGGTCAGGAAGATGTGGTCGTCGGTCACGACGGGAGACGAGCGGCCGAACGGCACCTCGGCCTCCCAGGACTTGTTTTTCTCGGGCCCGATCTCGACCGGCACGTTTTTGGAGGACGCCTGCCCCGAACCGTTGGGGCCGCGGAAGCGCGTCCAGCCGTCGGCGGCGAGTGGCGCCGCGACGAGCGCGATCAAATAGAGGGCGAAAAGGACACGGAACCAGCGGGACTGCAACATGACAGGACCTCCGAGAGCTTGCAGGTCTGAGCTGGAAGAGCCAGAGCTGCCGGCAGTATACCCGCCACTAGGCTTGCGCCTTGCCACCCTTGCCGTAGAGCTCGAGGAAGCGATCTTCTGCCTCGGCGCTGCCGATGAGCACGATGTCGGCGTTGGACGGAAGCTTGACAGAAGGATTCGGCACCACCTTCATGCCCTGCTCCGTGTGGATCGCCACCACGCTGCAGCCGGTCCGCTCGCGGATCGCCGATTCGGCAATGACCCTGCCCGCCAACTCTTCCGGCACGCGGAGCTCGAACAGCTCCAGCCCCTCGGCGACCAGCAGGATCTTGCTGCGCTGGAGCATGTTCATGACAGCGCCGACGCCCATCGAGGCATAGGACAGCACGCAGTCCGCCCCGGCCCGGTGCAGTGTCGGCACGTTGCGCTCGTGGATGGCGCGACTCAGGACCTGGATGTCGGGGCGCAGCTGCCGGCAATAGATCGTCAGGTACACGTTCAGATCGTCTTCGTGGGGCGTAATGATCACGGCGGGCGCCTCGCGGATGCCAGCCTGCTCGAGTACCTCCAGGTCTGCCGCGCTGCCATGCACGTACTTTTCGTCGAGGATCAGCTCAGGGAGCACTTCCACGATCCGGTAGTCCATCTCGCGCCGAGCCAGGAACCGGGCGGTAGCGCGCCCCACACGGCCGCCGCCCAGGATCACAACCGGGGTGGTCGAGATGTTGTAGATGCAGTACAGCTCGTCGTAGCGGGCCAGGTGCTCTTCGGAGCCCGCGAGAACCAGCACCGTATTGTCGAGGATCATGGTCTCGCGCCTTGCCGGCTCGAAACGCCCGCGCTCCCAGACTCCGACCACGGTGACCCCGACCTTTTCGCGCAACCGGTTCTCGCCGAGTGTCTTGCCCACCATCGGCGTGCGGTGGGCGGTCGCCTCGGCGATCAGCAGGTCGTCGAACTGCCCGATGACGTGGGACATGGCGTCGCCGCCAACCGTCCGGCGGGCGAACGACTGGCCCATCATCTCCTCCAGACGCAGCACGAAACTGCTGCCGGCGAGCCCCAGAATATCCACCGAGGCCTCGTCGCGCGCCGAGGTGATGATGGGCACGTCCTTGGTGAGCTCCCGCACCGTGAACGCGACGTTCGTGTTGGTGACGTCGTTCGCGGTCGAGGCGACCAGCGCCGCCGCCTCCACGCGCGCGTTCTTCCAGGTCTCCGGATCGTCCAGCTCCCCGACCACCACGTTCAGGTCGAGGTCGTGCAGACGCAGTGCCTCCTCCAGATCGGCGACCACCAGCGCGTAGTCGTATCGGTACTGTTCGAGGCGGTGGACCAGCGCGCTGGTCACCGAGTCGTGGTTCGTCAGCAGAACGTGGCCGCGGGTCTCGCGCGGTAGCTGGCGCGGCGCCCGCGAGGCCGCCTGGGCAGCCATCCAGGGGGCGTAGAAGAACTCGATGAAGCTGAAGGGCAACAGCACCAGCAAGAAGATCGTGCCCGAGAGCAACACCAGGATCGAGAACAGGCGGCCGAGGTCGGTGTGGAAGGTGATGTCGCCGAAACCGAGGGTGGACATCACGGTCAGGGTCCAATAAAAGCCGGTGATCCAGGTGTGCTCCTGGCCCTCGCGCAGCATCAGCACGTGGAAGCCGATCGTGTAGACGGTGATCATCACCGCCAACACGAAAAAGAAGCGTGCCAGGACGCCGAGATTTCTGCGGCCGCCGCGGCCGCGGACCACCGTCGCTATCTCTGCAGGCAATACCTTGAACATGATCACGTCGGGCGGCGGCGAGGGGCCGCCGCCCGATCAGATTCTATCCAAGGCTACGAAGCCTGGAGCGTGAGTATTCGAGGGCTCGGATTCCGGGCGGCCCAAAGGCCGCCCGGGAGGCCAGGAGCCTGTTGCGAATAGCAACGGGCTCTTGGCCTGGTGGGGTTGGGCCAAGAGCTCGAATGGCGGAGCCTTCGAGCTCTTGGGGCTCGGTCAGATGCAGTTGCCGAGCTTGAAGGTGCTGATGTCAGTGCCCCAGGCCGAGCCCGGGCCAGGGTTGTATTCCGCGGTGCCCCAGTAGGTGCAGCCGTCCGCGGCGTCGATGTTCAGCGAGCTGTAATCGCCGTAGCGGTTGGACGCGTTGGAGGCGGCACCGGCGGCGAAGATGGCCTCGCCGAGGGGAAGGGTTCCGGCAGGGCTGCTCAAGAAGCGGCCGGCGGCGGCGACGCTCGGGAAGGTGGTGCTCGAGGACTTGTTGTAGAGAACCACCAGGTTCGCCACCTTGTCCATGGCCGCAGAGCCCATGAAGCGGTTGTCCGAATCGGGCGCGTAGGTACCCTCGTCGAACAGCGTCCAAGCACCGCCGCCCACGCTGATCAGGACGAACCAACGGATGCCGCCCTGGTTGGCGCCGTTGACGTCGGTGACGAAGTTGCCCACCAGCACGTCGATGTTGCCGAACCGCCGTTGCTGCAGCCGGTGCATGATCACCTCGCGCAGCGGATCCAGGCGCACGCCGGTACCCGGCTGCGGGAAGCAGCTGAAGGAGAACTGGCCGCACAGGGTGGAGTCGAACTCAGTCACCGGGACGTTGGCCGACAAGGTGAAGCTGGAGTTGGCCGGGTTGCTGAAATCGACCTTGGCCTGCCAGACCTCGATGAAGTCCCGAAGCGGATCGTTCGAGCCGATGTTGTGGATCTCGTCGTCGCGATGGCGCGCGATCCAGCCCGGGGTTCCGGACGGCGGAAAAGTCGGGCCGTCGAGATCTCCGGGAGTCAGGGCCTGGAAGCCGAAGCCCGCCAGCGAGGGGGCGGTGAAACGCTGCACCGACGCGGCCAGGCCGTTCAGCATCTGGGAGCGCTCGAGCGCGTAGATCGCCGGGCCACCGGCCTCGTTGGTGGTCACGTAGTAGGCCTCCTCGCGGACGCCGTACTTGGGATAGTCCGGGAAGCTGGGGGTGTTGAACGCGTAGGCGTAGAAGCCGTTGAAGATATTCGACGTCCTCGAGACGTAGACGCACAGGACGTTGCCGACGGCGGCGAACTCGGTGAGCACCCAGCGCTTCGCCGGGTCGTCCCAGAGCGCGATGCCGTCGCCCAGGCCGTTGGCGCAATTGCCGACGCCGAAGCGGTCGAGGTTGACCGGCGTCGCCAGCACCGGCACCTGAGTGACCTTGTCGTAGAGCTGGATCTGCGCGCCGGCGCCGCTGTTGATCAGCTGTACGTAGTAGGTCGGGCCGACGTCGCCCACCGGGTCCGGGGGCTGGACGCCACTGAAGCCCTGGCCCGGAAAACGGCCCTGCTCACTCTGCGCCGCGCGCAAGTCCGCCGGACGGGCGCGCCGCTGCTGATCGAGGAGCGGGTCGCGACGGGGCTCCTGTGGCGCCGCCTGGAACTCCGGCAGCGAGTAGTGGCGCCGCGGGATCTCCTTGATCGCGTCGCCGGGCTGCCAGGCACGGGCCGCCGGCAGGTCACGCAGGTCGAAATCGGCGATGTCCGGCGTGACGATGTCGATCAGCTCACCGCGGATGACGGTGGGCTTCTCGTCCTGGGCGAAGACGGCCGGTGCGACGAGGGCGAAGCACAGGGCCACGACAGCGAGGGGGAACCGGCTGAGGGTTCCAGAGAGGTTCTTGAACACGGCTGCTCTCCTTGGTTGATGGTGCCTGACGGAGGAGCGGCCTCGAGCGGTCGCGGCATCGCCTCTCGGGACGGGCAGCTCCGGGAGCGAGATTCCGTGCAGGCAGCCTGGTTCGAACGAGCTGCGATTGACGGGTGGCGAAGAGTCCCTCTGATCGTAGCAGATCGCCAGTTGAAAGGATCAGAGATCATGCCGCCTGAAACTTGGTCCGACCCCTTCGTGATTCTTCCGTATGGCCGTGATCGTGGCCTCCGGCGTCACCACCCCTCCGCTGCGGCCTCCGCGTCCGCCAGCTCGTCGAGCCGGCGGCCGTAGCCGTGCTTCTCGATCAGGAGCCGGGCCTTGGCGAGGGCGTCGCGGTCGCGGAAGAGGCGGGCGCGGTGTAGGTGGACGTCGGCCTGGTGTAGCGGCATCGGGCCGCGGGCGGCGATCTCCCAGGCTTCGTCGAGGTCGACGCGGGCGCCGTCGGCGTCGC
Source organism: bacterium (assembly GCA_024226315.1). Taxonomy (GTDB): domain Bacteria; phylum Acidobacteriota; class Thermoanaerobaculia; order Multivoradales; family J023; genus JAAELT01. Next base: position 458 of record JAAELT010000343.1, on the reverse strand, counting down.
CTGAGAGGGCGCGCAGCCAGGCGCGGGTGAGGAGGCCAAGCGGCACGTACTGCAGCTGACCGGCGCGGCGCAGGCCGTCAACGGCCTGCTCGATCTCGGATCTCGGGCTGTCGAGGGCGGAGGCCGGCAGATCGCCCGGCGGGCCTTGCAGGTCAGGCCGCTCCAGGATCGCCCGGTAGAGCCCGGCACGGCCCAGGGTGAGGTGGTTCAGGGCGAAGTCGAGGAGCGGAGCTCCTACCTGCCTGGCCCATTCAAGTGTCTGCCCCGTCCGCTCCTCGACGTCCCGGCAGGCCTCCGCCAGGGCGCTGGGTGCGCCGGCATCTCGGCGGCTCTGCTCCCCGTCCGCCGCCGGCCCGGCGGCGCTCCCGGCGGCGGACGGGGCCCGCCACCCGGCGCGCTCGGCGCCGGCGAGGAGCAGGTCGCAGTACTGGAAGCCTCGCAGCGAGTAGAGCAGCGGG